>CANOYR010000001.1 GCA_947571655.1 uncultured Caryophanales bacterium
TGTAATTTTAGAAATATATAATTTATTTTCAATTTTTTTAATATTGTCTTTTCTTTTTTCCATCATTCTATTTATTGATGAACTATCTTTTATCGGAAATGAACTGGAAGAAATTCTTTCATATATTATTCCTTTATTAGTAACATAAGGTGGCATATTTCCTTCTTCAATCCTTATAATAAATATTTTCTTATTATTAGAAGTTAACTTCTTAATATCAAATAAAGGGGTTGGACTCATTAGATTTCTTATAGCATTATTAATCTTTTCTTCTGTCCAATCTATACACCCAGTAATATCTTTATTATCTTCAACTCCCAAAAGCACATAACCACCGTATGTATTAGAAAACGCACATATTTCTTTTATTAAATCTTTGGTAGTTATATTATTATTTTTTAATTCTACAAAAAAGCTCTCGTCTTCATCGTAATCACATAAAAATTTTTCTATATCTAAAAACCTTAGTTTTGAAAACTCTTTATTATTTATTAAAATCATAAAACCTCCAATTAATTAAATATTATATCCGAATACATTTTGCCTATTTTATTTAAAGTAATATAACTATCCTGTCTACTATGACCTGTTCCAATAACAATTGATTTGGGTGCTAAGCCAATAACACCTAACGAATTCAATCTTTCAACCCTGTATAAATCTGCTCTATTAGAGGTATCGTTCATATTGCCATTATATATCAAAGCTAATATTTTCAAATCATTTATATATAATCTATTTGTTATTTCACTAAATTCAATAAACATGTTCCAGTCGACAACTTGGTTAATATAAGCTTTATATAATTTACCAAGAATAGATGCTTTTATGTTATCTATTGTTTGATCTAAAATAATTAATACTCGACCTAATTCTTTTTCTGCTTTTTTTGAATTACGTTTTAATTCTTCTTGATATAATCTTAATTTTTCTGCATCTATATTTCCACTATTTAACTCATTAATAAAAATAGCTAGATTTTTTAGGCAATTCCTTTCTCTAATATTTTTAGAAATTTTTCCTACACTTAATAATGATTTAAAAATTGGAATTTCCTTTAATATTTCATTTTCTAAAATACTATCAATTCCTAATTCTAAATAATCTCCTATTATGTCTGTTGAATTAATTATTAACGAATCATTAAATTCAGGTATTATTTCATTCATTGATATATCCTCCTTATAAAAGAAAAAATTCTATAATTTAATATAGAATTTCTATGATTATATTATATCAAATTTTAGCATTTTTGTCTTTAGTATTGGACACTATTTTATCTAAAAGTTCCCAACTTGTTCCCGGACTCTTCAAGGAATTCTGGTAGATGTCCGCAATCCCTTATTTTATCGCACAAAAAATGAAGATGCCTTTGACAGCATCTTCTTCAGGGGGTTTTGGTTGAATTGCTCTCACATATAACGGTAAGAGCACCATACTCACGTGAAGGTTACCTTCACGTAGTTTAATCATAATATAAAAAGTAATTGAAGTCAACCAAATTATTAGAAACAAAAACGAAAAAAAAGCACTTGACAGATTTCCATCAGTCAGTACTATGATGAATTGCATTTATTAAGCTAATTTTTAAAGATTCTTTATCAGTAGTAGTGTCAATCAAATAATCCAAAGAATCCTTCTTTGCCTGCATTAAAATTTTAAAATCCTGCTTCAAGTTTGCAATTTTAAAACACATATCTCCACTTTGTTTCGTACCAAACAAATCTCCATGTCCCCTTAGTTTAAAATCTTCTTCACTAATTTCGAATCCATCTGTTGTATTTTTCATAATTTCTAAACGTTTTGTATCACTATTACTAACTAAGACACACTTACTTTGAATACTTCCTCGACCAACACGACCACGTAATTGGTGAAGAGTAGAAAGTCCAAAACGATGAGCATCAAAAATAACCATCATACTTGCATTTGGAACATCAACACCTACTTCAATTACCGTCGTACTAATCAAAATTTGAATTTTATTTTGTTTAAACTCCTGCATGATTAAATCCTTCGCAGCACTTGCCATTTTTCCATGAACAATATCAATCCTATATCTACTTCCAAAGGCTAAGTTCATCTTATCACGAAGTGCTAAAACAGTAGTCAAATCTGAGTTTTCACTCTCTTCAATTAGTGGAGCAATAACATAAATTTGATGTTTTTCCTTGAGCTCTTGATTCATGAGCTCTAAAACATCACGAATCTCCTCTTCTTTTTTCAAATAAGTTTGAATAGGAATTCGTCCCTTTGGCATCTCCTTAATAATAGAAACATCCATATCTCCGTAAATAGTAAGTGCATATGTTCTAGGAATCGGAGTTGCACTCATATATAAAATATCTGGCATTAATCCTTTCGCATTTAATAAAGCTCTTTGGTTTACTCCAAAACGATGTTGCTCATCAGTAACAACCAATCCCAAATTCTTATAATGAACATCCTCCTGAATTAAAGTATGAGTTCCTATAACAATATCAATTTCACCAGAAGCTAATCGCTGATAAATATCCTGTTTCTCCTTTTTTGTTTGCGATCCCTTTAATAGCTCAATCGATAAACTTAAAGGAAAATTTTTTAAGAGTTCTAAAATATTATAATAATGCTGAGTTGCTAATATCTCAGTTGGAGCCATTAAAGCACTTTGATAACCACTCAAACAATTTAAATACATTGCAATGATAGAAACAATCGTTTTTCCACTTCCTACATCGCCCTGAAGCAATCGATTCATTCTAGATTTACTAGTCAAATCCTCATAAATTTCATAAATTGCCTTTTGTTGATCACTTGTTAATTCAAAGGGAAGAACTTTAAAAATATTTTCTAACTCTGTTTTTCTAATCACTCTTTCAATTCCAGATTTTTCCCTTTTATGAACTTCTTTTAAATAATTGATTTTAAACATAAAAGAAAATAATTCCTCATACTTCAAACGAATTTGAGCCTCTTTCAGTTTTTCAATCGTTGGAGGATTATGCACAATATTAAGAGCCGTCTTCTTATTAGAAAATTGATATTTTTCCTGATAAATACTAGGAATATAATCACTAATTTCCTTCCCATTCATCAATAATGCGGTATTAATGTATGTAGATAAATTCTTATTAGTTAAGCCACTAGTACAATGATACACTGATTCTATTTTCTCCTGATTATTTAAAGCACCAAACTTAATATCAGAAGCTGTAATAATGTTCTTTTTAGAATCAAACTTTCCAATAACAATAATATTCGCTCCAATCGTCAAATTTGATTTCATAAAAGCACGATTAAAAATAGAAACTCCAACCACACCATGCTCAGTTACTAGACGAAAATTCAATTTATTAAGTCCTGCCTTAAAGCGCATTAAAATCGGGATACTTTCAACCTTCCCATCGACAATTACCTTTTCATCCGAAGATACCTCTCTCAAATTACTTCTTTTCAAAATATCATAACGAAAAGGATAATGAGTAACCAAATCATCTAATGTATAAATACCAATTTTATTTAATAATAGAAGTGACTTTGGACCAATTCCTTTAACTTTCCCTACATCCATCTGCCTCACTCCATTTCTCTAGCATATTATAGCACAAAAATCATTTTTATTAAAGAAAAAGAAGAAAAAGGCGAAAGATTTATTCCTTACTTAAAGTCGTTCCTGGATAATAATGCGATAAAATCTGTTGATAAGAATAACCTGCTTCAGCCATTCCCTTCGCACCATACTGACTCATTCCAACCCCATGACCATATCCTCTAGTCGTAACAATCAATTTTCCATCCCGAATGTCAAGATCAAAATCACTAGAACGAAGACCTAAAAGATTACGAAACTCAACTCCAGTATAATTCCAAGTACCAACACGAATATTAGAAATTCGACCACTCGCATTTCTAGACAAAACTTCAATAGAAATTGGCTCCTGAAAAACAATTCCCAAAATTTCAAACACAGTACTTAAATCCTGTTCTTCTGTTTTTAAATAAGTAGTCGCCGATTGATCCCAAGTACTATCTACACTTTTTAAATAAGGAACATCATTTCCCCAAACATGAACAGCATCCTCCGTTTTTCCATTACTAGTAGAGTGATAAATGGCTTCTATATAAGAGCCCTGATACTTGACAGTCATCTTATCAGTAGATTGAACAGCAGACTTTATTTTATGATAATAAAAATCATAATCATCTTTCCAAATAGACCGAAGATAAGAAGAATCTCGATATACTTGTGTAGAAACATCATCTGTAAGCTTCCCACCAGAAGCTATTTTTTTTAAAGCATAAGTCCTCGCAACAACAGCTTGTGTCTTTAAAGCTTCCATGGGAAAAGAGGCTGGCATTTCTGCTGCTACTACTCCAATCAAATAATCAGTCATAGATAAAGTTAAAGAAGTTCCATTCCTTCTATGAATTGTAACTGTCTGTTCTAAAGAATTAAAATCCTGTGGTAAACTAGTTTCCGTTTTCTCATCCTGAACACTCGAAAGATTATTTTTATTTTCTATCAAATCATTGTTTTGAGTTTTCTGATTCAACGAAACAGAAACAGAATTACGCTCCTGATTCTTAGTACTTTCCGATTCTAAAATAGAAGATTGATTGATAGAACTTCCACTCTTATCATCCAAAAAACGATCAGAAGAATCATCCTCCTTACGAATTTCTTCAATAAAAGCATTTGTATCAGAAAAATCATCATTCTCTGTAATTGAAACCTTTTCTGTAGCAGCATCAATAATGGTAGGATTTACAAAAGTATAATTGATTCCCTCTTCACGAATAGGATTTGAAAATAAAAGGACTGTTCCAATCGCAATCCCACCAAAAAACAAAACAATTCGATTTCCATTCCATAAAATACGATTATTCTTAATATAATCTCGAATTAATTCCTTCATACTTTTTCCACTCTTTCTTTTGTAAAAGTCTAAAGAAAACTCTACATCATAACTCAAATAAAGATTCAAAACCTCCTGTTTTCCAACCTTTCTTATCTCATGCCCTGTTATCAAATCAATCACCAATCTTAGTATTTCCAAAGCAATAAAAAATATGAAAAATTGGCTTAAATATGAAGTGGATTAAAATCAATATCAATCTTTACCTTTTGATTCGATTGATAATGTTCCATTAATCCTCTCAAAACCTGAAATAAATCAGATTCCTTTTTATATTTAATCATCAATTGAAATCGATAAACATGGTTCACCTTAAAAATACTAGCAACTGAAGGACCCAAAATAATAGAATTTTTTAAAGTTCTTTTCAAATAAGATCCTACTTTTTGACTTTCCTTACTAGCAAGTTCATAATCACGACTTAATACTCTAATTAATGTCAAATAATAAAATGGAGGATAGTCAAGTTCATGTCTAATTTTCATTTCTTTCTCATAAAATCCCTGATAATCATGGTTTTTGGCAAAAGTAATCGCATAATGATCAGGATTATAAGTTTGAATTAGTACTTGTCCCTTCTTTTCTCCACGACCACTACGGCCAGCAACCTGACTCAACAATTGAAAGGTCAATTCACTACTTCTAAAATCGGGAAAATTTAAAGAAGTGTCAGCATTAATCACACCAACCAAAGTTACTTCCTGAAAATCAAGTCCCTTCGCAATCATCTGCGTTCCAAGCAAAATATCGTATTCATGATTTTTAAAAGCCATAATCATTCTCTCATGAGAACCCTTTCGACTCGTTGTATCCAAATCCATTCTTAAAACTCTGGAATTAGGAAAATAATAATTTAATTCTTCCTCAATCTTTTCTGTTCCAATTCCTAGTGAACTAATTGCCTCTTCTCCACACTCTGAACAAACAGAAGAAAGATTGGTAGCATATCCACAATAATGACACCTGAGCATTCCACTACTCTTATGATAAGTAAAAGTAATATCACAGTTTGGACACTTTTCAACATGACCACAATTTTTGCAAGAAACAAAAGAAGCATACCCTCTTCGATTTAACAAAAGAATCGTCTGTTCTCCTTTTTCTAGACGAGAATCAATCTCTTGAATTAATAATTTAGAAAAATGTTTTCCATTCATTTGTTCCTGATTAAGATCGATAATTGTTACCTCTGGAAGAGACCTTTGATTTACTCGCTCCTTCATCTCCAATAACTGATAAACCCCTTTTTTCGCCCTTGCATAACTTTCTAATGTTGGTGTTGCACTCCCTAAAATAAGAGGACAAGAATGAAATCTGCTTCTCCACTTAGAAACATCAATGGCACTATATTTCGGTGTTGATTCCTGCTTATAAGAAGACGTATGTTCTTCATCGACAATAATCATTCCAAGATTTTCAAGGGGAGCAAAAATAGCACTCCTTGCACCAATAACAATCCTTACTTCATGGCGCTCAATTCTTCTCCATTCATCATACTTTTCTCCAGAGCTAAGCCTACTATGAAGAATCGCAATATCTGGTCCAAAACGACTTTGAAATCTAGAAACAATTTGTTCTGTCAAAGAAATCTCTGGAACTAAAACAATACTAGACCTTCCTTCAAGAAGTGTATGCTCAATAAGTTCCATATAGACCTCTGTCTTTCCACTTCCTGTTACTCCATGAAGTAAAAAAGTAACACTTTCATTTCTTCTCATTAAAACTTGATGCACAATTTCCTGTTGCAATTTAGTAAGTGGATATTTTTCTTTCAGTATAAATTCTTTTTTTAATCGATAGGCTTCTTTTTTTTCTTCAATTAAAATTCCCTTTTTTAATAATGTTTTTACACTACTTGCAGAAATCTTCGTTAAAGTACTTTTTAACACCTTTCCATGAGATTTTACCACCTCTATTATTTTTTGTTGACAATCATTAGAAAAAGACAGATTTTCTAATTCCAAATTAAGGGAGATATAAACTTCCATCTTTTTAGAAATCTTTGTTTTTTTCCTTGCCTTTAAAGCTTCTGGCAACATAATCTGATAAGAAGAAATCAAAGTAGAAAGAGTACTCGCACAAATTTCCTTTCCTAAATCTAAAAGTTCTGAATTTAAAACAGTTTCTTGGTCAATTACTTCGATAATTTCTTTCAATTGATCAGAATAATCAGTCGTAAAATCTAACTTCTTGATATTCAACACAAAACCCTCTAATTTTTGATAACCAAAGGGAACTAATACACGAATTCCACACTTAATTTTATCCTCAAGTTCTAAAGGAACCAAATAATCAAATGTTTTATCAACACTTCTAGTGGATAACTCAACCAAAACTTCTACTACCATTCCTTCACCACTTTTCTTCATTAATTATATTATACAATATATAAAATGCCCCAAAACTATAGAAAAAGCAAAATAATAAAACTTTTAAAAAAACAAGAAAAGAAAATTTCTTTTAAATTTCGTCTTCTTCAACTCCATTCACATATATTATAAATTTAGAAAGCAAAATAAATATTTTTTCCACAATAAAATCCATTTTCTGATGATGATAATCATAAATATCATAACATCAAACCAAATAGAGAAAAAATATGATTAAAATAACATTCTCATCTAAATTCTCTTCGATGACTTCTTAAGAACTTCTGTAATTGCTCTCATAATACCAATTCTTCCATAAGAATAAGTAAGTCCCCCCTGCATATAGGCGATATAAGGAGGACGAATTGGTCCATCACAAGAAAGTTCAATCGAAGATCCTTGAGTAAAAGCACCTGCTGCCATAATGACTGGATCCTTATATCCTGGCATATCCCAAGCTTCAGGAATTGCATTAGAATCAATAGGAGATGCCATTTGAATTCCCTGACAATAAGAAATTAAATCTTGTTGATTTCCAAAAATAATATTTTGAACAATATCAACACGAATATCTGTATATTTAGGCTCAACCTGATATCCCAATTTTTCTAAAGCGTAAGATGCCAAAATTGCTGTTTTTAAACTAGATGCTACCACACTAGGAGCAAAAAATAATCCTTGTAAAAACTGCTTATTCATCCCAAGACTTGGTCCTACTTCTCTTCCTTCTCCTGGACAAGTCAATCGTTCACTAGCGAGCATAACCAAATCCTTTCTTCCAGCAATATAAGCACCATTAGAAGCAATTCCTCCTCCTAAGTTTTTAATAAGAGAACCTACCATCACATCGGCACCTACTTCTGTAGGTGTCATTTCTTCCACAAACTCACAATAACAATTGTCTACCATAATAATTGTAGTAGGCGATACCCCTTTTATCTTTGGAATAATTCTCTCTAATTTTTGAATTTCTAAACTCTTTCTCGTAGAATAACCCTTTGATCTTTGAATTTCTATCATTTTTACAGGATTTTCTTTTAAATAAGAAAGAATCCTTTCATCATCAAAATCATCATCTACTAAGTCAATTTCATCATACAAAACACCAAAACTCTTTAAACTACTAGCATTCTCACGAATTCCAATTACCTCATGTAAAGTATCATAAGGAGTTCCACTAATACTAAGAAGTCTATCTCCTGGTCTTAGATAGGCAAAAAGAGCTACTGTTAAAGCATGGGTCCCTGAAATAAACTGACTACGAACCAATGCATCTTCTGCCCCTAAAACTTCGGCAAACACTTTTTCAATCGTATCTCTTCCAAGATCCCCATATCCATAACCAGTCGTCATGTGAAAATGAACCTCACTAATCTGATATTTATGAAAGGCACTCAATACTTTTAAACTATTCCTATTTGCTTGTTCGTCAATTTTTTTAAAGTTTTTTTCTAATTTTCGTTCACATTCCTGAATAAAATCAACAATTTTCTTATCGATTCCTAGTTCTTGAAACATTTTTTTCCTCCATCTCTACTTTTTTATCCTTCAGCCTTTCATAAAGAACTTCAACCATATCTTCCTCATAAAACTGATCCAAAGCCTCTTCTACAACTTTTCCATCTTCCATAAAATAAGAATAAATTACAATCTTATCTCGAAACTTTCGAAACCAAGATTTCTTACACTTCATTCGTTGATATTGATGATGACTAATTTTTAAGGGAAGATAAATAACAATATACTCCCTAGAATTCTGAATCACCAAATTTCCTAAAATAGTAACTCCCCGACTCCAAAGATACCCATTAAAATTCCCTTCTTCTACCCCAATATCTTGAAAAGTTAAAGAAATTCCATATTTATCACAAAACTCCTTTACACATTTTCCATGCCGATTAAATTCCTCATCTAGTACCCTATAATAATCTTGAATATCTTCCGTTTCTTCAGAAACAATAATTTCAATTGATTCATTCATAATTTTTTTCTCCTTTTTTTAATAAGTTCCTCCATCGACACGAATCACCGTATTATGAATATAGCTAGCATCTTCACTTGCCAAAAATACAATAGCAGAAGCAATTTCTTCTGGTTTTGCAAAACGATGAAGCAAACACTTTTTCTTTTCTTCTTCATAAATATCTGGATTCATCTCCAGTACACTTTCCGTATCCGTCCATCCTGGCGCGACACTATTAATTCTAAGATATGGTGAATAAGATAAAGCAAAATTTCTCATCATAGAAATCACTCCTGCCTTTGTTGCATCATAATCAATAGACCATAAGTTATTTGTATCAATTCCATTGGTAGAAGAAACAAAAATAATTGCTCCTTGCTTTCTAAAAAGCATCTGTTCAGCTACCTGTTTAGTAACTAAAAATGTTCCTAATAAATTCACTTCAAATACTCTTTGAAATTCTTCTACTGTCTTCTCCTCAATATAACTATCCATAGAAATAGCCGCATTATTGACTAAAACATCAATCCTACCAAAAAAAGAGAGAATCTCATTCACCATTCGAGTAACATCCACTTCCTTAGAAATATCCCCTTGTACCAAAAGAGTTTTTACCCGATATTTTTCTTCTACGATTCTCTGAACCTCTTCTGCTCGTTTTCTTTCTTTGTGATAATGGATCACAACACTCGCACCAAAAGATGCAAATTTTTGAATACAAGACGCTCCAATTCCCCTAGAACTACCAGTAACAAAAACTACCTTACCTAAAAAATCCATCATACATACTCCTATCTTAAGACAATTTATAATTTTAAAAATTTTTCTACTAAAATAAAAGATTTCCACAAATTACTCTCAAATGTACTCCTATTATAACATAAAACACAATAATTATTATATAATAATCAACCAAAGGAATTTTATAGAAAAAATAAAAACTAAATTGTTGATCAAAAAATAATAATAATCCCTAAGATTCCTTTATTTAAAAAGACATTTGTCAATTTTCAAATAATATTTACTACTGATTTTCTACTTTACAAAAAAATAAAAAAACGATTATATTACTACTACCTAATCGTTTTAATTAATATATTATTAATCTCCTTGAACACTTTGGATTTCTTGTAATTCAAATCTATATTTTTGCCCATTTTTATTTACTTCATCTAAAAACATATCATAAGGTCTACACCATAGTTTATTATCTCCATATAAAGCCCTGTATGCTATCATTTTTTGACAAGTTTCACTGTGATAAATAATATCCTCTACAATATATAAATCACCTTTATAGTGTTTATAAACACCTTTAACTTTTAGTTCTCTCACTTTTATTTCTCCAACTTCAAAATAATTTTACATCTATTTGCCTGTATTAAATATATGATATCAAAATCAAAAGAAAAAGAATCAAATAAAATCTATCACTGAAAAAGTATTTAATTCTCTGAACGTTCAATCTCCCTCTTCCAAGACCAATGCTCAATATCTCTCATCGACTCTTTCCAAGACCAATTTTGAATCTCCTCCAAATCTTCTCCATGCTCACGAATATATTGCTTGTGTTCTACTAATTTATCTTTACACCATTGCATCAAAGCACCACCACGATTTCCCAAAACTGGTAAATATTTTAATGCATCCATGACTAAATGAAATCTATCCAAATTATTTTGAACCCGCATATCAAATGGAGTTGTAATCGTTCCTTCTTCTTGATATCCATGAACATGAAGATGCTTATTAAATCTCTTATAAGCAAGTTGATGAATCAAAGAAGGATATCCATGGAAAGCAAAAATAATAGGTTTCTCTTTTGTAAACAAAGCATCATATTCAGAATCTGATAAACCATGTGGATGTTCATAATTTGATTGTAACCTCATCAAATCAACCACATTAATCACACGAATTTTAATCTCAGGAAACCATTTTCTAAGAATCGAAACAGCTGCAAGGGTTTCTAAAGTCGGAGTATCTCCACAACAAGCCATAACAATATCAGGTTCTTGATTTTTATCATTGCTAGCCCAAGGCCAAATTCCAATTCCTTCAGTACAATGTTTTACAGCCTGCTCCATTGTCAACCATTGTGGACGTGGATGCTTACTCGCAACAATCACATTCACATAATTCTTACTTTTAACACAGTGATCAAAACAAGAAAGTAAACAATTCGCATCTGGTGGTAAATACATTCTGGAAATATCTGCCTTCTTGGTCGCAATATGATTCAAAAAACCAGGATCTTGATGAGTATATCCATTATGATCTTGCTGCCAAATATGAGAAGTCAAAACATAATTCAAAGAAGAAATTTCTCTTCTCCAAGAAAGTTCTTTTGATACTTTTAACCATTTTGCATGTTGACTGACCATCGAATCAATAATTCTTGCAAAAGCTTCATAACTGTGAATAAATCCATGACGACCAGTTAATAAATAACCTTCTAAAGCACCCTGACAAAAATGTTCTGACAAGTAAGAATCAATCACTCTACCACTCGATGCTAAATATTCATCGCTTCCAAAACGTTCTACATTCCACTGTCTAGAAGTTTTTTCAAATACATAATTTAATCGATTCGAAAGCGCTTCATCTGGTCCAAAAATACGAAAATTCTTGTTAGCATCATTATAATCAATCACATCTCTAATATATTTTCCAAGTTCCATCATATCTTGAGCAACAACTTCCCCAGGATAAGGAACAGAAACTGCATACTTTCTAAAATCTGGTAAACGAAGCTCTTTTAACAAAAGACCTCCATTAGCATAAGGACTAGCCCCCATACGTGCTTTTCTTTTAGGAATCAATTCCTTAATATCTGCACAAATACTTCCATCTTCCTCAAACAACTCCTCTGGATGATAACTTTTTAGCCAATCTTCTAATAATTGAAGATTCTCAGGATGATTTTGATCAATCACAATAGGAATCTGATGTGCACGAAAACTATTTTCAATCACCTTTCCTTGAACTTCTTTTGGTCCTGTCCATCCTTTTGGTGTTTCTAGAATAATCATGGGCCATTTCGGACGAAAATCAATCTTTGTTTGACGTGCAATTTTTTTAATTTCTTGAATCTCTTCAATGATAGTATCCATCGTTTCTGCCATTTTTTGATGAAGTTTTTTAGGATCATCCCCTGAAACAAGAAATGGACGCCATCCACACCCCTCAAAAAATTGAATTTTCTCATCTTTCGTAATTCTTGAAAAGACGGTAGGATTCGCAATCTTATATCCATTCAAATGAAGAATTGGTAAAACAACGCCATCTTGTCTTGGATTTAAAAATTTATTGAGATGCCAAGAAGTTGCCAGAGGACCAGTTTCCGCTTCCCCATCACCAATCACACAAGCTGCAATTAATTTGGGATGATCTAAAACAGCACCATAAGCATGAGATAAACTGTATCCAAGTTCTCCTCCTTCATTAATAGAACCAGGTGTTTCAGGTGCAACATGGGAAGAAATTCCTCCTGGAAAGCTAAACTGTTTAAATAATTTTTTTAAACCCTCTTCATCCTCTGTAATCTGTGGATAAACCTCACAATAAGTTCCCTCTAAATAAACATTAGAAACCATTGCTTGTCCTCCATGACCTGGACCCGAAATATAAATCATATCTAAATCATATTTTTTAATCACCCGATTTAAATGAGTATAAACAAAATTTTGTCCAGGAACAGTTCCCCAATGACCAACAATGTTTTTCTTTAAATCATCCTTAATCAATGGCCTTTTCAATAATGGATTATCCTTTAAATAAAGCTGTCCTACTGATAAATAGTTAGCTGTACGGAAATAACGATCCATCGTTTCTAATTCTTTATCACTTAAAATTCCCTTTTTTTCTTTCATGTTTCTCTCCTTTATTATAATTAAATTATATAATAATTACTAAAAAAACTCAATTCATTCGTAAAAAGAAAAAGAGAAAAATTTCAATTTTCCCCCTCTATTTCATTTCTTCTTTATTTATTTTAAATGAAAACTATAGTCCTTAAAATTAAACACCAACACTCATCGTTTCAGGAAGCGTAGAACCGCCATCAATGACAAATCCTTGCCCTGTAATATAAGAAGATTCTTCACTTGCCAAAAATGCTGCCAATTCTCCTAACTCCTCAATCGTTCCTAGTCTCTTCATTGGAATACCCGCCGCAATACCTTGAATTACCTTTTCTGGATTGTTTCTATCTGTATCTTTTGCAATTCCATCTACCATTGGTGTATGAATATACCCAGGCATAATTGCATTCACACGGATGTTAGAGGAAACAAACTCCATAGCAAGACCTTTCGTAAATCCAATAAGTGCTGCTTTGGTTGTCGCATATGCCACCTCTCCACTATCTGCAACCATAGGACCTGTTACACTAGATAAATTGACAATCGAAGAACAACTATTATTTTTCATATAGGGAACTACGGATTTTGTAACATTCCAAGTTCCTTTAATATTAACATCAAAATGAAAATCTCTTACTTCCTCTGACATTGTTTCAAATAATTCTAATTTAGCAACTCCTGCATTATTCACTAAAATATCAATATGGCCATATTTTTCATATACTTTATCACAAATTGATTGAACCTTCTTACTATCACGAATATCTACCAAATATCCATCTACAACTTGCTCAGGATACTCTTGGTGTAAAATCTCTAAAGTTTTATTTAACTCCTCTGAATAATCTAAAATAACAACCTGTGCCTTATGACGCAGGAAAACTCTCACAATTCCTAGTCCATTTCCCATCGCACCACCAGTTACAATCGCTACTTTTCCATTTAATTTTTCCATAAAAAGCTCCTTTCATTCTCCTTCTTTATTATAGTATAACATAAAAATCTCACATTTTCATATTCTATCGTATTATTTTTCTAAGCTCACGAACAAAGATAGAGGGATTCGATTGAGAAGTAAGAAGATAAACATCCTGTTTGGTTCTAGTTAGAGCTACATAAAATAATCTTCTCTCTTCACTATAAGGATAAAAGTCATGAACTTGAAAAAGAGAAGAAACCATTCTTGACTCTTTTCTTAAATTCGGAAGCCCATTCTCTATATTTTCTAAATGAATAATAATAACCGTTTCTTCTTCTAACCCTTTCGATCGATGAATGGTTTTATAATATAGAATCAAATCAGGATGTTTTTTCCAAACAATGTTGCCATTCTGATAAAAAAATTCCTTAGAAAGAACAAAAAAAATGTCATGATTATTTCTTCCAAGAACCATAACCTTTCTTCTACCATCAATATATAACTTTTCTATTAATTGAAAAAAAGAGTCTTTCTCATTCCGATAACAAACAATCTGAATAGGATGAAATTCACTTTTAGACGATTTTAATTTTTTTCTTAACTGATTCTTATTCTTTAAAATAAATTTTCCTGCAATGTCAATTAACTCCTGACTATTTCGGTAAGTATTTTCTAATTTCAATAGTTTTGCCCCCTTAAAATAATCAGAAAATCTAAGAAATAAGTCTAAATTACATCCACTAAAGCGATAAATGGATTGAAAATCATCTCCTACTACCATTAATTTGGCTCCAGTTTTTTTTTGAATGGATTGAACCAATGAAAAACGAATATTTGAAGTATCCTGATATTCATCAACTAAAATATAACGATAATTTCTAAAAGGAGCATTCTCTAGACTTTCTGATGCAAGCAAGATCATATCATCAAAATCAATCAAATTTTGTGAACGTAACTCTATTTCATATTCTAAAAGTAATACATAAAGTAATTTCCTCAAAAATCTTTCTTTCCAGAAAAAAACTTTTTTTGTAATTAGTTTTTCCTTTGAAATTCCCTCTGCCTTCATCTTACCCATAATAGAAAGTAATTCCAGAACAAACCTCTGGAACTTAAATTCACCTTTAAGTCGTTCATAGTCTTTGAAAGAAAAAGGATTTCTATGAAAATAAAATAATAACCATCGAATCAATTTTGGATAAGCAAAGATGATTCCTTCAAAATACTCATAAGTAGTATAACTTAAATAATCAGATGGTGCGATAGAAAAAGAAGCATCTTTTAGAATTTCCAAAGACAATTTATGAAATGTATAAACAGGAATTTCATAATGATAATTCTCCCACAACTTATTTTTTAAATGGGAAACCGTATCATTCGTAAAGGAAAGACACAAAATTTCCGTTGGAGGAATCTTTTTAATCTCAATTAAATAACGAATTTTTCCAAGAATTGTTAACGTCTTTCCACTCCCAGCAGATGCTATTACTAAAAGAAAATCAGATTCATCTAAAACTACCCTTCGCTGTTCTAAATCTAAAGAATGCCCATCAATATCACTTAATAATTCTTCTATCATTTAAAAACTCCTCGATTATATCATACCGAGAAAAAATCCAATTGGTTAAAAAAATTACCTCCTCTTTAAAAATTTAGAACCAAGTAATTGGAAAAATATTTGAAAAGTACGAAATAGGTTCACTAAAAATGGAAATCTTATTTTATTTTTCCTTAAAACTAGGTAAGATTCACAAAAACTTTGATAATAACCACGAACCCCATTCGTACTGATCCCTCCACTACGCATATAAACGAAAGTTTTTGGAATATAAAAAAGAGAAACAGAAGAATCTTTCATGACCCGTAACATAAAATCATAGTCAGCTGCAATCGGATAAGATTGATTATAAAAACCATGTTTTTGATAAACATCCCGTTTAAGATAAAGCGTAGGATGTGGAGGATACCATCCTAGTTTATAATTTCCTATTTTAGGAACTAATTTCCTGATAATCTGACTCATGGTCTTTTCATCACGAATTTCTAAATCAGAATAAGTCCCATCACAATGATATTTATTAAAAGCTTTCTCAATCATTTCTAGAGTTTTATGACTAGCTAGAATATCATCAGAATTAAGAATTCCAATAATATCACCTGTAGCCATTTGAATTCCCTTATTCATCGCATCATAAAGACCTCTATCCTTTTCAGAAATCCATTTCAATTTTCCATGAAATCGAGGCTCATATTCCTTGATAATCTCCAATGTTTTATCTTTACTTTTTCCATCAATAATCAAATACTCATAATTCTTAAATGTTTGTTTTAAAACTGAATCAAAAGTTTCTCGAATGGTCAATTCAGAATGAAAACAAACTGTAATTAATGTAATTTTCATAAAACTACCTCTTACCAATTGCCATTAACACAATTCCTAAAATAACAAGCAAAGAACCGATAATTCCAATAAAATTGACCTGCTCTTTAAAGAATAAAATTCCAAGAAGTAAAATAACCAACTGCGTAATACCAGTTGTAATTGGAACAATATAACTAAGGTCAAAAGATATAACCAATCTCTGCCACAACAAAAAACTAAAAAGATAGGATAAAAATCCAAGAAGCGTAATAAAACCAATTTTAAACTGAATTCCATTTTGAAATGACAAAGATAACGAATTTCCACCCAGTTTCATTAAAAAAATTCCAAGTGTCGTTAAACAAACATAAATAACTGTTAATACTACTTTCATTTACTTTTTTCCTTTCATTCCCTTTACTTCTGCCTCTAATAATGCAATATGCTGAGCAAGTTCTACAATTTTTTCTTGATGTTCCGATATCATCTTACTATTTTTAAAATTAATAAATAATAAAAATATAATACAAATAACAAATAATAAAGATGGCGAATAATCAATATTTAAAAAATTGGCCACTCGATCAATAGAATATGGAAAAATTGATAAAATTAACATAATAATAGAAGCAATAACCCACCAAAAACTTTCCTTAACAGAAAATCTCTTTTTTCTTACCTCATAAACAACATAAATAATTGCCATGAGAGAAATTAAAATAAAATATATATTTTTCATACTATTTCCTCCTCTTTCTCGGATTTTGGATCATAATAAATACAATCGCATAAAACATATTAATCATATACTTAATGGGTTTAATAATTCCACCATGCATGCTAACGCCTACTTCTCGAAGTTTCATTTTTACTGGAATTTCCTTAATTTCGTATCCTAATAATAACATTTCAATTACTAAATTTGCATCTGGAAATTCTGGATAATTTCCCATTTTAGAATATCGATGAATGACTTTTTTATTTAAACACTGAAACCCAGATAAAGGATCCGCAATTTTTTGTTTACAAGTAATCCATATAATATAAGAAAAAAATCTAGTTCCCATTCTTCGAAAAAAAGGACATGGATATCCAGTATCTTCTAAATATCTAGAACCAATTACAATATCACAATTTTCCTTTTTCATCGTATCTAACAATCGAATAGCCTCTTTTGCGATATGCTGACCATCAGCATCAAACTGTATCACATAATCATAATCATTCTGTGAAGCATACTTAATTCCCGTCTGTACTGCCATCGCATACTTTAAATTAAAAACTTCAGAAATACATGGCACTTTTTCAATTTCAACAATTTTTTCCGTATAATCCTTAGAACAATCATTGATTACTAAAATATCGGCAAATGGTGCATCCTTTTTAATCTCTTTCAAAACTTTACCAATATTTTCTTCTTCATTATAAGCAGGAATTACAAACAAAACCTTATCCTTTTTCATATCTATCACTACTTTTCTTTCTTTTTTCTTACATTCTTTGAAATATAATATCCATATAAAATAAACGACAACACAATAGGAATATAGACAGGGGAAGCATAACGATCGATATTTGCACCTGTAACTACATGAACTAAAATATGTAGTAGACTATACCAACATAAAATAATAATCATCGCTAACAAATCCTGATACTTTGATTTTTTATTTCTCAAAATTGAAACAGTAGAAGCAATCACTAGAAGTGGTAAAATGAGCAAAATTAGCTGAAATAAATGATTACTAATATCGGACAAACTTTCTAATAAAAATCTAAAAATAATCGGTGAAGCATTATATTGTTCATAATTAATAACACGCTGATAAGATTCCTCAGGCATATAGGAAATATTAGATTTTTTCTTCACAACATCAGTTGCAATGGAACAATTTTCATGACAATAGGATAATGAAACTTTCTTATTAACTGAATAAGAAACACTATCTTCTGTACTTTTTGAATAAATATTAGCAATCGCTAAATAATTAGAAACATAAGATTCTAAAACTAAATAAGGATGAGATACCATCTGTTTTAAAATAAATCGAATAGCAGTTCCTGTTTTAATATTACCAGATTGATTTAATGATAAAATTTCTTGATCAATCACTTCACCACTTGGTTTCTTAATATTCACTACCCGATTTTTACTAAAATCCTGTGCTAATTTTTGTTCCTCTTTACTTAAAAATTTACTTGTGGTTAATTCATTACTATTATCAATTACCTCATAATTATTTAAACCAACAATCAATTGATTTCCAAAGGACGCAGTTACGTTACGATCGGTGTCCAAACGAATCCCTTGATGAGCCAAAAATTGATTCCATAAAATGATACTAACAATTAAAGCAATAATACAAGAGAAAATAGTGCCCAATCTTTGTACAACATTCTTTAAATTCCAATTACAAATCACAGAAATAATACCAGCAATCATTACTGGAAAAATGGTGATAGATACATACGGTTGCTTTAAATGCCAAGAGAAAATCGTTCCAACTAAAAATAATAAACTATAAAAGAGATAATTCTTTTTCTCCTGAAAGAAAGAAGACTTGATCCATCTCCAAGAAAAATAACACATAAACAATGAAACTGACATGGCAACAAACTCTGTTAATAACGCATGATAATATCCATAAATAATAGGATTTAGAATTAAGAAAGAAAAAATCCCAATATAAAAGATATTCTTTTTCTTCTTTTTTTCTCTCTTAAAAATTTCATCCAAAATCAATTTTACCGCAATGAGCATACCAAAATAGAAAATAAAACCTAAGATTAAAATCCCCTGAGACGTTTTTCCAAACAAAAAGTTACTGAAATAAATAATGAGTGGAAAAATAGGGCCCCGCACAATATCCCAGCTTTTCCAAGGAAGACTCCCTTCAAAAATGGAAACAAAAGACATATAATGACCACTATCCCAAAAAATATTCATAGGAACTGAAAAATAATAAATCAATAATAACAAAAACGCCCCGAAAAAAAACCACTGCTTCTTTTTCATCTTACCCCTCTTTCAACCCACTTAATTTCTAACTTTCTTTATAATAGAATAAAATTTTGAACCATAAATTTTATTAAGAAATTTATAACCACGAGAATAAGCAATTTTATCTGGTACCTTCTCAACTGTCTGAGTAATATTTACTGGGTGAAAAGATAAATCTTCTCCCATCTTATAAAAACTATTGATATCAAAATCATACTCCTCTTTTAAAAGATCACGATTTTTTTCATCTTCCAATAATTTCCCAATATTAGAATAAGCAACTAGTTTCCCCATATTCCCAAGTACATTACTATTAAACAAAATCATATTCTTTTCATAGGCATATAAAACATCACTCTTTAGACACTTCTTTTTATTAATATTAAATGCTTCTTGTAACATTTCCAAGGGGCAATCATCAAAAGCCTCCTCTGCTAACATATGATATTCCTGATAAGTTCGATTCATATTGCCAATAGAAAATCCAGAAGTATTCTTTCCCTCATCTAACCATCTAAAATTTACTAATGGTTCTGGCATTACATAAATCGGATACTTCTTAACCAATTTAATCCATAACATAAAATCAGGAATTTGCCGACATCTTACATTATATTTTCCAATTTCATCATAAATATGTCTTCGAATCAAAATACTAGGATGACATAAACAATTCTGCTTCGTAAAAAAATACTGTAACCATTCTGCTTGACTCTTATTTTTTTGGATAAAAACATTCGTTTCTGGGAATGTCTTTTCACCATGCTTATTAATGTATTGCACCCAGGTAAAACAAGCCGCATAATCCTTATGACTTTCTAAAAACTGATACTGTTTTTCCAACTTATCAGGCTCCCAATAATCATCAGAATTTAAAATGGCAATATACTCTCCATTAGCCAAACCAATTAGTTTATTCAAATTCTCAGACCCTCCACAGTTAGAATCATAAAAGAACTTTCGAATCCTAGAATCAGTATAGGAATTGATAACATCTCTAGAATGATCGGTAGAACAATCATCTCCAATTAACACCTCAATCTCCTGAAAAGTTTGATTTAGCACACTATCAATTGCCTGAGCAATATATGGTTCGTGATTATAAGATGGGATTAATACACTAATTTTTACTTTTTTCATACTTACTTTTTCCTTCCTAATACTTTATTTAAAACCTCAATTCTAGACTTTATTTGACGATCATAACCATAAACTTTCTTAATAGAATTAGAACCATTTTGACCCAATTTCTTTAATTCATTCGGATGATGATAATAATAATCAATTCGGTTTACAATATTGTCTACATCATGCTCAATAATTTCAATTTCCTTCTGATCTTCAAATATGCCATGATTCATTAACAATGGGTCTGTACAAAATATTGCCGTTTTCCTAAGACCTGCCTCTGTACAACTAGCAGTCGGAAAACCATCAAAAGAGCCAGGAAAAATTTGATTTGGAATATTCGGCGATACTATGATATCCTTATCAAGAAAAAATTGATCTAATTGATTCCCAGGTAAGCTACCATAAAACTTGATTCTTTTTTTAATACCAGAAATATCGATATCATCTTCAGAAAATCCACCTACTACATGAAAATAAATATTAGAGTACTTCTTAGAAAGCTTTTTCGCAACATCAATAAAGATATCATACCCCTTATCAACCCCACGTTCCGTATATTTATGTGCCATAAAAACAATATCCAGAGATTTTTTATCAATCCCATAATTGCATTTTTCATAATCCTTTTTTAAAGATTCTAAAGGCATAACAACACCAAAAATATACTCAATTTGATGAGGTTTACAGAATTTTTTCTTTAATAAGTAGTCACGAACCACACTTTGAGTAACAATCACTTTTTTAAAGTACTTAGAAGACATTACCGTTTTTAATATATAATCACTTTCTGGATTGTCAAAGGCAAATCCCCCCCCTGGATATAACTCAAATACAAAGGGTCTCTTTTTTTCTAATATATAACTCCAACCCAGTTTCACAGAACTCAAAAATATAAAATACAATAATTTAGGGTGATATATTCGAATCCTATCATCATTAAATTCTATTACCTTTGTATGTAAATCTAGATGACTTCGTTTATATCTTCGAATTGCTTCATCTAGACTACTACTATTATTAAAACAAGGAAAAAATAAGCCTGTAGACAAACAAATGCTTTTCTCATAATAATCTAAGTAAGAGGTAATTTCCTGATAACTAAATTGACTAAGTTCATTAGGAAAAACATTATCAATAATTACTAAATCTTTATCGAAGAAATTATTGGGAATAACATCTTTTAATATTGAATCTTGAAATTTTCTATACTCTATATCATAAGTAAAATTGCTATATTGATTATATTGATCAATACAAGCATACAATTCTTGAGACTTTTGTAATTCCTTTTTAGAAGACCAAACAGAATTCTCATGATATCGATATACTGATAAATACTCTCCTAGATGCCCAATAAATCCATAGTTTGAATAAATAGCATTAAACAATAAATCATAAAGCGTCAAATGATAAGCATCTTCTTTTAATCCATCTAAATAACTGGAATTATAAAAACAACAGCTAAAATTACCAATTAGATTACTTTTATTAATTAAGTCCCTCGTATTATAAAACCTTCTCACTAGGGAAAAGTGATTTTCATTCTTTTTAAAAAACTCCCGTTCGCTATACAAGTAAATAGAATTAAATGCTACGGACACAAACGGATTCAACTTCATATAATTAATAAACTTCTGAATTCTAAAATCAGAAATCCAATAATCATCACCTTCACAAAATGTAAAATAATCCGTGTCTTTAAAAAAATTCATTAGTACCTTTAAATTATAAATCATTCCCGTATTCTTAGAATTTTTAATATATTGAACCTTGATTCGTTCATTGGTATTAGATTCTAAGAATTCTTCAATTTCTGCTTCTGTCCCATCAGAAGAAAAATCATCAATAATTAGCAATTGAATTTGAAAATCTCCCTTTTGCTTAAAAATTCCATTTAAACACTCCTGAATATAATTCTTATGATTATAAGTTAATACACCGACTCCCACTATGGGTTTCTTTCTAGAAACATTAAATTGAATTTTCTCTTCAATACTAAGTAAACGCTTCTCAATATCCTTATAATACTCTAAGTTTTTATTATTTTTTGTAATAAAAAAGAAATAATCTTTCGTTTCAAATATCTGATGAATAGACACTCCTATTTTTTTAATATCCTTAATAGAAAGGGACTTTTTAACAATAATCAAGCCTTTCTTCTTCATCACTACATTTAATATTTTTTCTATCCCATCAATATATTCCTCAATCAAAAGTAAATCCAACTTTATCTTTTTTAACTGCAGAATTGGAAAAATACTTGTACTATTTTTATCACAATAAATAATTCTATTATCAAACTTTACAGCTTGATCTGCCGATACAATCAAACTCCCACCGATATTAGAAACAGAAATAAAACAAGCTCTAAAAACTTCATCACATAAATTCCCAACAAGCAAAACATTACGAAATTTTTCTGTTTCTATTAATGGAGAAAGAAAAAAATGATCAATATTATTTTTCATATTTCCTCCAAGACTACTTATTTTTTTAACAATTTCGCAGGATGACCAACAACCTTAGTATTAGAATCAATATCCCGAATCACAACGCTCCCCGCACCTACAATACAATTCTCTCCTACTTCGATTGCTCCAATTACGACACTTCCTGCCCCAATCCAGCTTCCAGATCGAATCATAGAATTTCCACAAATTGTACTTCCAGGAGAAATATGAACATAATCCTCAATCGTACATCCATGTTCAATAATAGAGCCAGTATTAATAATTACATGATTTCCTATTTTAGCACCTGCATTAATAACAACATGGGGCATAATAACAGTTCCCTCTCCGATACTCACATTACTAGCAACTGTTGCTGTTGGATCTACCAAAGTAAACCATTGCGCATTATTTTGTTCAAGAAATTTTGCTAATTGAATTCTACTTGTAATATTACCAAAAGCAATCATCAAGCGATTCCCCTGAAGGTATTTTTTCACATCTTCAATAGAGCCTATCCTCACAAGTTTCGTTAAATTTTCTACATTTCCATCATAAAACACACCATCTAAAGAAAACTCTCTTTTCCCTGCAATATCTTCAATAACAGAGGCATGACCTCCTGCACCAATTAAATAATTCATTATCTTTTACTCCTTAAAACCTTACATATTTTTTTTACATTCTCTTCTTCTAAACCATAATAAATAGGTAATGTTAAAATATTATCAGAAGCATAATGTGCACTATCTAAAGAATAATCAGAAAAATAAGAATATTTCTTTTGATAACAATTCATATCACTAGTCAGTGGATAAAAATACTTTCTAGGATAAATAAAATGACTTTCTAACAATTCTTTTACCTGATCCCGATTTAAACCATATGATGTAGAGTCAATAAAAACTGGAAAATAAGCATAATTACTCTGAACATAATCCTTATCATATTCAGAAGTTATAATCCCCTCAATACTAGATAATTCCTCTTTATAAAGTTCAATTAAATTCTTTCTAGTATTAATAATCATATCCAAATCATCAATTGTAGCAAGTCCCATGGCTGCTTCAAATTCATTCATTTTAGCATTGGTCCCTATATAATCAACAGAATCATAATCAGTAATTCCAAAATTCTGAATCTTTTGTTGTCTTTCAAAAACATCAGAATCTTTACTTACTGACATTCCGCCTTCAATTGTATGAAACAATTTTGTCGCATGAAAAGATACAATCGAAACATCCCCATAGGATAAAATACTTTTCCCATGATAACGTACTCCAAAAGCATGTGCAGCATCATAAATTACTTTTAAATGATACTTATCTGCAATTTGTTGAATTTTATCAACATTGCATGGAAATCCATAAACATGAACTGCCAAAATTGCCACTGTATCTTTTGTAATTAAATCCTCTATTTTCTCTTCATCAATCGTATAATCAGACATTTTAATATCACAAAAAACAGGCTTAAATCCAGCATTAACAATCGCATGAGTTGTAGAAACAAAAGTAAATGGAGTCGTTATAATTTCACCACCATTTTTCATTTCCAAACTTTTTAATGCGATTTCTAATGCCTGATGTCCATTACAAAACACATTAATCTTATCATGATCAATCAATTGATTCAGTTTTGTAACAAACCGTTGACTTAAAGGCCCGTTATTCGTTAAAATTTGTGTTTCCCATATTTCACTCAAAAATTTCTCATATTTCTCCTGAGCTGGTAAATATGGCTTTGTTACATATATTTTTTCCATTATGAATTCCCCCCAAAAATTTAATGTTCAAAGCAAAAATACAAAAAAGTAATAATTTTTTTAAGTCTATTTTTTACACCTTTAGGTATTATCCTTGCAAGCTTATAGATTTTTCTTTTCTTCCCAATTTGCGTCGATTGTGTTTTGGTCATACTATTTACTATAATCTTATCTTGTTCGTTTAACTTTTCCTTTTTCGTTTTAAACTTTCGATTATTATGTAAATAATCAATATAAATATCAATGATTTTATCAAAATCAAAGCTTTGAGCAGTAATCGAAGCATTGTTCTTGAGTGAAGTATACAGCGTATGATCTTCAATCAATTGATCCAAACATTTTATATAGGCATCTGAATCATTCATCTCCTGAATTACAAAACCATTCCTACCATCCTCAACATATTCTAAAACACCCTTAGAGTTGGAAACAATTGGTACACATCCAGCAGCCATAGACTCTAATGCAGTTAACCCAAATCCCTCAGATAACGAACAGTCAATATAAACATCTGATTGCTGTAATAATTGATAAACATCATTTCTACTAAGTGGACCTAATATCTTATTCAATCGAATACTATTATTTGAAATATATGGAAATTCAATATTACTGGTAGAATAAACCACATTAATTTCTAAATCATGATATCGATTACCAATTTTTTTAATAATATCTAGTAAAAGCCAATCGCCTTTCATCACATTATTTCTTAATATAAGGGTAATTACTTTTACCTTTTTATGAAAATTCCTATTTCCAATTAAATCATAATGAATTCCATTTTTTATTAAAGTAGAATCCTGATTAAACACTGTTTTTAATTCATCCTGTAAATATTTCGAAATAGTAAACAAAGAGTCAGCTAATTTATAACTAGTTTCAACAATCCCATATACAGAACCATTTTCAAAATACGTTTCATATCCTTGAACAAAGGATAATAGCTTTATTCTCTTTTTATCTGCAATTTTCTTAGCTGTAAAGGTTGTCTGGTAAATAGTAGAAATGATTTGTTTGGGTTCAAAATGATCTACTTTAGAAGATGGAATTGGCGTAAACAACATAATTTCTTTATAATCTGCCATAAAATCATATAAAATGTTAATTCTTTCACCATTGATAACTAAATAATTAACAATATCAACGACAACATGTACTCCACCAGCATTTTGCACAATTCCATTTAAATAAAACAAACTATCTATCTGACCAATTTTATCCTGTTCTGTTAAATTATTTTGAATATAGACGATTGGATCATTTTTCTCATATTTCTGCATCTCGTGATGATATTCAGTTCCCCATCTAGAAAAAAACAACTCCCTATTTTTTCTAAGCCGTTCCTGTTTTTCTTTGGATGTCCCAAAAGAAACTTCAGATTTATGAAAAACATAAGTATCAATTGCAACCTTCGCTTGAAATCCCTTGGACATTGCTTTGAATTGATAATCTGTTTCCTCTCCATATCCAAGACCATATTCTTCATCCAAAAAGCCTACGGCTTTTAAACAATCCTTACTAATCATTAAACAATTACCAACTACTGTACAAGCATCAAAAGTCATTCCTTTAAACTTTTTTTCAAGTAATTCATCCATTTGATGATAACTAAATCCCTCAAACATTTCTAAAGTAAGATTTGCTGCATTACTAGAGATTGGACAAATTAAACCAATCTTTGAATCTTTCTCCATATGTTTCATTAATTTTTCAATAGTACCACTGGAAACCAAACAATCAGTATTTAACAATAGAGCATAGTCTGCCTTAGAAAGCCTCAACCCTCGATTAGAAGACTTGATAAAACCCAAATTTTTATCATTTTTTAAAATATTTATTTTAGTTCCATATTTATTCTTCAAATTCTCTAAACAATGAATCGTAAACTCATCATCACAATCATTAATTAAATAAACCTGATTTAAAAGCTTTTCATCTGTATTTTTAAATAACGCATATACACACAATTTTACCCATTCTGGCGACTTATAAACCGGTATAATGACATCACATTTTTTCATCTTTTTCATCATTCCTTTCTGCCTTTTTATTTTATATAACAAATCAAAAACTTATCAAACCTCTTCTGCAAAGTTCCTTTCCAATTTTTTAAATATCTTAAATCCAATATAGCACAATACACAACTTACTAATAAAACAATAATCAATTCTAAAAGCGCTGGCATTGATTGATAAAACAAAATATCTCTATAGCAATTCATAATCGTTGCCATTGGATTCAATTTGATAATCCAATTCAATGCACTATGCTCAAACATACTAGCTGAATACAAGATAGGAGTTGCATAAAACAACATATTAATTATAAAACTAATAATATATTCAGCATCTCTAACATAGACGTTAATCGCACTTGTAATAAATATAATTCCTTGTTGTAAAACAAACTGAGTAATAATTACTAGTGGTAAGAAACCAAGATACCAACTAAATCCTATCCCACTAAAAATTAAAAATATAAAAATAATTAAACAAGAAATCAAAAAATTAATTACTCCACTCACATTAATTGAAATTGGCAAAATTTCTCTTGGAAAATATACTTTCTTTATAATCGCCGCATTCATTAAAATTGTAGTAGTTCCCTGCATAATTACGGTTGTAAAATATGTCCAGGGAAGAATTCCAATGACAATAAATGTAACATAATTAGGCTCTGCACTCCTCAAAATAATAGGAAAAACAATCGCATAAACTAAAGCTGTTAACAAAGGATTAACAAAAGACCATAAAACTCCTAGAAAAGATCCTTTATATTTTCCACGAATTTCTTTTTTTACATTACTTTTTAAAAGCTGGCGATAATTATATAGATTTGTTAATAGCTCTTTCATATTATCCACACACCTCTAAATACTTTTCTATCACTTCATGAATGGTACCATCCATAGCAATTCTACCATTATTAATCCAAACAGCACGATCACAAAATTGTGAAATAGAACCCAAACTATGACTTACAATCACAATTGTTTTATCCGATTTTTTAAGCTCCTCAAGCTTTTGAAAACACTTCTCTTGAAAATGCTGATCACCTACTGCAAGAATTTCATCAATCAAAAGTATTTCGGCATCAACATTAATCGCTACAGAAAAAGCAAGCCGCATATATTGACCAGAAGAGTAAGTACGAACTGGACTATCAATTAAATTACCAAGTTCAGAAAACTCTATAATTTCATTAATTCTAGAATCAATCTCAGCGGCTGTTAATCCAAAAATAGAAGCATTAAAATAAATATTTTCTCTCCCTGTAAAATCAGGATGAAAACCTGCTCCTAATTCTAATAAAGACGTAAGTTTTCCATCAATCGAAATCGTTCCAGAAGTTGGATAAATGATTTTAGTCATCAATTTCAAAAGAGTACTCTTTCCACTTCCATTAATTCCAACCAAAGCCACAGATTCTCCCTTTTTTATATTTAAAGAAATCTCTCTTAAAACCTCTTTCATCTCACATTTCTTATTTTTCCAAAAAACAAGTCTTTCCTTTAAAGTATAATGCTTATCATAAAATAATTTAAAACTCTTGGAAACATTTTCTATTTTAATCGCATAATTTTCTCCACGTTTCTTTTTATCAACTTTAGTCATCGTACCACTCTTTCTATTTTCCAAAATATCACACAATTTTTAAAAAATTTTATTTTTCGATTTATAATTGAAATAATAAACAATATCTGAATCATTTCTAAAACCTATGGTCATTGAAATACTTCTTATAATTAAGTATAAAACAAAATAAAACTTTTCTCAAGGGAATATATCATTTTTAACAATTTTATATATGAAATAAAAGCAATTCAATAACGCAATATTACTACAAAATAGCAATCATATCTCTCGTTTTTGAATTCAACAAATCACTCATATAATATTAAAAAATCTTGTTTTTTTTATAAATTATTTATAAACTAGACATAGAGCTTTAACTAGTTTACTAAACCAACAAATTAAAGATAAAAGAGGTGTAAAATGAAAAATAGAAATCAAACAATAGATATTTTAAAAGGAATTGCTGTCTTAGCAGTTTTACTAGGTCACGCAGTACAAAGAGGACTGATAACAGGATACACAGATGTATTAATCTTTCGCATTATTTATAGCTTTCATATGCCACTATTTATGATACTATCAGGATATACTCTAAAAGCCTATAATAAAAATTATGATTTTAATTTTCTAAAAAAACGTTTCCTAAGACTAATGATTCCTACAATTATTTGGAGTTACTTAATCTATATAATGAAAGATTTCAATTTCGTTGGAATTAAGGAATTTATCCCATTTCCAAATTCCATTTTAGAATACACAAAACACTTATTATATCACCCAGATATTGTCATATGGTTTCTATATATCGTTTTTATATGCGACATGATATTCTTTTTACAAAATCACCTTTTTAACAAAAAGTATGAAAAATTTAGCCTAATTTTTACGATAACCATAGGAATCATTATTCATTTTCTTCCAAATCAAAACTTTGGAATTTTAAGACTTCAAATTTATTTTCCTCTTTTTTCCTTAGGATATTACTTAGCACAATATCCACAGATATTAAAAAAGACAAAATATTTAATCCTTCCATCGATACTTATTTATCTATATCTCTTTCCTAAATTTAGTGTATATATAGATGACCTATTGATCTTTTATTCTGTTTCCATTTGCGCTATTATTATAATTTACAATTTTATTAAATATATTAAAATTAAAAAGCTTTATGACATTCTCTCCTTTTTTGGGAAATATTCACTTGAAATATATTTATGTCAATGCCTATGCCTAAATATAGGAACTAAAAGTGGTAATTTAAGAATATTCAGTATTTTTATAACAGCCACTGGTATTTCAACTCTACTTTCAATCATTACGAATAAATCTAAAATACTAAAATTTATCCTATATGGAAAAAAATAACAGAAATCAGCTCTTTATCTTTCATTTTTAATAAACTCTCAAAAAATCAAACATCTTAGGTTACAAAACATGATATAAAAATTTAAAGTAAAAAATAAAAAAGAAACGTTCATTACCCGTTTCTAAAAATTCCATGTTGATTACATCCAAAAATAATCTCTGCATCCTCCTGTTTTTTTAAAACAACATCAACTGCTAACTCTTTAGGAAGCTTAACCACCACATATTGATTTTTTTTACCATAAGCAATAAAATTCAAATGATGTTCCTTAGTCATTCCATGTTCCGAGGTTAAATGAATATTGTTATTTTGTTCTTCAATTAATAAACAATGCTTTCCCTCAGCTTTTTTTATGTCTTGACTATTTAATTTTTCTCCACAACAAGTGATAGGTTTTTCATCTGTTACCACTATAACATTGCCACAAATTGGACATACATAAAACTTCATACTACATCTTTCCTTCCTTTATTAATTTATTGATTCATCTCAATTTTTTCCTTTCCGCCCATATAAGGACGAAGTACCTTTGGAATATTTACGGAACCATCCACATTAATGTTATTCTCTAAAAAAGCAATCAAAGCACGTGTACTAGCAAGAACAGTATTATTGAGTGTATGAGCAAAATAATTCCCCTTTTCCCCCTTAATTCGAATTCCAAGACGTCTTGCTTGTGCATCTCCTAATGTAGAACAAGAACCTACCTCAAAATACTTCTGCTGTCTTGGACTCCATGCCTCCACATCACAAGATTTTACCTTTAAATCCGCAAGATCCCCTGTACAACACTCTAAAGTGCGAACAGGAATATTCATATTTCTAAAAATATCTACTGTATACTTCCACATTTTATGATACCAATCCATACTGTCTTTCGGTTCACAAATAACAATCATTTCCTGCTTTTCAAATTGGTGTACCCGGTAAATTCCACGTTCTTCAATCCCATGAGCTCCTACTTCTTTTCTAAAACAAGGAGAATAGGAAGTCATGGTAATTGGAAGTTCACTCTGACTAATCATTTGCCCCTTAAATTTACCAATCATTGAATGTTCACTAGTCCCAATTAAAAATAAATCTTCCCCCTCTATCTTATACATCATCGCATCCATCTCAGCAAAGGACATAACCCCGTTCACAACATCACTACGAATCATAAAAGGTGGAATACAATAAATAAACCCCTGATCAATCATATAATCTCTCGCATAATTAATCATTGCTGTTGAAAGTCTTGCAGCATCGCCCATCAAATAATAGAATCCATTTCCACTCGTCCTACCAGCACTATCTTTATCAAGACCATTCAATTTCATAAGAATATCTGCATGATAAGGAATCTCAAAATCAGAAACCTTTGGCTCTCCAAACCTTTCTATTTCTACATTCTCACTATCATCTTTTCCAACAGGAACAGAAGCATCTACCATTTGAGGAATCACCATCATTTTTTCTTTCAATAAAGTACTAAGTTCGGTTTCTTTCTTTTCTATTTCTGATAATCTCTCATTAATTTCCACAACTCGTGCTTTTTTTCCTTCTGCTTCTTCCTTCTTCCCTTCCCGCATCAAAGTACCAATTGTACTACTAATTTCATTCCTTTCCTGACGAAGTTTATCCCCTTCTACTTGAAAAGCACGCTTTTGCTCATCTAACTCTACCACATAATCTACGAAAGGTAACTTCTCCTCCTGAAATTTCTTTCGAATATTCTCTTTAACTGCCTCTTGATTCTCCCTTACAAATTTAATATCTAACATAAAATTATCCTCTTCTTCCTCATTTCTTATACTATTTAATTTACACAAAATAAATAACGGTTTCAAACTCCAAAGAAAAACCATAAAACTATCCACCTAGCAAAACAAAAAAGGAAGATACTTAAGGAGTATGAATAATGGTACCATCCCTTTATTAACTCATTTTAGATAGCGTTTTACAAAAACAAATGAAGCCCTCTAAGGAGTAGATAAAATAATTCCCATCCATTTCACCAGCCATGAACTCTCTAGCAAAAGAAAATTATAATGGATTCCTTTTTAATTTAATATCATTATAAACACAATTTTATTTTTTCGCAATCATTAAATCAACATTTTAAAGTTTTAAAACTAATTTTCTCTTAAAAGATAAGAAAAACTTTTTAAAGTGTTAGAATACCGCTCCACTGCTTCATAGACCACAATATCTGGGTGATATCGATCAATAACATTAGAATCATAAATACTATGATGTAAAAAAATAGAATGATGAAAAAGCTTCGCCAAATAGGGAATTGTAGCAGTACGAAAAGAATCCCCGACAAACAAAATCGTTTGATCATAAACTCCATTAGAAGAACACTCATCCAACTGCATATCACTATTACACGTATATTCAATATCCTCTAAAAAATTATCAACAACAGGAAAAACATCAGTTAACTGATCAGTTAAATTCATCAAAGCCAAATCCCCGCTCCCAGTTCCATTAGATATTTTTCCTTTTGGAACCACAAATTCTGAATCTATCTTTTTCATTAAGTCAATGACTCCCAAATAAGCACCATAGGGATTCCAATGAGTATCATATTTAAAATAAGTATCATATTCCCTTCGAGATTGTACTAAAATCTGCTTCGGATATACAATATTTAAATCCGAAGAATCTTCTAAATAATTAAGAAGTAATTCAGTTTTACTTTCTTTTCTGTCTTTATTTCTTTTAATCATATCTGGCATATAATCAGAATAAACATTTTCCTTATTTGGTAATATTAAAATATAAAAGTCTATTTTTTTCTTGTTTAATTGATCTCTGGTATTCTCTAAATTATTTTTAATTTCATCTAATTCCACCCTAGAATAACTACTAAAATTCCTATAATCATCAATTGAATCTGCATCCTGAGAAACAGAACTATTATAAAATAACCATCCATTCTTTCCATATATTACTCTAGAATCTGCAGCAGTATGAAAACCCTGATACAAAATAGAAGAACGGATCTTTCTAATCTCATTTTTAAAAGCAACATGGTCATTAAAATAATTTTCATAATCATTCGCAAAATGAGATAGATTTTTTAATGTTAACTCTGGTTTTGGATATAAATTTCTATTTTCATAAACAGTATGATCCATCAAGTCACCAACAAACCAATAGACAACACCTGGACCAATTAAAAATAAAATAAAAATTATTGTAATTATTAAATCATTCTTTTTCACTTTATCACCTAAAATCTAAAATATATAAATGGATTATATGAACTAGCAACTAATTCAAAAATACAAATTATCATCAAAAATATAATAACCAAAAACTCCAATTTTTCATGATAAATATATTTTATTTTATTTCTACCTTTTTCACTAAGACAAGAAAAGACTTTTTGAACAATTCCACTAAATAAAACAGATAACAGAAGAATTAAAATTGTTTTGAAATTAATAAATGATGGTAAAAAAGCATAAGTCTGCTTAAAATTAAAAGAAAACATTAATTGAATCATATAAAAAGCATCTGATAGATTATTGGCACGAAACAAAATCCAACCAATCATTACAACAAGCATTACATAAAAATGATGAAGAAATTTATATGGATTCCAATCTAAAAATCTATGAAATATCATTTTTTCAAAAATTAAAAACACTCCATAATAAAGACCCCATACAATAAAATTAAAACTTGCACCATGCCATAATCCAGTTGCAAAAAATACAATAAATAAATTAAGGTAAGTTCTCACCTTTCCCTTTCTATTTCCTCCTAAAGGAATATAAAGATACTGCTTAAACCATGTAGATAAAGAAATATGCCACCTTCTCCAAAACTCAGTAATTGATTGTGAAATATAGGGAAGATTAAAATTCTCGGAAAAATGAAATCCAAACATTCTACCCAATCCAATTGCCATATCACTATATCCAGAAAAATCAAAGTAAATTTGCATCGTATAAGATATTGTAATAAGCCATACCAATGGTGTATTTAAATTTGTAACCCCAGAGTCATAAATAGAATCGACAATAAGTGCTAATGTATTAGAAAAAATTACCTTCTTAGAAAGACCATATACAAATCTTCGAATACCAGAAGAAAATAATTCCAAATTCACAGTTCTTTGCTTAATTTCTTTTTCAACATCCTTATATTTTACAATAGGTCCAGCAATAAGTTGTGGAAAAAAAGAAACATAAAGTGCCAAATCAAAAAAGTTTTTTTGAACCTTAATTTCCTTTCGATATAAATCTACAATATAAGATAAAATCTGAAACGTATAAAATGAAATTCCAATCGGCAAAATAATCTCTCGAAAACCAATTGATGAAAAACCAAAGATTTTATTAATAAAATCAATAAAAAAATTAAAATATTTAAAATATCCAAGAATCCCTAAATTTAATAAAATAGCAACAATCAATACAAATTTATCATATTTTCGATATCGATCAAGAATCAATCCTATAACATAGTTAACAAAAATAGAAGCTAACATTAAAAATATATATTTAGGCTCCCCCCAAGCATAAAAAATTAAACTTGCAACAAGAAGAATTATATTTCTAAATCGACTTTTACTAATAAAATAAAAAAACAACAATAAGGGTAAAAACAACCACAAAAATATCATAGAACTAAAAACCATACTATCACTATCCACCATATCATCAAAAATAAAATATTTTTCATTAAAATTATCTCATTTTCTATAAGCATTGTCAAGAAATCAAAAAAATAAAAAAATTCTACAATATCTACCTAAATATAATAAAAACAATTGCAATTTATCCTTTTTTTTGTTATGCTTTTAATAGAATAAGGGAGATGGAAATATGATTTTAGCTTTTAAACTAGATTGGTTTACTACAATACCAGGACTTCTAGTGAGTGTGGGAGTAGTTTTATTATTAATCGCAATTATTTTGTTTATTGTTGGAAACAGAAAAGCAAAGAAAAACGCAAAAAAAATGGAGACATCATCAGAAAATACAGCACCAATGGTTTCAGAGGCAACAACGATACCTGTAGAACCAGTCCAACCAGCCCAAGTAATGCAACCAGAACCAGTAGTTACTACAGAAACTATCGTATCACCAATTGCACCAATAGAAAATGCAACAACCAATACAGCGACTGCAACAATTGAACCAGTAGCAATTGAAACAACCGCAACTACAAAAGAACCAATAGCAGTTCAAACACCAGCTACTACAGAACCTGTAAATACACAAGCAACAGAAACAAAAGAACCTCAAATAGTTTCTACCGAAACAATTACAAATCAAACAGTTGCAACTACGAATGGATTAGAAACACCAGAGGCTACAAATTTAGATAAAACAATGATTTCTGTATATGGTGGGGAAAATCCAGTACCAACTGTACAACCAACAGTAGAAGAAAAAACCATTTATGGTGGAAACAATCCATTAGACGCTACACAAAATATACCAGTAGTAGAAGAAACGCATCAACCATATGGTGGTGTTGTGCCAACAATCCCAGCAACACAAGCACAAGAAAGCACTTCTACTCAAACTTCTACTCAAGGAGTAGAACACCCACAAACAGCAACCACTGCAACAGAACCGCCCAAAGAACCACCCATAACAAATACGACAGAAGAAATATAAAAAGACATTTTTCAGAGTCTTTTTTTTCATTTTCTTTCATATAGTAAAAATATAGAAAGGAATGATTATAACAATATGGAAACATTAAAAGTTTCAACAAAATCGAACCCAAATAGTGTAGCAGGAGCACTTGCCAACGTATTTCGTGAAAAAGGAAGCGTCGAAATTCAAGCAGTAGGAGCAGGAGCTCTCAATCAAGCAATTAAAGCAATCGCTATTGCACGAGGATTTGTAGCACCTTCTGGAAAAAATCTAGTTTGTATTCCTGCTTTTACGGATATCACAATTGATGGAGAAGAAAGAACTGCAATTAAACTAATTGTAGAAGCAATCTAATATTCCTTAGACTATTCATTTTTTTGAATAGTCTTTTTAATTCATAAATTAAAAAGAAAAAACATAAAAATTTTAATAATTTTTTAAATATAATAAATCCATATCCACATCGGAAGAAATTCCAGGAACCCTTCCATTACTAGTAAACTGCCACATTCTATAATCCCCTTCATAATTAGTTTCCCTCGTATAATGCGCCAACCATACATCATAATCTAACAAATTCCAAATCTTTTCTAAATAGTTTTTACTAGCATACATCATTGGTTGATACCCATATTTTTCTATGATACTTAAAAATGAATGAGCAATCTGATTTAAATCATAAAGACTAATATGAAAAGAATTGAACATAGAATAGCATTCCCAATCAAATACCACTGGCAAATCCAATGAATAATCTTTTAATTGCTTTACTACCCACTTTGCTTGATTTCTCGCCTCCTTTTTACTAGAGGCATAAGAATAATAATAAACACCAACCAAAAGTCCATTTTTCTGAGCTTCCTTAATATTTTCTAAAAAATAAGAATCTAACTTCGAATCTTCTTTTGGACCAATTTGCGTTCCTAAACGAATCATCGCAAACTGAATTCCACTTTCTCGAACCCTTTTCCAATCAATCGATTCTTGCCATTTAGAAACATCAATTCCGATAGAAATATTAGAAGAAGAATAACGCTCTTTCACATCCTCTAACTGAATTTTCTCTGAAGTAGAAGTACCTTGTTTTTCAACAACTTTTAAAACGAAATCTTCTCTAGTTTCATTTCCACTATGATCAGTTGCTAAATAAGTTAATGGATATTCTCCAACCTGATCAAAAAAATAATCTCCTTCAATTCTACAGTTGGGATTTTTATCATAATTATCCCCACATAAAATTAAATCCTCTAATTTTTTTTCATTTCCTTTTACAACAGTATAACTACCAGAAACCCAAACAAGAGGCGGTGTACGATCAAAAACAGAAAGTAAAAAAGTAGAAGTCTTCTTTTTTCCATAATCATTATAATAAGTAAAAGAAATTTCCTTCTCACCCAGTTCAGAAGTATCGATTACTTCATCTTCTAAAACACCATCCTCTATTCTAACAAAATCAGAAATTCTGACTTTAGAGTATACCTCTGTAGTAACAGTTTCTTTAAAAACAAAAGAAGTATTTTCCACTTCTTCCTCTAAAAGACCAAAAGAAGGAAAACACAAAAAGATTCCAGCAATTAAAAACAATAATCCTACGATAAAAAAAATGATCCATATTTTATTTTTCATTGAGAATCCTCTCCTATTTATCCATTAGTTTACCAAAAAAATGCAATCTAATTCTATCATTTAAAAATTTATGAAATTTTTTACTTCTTCAAATATGAAAAACAAGACCAAACACCATGAACCTCAGGAAATCTTTCAAAAACTAAGTTCTCTTTAGTAATCGGATGAAAAAAAGACAAATGATAACAAGAAAGAGCAATTTGTTTTTGATTTCGAACTCCATATCGTTGATCTCCATACAAAGGAAATCCTCGAGAAGCAAACTGAACACGAATCTGGTGATGTCTACCTGTTTTTAGATAAACACGAACCAGACTTTGATTTCCTACCTCTTCCAAAACCTCATAATCTAAAATAGAATCTTTTCCATTTTTAGAATCTACAACAATAGTATTTCCATTCTCCAATTTCTTTAAATAATCCCGAAATTCGCCCTTTTTTTTAGGTAAAATTCCATTTACTACTGCTAAATATTGTTTTCCAATCTTAGAAAGACGAATTTGTTCAGAAAGACGAGAAGCTGCTTTACTCGTTTTTGCGTAAACCATCACTCCAGATACTGGACGATCCAATCGATGAACAAGACCCACAAAAACATTTCCTGGTTTTTGATATTTCTCTTTAATATATTGCTTAATCATTGTAAGCAAATCGAAATCTAATGTGGCATCTCCTTGGCTTAAAACATTTTCTTTTTTATATACTACAATTACATGATTATCCTCATATAAAATTTCGAATTTTTTACTCTTCATCAAACAAATACCTTCCTGTAATCCCACATGGTAAAATTAACCCCTGTTCCCGAATTGGAAGACCAATCTCCTCTGTTTCAAAAGTCCCAGAAAAATCTTTAAAATGTAACCGAAATAAATTATTCACAACTTCTGTAGATAAACCAGATGTATAAGAATTGATTAAAAAAAATAATGGGGAATCACTCAATAATTGTACACAAAGTTGAATCAAAGAATCTAAATCTCTTTCAATATCCCAAACTTCTCCATTTGCACCTCTTCCATAACTAGGAGGATCCATGATAATAGCATCGTAACGATTTCCCCTACGAATTTCTCTTTTAACAAACTTCACAACATCATCAACAAGAAATCGAACAGAAGCATCACGAAAACCAGAAAGAGAAACATTTTCTTTGGCCCAATCCACCATGCCACGAGAAGCATCTACATGAACAACACTAGCTCCCTTACTAAGACAAGCAACTGTCGCTCCACCTGTATAGGCAAATAAATTTAATACACGAACAGGAGTCCTCCTAGATTCAATCTTCTCCATCATAAAATCCCAATTGACTGCCTGTTCTGGAAATAATCCTGTATGTTTAAATCCCATTTGCTTAATATGAAAAGTTAAATTCCGATACTGGATATTCCAAGATTCTTTGGTGTCCCTTAAGTTTTCCCAGTAACCACCACCACGATTACTGCGATGATAATAAGCATGAATATATGGATACTTTTCAAGTAAATCACCACGATCCCAAATAACCTGAGGATCGGGTCTTAATAAATAAATATCACTCCAACGTTCTAATTTTAAGCCCCTAGAACTATCAATAATTTCATAATCCTTCCAATGATTTGCTAATCTCATGAACTTCCTCCCTTTCTTGTAGTTTATCATGTTTTAAAAAGAAAAAAAAGAAGGCTTTTTCAAAGAAAGACATCCTTCTATTTATTAATGTACTTCTTCACCTTTTGAAATTCAATATCCTCCTCTGGATTTAAAATGCAATTCATATATTGCTGATAAAAAGAAGACTCATCTTCATATTTGATAGAATCGAGTGGTATTCCAAATTTTTCTTCTACATAAGGAGATAATGCCAAAAATGCCTCCTGATAAGACTCCAAAAGAGCCTCATCAGTTCCAAGTTTAAAATCAAACTCTATTTTATCAAAAGCACGATATAATTGAACCCGTGGCTCTCTTTCTGGAATAATATTAATCAAAGCATCATTAATTGCTCCCATGCTTTGTTCAGAATAAGATTGAAGTAAAACATCAGATCCCACAACTTCCGCTAGCAACCTAACAAAATAATCAGAATAAATATAACGAGTAGAAACCCAATATGGTTCTGAATAAAATTCATCTGTAATAAAAACAGTCATCCCCTCAGTTAAAAAGGAATAAGGAAATCGTCCAGTCAAATGAATCCCCTCGTGATAAGAAGTATAAGGCGCATCAAAAATTTCATATTTTAACTGAATATTCGCATAATGATCAAGTTGAAAAGTAGAAAGACATAAAGCATCAATTACAGTAGTCCTACCTAAAACATACTTTGGTAACGAAGCCTTTTCATGAATCTTTAATCTTTCGAATCTTCTTCTTTGCCTTTCATAATCTAAATAAGGATTCTTCTCATAATACTCACGAAAATACTCAAAGAACTGATACTGATTCTCTGTAATACTAGGATTATTCTCTAAAGTATCATAAAGAATATCAACTTTCTCTTCTACAGAAATATCCTGAAAAACAGAATCATCTTTCATTTGATTCGAATCCATATTAACAGTTGCATCTACTCCTATTTGTAACCGATGATGACAAGCTGAAATGGGCATTGACAAAAGACAAAAAGAAGAAAAAAGTTCTAATAAATATAACGTCTTTAATCCTTTAGAATAAAAATTTTTCAAAAATAAATTCAAATTTTTAAATGAGTGCAATAATTCTGGTACAGAACAAAAAACATTTAGAAAATTCAAAGGAACAGCTAATAAAATAGAATCTCTAACAAAATAAAATAACACTCCTTGTGTTAAAAGTACTTTCAATATATTTAAAATTTCACGAAAAACATTTTTATAAATAACATCCCTTAAATCCTTTGTTGATAATACTTTTCTTGTAGAATAAAAATATATCTTAAGATTAGGATATTTTTCCTTAAGGGAATCAATATAATAATTCAAATCATCAATATTTTTTCGTTTTCTAAGATAATGAGAAGGAAAAGTTTTATGAGTATATTTCCTTTTTCCTTTAGAATCAACAAATTCAGAAATAAGAAAGGGAAGATTCACTTCTTTTGTGATAAAATTCCTAGAATAAATAAAATATAAAGATTTCAATTGATCGTTTTCACATTTCACAAAAGGTCATCTCCCAAACGCACATATTATATCACAAATAAAAAGAAGAAAGAATAAAAAAATTAAAAAAAACCACACTAAAATTAAAGGAGGAAAAAAACAATGAATGAAAACTATGAATTATTAGAACACATCTATCAAGATAGTGAAATGGCATGTTTTACCTTAGAACAACTATTAGAAGATTTAAAAGAAAAAGACAATAAAATTAAAAGGATTTTAGAAGATATACTAAAAGAATACCGATCTTGGAAAAAAGAAGCAGAAGAAAAACTAGAATCTAAAAATCAAGAGATTAAAGAAAAAGGAACCATCAGCAAAATGATGGCAGGAATGGGAATTAAAAAAGAAGTAAAAGAAGATAATAGTGATTCAAGTATTGCCGACATGTTAATTCAAGGAATCTCTATGGGAAGTCTAGATACCGAAAAGAAAATAAAATCCTATGATAAAGAAGTAGATAAAGAACAACTTTCTCTAGCAAAGAAGTTTTTAAAGTTCCAAGAAAAATCAATCGATCAATTAAAGAAGTATCTCTAAAATTTTTCAAAAATAAAAGAAAAAAGACCGAATCATAGGTCTTTTTATAAATTGATTTAATAATAAGAAATAGAATGATCAGAAATAGACAAATCATTTGAATGATAAACTTTTACATAATCCAAACGATTAGAATTTTGATTAAAATAAACTGCTCCAGTACAATTCATTTGTTTTCCAATACTATTAAGATAAATTTGAATTCTAGAAAGTGAATCTTCTTCTAAATTAGCATGATAAAGATAGGGTGAAATAGCTTCTTGAAAAAGCTCTCTAAATTTAGGAGATTCCACTTCAAAAAACTCTTCCATCTTCCCATTTTTACCATAATCATGCATTTTAAATCCATATTCATTCAAGATTTTAAACAAATTCTGACAATCCGAAACATCTGGATTTATTTTTAACAGCTCATCTTCAATAATACCAATATCCTCCTTAGAATAAGCTTCTAACATCTTCTCAGGAGTAACTAATTCACAAAAAATCTTAGTTAATAATACCTGATCAAAATAATTATTATCGATATTAAAATCCATCATATATTCAGAAACTAACAAAGTCGTCATTCCCTCATTTAATGATTTATTATCTAAATGGCCTGTTCGGTGCATTAATTCATGCAATAAAGTTGTTTTATAGGAATCCTGAGAAACATTTTTCTTATTATAAATGACAATATATTCCTCAAAAGACTGCGCTGCAATTGAATTCAAATCCACATTGGTATCAATGATTCCAAAAGAACAAAAATCTTCATAACACTTTTCATAATTAAAATAAGGATTCTCTTCAATATACTGTCTCAAATTCATCGCAATCTGCCGATCTTCTTCTTCAATTAGTGGATTATAATCAAAAGCTCCCATCAAAATATCTACTGCTGCATCCTCTGTAGTAAAAGTACAATCTCCATGAAATGGATTATCTAAATTAGATAATACAACTCTACGTTGATCTAAAGAAGCATCAATATCCTGATTCAATTGATATTGATATGGAGAATCAAAACAATCAACATTAACAGAAAGAGAATGACAGTAATTAGAAAGACTCAATCCAAGTAGAAATATACTAAACTGAAGTTTAAGATTTTTTAAAAGTTTGGACTTCTTCTTAGACAATTGTCTTATCTTCAAATTTCTCCAAATCGCTTGAGAAGAAAAAAGATAAGAAAACACCAAAGAAGGAGGAAGCCGTAAAAAATGACCAAGTGCAAAAGTACCAAGAGAAGCAGTTAAAAAAAGATTTTCTAATTCTGTTTCTTTTTGAATCTTTTGCTGCTGAATCGAACGTTTCACATATCTTTCTAAAAATTTATCATCATCCGAAACAAAAACAATCTTATCATAATCTTCCTTTTTTAATTGTCCCAGAATTTTTTTTAAAATCATTTCCATTTTCTGCTCTTCTTTTTCTTTTGCCACTTCCTTCTTTTTTGGATAAGAAGAAGACAATGTAAAATAAGAAGAATCTCGATTAGCATATTCAATTAAAATTTGATTAGGGTACTTATGTTGATGAGCATTTTCATCTCTAGTAATATAAATCTTTTTAATTTGATCATTTTTCATAATATGCCTCCATAAATTTTTGATATAGCTCCTGACATTTTTTCTGATCCATCTCTTTTAAATCTTCATATGGATAAACAATTCCTAATTTTTTGTATTTTTCCTTGCCCATCGTATGATAAGGTAGAAACTCGATATGCTCAATATTTTTAATATCTTTCAACATATCATGAAGTCCCATCAAATAAGAATCATTATCCATCATCCCTGGGATAATAACCTGACGAATCCAAACCTTTTTCCCACTTTCATTAAGAGCTTTCATAAAATTCAAAAATTCATCCATTTCTAAGCCTGTAATCTCTTGATATCCATCTTTCGTAATATGTTTGATATCTAATAAAACAAGATCAACATAAGAAAGAAGCTCACGATAATTTCCGTTTCCAACTCCTGCAGTATCTAACGCAATATGAATGCCTTCCTTTTTTAATATTTTACATACCTCAATTAAGAATTCACTTTGAAGAAGTGGCTCTCCTCCAGAAAAAGTAACACCACCTTGATTTCTTCTAAAGTAAGGCTTATTTCGAATAATTCGCTTAGCAAGATCAAAAGCAGTATAATTAGCTACTCCCTTTTTCCACATTTCAGGATTATGACAGTATTTACATCGAAGCTTGCATCCAGATAAAAATACGACTGTACGAATTCCTGGACCATCAACAAGTCCAAAACTCTCAATAGAGTCTACACTACCCATTTTCATTATAATTTCTCATGGAACGTTCTAGAAATAACTTCTTCTTGTTGTTTTCTAGTTAATCGATTAAAGCGAACAGCATATCCAGACACACGAATCGTTAATAATGGATATTTTTCTGGATGATTCATCGCATCAATTAGCATTTCACGATTTAAAACATTCACATTTAAATGATGGGCACCTTGAACAAAATATCCATCTAATAAAGTAACTAAGTTTTCTATCTGTTCTTCTTTACTATGTCCAAGAGAACTTGGAACAATAGAGAATGTATTACTAATTCCATCACGACAACACTCAGCATAGTTTAGTTTGGCAACAGAATTTAAACTAGCCACAGCACCACTCATATCTCTTCCATGCATTGGATTTGCACCTGGAGCAAAAGCAACTCCAGCTTTTCTTCCATCTGGTGTAGCACCCGTTTTCGAACCATAAACGACATTAGAGGTAATCGTTAATACAGAAAGAGTTGGATGTGCCTTTCGATAACATTCATGACTAGCAAGTTCTTTATAAAACTTATCTAAAACTTCCTTAGCAATCAAATCCACCCGATCATCATCATTTCCATACTTTGGAAATTCTCCATCAATTTCAAAATCAATCGCAATTCCCTCTTTATTGCGAATTGGTTTTACTTTTGCATACTTAATCGCAGACAAAGAATCGGCAACTACAGAAAGTCCAGCAACCCCATATGCCATTAATCGATTTACTTCTGTATCATGAAGAGCCATCTGCCCTGCTTCATAAGCATATTTATCATGCATATAATGAATAATATTCATTGCATTTGAATAAATAATAGCGATTCTCTCTAGCATACTCCAATAGACATCTTTGACCTTTTGATAATCTAAAATTTCGTCCTCCATTTTATCAAAACCTGGAATTACTAATTCATTTTTTACCTCATCTACTCCACCATTAATTGAATAAAGAAGGGCTTTTGCTAAATTACAACGAGCTCCAAAGAATTGCATATCACGACCAACTCGCATCGCAGATACACAACAAGCAATCGCATAATCATCACCATAAATTGGACGCATCACATCATCATTTTCATATTGAATTGCATCTGTATCAATCGACATCTTCGCACAATATTTTTTAAATGTTTCTGGTAATTTTTCACTCCATAAAACGGTCATATTAGGTTCAGGTGCTGGATCTAAATTTGTTAAAGTATGAAGAATTCGAAAGCTTGTTTTGGTAACCATCGATTCTTCTTTTTCTGTAATTCCACCAATAGAGCAAGTAACCCAAGTAGGATCTCCAGAAAATAACTCATCATAGTCTGGTGTCCTCAAATGTCTAGCAATTCTTAATTTAATTACAAACTGATCAATTAATTCCTGAACTCCCCTCTCATCTAAAGTTCCATCGTTTAAATCCCTTTCAAAATAAATATCCAAAAAGGCATCCACACGACCAAGGCTCATCGCAGCACCATTATTTTCCTTAATTGCTGCTAAATAGCCAAAATATAACCACTGAACTGCTTCTTTTGCATCTTTCGCAGGTTTTGAAATATCATAACCATACTTCAAAGCCATCTTTTTAATTTCATCTAATGCACGATACTGCATAGAAACATCTTCTCTTAAATGAATCAGTTCCTCTGTCATAGGACCAACCAAATAATCCCAATCCTTTTTCTTTTGCTCCATTAAATAATCAATTCCATATAAAGCAATTCGACGATAATCACCAATGATTCTCCCACGACCATACGCATCAGGAAGCCCAGTAAGTAATCCAACATGTCTAGCAATTTTAATATCTTCTGTATACGCATCAAAAACACCCTGATTATGTGTCTTTCTAAATTCATTAAAATATTTATCTACAGTGGGATTCAACTTATATCCATAAGCATCTAACTCTTGATATACCATACGAATTCCACCATAAGGATTTACAATTCTTTTGAGAGGGGCATCGGTTTGAAGTCCTACAATAACCTCATTATCTTTATCAATGTATCCAGCATCATAGGCATTAATTCCTGACATATGATCGGTATCAATATCTAAAACATGCTTCTTTAATTCCTCTTTTAATAGGTCTGAACATTTAGACCATACAATCTCAGTTTTCTTTGTTGTTTTCTCTAAAAATTCCTCATCTCCATCATAACCTTTATAATTTTCAAGAATAAAGTTACGAACATCAATCTCGCTACACCAAATTCCCTTCTTAAAATCTTTCCATTCTTCTCTCATTTTTTATCCTCCCTATAGTAAATATTATACCATTAAATAGACGCTTTCAAACGAGAATTAAAAAAATTGACACTACTTGATAAATAAAACAATTTTCTCTAGTACCTACTTTATCACGTAAAAATTCTTCTTATCTACAAAAAGAAACAAATTTAAAATAATAAAATAAATCTTTTCTGTTTTTGAATTTTCTTGAATCCCTTTAACATTATTTTTTATTTCCACATATATTTATATTAAAAAGAAAGAGGATGATTATGAAGAAAAAACTAAAAATCTGTGTATATGCAATTAGTAAAAATGAAGAAAAGCATATAAAAAGATGGTTAGAATCAGTAAAAGAAGCAGATGAAATCTATGTTCTTGATACTGGTTCCACTGACAACACCGTAAAATTATTAAAGAAAAATGGATGTCATGTAAAAGTGAAAAAAGTAAATCCTTGGCGATTTGATGTAGCAAGAAACCTCTCTTTAGAAATGATTCCAGAAGATACCGATATTTGTGTTTGTGTTGACTTAGATGAAATTTTTGCACCTGGTTGGAGAAAAAAAGTAGAAGAAGCATGGGATCCACAATTAACAAGATTAAAGTATATGTACTATTGGAAACTAAGCGAAGATGATACTCCACTTGTTTATTTTTATTCAGATAAAATTCATGCAAGAAAAGGATATATTTGGAAACACCCAGTTCATGAAGTTTTAACCTATCAAGGAAATAAAATAGAAAACTTTAAAATTGCAGATGGAGTTTTATTAAAACATTACCCAGATGTGGAAAAATCTAGAGGTAGTTATTTACCACTTTTAGAGTTATCTATAAAAGAAGATCCAGAAGATGATCGAAATATGCATTATTTAGGAAGAGAGTATATGTTCTATGAAAAATGGAATCAAGCAATTGATACTCTTCTTCGACATCTTTCTTTAAAAAGTGCAACTTGGAAAGATGAAAGATGTGCATCTATGCGCTTTATTAGTCGCTGTTATCTTTCCTTAAATCGACCAATTGAAGCAGAAATGTGGTTAACAAAAGCAATTGAAGAAGCACCTTATTTAAGAGAACCTTATATTGAAAAAGCTTTTCTTCTGTATCGACAACAACGATACCAAGAAGTCATTAAAAACTGTGAGTTAGCACTTACAAATAATCCAAAACAACGAAACTACATTCAAGAGTCTTTTTGTTTTGATTCTACAATCGATGATTTACTATCAATTTGTTACTATCAATTAGGAAATCTAGATCAAGCACTTCTACATGCAAAACAAGCATTAGAGTATAACAAAAATGATAAAAGATTAAAAAAGAATCTAGAATTACTAGAAAAAGAAAAGAAAAAACAAACAAAAAACTAATCTACCTTGACGGATACCCAGTAAAAAATCTCCTTTCCTCATATATTACAATAGAAAGGAGATTAGTATGTTTCAAGATTTTTGTGAAAATAATGATCATCAAAGAAAAATTCCGTGCCATTGCTATTTAATAGGACCAACTGGTCCTACTGGACCTGCTGGTACCCCAGGAGGAGCAACGGGACCTACAGGGCCTACTGGACCTCAAGGGTTAGCTGGTGCAACTGGACCTACCGGACCTACGGGACCTGCTAGTACAACCGCTGGACCTACTGGGCCTACTGGACCTCAAGGGTTAGCTGGTGCAACCGGACCTACGGGACCAACAGGACCTGCTAGTACTGCTCTTGGACCTACTGGGCCTACTGGACCTCAAGGGTTAGCTGGGGCAACGGGACCTACGGGACCTACTGGACCTGCTAGTACAACTGCTGGACCTACTGGGCCTACGGGACCTCAAGGGTTAGCTGGGGCAACTGGACCAACAGGACCTACTGGACCTCAAGGATTAGTTGGGGCAACTGGACCTACGGGACCCGCTAGTACAACTGCTGGACCAACAGGACCTACTGGACCTCAAGGATTAGCTGGAGCAACTGGACCTACGGGACCTGCAGGATTAGATGGTGCAACCGGACCTACCGGACCTACTGGGCCTACGGGACCTCAAGGGTTAGCTGGGGCAACTGGACCTACCGGACCTCAAGGATTACTCGGAGCTACTGGGCCTACGGGACCAACAGGACCTGCAGGATTACTCGGAGCTACTGGACCTACGGGACCAACAGGATTACTTGGTGCAACTGGACCTACGGGACCAACAGGACCTACCGCTGGACTAAATGCCTATGCTGGAAAATATAGCGACACACCTCAAACACTAAATCTTACAATTGGAACCCCTACACAAATACCATTACCTACAACAATGCCAAACTTAAATGCAACATATACACCAGCAAATAGTATTACTGTAGCACAAGCTGGAAATTATGAAATTAACTATTTTAGTAATGTTTCTGTAGCACTTGGTACAACCGTAACACAAGCTGTAAGAATTAACGGTACCAATATTCCAGACACAGTAATTTCTAGAGTTTTATCTGTTGGTGTAGGTTCTATCTATAGTGGTAGTGTTATTGTCGCTTTAGCAGCAGGAGATGTTATAGATATGGCACTATCTGCTCTACTAGCAGTTGGAGTTACTTTAGGAACAGGAGTAAATGCCACTCTTAGCGTAAAGAAATTAAATTAGTTATAATTAAAAATATTCTTTAACACCACAAAAAAGAGATTTTAGAAAATTCTAAAACCTCTTTTTATTTTTTATTGAAAAAATTCTATTTCTTAATCCATCTCTTATATGCATCTATTAAATCCAGATCATTTTGATTCTCAGGAAGATCAGTCATAGAGAAAAATCTCATTTCCTTAGATTCTTTATCCCACTGTAACTTCCCAGAATATTGATCTACATAATATAGCATCGTATTATTATATACAATATCTCCATTAGAATAAGAATTCTTTCTAGTTTTTCCAGATACTGGACAAATAAATTGTAAATGTTCTTTTTTTATTTCTAAATTCGTTTCCTCTTTCACTTCACGAATAATAACCTCATCAAAACTCTCTCCAGCCTCTTGACACCCTCCAGGAAGTCCCCATTGATTACGATCAGCACGCTTTTGTAACAAGATATTTCCATCACAATCGACAATAATTGCTGCTGCCCCATCTTGTAACAAAGGAATAACATGAGCAAGTTCTCCCATACATAATCGAATAAATACAGGATATCCAACAAGACCACTAAGTATCTCAATTTCCTCTGTGGAAAGCTCTTTGATAATCTGAACTAACGTTTCGTAAGGTAACTCTCTTATTCCACAAGCAATCTTTTTTAATTTTTCTTGATTAACCAATTCTCCCATTACAAACCTCCAAATAATATAAAGTCATCATATCATACCAATGATTATAATTCTAAACATCACACCTATAATTTACTCTCAAATTCCTCTTCACTCCAAATAGGAATAGATAATGCCATCGCTTTCTCCCGCTTACTTCCAGGGTTCTCTCCCACAATTACAGCATATGTCTTTTTACTAACAGAAGAAGAGGTCTTACCACCCAAAGACTCAATTTTACTTTGAATCTCTTCTCGCGTATATTTAACTAAACTACCAGTAACTACAAAAGTCTTACCATAAAAAGAATCATTCTTTTCAATTCTAGGTCCCAAATATTCCATGTTTACTCCAAGCTTACGAAGCTCCTCTAACATCTTTATATGATTTTCTTCATGGAAATAATCAACAATACTTTGTGCAATGATATGACCTATATCAGACATACTCTCTAGTTCCTCTATAGTAGCATCTCGAAGCGCATCCAATGTTTCATAATGCATCATTAACATTTTAGAAGTCTTTTCACCAACATTAGGAATCCCAAGACCAAAAAGTAATCTCTCTACAGAATTTTCCTTACTTTTTTCAATTGCATCCAATAAATTATCAATGCTTTTATCTCCATATCCTTCAAGTTCTGTAAGTTCGTCTCTATAATGATCTAACTGATAAATATCTGGAAAATCTTTAATATACTTTAAATTATAAAAATCTTCAATAATTCGTTCTCCCAAACCATCTATATTCATAGCCTTTCGAGAAACAAAATGACAAAGACTCTCAATTTTACGAGCTGGACAATGTGGATTCACACAATAATAATCCACTTGCCCTTCTTTTTTATAAATAAGATTTCCACACATTGGACAAGTTCGAATCATTTCAAAATCTTTTTCTTCTCCAGTACGACGTTCAATTTTGACTTCACCAACTTCTGGAATCACATCTCCTGCTTTATGAATAGAAACAATATCACCAATTTTTAATCCCTTTGCTAGTACATAATCCTCATTATGAAGCGTTGCACGAGAAATTGTACTACCTGCAACAATTACTGGCTCAAGAACTGCATTTGGCGTAATTTGACCTGTTCTTCCAACCGTAAAAATAATATCCTTTAGCTTTGTTAATACCTCCTCTGCAGGAAACTTATACGCAGTTGCCCATTTTGGATGATGAGCTGTAAATCCAAGTTCTCTTTGTTCCTCAATAGTATTTACTTTTATTACCACACCATCAATATCATAAGAAAGAGAAGAACGCTCTATTGCTTGATGCGAAATATAAGAAAGAATTCCCTCAACATCTGTTACTAATAAATTATTAGGATTTGTTTTAAACCCAAGATCTTTCATAAATTGAAGAGCCTCAAAATGAGTCTTAATTCCATAATCTTCAGGATTAGGTAAATGATAGATCCAACAATCCAATTTTCTAGAAGCCGCAATCTTAGAATCCAACTGACGAATCGATCCTGCCGCCGCATTTCGACAATTTTGAAGTAACGGTTGATTGCTTTTTTCTCTCTCTTCATTTAATTTACGAAGAGTTTCTCTCCCCATATAGATTTCCCCACGAACTTCAATATCAATCGGTTTCTTTAAAGTAAGTGGAACAGTCCTAATGGTACGAACATTATGAGTAATATCTTCTCCTGTCGTTCCATCTCCTCGAGTAGCTGCTGTAATTAATTTTCCCTTTTCATAATGAAGAGAAACAGAAAGACCGTCAATTTTTAATTCACAAACATATTGAGGCAAATATCCTTCTTTACGAATTCTCGCATCAAAAGCACGAATTTCCTCTTCATTAAACACATTTCCTAAAGACATCATAGGAATCATATGTCTAACTTTTTGAAATTCCTCCAAAACTACACCCCCAACACGATGTGTAGGAGAGTCATCACGAACAAACTCTGGATATTTTTCTTCCAAAATAAACAATTCCCTTAGAAGTTTATCAAATTCCTGATCCGTAATCGTTGGACAATCTAATACATGATAGTTATAATTCGCTTCATTTAATAAATTTACTAACTCATCGATTCTTTCCTTCATCTTGTTTCTCCTTTTCTAAAATACGTTCTAAAATTTCTTCTAAACTTCTTTTATGATCAAAATACGACATAAAATAAAATTTCTTCTTTGTATAAGGCATAGGATATCCTGTTTTCTTTTCAATCCGATCAAATATAGAGTGTAAATTTTCATCCCCAATAATCCACAATTTATCCATAATTATACTAGAAAATTCCTCACTACTAACTTTTAGAAACTTCTGAATAGAATCAAAAAGTTTCTCTGCCCCAACCTCTATTTCTATTCCTAAACAAACCTCTGCTTCTTCACCTGTATCCAATAAAATTCTTCCACTATCATAAAGTGGCGCAATATCTACCCCGTCTGACGATTCCATAATTTGCCAATTTCTCTCATGACGATCAATTTGACAAGAAATAATATCAAACAAATAAATATCTACAATACACTTCATCAAATGAGAAACAATTTGTCTATTACCGTGATAACGAATCTCTAGTTCATCCCATATATCATCCAAAACATTCTCTGGAATTTGGGAAACCTTAGAGGAATCTTCCTCTAACCCAGAGTAATAGTAGTTCAAAAAATTAGAAAATATTTCTTCTCCCAAAATATACCTCGCACCTGGCTTTCGAAAATCTTTAGATAACACACCATATCGGTTTCCAAGTACAGCAAGATCATACTCTGCACAAGGAATCCCAAAATCACGTGCCAATTCCTCAGCAACTAACTCACCATATGGGTCAAGTGTAGCACCATTGACTTTAGCATGCTTATAAAAATAAGTATTTCCATGATATACAAAAGAAAAAAACAGATTAGAAAATTCCAAACGATAATTTTCAATCAGAGGACTATCACCCAAACCAAAAGAACTGGTATCTTCAATTCCAATTTCTTTCAACATTGCATCTATATCCAAATAGCCCTCTACTCTAGTCACAAAATCACCTTTTCTTGCCTGAATTCCTGATAAAAATACCCATTAGAACTCTAATTTCTCACTATTCTTCAATTGAAGATGTCTTAATCCAGTCTCCAATCTCTTCATCTACAATTCTATCTCTAACTGCATTATAAGTAGATTCTAAAGAATAGGGACCATAAACATCGCTTTCCTGGGTATCAATAATATAAAATAACATATCAATTCCAGAATCTGCTGATTTTACACATTTAAATCCAAGATAACGCTCCCCCTTTTGAAACTCTGATACATATTCCTCAAAACCAATTTTCTTTCCATTACTTTCAGTTTCAATATGATTATTAATATACTTACCAACAACCATTTTTGTATCACTTAACTTTTTAAGAACGTAATCATTTGGTAGTTCTCGATAAGTCCATGAATGTACAAACAAGTTGCACCCAGTAAAAGTCAAAAGAAAAAGAGAAATCAAATACATTTTTATTTTTCCCATAATTGCTCTGGATAAACCCCTTTCTCTATTAATTGTTGAAGACCAGAAACCACCTCTTCCTTATCTTCCTTATAAGTAACTCCCATCCATTTCGCATCAGTTTTTAAAACCTTAGCAGTTACCTTTTGCTCATGAATTAGTTCTGTTAAAACATCTGGTATTAAGAATTCACAATTCTCTGAATTTTTTTTATTTTCTTCAAAAAAAACTGACATTTTAGATTCAATATAAGAAAAAATAGAAGGATGAAAACCAAACATATTCATCGAAACAAAATCATAATTAGTTACTTCAAAACTTGAACTTCCATCTAATGGAGAAGCAATTACTTTATCTTCTTTACAAACTACACTACTTTCAATTAATGTATCCAAGTATTCCCCTTTCATTTGACAAATTCCTCGTTTTACTGATCCATTTTTAGTAAGGGTATTACAAACAAGATATCCAACCAATCCATATGTTTGTTGATTAGGAATCCCCTTTAAATTTTTAAAGAATTCATAAATTTTAAGGAAAGCATCTCTTCCATAAAAATCATCAGCATTAATTACTACAAAATTTTCATGAATCACATCTTTTGCACAATAAATAGCATGAGCAGTACCCCAAGGTTTCATCCGATTCTCTAAAACAGGAACGCCCTTAGGAAGAATATCTAATTTTTGAAACACATATTCAACTGGAATATGGGATTCTACTCTCTTTCCGATAGTTTCCTTAAAAGCTTGATAATTTTCTTCCTTAATAATAAATACTACCTTAGTAAATCCAGCCTGAATTGCATCATAAATAGAATAATCAATTAAAAATTCTCCATGGGGACCAAACGGCTCCATCTGTTTTAATCCTCCAAAACGACTTCCCATTCCTGCTGCCATAATTAATAAAGTCAAATCTTCTTTTTTCATAATTAATTCCTCCCAATAAACAATCACTTATAAAACCTGCATTTTTTCTCTTTTACTTTCTAAAACTGAAACTGTAGAAATCTTATAATCAAGTTCCAAAATTCCATCTAACCAATCAATACCCTCACTATAAAACTCTTCAATAGGAGTTCCCTCAATCGAATAAGGAAAATCTCTAGATACTCTTCTTTTTAATAATGAATTTCGATACATGGAAGTAGAAAAATCATGCCTCATCTGATAAATATATCCATTTTCTAATTGTTTTTTTATATTGGGAAGAACATCAAAAAAATTTCCAACATCAATTCCATAAACAAAACTAGGAATCTCACCATCATAGTAGATAATAGATCCTCGATACCTTTCACCAGAATTATCATAATTAATAACGATAACATTTCCTCTATCCAAATTTTTTAATACTTCCACTAAACTTCTCATAACTACTCCTATACTTTCTTCAAACTTTTATGGTTCTTCATTAATTTTTTAATTCCATGAGGACTTTTAAATGCTATAGAAATTAATGTATTAGAAACCTCAACAATCCTACCAGCACCAAATACATCATGATAAACATAATCTCCCACATTCCAATCAATATCTTCTGAATAAAACTTTTCTTCTTTTTTAATTGGTATAGCATCTTGCTTTTCCACATGTGTTTTTTCTAATAAATCATCTTGAATCTCTGAAATAAACCTACTAGGGGGATTAATTTGATCCTTTCCAAAAAGCATTCTTCTTCTAGCATTCACCAAATATAATTTTTCCTTTGCCCGAGTAATCGCAACATAGGCAAGTCTTCTCTCTTCCTCTAGTTCATGACGATCCATTAAACTATTCATATGAGGAAAAATTCCTTCTTCTAATCCAACAACAAACACATATTGAAATTCAAGACCCTTTACTGAATGCACTGTCATTAAACTTACTTTATTAGTACTGTCCTTATAATCTTCCCGATCACTAACCAAACTGACTTCAAATAAAAAATCTTCTAATGAAATTAACCCATCTCTCTCTTCAAATGCTTTAGTAATTGATTTAAATTCCTCTAAGTTTTCCAAACGAATATCAGACTCTAAAGTCTTCTCTGCTTCAAGCTCTTGACGAATTCCCGTCGTATCCAAAACTTTATCTACAAGTTCTGTTAATGTTAAATCAGAAGAAACACGCCTCAAATCCTCAATAATTTGCTTAAAGGCCATCTCTTTTCCAGATTGAATCACTTCATAAATACTTTTTCCTTCAATATCAGCAAGTGTCGATAAATTTTGAATTGTTTTTAACCCAATTCCACGCTTTGGAGTATTAATAACCCGAAGTAATGAAACATTATCTTTCTCATTATGAATCAGTCTCAAATAAGCCATTAAATCTTTAATTTCTTTCCTTGAATAGAAATAAAAACTACCAACAACCCGATAAGGAATGTTCATCTTTAAAAAATCTTCTTCTAAAATACGAGATTGTGCATTTGTCCGATAAAGAACAGCCACTTTCTCAGAAGCCACCCCATCTTTTAAAAGACCTTGAATCGTCGAAGCAACAAAATGTGCCTCATCCTTTTCATCATAAGCACGATAATAAGATATTTTTTCTCCATCCCCCTGATTACTCCAAAGATTTTTATCTTTTCGATTCTGATTATTCTGAATTACTTGATTCGCTGCATTCAAAATATTTTGAGTCGAACGATAATTTTGTTCTAACTTAATTGTTTTCGTTTCTTTATAATCCTTTTCAAAATTTAAAATATTTCGGTAATTGGCTCCACGAAAAGAATAAATACTTTGATTCTCATCCCCTACAACACAAATATTTCGATACTTTGCACTCATCAACTTTGTTAAAATATATTGTGCTTCATTCGTATCTTGATATTCATCTACCAAAACATATCGAAATCTCTCTTGATACTTTTCCAAAATATAAGGATTTTTCTGAAATAATTGAATGGGAAGTAATAACAAATCATCAAAGTCAATAGAATTATTCTCTTTCAATTTTTTTTCATAAGAAACAAAAACTTGTAAGACTACTTTTTCAAATTCTGTCGTTGCATACTTCTCATACATAGTAGAAGACATTAATTCATTCTTACATCCACTAATTCGGTTTTTAATCGCAGTCGGATTATATTGCTTTGGATCTAATCCAAGAGATTTTAAAATTCGTTTAATAACCGTTAGAGAATCATCACTATCCATAATTACAAAATTCCGATCATATCCTAAAAGTTCATAATTTTCACGTAATATTTTAAGCCCAAAAGAATGAAAAGTAGATACTTGTACACCTCTAGCAACATCGCCAATCAAAGTAACTAATCTTGACTGCATTTCTTTCGCAGCCTTATTAGTAAAAGTAATTGCCAAAATATGATAAGGATCTACTTTTTTTTCCTCAATTAAATAAGCAATCCTAGTTGTTAAAACTTTAGTTTTCCCACTTCCAGCTCCTGCTAAAATAAGCAAAGGTCCTTCTGTTGTCATTACAGCTTCCTTTTGCATGTCATTCAAGCGATCGATATTGTCCATTACTACCTACTCCTTAAAATTAATTATACTATAAATTCTCAGAACTTAAAATACAAAACATCAGATAAGAAACATTTTCTAAACTTGAAATTTCATATTCCAAATCCTCTTTTAGAAAGCGAATACATCGAATATAATAATTCTTTTTAAAAATCAAAAGAGAAGACACAGGAATTTGTAAAAAATTAGCGATTAAAAAAGCAAAATCCAATCTTAAATTTCCCGCATTTAATTGATATCGAAGTGTGAAATAATTAACTCCTAAAATTTTAGAAAGTTCTGAAATCGTTTCAACATTCTTTTTTCTTAAAAGATAAAATATATATTCCTGATCTAACATAATTCACTATTTTGTCGAAATCCCTTCTGAAATAATTTTTGCTTGATTCTATACTCTAATTCCTTTCCCTGATACTTCTGACTCAATTTTTGATAAAGTTTTCGATATTCTTTCTGATAAAGTTCCTGTTCTAAATCTTCATCCTGTACTACCAAATATAGTTTTTTTTCAATCAAAGAGGAGGAATAACCCAAATCAATTAAATACTGAAATATTTTCTGTTTTAAAGAATAACTACTTTTTGAATGATTCTTGCGCATTTGCTTCAATATGATTTTCTCTATTCTTTCAAGTTCCATCTCTTCTGTATATTCTGATAAAATATCTTGTATCTGTTCTTTTGACAACTGTAACTGATCTAACTCCCTTTTGATTTTAAGTGGACCATCAAAACTAAACATAATCCGATCATGAACAAAAGAACGAGCATAAACCAAATCATTCAAATAACCCTGACTTTTCAATAAGGCAACAGTAGAATCAATTTGCTCATTCTTATATCCCTTTTTTAAAAGAAAATCGATTAATTCCTGAACACTTCTTATCCTAATCTTTATATAGTTTAAAGAAGCAAAATAAACTTCATACATCTTATTTTCTTCTTTAATTTTTTGAAAAACATCATGGGATATTTCTTTACGAATTAAAAGATTATATTTTAATATTAAATCTTCATAAGTTTCAAATTCTTCTCCACCTTCTAATTGAAGAATATACTTCCCCTGTTTTTTCTTTTGATACCTAATAATTTTCATAACTACCCCCAATCCATCTACTATTTACATTGTACAACAGAGTACATTTGTTCGTCAAAGAAAAGTTCAAAAAAAGGACTTTTAGTCCTTTTTCACAGTAATTAAATTTTCAGAAATTTCCTCCAATGCACGACCTAAATTCTTTTTTGAAATATATTTATATTCTGGTATTTGATAGTGTTTGGTTGCTGACATTTGTTTACTACGCTTACTAATAATATGAACCAACTCATATTTTGAGTCTATCACATTTAAAATTTTATCAATTGATGGATAAATCACTGTATCACCTTCCCTATTTTAATAATAAAAGTAATTGGTAAATTTTACAAGAAATTTAAAAAAACTATACAAAAATTTACAATGATTATTTTTTTAATTAAAAGAAGAATAATTTTCTACAATGCTCTTTATAAAGACAAAATTTCATGTTTTCTAAAAAAGAAAAAAGTCTTGCGACTTTTATCTAAAATTACAACAAGAACCACATTGAATTTGACTACATACATTTTCTTCACAACAAGAGTATGATGGACGATATGTATGACGGAATACGTGGTGATTAATTACACGAGTACGAATTGGGCAAACATGTTGAACATCATGCATGATTGTACGATGTACCTGACGTTCTCTCATAGGTTCCATAATAGGACCTTGAGTAGTAGCAGCAGGCATCATTCCCATACCATTCCCTGCCATATTATTATTATTCATTTCAACGTCGATATCAACATTCATATTTTCAGCATTGAACTCATTATTCATTTCATTTTGCCTATCGTAGCAAGCATTTCTAAACATATTTTTTTCCTCCTATCTACTTCTATCATATTCAGGAAGAAAAAAATGACCTAATTCCTTTGCCCAGAAAAAAATATGAAATCAATCAAAACTTCTAAATTCTTGTCTAGAAAACATTTTAATTTACATAAAAATACTAAGCACAATTTTTTTAAAAGAAAATTACTATTAAAATCGAGCCATCTAAAACGGTAATTTCATATTACCATTCATCATCTGTTTCATCATCTTTTTCATTTGTTCAAACTGAGAAAGTAATTGATTAACTTCTTGAACAGAAAGTCCACAACCAACAGCAATTCTGGTTTTTCTACTAGCTTTAATAATTTCTGGATTTCTTCTTTCCTTAGGAGTCATCGATAAAATAATTGCCTCTACATGAGCCATCTGTTTTGGATCAATTTTTAATTGATCTAAATTTAATTTCTTAGCACCAGGTAATAATTTCAATAAATTTTCTAAAGGTCCAAGCTTTTTAATTTGCTTCATCTGTTTTAAGAAATCCTCCAAGTCAAACTTTCCAGTTTGCATCTTCTTCGCTGCATCCATTGCTTCCTTTTCATCAATTGCTTCCGTCGCTTTTTCTACTAGAGAAATAATATCCCCCATCCCAAGAATTCTTCCAGCCATACGCTCTGGATCAAAAGAATCCAATCCATCTAATTTTTCACTAATACCAATAAATTTAATAGGAACATTCGTTAAATGACGAACAGATAAAGCAACACCACCTCTCGTATCACCATCTAATTTAGTTAAAATGACACCAGTTAAAGGAAGCGCTTCATGAAATCCTTCAATTACATTAATTGCATCCTGACCCATCATAGAATCGATAACTAATAAGGTTTCTTGAGGATTTAATTCCTGATAAATATTAGAAAGCTCTCCCATTAATTCATCATCAATATGAAGTCGTCCAGCAGTATCAATTAAGACATAATCATACTGATTCTCTTTTGCATACTTAATCGCATTCTTTGAAATCTCTACAGGATCCTTTTTACCCTCCTGATAAACTTCAATTCCAAGTTGTTTTCCGAGTTGCATCAACTGATCAATAGCAGCAGGACGATACACATCACAAGCAACAAGAAGTGGTTTTTTCGCATGTTTTTTTCTCAAAAAATTGGAAAGTTTTCCAATTGTTGTCGTCTTTCCAGATCCCTGAAGACCAACCAACATTAATATTGCGGGATTCCCATGAGTATTAAGCGGAACACTCTCACCACCCAATAATTCTGTCAATTCATCTTTGACAATTTTTACAAATAAATCTCCAGGTTTGATACTCTTTTGCACTTCTTCTCCCAAAGCTTTTTCCTTTACTGTATTTGTAAATTCTTTTACTACTTTATAATTAACATCTGCTTCCAAAAGAGCAAGACGAATTTCTCTCATCATCTCACTGATATTATCCTCTGTAATCTTGCCATAACCCTTCATCTTATGAACAACAGATTGTAAACGATCTCCCAAAGATTCAAACATTTTCTTTTTCCTCCTGTATCAATTAATATTATACTACAAAACAAAAAGTTCACCAAGAAAAAAGAAGAAAGCTGAATAAGTTTTAGAAACTTATTTACTTCCTTCCTTATTTAAAAATCACTTTATTTTTGAGGGGAAAGAATAGAATCTAAAAAAGAAAGTTCAGAAGATAAGATTTGAGAAGAATCCCCATCATTGAAAGATTTTATATTAGTTTTTTCCTCCTGCACAGAAGAATTCACCTTTGTAGAATCTTTAAAATTCCCATTTCCTAAAATTGACTGAATCGATGACATTTCCTCCTCTAATATAGACTTCTGATTTGCTTTTTCTAACACTAATGAATCCGATGGATGAGAAGAACTCTCTATTTTAATATTCTTGAGAGAAGTATCAAAACTCTCTTGAAGGGATTGAATAGAAGAATCTGTCAAATTCATCCTAGAAAAAGAAGCATTACTCTCTATTGGATTATTCTCTTTAATAGAAAAATCATGAGATGGTTGAAGGTTTTTATTTAAATGTTTCTCAGTGAATGACTTCTCTAAAGGACTAGATTCTTTTTTAGAAGTTTTTTCTCTTTTATCAAAAGTTAATGAATCTTGATTAGAAATCTCCATCTCATGAGATTTTTTCTCATTTCTTTGAGGATTTATCGCATCATGAGATCCTGACACATCAGATTGTTGTTTTCTTTTACGAGTTTCATCTACATACCCAGTATCATCAAATCCTAAAACAGGGTAAGCTCCAAACGGAAAAATAAGGAGAAAAAAACCAAATAAAATACTACGACGATATTTTTTTGCCAGTTGGAATGGGAGTAAAAGAAGTAAAAAAACATTATAAATAGGAACAAATAATAATAAAAATTTCCAACCATGTCCATATACAATATCAAAAAGAAGATAAAGATTATAAATAGGAATCCAAGCACCCCAAGCAGGTTTCCCTGCCTTCTTAAAAGTTTCTCCAACTCCAAGCATCATCAAAAAAACTAACAATCCAAATAAGAAAAGTAATTCCAACCAATAAGGTTTTAAAGGATCAATAAAATCTGACATAATATCGAACAAATAAACAAAATTCATATAATCTCTCCTCTCAACGACTCGTCCAATTCTCTACTACATTACAACTACTACTTTGTGGCATTGGATTCGGCATTTCCATCTTTACCACAATTGGAATTTTAAATCCACTTCCAAAAGCAAGACAATTCCCAACCTGTAATGATTTTTGTTTTTCAATCGTATCTTCTGTAATATTTGGAATCATTTTCGTAATATATTCAATATCTCTAGGATGACTCATTTTAAAAATTAAAAAGTTACTACATTGTGAAATTACAGTTTCACTTAAGTCTACGGGTCTTTGAGAAATTAATGCCATAATAACTCCGTATTTTCTTCCTTCTTTTGCTACTCGATCAAAAATATTATATCCAAATAAGAATTCATCGTCATCTTTTTGAACATAACGATGTGCTTCTTCTAATATTAGGTTAAATGGAACACTTCCATGTGGAACTTTTCTAGAAAATTCAAAAATCAAACGAGTAAAAATTTTTACAATTGACTTTGCAAAAGAATCATCGACATCTTCTAAATTGATATTAATAATTTGAAATTTTTGATTATCCTTAACAATCAGTCCACTTAAATATTGATCCAAACGAACATACTCTTGACAATTAAAAAATTTGGCATTCGGTCCAATCACAAGTTCATGAAGTTTTACCTTTAAACTAATCGCATCAGCATAAACATTCTCATTTCTAAGCCAACCTTCACTAATCAAAGCAAAATTCAGGGCATTTTCCATATCAACTAAAGTAAAATAATGAACCTTCTCTGGCTCATATTGATTGAGCTCTGGACGAATAAATTTACTAACATATTCTGTTAATAAAACCCGCTCCGAAAATTGATCATTCGAATCAATTAAAAAACAGTCTTGTAATTTTCTAGTATATCCAATCCCCTGAACTGTAGAATTTAGATGAAATTCTTCTGTAGGACAAGTATTAAAAATAGAAAAAATTTCATCACGCTTACTAGCAGATCCTTGATTAGAATATAAAATCGTCATAATTGCATTCGCAATCAGATGATTTTTATATTGGACGGCCTCACTATCAGATTGAGAAAAAATTTTTACAAGTTTCATCATCTTTTCAATAATAGAAAGCTGTGTATGTGTAGTAGCAGATAATAATAACGCAATATCTTCTACGTTTAATAACCAAATGGGAAGATTTAAAGATTCTCCCTGATGAATACTATTCGTATTCGTAGTAAAAAAACGAAAATGATAATTTGGATTTACCTCATGAATCTTAGAAAAAGCATTATAATATTCACCAGAAGAATCAAAAATTAAAAAGTTAGATTTAAAAGGAATAAATTGTGGATTATAAAAAACATTTTGAATAACACGAGCTACTCCACAGCTTTTCCCACCCCCAGTATTTCCAAAAATACACATATGACGACTAAAAAGTTCATTAATGTCTGCATAAACTTTCTGATTAGAATAAAAGGGACTAATTCCAAGCTCCATAAACCCAAAATTAGGACTTCCAACAATCAAAGATAGCTCATCAACCGATAAAGAACGAATCGATGCATTCAAGCTCGGTTTTCTTAAAAGTCCACCTATAAACTTTCCCTCTTGGATTTCACCAAGTAATTTTACTTTCACAGAACCATCTAAAAGATCTTTTACCTCTCCTAAAATAGTCTTCTCAGAATCCTGTAATATGAGTGGCATATTCATAATATCAGACGAAATCATTTCGGTATTAGAAATCTGAATCTGTGCATCATGATCCCCAATATACATTATTTTTTCAAACATTTTGCATTACCCCTTTAATTCTATTTTATTAAATTAAATCGTCCAATTGCTTTTTTAATTTCGGATCTAAGTCTTTAATTAAAGTACGAATTTTTTCTGCCTTTTCATATAGATGTAATACCTGCTCATAAAACATTAGCTTCTCCTCAATAATCTTAATCTGACCATGAACTGCATTTCGACTAACATCATTATTTTCTGCAATTTCACTTAAAGATAAATCCTCAAAATAATAACTTTCAAAATATAATCTCTGTTTTTCTGTAAAAAGAAGCGAATAATAATCATATAAATTATTCAAATATATCTTTTTATCCATAATTTTTCTCCTACATCATATCCTTAAACAACCCATAAATATATTTTTCAATATCAAAAGGCTGCAAATCTTCCTTTCTTTCCCCAAGACCAATATATTTAACAGGAAGATTTACTTCTTCCTTAATAGCAAGTACAATTCCTCCTTTTGCAGTTCCATCTAATTTCGTTAGCACAATTCCTGTAATATTCGTAATTTCCTTAAACTTTTTTGCTTGACTAATTCCATTTTGTCCAGTGGTCGCATCAATGATTAATAAAGTTTCATGAGGAGCATCTTCTATCTCACGACCGATTACTCGATTGATTTTTTCCAACTCATTCATCAAATTTGTACGATTCTGAAGTCGACCTGCTGTATCGATTAACACAATATCATACTTTTCATCTTTTGCCTTTTTTAATCCATCAAATACAACCGATGCAGGATCACTTCCCTCTTCTTTTCCGAGAAATCCGACGCCTACCTTTTTACTCCACTCCTCTAATTGTTTAGTAGCTCCAGCACGAAAAGTATCACCAGCAACAAGAAGAACTTTTTTTCCTTCCCCTTGAAGCTTCCATGCAAGTTTTCCAATCGTTGTCGTCTTACCAACTCCATTTACGCCAACAAATAAAAGTACCGTAGGTCCAGTTTCTGCATATTGAATTTTATTTGTTAAAATTGTATCATCGACATAAATAATAAATAATTCATCGACAATGATTTCTTTTAAGTCCTCTGGATTTTCAATTTTTTCCTTTTTCACACGATCTCTTAATCGATCCATAAATCCAATCACTGTATGAACTCCAATATCTGCCATAATCAAAATTTCTTCTAATTCATCAAAATATTCTTCAGTAATCTTCTGATAACGAGAAGTAAGTGCAATTAAATTAGAAACAAAATTCTTTCTGGTCTTACTAAGTCCCTTTTCATAGATTCTTACATCTTGATTGCAATCATTTGTAACGTCCAAATGAGAATCTTTTTCAAAAGACTGCTTGTTTTCTAAGGAAAAATCGACTTTTTTCTTAGATTCTTCTTCATTTTTTTCTTCTGAAATCTGAATCGATTTCTCAAAATCATTCTCTTCTTCCCCTACTGGCGAAGATTGAAACATCTCCTTAATTTTACGAAATAGTCCCATAAGTCCTCCTGTACGATATCATCTACTTATAACATTATAGCAAAAGAAGAAAAGAATTTCTACTAATAAGAGAAAGAAAATAGATTTTATAAAAAGAAAAAAGAACCCTATACAATTAAGGTTCCTTTTACTACATTAGAATTTTCTGACTTTGTCGTTAAAAGCTGATCGACTAAAGAAGAAGTTGACTCTACATAATTAATGGTAATTCCACTTCCCTCTTCAATTGCTGCTGAAGTAAACATTTCAGTATAAGTTGGAATTACTGTATTTCTAATATTTAGCGTTGTAACAATTCTTCTACAGTCTGCAAACATCTGACTTGTATCTGTAATCTTAGTAAAATCAAAGCCTGATAAGTCGATATTCACTAATTCATAACACTCCTGAAACATTCGCCGCATACTCGTTACCATCGAAGTATCAAAATTACTCACATCTAATGTTTCTAATACTCTACACTTTCCAAACATTCGACCCATATTAGATACTTTAGAAGTATTAAAACTACTCACATTTAATGTTTTTAAGGCAATACATTCATCAAACATTCCTTCCATATTGGTAACATTTGAGGTATCAAAACTTGAAAGATCTAAACTTTCTAACTTCCAACACATGTTAAACATCCAGTCTGTTTTTACTAAAGAAGAAGTATTCCAATCATCAAGAATTAAACTTGTTAATCCAGTAGAACCACTAAACATATTCTGCATATTACTTACCTTCGAAACATTAAAATGCCTTAAATCTAGAGAAGAAAATGCTCGACATTCAAAAAACATAAAAATCATATTCGTAACATTTTCTGTATTAAAAGAATGGCTATCTAAATCATTAAGATTACTACAATTTTGAAACATCCGCGCCATCGTTGTTACATTTGAGGTATCAAAATTACTTAAATCTAAACTCTCTAGAGAACTACATCCTTGAAACATAGAAGCCATAGTAGTTACTTTTGCGGTATTAAAATTACTTAAATTAAGTACTTGTACCTTCCCACACATTGAAAACATAGAAGACATATCTTTAACATTATTTGTTTTGAATTTTGTAATATCAAAATTAATTTCTGTCAAACTCCAACATTCTAAAAATAAATTTTTCATATTCGTTACTTTTCCAGTTTCAAAGCTATGGATATCCAAAGATACCAGTTTTCTACAATTATAAAACATAGAATTTAAATCAATCACATTAGTTGTATTAAAACTAGAAAGATCTAAACTAATGAGTTCATAACAACCATTGAACATAGAACCCATATTGGTAACTTTAGTAGTATCAAAATTGTGCACATCAAGATTTTCTAGTTTAAAACATTGGTTAAACATAGAATTCATATTAGTTACATTAGAGGTATCAAGGTGACTAAGATTCAAATTAATTAAACTTTGACAATTTTGGAACATGCAATCCATTGTAGTAACCCTAGAAGTATCAAAATTAGAAATATCTAATACTTGTAAATTTATACAGTGCTCAAACATCCTCTGCATATCTGTAACATTAGAGGTGACAAAGCCCGAAAGATCAAGTGTTAATAGATTATCACAATTTCTAAACATTTGCTGCATATTTGTTACATTCCTGACATCAAAACCACTAACAAGCAAATTTTTTAAACTTTGACACTCAAAAAACATATAACTCATATCTGTAACATTAGATGTCTTAAAATGACTTAAATCTAAACTTTCTAACAACTTACATTGATAAAACATATACATCATATTGGTAACACTTGAAGTATCAAAGCTACTTAAATCTAGCGTAGTTAACTCATTACAATTATTAAACATATAGGCCATATTGGTAACCTTAGAAGTATCAAAATTGTTTAAATTAAAATTAGTAATTACCTTGCACTCTTGAAACATATAGCTCATATCCGTAACATTAGATGTGTCAAAATGACTTAAATCTAAACTTTCTAATAACTTACATTGATAAAACATATAGCTCATATTGGTAACATTCGAAGTATCAAAGCTACTAATATCTAAACTCTCTAATGCACTACACTCCCTGAACATCCATCTCATATTCGTTACTTTACTAGTATCCAACCCACTTAAGTTCAAATCCGTTAAACTCGTATTTCTTAAAAACATAAAAGTCATAATTTCTACATTCGAAGTATCAAAACTACTAATATCTAAACTTTTTAACTTCGGACATTTCGCAAACATTCCATCCATATTCGTAGCATTCGAAGTATCAAAATATTCAAGTCCTTCAATCGACTCTAAGACTGAAAAACTATCAAAGAGGTTTGCACTATTTTCATTTGCGATAACGCCTCCCTCTCCCTGGATATAAATCGTGTAAGTATTTGAACTTCCTACATTCGGTACGATTCTAGCAATCACACTTCCATTTCCTTCTTGAGAAATATCATAACTTGCCTTCTGATTATTTATATTTTGAATTTCATTTTGAAATACAATTCTAGTAGCAGAACTTTTATATTTCCAAATCTTGTCATTACCAGCATACTCAACCGATTGGATAATTGGTGGATACACAGTAAAAATTTCTCCATCCATACTCTTTCCAATCGAAAGTTTACTCCATTCTGCCCGAAGAATCACATCCTCTTCTGGCATCATAAAGTAATCATCATTCATCTGCCAGGCTTTTTCACTAACCACTTTCCATCCTGCAAACTGATACCCATCACAAACGAGCCTTCTACTATCAATTTCTATCGTATCATAAACAAGTGCACTAAAACTTGCTGGAATATCACTTAAATTACATCCTGTCGGAGGATTTGCATCATAACTGACATTATAATGACTTAATAATACTGGACTTTCCAAACTTTCAATCGTTTCTTCTGTTCCTTCGATTCTGTAAGAAAGATTCTCTTTTTGATTGGTAGCATAGTATCCCTTTTTGATATTATTCTTATCCTTTACTTCTACATCAATCGTCAGTGTTTCATGAGCACCAGATTGTATTTTGGATAAATCCCAAGAAACAATCTCCCCTTCTATCTTCACATCTCCACTAGATGCCTTTATATCTGATACATCTTCTACTTCAAAATACTCTGTATTGATAAAATCTGTAACGACTAACTCTTCATAGGCAATTGGATTCATCATCAAACGAAGCAATTCATCTCGAATTGTATCTTTATCTACAGGAAACTGTTCATCACTAATTTCATGAAATCGATTAAAAAATTCTCCATTTGAATCAGAAGCTTCAGAGCTCCAAAGATAAGGAATCCCCCGAATTGTCAAATAAGGATATCTACTCTTTAAATAATGATATTCTCCAACCTGATTAGGATGATCACCAATAGGAACTCCTCCTGCGATAAAATAAACAATACAATCTTTACCTTCTACTGGCTGGTATTCCTTTAATACTTCATCTACCTTTAATAATCCTTGGTAATAACTTCTACCAATATTTTGAAAAACAATAGAATCAATTAACAAAGAAAATTCTTCCGAATCATTAGTAAAATCAGTTAGAATATTTCCCTCTTCACCAAAGGTAATTAGCGACAACCTGTTTTCTGGATTACTAAGTAATGCGCTTGATAATTCTTTTAAACTTTGTTTTAATACTTGTCCCCATTCTCCAGCCATAAAACGAGAAGCATCTAATACAAAAATCAAGTCCGTATTTCGACTATTCACATCCATAATCGTATCTAAATCAAAAGTAATTCTAGCACTTCCTTTTTCAGTCCACTCTGCACTTTTCGTAATACCAATACTTCCTGGAGCTTTTTCCTCATAACTTAATGCCTTTGAAGAAAAGAAAACACTTTGTACTGGCTCTGTAAAGGCATAAGAATTTAAGAATAGTCCTACAGAAACTAATAAAAAAGACAGTACAATCAAAGGCAAAATGAACAATCTACTTTGTATATTTCTTTTCTTCTTCATATAAAATCCTCCTATTTTACTTATAAACTAAGTATATCATCCAATTTCACATTTGAAAAGTCCTAAATTTTTAAGAAAAAAAAGAAACATCAAACAATGTTTCCCTTCGATAAAGTTTCCTATTTTTTCGTTTTAGTTTTTTCCATTTTACAAGGAACAAAAGATTCGTTTTTTTCTAATAATTGATTAGATTTCAATTCTAATTGAACAGCTTCATCTATCAAAACACGTCTAAGATTTGCCATTCGTAAACTATATTCTCTAGGACGAATATGATTCTTTAAAAGTGCCTGATTCAAACTATCACGGAACAAAGTATTAATTTCATTTCTCAAGTTAGTAATAACTTCTTCAGAAACCTCGCGATATTCAGAATCATATTTTCCTTTCATATCATCATAGGCTGCAACATAATCTAACTTCTGTTGTAAATGTTCCCAATAAGAAGAAGAACCTGTTAATTGTTCAAAACCATTACTAACAAGATAAAAATCAAAAATATTTCTATCATCTTCATCTTTCTTAAATAGATCTTTTCTCGTAAATCCTAAAACCTTACATATCTTTTGACACATCACACGATTTTTTAAAAACTTTAAAAAAACTTCATTTCTAGTTTCAGAAACTTCTATATTTTCACAACAAGAAACCTCTTCTTCCTCAACTTCTACATTTTGAAGATTCTTCATACGTTTTTGATAAACTTCTGAATCAATTCTTTTCATATGAAATGAAAAATTCAAAGCCTCATAAAATTGAAAATCAATCTGCTCTTTTATACTAGAAACAAATCTCTCTGAATAATCATCAAACTCATAATCTTTCATTTCTTTTCCTTCATCATAGGTAGCAACATAATCTAGCTTTTTTTGTAAATTATCCCAATAGGAAGAAAAACTAGTTAATTCTTTAAAACCATCCCTAAGAAGACCTACATTAAAAATACAAGAATCATCTTTATTTTTTTCTAGTAACTCTTCTTCAGTAATATCTAAAATACTACATATTTTTTTTACTGCCACTGGATCTTTTAAAAATCTTCCCCAAATTCTTCCTGCCAAACGAACTTTATCAGGACTTATCTCACTTTGAATATAAACAGGACAATTCCCTAGTTTATATTTTTTATTAGCCGTAACTAAATCGGCACAAATAGAAAGTTCCTTAATTTTTTCCATAAATTCTCCCCCTTTTTCATGTCGCATATTATAACACATTCCTTCTAAAATGTAAAGAAAAAATTAAAATAATCGGAAAGATAGACAAATGAATCTTTTTTTAGTATAATTTTATCGGTTAGTTCTTTTATATCAAAAATTAACTTAAAAGAAAGGAGTACTATAGTGAAAGTAAATAAACCAAGTGAAACAAAAATCATTGTTTTAGGAGGTTTGGGCGAAGTTGGAAAAAATATGTATTGTTTAATGCATAAAGAAGAAATTGTTATTATCGATGCAGGAATTCGATTTCCAGAAGGGGATTTATTAGGAATTGATTATGTTCTACCAGATTACACCTTTCTAAAGGAAAATCAAGAGAAAATAAAATGTTTAATTATCACACATGGACATGAAGACCACATTGGAGGAATTCCATTTCTATTACAATCTGTAAACATTCCCACTATTTATGCCCCAAATCAAGCAAAAGAATTAATTGCGATCAAATTAGAAGATCGCAATATTAGATATGATTATTTATATGCATATGATGATTCAACAAAAATTAAATTAAAAAACTTTGAAATTGAATTCTTTAAAACTACACATTCCATTCCTGATTCTCATGGAGTATATTTAAAAACACCAAATGGAAGTGTCGTTACAACAGGAGATTTTAAATTTGATTTAACTCCTATTGGTCCAATGGCAGATTTACATAAAATGGCAGAACTAGGAAAGCGAGGAGTTGATTTATTAATTAGTGATTCAACAAACGCACTCAATGAAGGAATGTCAATTAGTGAATCAAAAGTAGATGATACCCTAATGGATATCTTTAGCCAATATCAAAATAGAAGAATTATCATCGCAACATTCGCCTCAAACATTTATCGTCTAAAACATATTGTAGAAACCTGTTATAAACATAATAGAAAAATTTGTGTTTTTGGAAGAAGTATGGAAAACAACATTCAAATTTCAATCAATGGAGGATATATCGATCATAAAGAACTATTTATTACTCCAGAAACTGCCAATACTTTAAAGCCAGGAGAAGTTACTGTACTGTGTACAGGCTCTCAAGGAGAACCACTTGCAGCTTTATCAAGAATCGCAGAAGGAACACATAAACAAGTATCTTTAAGACCCGATGACATCGTCATCTTCTCTTCTTCCCCAATTCCAGGAAATGCAGTTGCCATTTCCAAAACCATCAACAAATTATATTTAAAAGGAGTTCAAGTATTCACCAATAGTAATTCTGATGGAGACTTACATACTTCTGGGCATGCGAATGAAGAAGAACTAAAACTAATGATTCGTTTGTTTATGCCAAAATATGTAATGCCTTTTCATGGAGATTACAGAATGTTAAAACATCATGCCAATATCGCAATTGATTGTGGAATTCCAAAAGAAAACACATTTGTATTAGAAAACGGAGATATCTTATCGTTAAGAAATCATGAAATCAAAAAAACAAAAGAAAGAGTTTCCGGAGAAGATATCTACGTAGATGGAAATCGAATCGGAGAAGTAGGAAGTGTGGTAATTAGAGATCGAAAAATGATGTCAAATGATGGAATCTTAGTAGTCATTGCCAATATAGACATGGAAAAAAGAAAACTACTAATTAAGCCAAACATTACAACACGTGGATTTATCCTAGTCAACGAAAATGAAGAACTAATTAAAAAGATTGAAACCATATGTGAAAGTATTTTAACAGAACGATTAAAAAGCAGTAAAGATAATATAAATGAATTAAAAAGTAAACTGATTAATGAACTAATTATTCATACAGAAGAACTAACAGGAAGAAGACCAATCATTTTACCAGTAATTATCGATATTAAACAACCTGAAAAATAGAAAACAAAAAAAGTTTTCTATTTTTTTACTTTAAAAAGGAAAAGGTATCAAAAAGATTCACTTTTCATTTCTACTTCTAATGAGGAAGAAGGAATTCTTTTTTCACTACTCCACTCAGACCATTCCCCATAAACCTCTTTCTGACATGATTCATGACAAATCTTACAACACCAAGAGAAATCCTTTAAAAATTGATCTTGAGGGCATGTAGGACCCACCAATTCACTACATTGACAAGAATATTCACAGGTAGAATCTATAAAACTGATTTCTCGAAATCGATATTGATAGTTCCTTACTTGCTCTTCTACAACAATTTTTCGAACCTTCGTAATATCATTTCCAATTTGATCAGACACATAATAAGAAATCAAATACTCTCCAGGAGTCGTTAAATCTAATTTAGAACAGTCCACATGATAATCAACAATTCCAGAACCAGAATCAAAAACAGAAACATTCTCCTTAGCATCAAACTCTTCATTCACAGATACATAAAAAGGACTAATAAAATAAAGTTCTGGCAAATCATTATCAATATTAGAAATACGTACATTCACCTTTTTACTAACTTTCCCTTTAGAATTACGTACTTGAATTACCAATTCTTGATTCTCAAAAACTTCCAATTGGTTGCTCTCTTGCCAAGTTTTTCCATCATCAAAAGAAAATTCTGTGATATCACCTCTACTTTGATCAACAGTAACTATAACAGAATTCTTAGTCCATTCAGTAGAAGATAACGTTACCTTAGGAATTTCCAAGCGATTTTGATTCAAAAAATGAACAACCAAAAGGACCGTTAAAACAATAATCACAAAAAGGAAAAAACACAAAAAAGAGAAAAACCAAAACTTACGCTGATTGGTAGAGCCATGAGAATTAAAATCATGATTTAATGGTCTCCCATACTGATCAATAGGACCAGTAGACGGTTTCTTTTTACCAAACACAATCATCACCTAATCTTCTTTAATCATCGTTTCTACTTCCCTTGTTGAAGTAGCATGAACCTCTTCTTGAGACCACTCACTCCATTCTCCCCAAATCGTACGAGAACAACTCTTATAACAAGTATTACAGCATTCACCATTTTCATTCAATGTGTATCCAGTAGGACAAGTCCCAGTCGATGCTGCAGCAGAAGAAGCCACACAATTACATAAATAAGGGGAACATTGATAAGATTCTACTTTTCCATCACGGTATCGATAATAAGTTCTTCCAACAATATCCTTCACAAGAATAGTTCTTGTCTTTTCAATAAAATTACCAGCTCTGTCAAAGGCAGAATAAACGATTGTGTATTCTCCCTCTTTAGAAGTATCAATCGTATCTGGAACTGCCGTATAACCATTACTAAGACCAGATTCCTGATCACTAACTTGAACTCCAGTTCTTACAGAAAAGGGACTTCCCATTTGAACTGTAGTAGTTCTTTCAAACGTCATCTCTGGAACTGTACGATCAATATTATGAACATCAACGACTGTTTTCTCGCTTAATTTATTTTTAATATCCATAATTTGAATGGTAACTTCCCCATTCTCACTCATAGTATAAGTACTATTAGATTGCCAAGTAAGACCACCATCAAACGAATAAGATAAAACCTTACTACTATCATTGGTAACCGTAACAACAACATCACTCGTTGTCCACTCCTCTGTAGATAACTGATACGTTGGAAAATTAATGAGTGGCTGACTATCCATATACAAATACAGAAAAACAGATAAAATAATAATAAAGAATACACTAATTCCAATAATTAAAATCAAAACGTTTTTCTGTTTCTTTTTAGAAACTTTTTGTAAAACTTGTTCCTCACTATACATAAAAATGCATCCTTTCTATTCTATAATTAAATATAACAAATTAAAAAAAAAGTTACAAGAAAAATAAGTGCAATAATCATTACTCGATGGTAATTCATTATTACACTTTATCGTATTATAAAATTTACTTAGCCTCTTCTTGAGCTCTAATTTCACGAATAACAGTAACCTTAATTGTTCCTGGATACTGCATAGTAGACTCAATCTGTTCTTTAATATCACGTGCAATTTTATGAGAAGTTAAATCGTCCACTTCCTCTGGTTTTACAACTACACGAAGCTCTCTACCTGCTTGAACAGCGAATGTCTTCTCAACACCATCAATATCATTTCCAATCGCCTCAAGTTGCTCAAGTCGCTTAATATAATTCTCTAAAGAATCATTTCTAGCACCTGGACGAGAAGCACTTAAAGAATCTGCAATTGCCACGATGGTAGCAATAACACTCTGTGCAGCCTCATCACCATGATGAGAAGCTATAGAATCGATAACAACAGGATGCTCATGATACTTTTTAGCAAGATCAACACCAATCGTAACATGACTTCCCTCAACCTCATGATCAATAGATTTTCCAATATCATGGAAAAGACCTGCTCTTTTAGCAAGGGCAATATTTTCACCAAGTTCTCCTGCAAGAACTCCAGATAGATGAGCAACCTCTATAGAATGCTGAAGTGCATTTTGACCATAACTCGTGCGAAAATGAAGTTTTCCAATAAGTTCTACCAACTCTGGATCTACTTTTGTAAGACCAAGTTCAAACAAAGCATCATTCCCATATTCAATAATTTTATTCTTCATATCTTTACTAACTTTGTCATATAACTCTTCAATTCTCGTCGGATGAATTCTTCCATCTTTCAATAAAGTTTCAAGAGTAACTCGTGCAATCTCACGTCGAAGGGGATCAAAACTCGATAAAACAACTGCTTCTGGAGTATCATCAATAATTAAATCAACTCCCGTAATCGCTTCAATCGTTCGAATATTTCTTCCTTCTCGTCCTATAATTCGACCCTTCAAATCATCGTTTGGTAAATTAACTACCGTTACAGTCTGTTCACTTGCAACATCAGAGGAAAACTTTTGCATAGAACTAACTAGTAATTCTCTTGATTTACGATCAACCTCTAACTTCGCTTCATTCTCACTTTCTCGAATATAAGAAGTAATTTCTTTAGACATCGCCTCTTTAACTTTGGCCATTACCATTTCTTTTGCCTTCTCTATTCCAATTCCTGAGATTTCATGTAATAAATCTAATTGCTGCTGTTTAATTTCTTCCACTTTTACCTGTTCGTCCTGGATTTCTTTCTGCTTATCAAATAACTTGTTTTCACGCTCATCCAAAGTGGATTCTCTCTTTTGATAAAGCTCATCACGCCGATCCATACTTTTTTCTCTTTGAATTAAACGTTCTTCAGACATTTTAATCTCATTTTTCTTCTCTTTTAACTCTTTTTCATATTCTAGTTTTAACTTATGAACTTCTTCTTTTGTTTCAATCACTGCTTCTCTTTTTGCTTTTTCTGCATCTTTTCTTGCCTTTTCAAGCAATGCTTCCACCTTCTTAGAAGCACTATTTTTTCTATAATAATTAAAAAGAATACATAATCCAAATCCTAAAATTAATCCAATAACGACTAGTAAAATGGAGAATCCTACTTCTAACATATTTACCTCCATTCATCTATGTACATAATTATCCTATAATCATTACATCTACTTCTATTTTAAATTTAACAAGAAAATAAGTCAAGAATTCTTTCTGCAAAGAATAAAGATAAAAGAAAAAAATACAAAGAAACGGATCAAAAGAGGTCGATTGAAAAAATAAATTCAAAATAAAAAAGGTGAAAATCACCTCTTTAATTTTTAATATCTCGCCGCTTATAAAAGACAATCGTTATAAAAATTAAAATAACACTAATCACTATACTGATAATAAAACCATAATTCATACTAAGATTCGTCCTCATAATCGATTGCATATAAAAATCACTTTTATATCGAACCATAAAATAATCTAAATATGGAATTGGAGTATAGCTTAAAAAACTGAAAAAGGTAAATCCAAGTTGAGAAATAAGTGCCCAAACCGTAATTGAGAAAATAGATAAAACGGAAACAACACTAGCAGTGAAAGAAGTATTTAAAGTAAGTGCAGATAAACTAAATAAAATAGATAGAAAACAACAAACTGGAATTCCACAAATTAAAAGTTCCTTCAAATACCATAGAAAATAATTGATAGTTGTAACTTTCTCGTTCGAAACAATTAGCTTTGCAGTAAATAAATCCTCAAACCCAAAACGAAATCCAACAATTAAAAATAAAAGGAACGAAGCAAGAAACCAAAGGAAATAAGTATTTAAAATTAAGTATAATAATTTAGAAATTAAAATTTTTCCTCGTCGAACAGGTTTCGTTAATAACAATTTAACAGTCCCACTATCATGCTCACGAGAAACAATTCCTGCATGCATAATAGCCGATAAAAATAAGATAAAAATAAGATAAAAAATCCTAAATGAAGTCCCATATTCATAAAATTTTTAGACGATAAATAAGAATAACTAAAGTCATCTACCAAATATGCATCATGCTTTACTTCATTATGAAATGCATACTCTACAATTTTTAAATTCTTTTGTTCCTCTTTCTGCCTCTCCTCATAGAATCTCTTTGTTAATTCATAACTTCCCATATCATAAGACATAGAAGATAAGCTGTAATCCTCCAGACTAAGAGGTTCTTGTTTTACAGCATTCAATAAATTCAAATATTGCCATGCATTTAGCACTCGAAAATCCTTCTCATCCATAAACTGATGATCAATGATATATTGTTCTACTTCTAATGCTTCTCGATTTAATTCTAAATCATGTTGATTCGCATACACAAGTTCTCTCTCATATTCCGACTTCACATATAAATAATAAGCATTTTGATCAAGTGCATTTTTAGAAGAAGAATTACCTTTCTGAATCATTTCTAATACTTGCTTCAGTTCTTCTTTTGAAGAGTTCTTATAAGACTCTAAAAAATTATAATAATACTGCTTAAAACGACCATAAGTATCAAAGGTAGGATACTCCTTATTTTCATCTAAATATTTACTGAAATATGGATCTTGATAGTGAGTTAATAATTGACTCAATACAACTTCTTCAGAAATAGAATAGTATAGAGAAAAGACAAGATTGTTTTGCCATAAAGAAAGATCTGTATTACCAACAAGCTCATAAGCCTTCCTATAAATCGGTTCTATTTTCTAAAAAATTTGAACAATTGCCTCATGTTCTAAGGTCGGGTTCTTCTCATACTCAGCCTGTGCCTTCTCATAATCTACAGTAAATTCTTCCAAAGACAATTGAGCAGAAGTATAACTGGATCGATTCCCAAAGAAAGATTCAAATTGAATGAAAGCCAAACAACTAAGTGTCAAAACAAATAGAAGAAAACACAGTTTTTTAATAGAAAAATTCTTTATAAATTCACACTGAATTAATCGAATCATTTGCATATCATCACCTACTTTATCTTCCCTGTTGTTTTTTCTAAGAATTCATCTTCTAAACTGATATTTTTCTCTTTAATCTCGTCAATTGATACACTTTCAATAATAGAACCATGATCAATTAAAATAATACGATCACAAATATTTTCAACCTCTGATAAAATATGACTGGAAATTAGAATGGTCATTCCATAGATACGTCTAATCTCTTTTAACATCTCTCTTAGTTCTTTAATCCCAAGAGGATCAAGTCCATTCGTAGGTTCATCTAAAATCAACAATTTAGGTTGATTTAAAAGAGCTTGAGCAAGTCCCAATCTTTGTTTCATTCCCAAAGAATAAGTCTTTACCTTATCATCAATTCGGTCTTCTAATTTTACTAATTGAATAATCGTATCCATACTTTTCTTATTCTTAGTAATTCCATTCATTAAAGAAGCAATCTTCAAGTTTTTTCTTCCTGAAATATTTTGATATAAATCTGGATTTTCTACAATGCACCCAACATTCTTTAAAGCATCCTCAAAACGATCTTTCACACTGCAATCACAGATTTTAATAGAACCAGAATCAATTTTATAAAGACCCAAAATAGACTTAATAAATGTAGATTTTCCAGCACCATTAGGTCCAACAAATCCAACTATTTCTCCCTCTTCTAAAATAAGATCAATAGAATGTAGTATCTCTTTTGATTGAAACCTTTTAGAAACCCCCTGGACCTCTAATATTTTCATATAAACACTCCTATTATTTATAACAATATCATGATTCATTTAAAATAACAATGATTATTCAATAAAGCATTATCAAAACAAAAAAAGAAACTCATACAATAAAAGTTTCTATTTTTTCTCAGTAATTGCATAATATTCACGAACCTTTGCTTCAATTTCAGCAGTAAGATCCTTATGATCCTTTAAAAATAATTTTACATTTTCTTTTCCTTGCCCAATTTTTTCGCCCTGATAAGAATACCAAGCACCACTCTTGTCTAAAACACCACAATCACTTGCCAAATCAATTAATTCTCCCTCACGTGAAACTCCTTCTCCATACATAATATCGACAACTGCTGTTTTAAATGGTGGGGCAACTTTATTTTTAACAACTTTCACATTGGTTTTATTTCCAACAATTCCATCCCCCATTTTTAATGCTTCACTACGACGAACATCCAAACGGATACTAGAATAAAACTTTAATGCTCTCCCACCTGGTGTCGTTTCTGGATTTCCGAACATAACACCAACCTTTTCTCGTAATTGATTAATAAAAATAGCCGTTGTTTTTGTTTTGTTAATGGTACCTGAAAGTTTTCGAAGTGCCTGACTCATAAGTCGAGCTTGAAGTCCAACATGAGAATCACCCATATCTCCATCAATCTCAGCCTGTGGAACAAGAGCTGCCACACTATCGATAACAACAATACTAACTGCCTCACTACGAACCAAAGCCTCGCAAATTTCTAAAGCTTGTTCTCCAGTATCTGGTTGTGCCAGTAAAAGTTCATTAATATCAACACCTAAATTTTTCGCATAAACTGGATCTAAGGCATGCTCAGCATCAATAAATGCTGCACGCCCTCCTCGTTTTTGTACCTCTGCAATTGCATGAAGTGCAAACGTCGTTTTTCCACTTGACTCTGGTCCATAAATTTCTATAATTCTTCCCTTCGGATATCCCCCAACACCTAAAGCAATATCTAATGATAAACTCCCACTTGGAGTTACATCTAATTCCAAATGTTTATTTTCTCCAAGTTTCATAATGGAACCTTTTCCAAATTGTTTCTCAATATCATTTAAAACTTTCTCTAAAGCCATATCCTTACTTACATTATTCTCTGCCTTTGCCATAAAAACCTCCTATATTTATCATCCTGACAACCTAATCATAATATAATTTTTCGAAAAATGCAACACTTTTTCAAACAAATGTTTTATAAAATATTAAAACGGATGAACCCACATTTCTCTATCTATTATTATACAGAAAAAAAAGTCCACTTGGACTTTTAATCATCAAAAAGTATTTTTTTATTGAGCGAATAATACTGAAACATCGAAACCAAAGACATAATAGTCGCAAAATAAATAAAAAATAAATCAATTCGAATTCCCAGATACTCAAAAGGCATATTACTAAAAAACAAAAGAATAATCCCAATCATCATAGTAGCAGTCTTAATTTTTCCAGATCCAATCGCTGCAATTACTTTTCCCTTGTGAGCAGCTTCCATTCGAATGGAATTAACAACAATATCTCGCATAACAACAACAACAGGAACAATAGGATGAAGAAATCCCTCTGCCGTAAAAATAATCAAAATAGGATTGACCAAAATCTTATCAGCGATAGCATCAAGCATCTTTCCACAATCAGTAACCATATCATATTTTCTTGCAAGATATCCATCTAAAAAATCTGTGAAGCTAGCAAAAAGAAAAATAACTCCTGCAATAATATAACGTAAATCCATATCAATCACTGTTCGAACGACTGGAAGTTCAAGTCCCACCAAATCAAAAGGAAAAATTAGCAACAAAATAATAAAAATTGAAAGTACAACTCGAACTACAGTTAATTTAGTAGGTAAATTCATAAATATCACTTCCATTTCCTAACAATTCATTTGTAATGACTGAATCCTTTGAAGAAATTTTAAAAATAATCAAAAATAAAAGTAAAATAACCACAAGGCCAACAACTGCTCCAATGATTGGCTTTATAGGAAGATTTTTCTTCTCTTTTACCTGCGTATAGGGGGAAGAAATCTGCTTTTCTAAAGAAGAATTCTTCTTTTTATTAACGACTGCATCCAAAGAAATCTTCGATGTCTTTTCAAACATAAAATCATTAAATTCATCGGATAATTTATTAACATTTAATCCCAAATATTTGGCGTAATCTTTTACATAGTTTCTTAGAGAATAAATATCCTTAAAAGCACGAACATTTCCCTCTTCAATATTTTCTAGTTGAACAACAGACATATTTAAGTCTTCACTTGCTTCTTCTAGACTAACACCATTTTTTATTCGAGACTGCTTTAAATACTTACCGATTTCTCTCATCTAAAACACCTCTATTAATCAATATAATAATACTTTATAAGCCATGTTCTGTACCTATTCCTAGGCGACAAACATTTATCTACCGAATTTCGGTCCTCGATTCCGTTAGAATTCCTTCCTCGAAGCTCCCCTACCAAATTTGGGTTTCTCACTCGCGGGGTTTACCACGTTTCACTTGTTTCTTTCGAAAAAAATCGTCACTGCGGCACTTTACAATTACTGATTCCATATTCTAAGAACTTAGGAACTTTCATCGCCGTTAGCATTAAGCTACCTAAGGTTATTTTTTCCCTTAGCACGAACACTAAAAGCATTCCAGCTTTTGTGAGCATGGACTTTCCTCTATATTATAAAAATACAGCGTTTGTCAAAATATTATTATAAATTTTCTTCGCTTTCTGAATCCTCATCTAAAGCAGAAGATTTTCCATATACAATCTTCTCGAGATTAGAAACACGACGAATAATATCCATATTCGTAACCTCTTTATCACTTGCTTTTGCAATATCAATACTCATACGAACATTTCTAAGTTCCCTTTTTAGACCCATGATTTCTTTTAGCAATTCTTCCTTTTCCCTTTCCATAGCCTTAATTATTGCATAGAATTGCTCATAATCACCGATAATCTGATCTAAAAATTGATCGACTTCTTTTAATCGATACCCTCTCGTATCGATTTTAAATTCCCTTTCTAATATATCTTGTGGTGTTAAAGAAATCTTTTCTTGCATCATTTTATCACCAATCCCTTACGCTATTATTATCCCAAAAAACTTAATAATTGTCAACGAAAAGAGCCAAGCCCCTCCGTAATATAAAAATCCCCATATTTTTTCGCCTTTTGAAGTTCCTTCTCTGTACGAATCGTCCACAAATAAATAGGAATATTCGCTCTTCGAATCGCTTTTAAAAAGTCCGAATTTCCACCATGAATATCATAAGAAACAAAGTCTGGTCGAACAACATGTTGAACAAAAAAAGAACAATTGACTAATAAATAATACCAATAATATTGAGCCTTTGGATTTGGGGAAATGAGTAATCCTACAGGATATCTTTTTTTTCTCAAAAACCATCGGACAATTCGAAAATCAAAAGACTGAATTTTAACTGGTCCAGAATACTTCAAAAGAAGCTCCCATAACGCCTGACAAACCTTCCTATAATTTTTAGAACGTTTCACCTCAATCAAAAGAGAAACTTTCCCATTCACTAATTCCAAAACTTCCAACAATAAAGGAATTTTTCCCTTTCCACCAAGAAATGAAAATTGTAATAGTTCAGAATAATTACAATCCTCTACTCTTTGATCAATTCCCATCAAACGTTTTAATGTAGAATCATGAAAAACAACTAATTGATGATCTTTCGTTAAATAAACATCTAATTCAATCGGGAAAGAATAACGAATACTCTTAGAAAATGCCTCTAATGTATTTTCAATGATTCCATCTCCATGATACCCCCGATGAGAAATAATATTAGAAAACTTCTGCCTCATCCTCTAAATTCTCCTTTAACAACAATTTCCTACTCTTCATTATACCACGATGATACCGTTTTGTCCCCATATAAAGTTGAATCATTAAGGTATCTTGTTCCATTTTTCCAAGTTCCTCAATTACATATAAAAATCTCACTAGAATCACCTCAACATAAATCTACAACATTTTTGTATTTTTTACATTAAATTCGACAATACTAGAAAAAATAAGACAATTTTTCTTTAAAAAAAACATGGTAAAAAAAGGAATTTTATAGTATAATGCAATATAGGTGACATTATGGAAAAACAAAACATATTAAAAAGAAATCAAAACAACCCGACAAATGGCACTTATAAAAATGAATTACATCAACTATTCAGTCAAAAAAAAATTAACTACAAAGGACGTGGCATGGGCTTAGAAGAAGATTTAAATAAGTCAAATGAATTTTACCGTCAAAAAAAAATTGCCTTTATCTATAAGAAACCAACCCCAATCAAACTAGTCAAAGTAGATTATCCATCTAGGCAAAACAAAATTACAGGAGTAAAAATCAAAGAAGCCTATTTTGAATCTCCCTCTACAACAGATTATAATGGAGTATATCAAGGAAAATATATTGACTTCGAAGCAAAAGAAACAAAAAACAAAACCTCTTTTCCTTTAGAAAACATCCATATTCATCAAATCAATCATCTAAGAAATATCACGGAGTGTGGTGGAATTGGTTTCTTAATTGTTCGTTTCTTAGTACAAAAAGAAACTTATCTATTAAAAGCCACAGACTTTTTTAATTACTTAGAAACAGAATCTAGAAAATCAATTCCCTATTCTTATTTTCAAGAAAAAGGATATAAAATTGAAGAATCTATGTTTCCAAGATTAGACTATTTAAAAATAGTAGACAAGATGATTGGAGGTATTTAATATGTCGAAAGAAAAAAACACAAAATCTACATCAAAGAAAAGAAGAACCAATGAAAAAAAGAAAAAAAGAAACATTACAGTTACGAAAAAAGAACAACAAGCATTTTTAATGGGTGTAATGGCAGTAATCTTAGCGATTCTAATTCTAGGGTATCTAGTAATGGGAAGAATGCTAACCATTGTAATGGGAATTGGTATTTTTATAATCCTAGGAATTGCAATGCTTCTAGATAAAATGAGCAACAAACCAAAATTAAGAAAAGTTTTAAATATTTTAATTATTATCTTCTTAATAATGGCACTTGCTGGTTGTGTTGGAGTATCTGCATTTTTTATCTACATCGTACAACAAGCTCCAGAATTTGACATCGAAGTTTTAAACAAAAGAGAAGCAAGTATTTTATATACCACAGATGGAGAAGAATATGCGAGAATTGGGGAACTGAGAGAAAATATCACCTATGATGATTTACCAGAAGTCTTTATTGATGCCTTAATCGCAACAGAAGATTCTCGTTTTTTCCAACATAATGGATTTGATGCTCCTCGCTTTCTAAAAGCCAGTATCGGTCAAGTACTAAGAAAAAGAAATGCTGGTGGAGCTTCTACCTTATCAATGCAGTTAGTCAAAAACACCTACACCAATGCCAAACAAAATGAAATGAATTCAGAGGGAATCATTCGTAAATTTACAGATATTTATCTGGCTGTTTTTAAACTAGAAAAAAACTATAGTAAAGAACAAATCATTGAATTTTATGTCAATAACTATGACTTAAGTAGCAATTCATTCGGTGTAGAACAAGCTTCTCAAACTTACTTTGGAAAAAGTGTAAGAGATTTAAATTTATCAGAAGCAGCAACCTTAGTAGGAGTATTCAATAACCCTACTGCTTACAATCCATTACTAAAACCTGCTGCTGCAGAAGCAAGGCGATCAACAGTACTAAAACTAATGGTAAGACATGGATACATCACGCAAGCAGAGGCAGATCAAGCAAACAGCATACCAATGACAAGCCTCACCAAATCACAATCAACCGAAGGAGTTGCCTATATCAGCTATATTGACACAGTCATTAACGAATTAATGGAAAAATGGAAAATCAATCCATATTCAACAGCGGTAGAAGTTTATACCAATATGGACAAACAAAAACAACAAAGTATCGATGATATTTTTAACGGAAATAATAATAGTTTCAAATGGAAAGATGATAAAGTACAAAGTGGAGTTGCTGTTGTAGAAGTAAATACTGGAAAAATCGTAGCAGTAGGAGGAGGACGCTTTAAATCTAGTCCAAGAACAACGACCAACTATGCAACACAATCAACAAGACAAATTGGATCAACCGCAAAACCGATTTTCGATTATGGACCAGCGATTGAATATCTCAATTGGTCAACTTATGAACAAATTGTCGATGAACCATGGAGCTATACAAATGGAAAAAATATCAACAACTCAGACCGAGAATTTATGGGACAAATTAGTATGCGTACTGCCCTATCTCTGTCTAGAAACATTCCTGCACTAAAAGCATTCCAACAAGTACAAAAAGAAGTAGGAAACAAAAAGATTTTAGAATTTGCAACAAGTCTTGGAATTCATCCAGAAATTAGCAACGGAGTAATTCATGAAGCCCATTCTCTAGGAGCCTTCTCAACAAAAGAAGGAACTAGTCCATTACAAATGGCTGCAGCCTACGCTGCCTTTGCCAATGGAGGAACTTATCATGAACCACTAACTGTCAATAAAATTATCTTTAGAGAAACAGGAGAAGTAAAAAACTGTGAAGGAAGTTCTCAAAGAGTAATGAAAGACTCAACAGCATTCATGATCACTGATATGTTAGTAACTGCCGTAGAATCTGGATTAAGTAGTGGTGCCAAAATAAATGGTGTAACTGTTGCAGCAAAAACTGGAACTTCAAGCTTTACAGATGAATTAAAAGAATTGAAAAACTATCCAGGAAATGCTATCAACGATGCTTGGATTGTAGGATACGATCCAGAATATGCAATTAGTATGTGGTATGGGTATGAACAAGCAGAAAAAGGATACTACAATACAGATATTCAAGCAGTCAATGCTAGAAGTGCATTATATAAAGCTCTAGGAAATGCAGTATTCAATAAAAATGGACAACAATTTAGAGTCCCTGACAGTGTTGTAAAAGTAGCCGTAGAGGTAGGAAGCACCAATCTTCCAAGCGCTTCTACTCCAGAAGATCAAATCGTATATGAATACTTTATCAAAGGAGCAGAACCAACAGAAACTTCACAAAAATATAATAAAATAGCTACTCCAACAGGATTAAAAGTACAATACAACGAAGAAAAATCGCAATTAATCATTTCTTGGAACAAACAAAACACACCAACTGGAAACGATAGCTATGGAAATTTTGGATATAAAATTTATTTTGAAGATAACCTCATTGCATTTACTCAAGGAAATTCTTACACCATCACAGCGAATGCAAACATTTCTGGTACTTATAAAGTAACTGCTGCCTTTGAAAACTATCAATATAACGAAAGTGCACCTGCATCTTATAACTATACCTACAACCCAAATCCATCTCCAAGCACAACTCCAAAACCAACACCGACACCAACAGAAACTGCTTCTTATACCCTTTCCTTAAATGGAACAAATCCAGTGAGTATCCCAACGAATGGACAGTATACAGATACTAATGATCCAATTACCATATTAAAAAATGGTACAATAACAAATGAAGCCCACACAATAACAACTTCTATCAAAGGACCAAATGGTGTAGTTGATTCTATCGATGGAACAACAACTCCACTGATTCCTGGAACCTACACAATTACCTATACAGTAAAAATTAACGGTCAAACAAAAACAATTACACGTACTATAAACGTCCAATAAAAATTTTTAAAACCACTAGATAAAACTAGTGGTTTTTCTGTAAATTCATTATATCAATTTCAATTTACCCAATAAAAATAATATAAAAACCAATTCACTATAGAAAATCAAAATAGAAAATGACCCAACATCATAAAGAAACAACCAAAAATAAAAGAAAATACAGTAGTTCCCAACTTCTGATACGAACAAGATTCTGGCAATAACTCATAAATAGAAATATGAACCATAATTCCCGCAATAAACGAATACAAAATTCCCATCACAAAAGAATTTACAAAGGGAGCCAAAAAAACAAATGCTAAAAATGCACCAAAAGGTTCTGAAATTCCTGAAATCAATGTATAAAGTAATGCTTTCTTCCTACTTCCTGTACTATAATAAATAGGAACAGAAATACTAATTCCTTCTGGAATATTATGAAGAGCAATCGCAAGAGCCAAGGTAATTCCAAGGCGCAAATTAGAAGAAGAAGTTAAATAAGTAATAATCCCCTCTGGAATATTATGCATAATAATCGCAAGACAAGAAATAATTCCCACTTGATAAAGCTTCCCATACTCCATTTTCTCTTGTGGTAAAAAATGATCAACAGAAAAAGAAAATATCATACCGATACAAAAACAAATCGCAACAATCAAAAAAGCAGGAAAAAAAACATAAGATTCTAAGATAGATGAAAAAGAACTTGGCAAAAGATCTGTAAAAGAAATAGTAGCCATAACTCCTGATGCAAATCCTAAAGAAGCAATTAATAATTTCTTAGATGACTTCTTAAAAAAGATAGGAATCGTCCCAATCATTGTAGAAAAGCCCGCTAAAAAAGTTAAAAGAAAAGAAATCATATACTTATCACCACTAAAGTATATGATTTACTCTAAATCTCTTATTCTATAAAATAAAGAATTTACAAAAATGACAATTATTTTAAAAAAAACAACCATAAAACATTCAAAAAAAAGCGATACAAAAACAATTATTAAAACCAACTTTTAAAATTATCGATTCAACAAATACATAGAAATATTCAAATAAGTAGCAAACAAACACCACAATAAATAAGGAATCTGCAAAAGACCACTCATTTTATTTTTTTGATAAAACCGAACAATCAAAATAAAAACAGAAACTACCAATAAAAAAATCCAAAAAATAGAAAAGAATCTCCATTTTAATAAAAAGAAAAAAATAGGCCATAAAGCATTTACAAACAATTGAAAATAATAAATAAACTGATCCTTCCAATCCATAAGAGAATTACTTTCTAATATTCCATAAGAAACTCCCATCAAAATATAAAGGATCGTCCAAACAATAGGAAATAAAATAGCTGGTGGTGCTAAAAAAGGTTTCTGTAAAGAAGAATAATCCATAGATCCAGAAATTAAAAAACCAACAAGTCCACCAACTAGAACTGGAATCATAATCGATTTTAAATAAATTTTAAACTTTGTCATGTCATCCTCCTTACCTTTATTCTATTAATATAGATCTAAAATATACATAGATAAAACAAGAAAAAAACATGAAACAAAACAAAAAAGATATCTACCGATAAGAACAGATATCTTTTATTTTACAAGACGCACACTCTGGACGAACTGCCTTACAATGGTATCTTCCAAAAAGCACCATCTGATGATGTCTCAGACTCCAATTTTTTCTTTCATATAACTTCTGAAGCTTTTTTTCAACTTCCAAAACAGAATCTTCACTTTTACTAAATCCAAGTCTTTTACTAACTCTTTCTACATGAGTATCAACAGCAATCGCTGGATAGTCATAAAGATTGGATAAAACAACATTGACCGTTTTTCTTCCAACTCCTGGTAGCGTAACTAAATACTTAGAATCATTCGGAACACATCCATTCTTCTCAGTTACCAAACGCCTTGCAATTTCAATGATAAATTGTGCCTTCTTACGAAAAGTTCCAATCGGCATTAAAATATGAGAAACATCTTCTAAAGATGCAGAAGCAAGATCTTCTAAAGAAGGATACTTAGAAAACAAAATAGGAGTAACAGAGTTTACCCTCTTATCAGTTGTCTGTGCACTCAAAACAACTGCTAATAGTAATTCATAATCCTTCGTATAATTTAATTCACATCTAGCATCTGGATAAAGCTCTTCCAAATATTTTTCAAAAATCTTTACCCTAGAAACCTTATCAATCTTATTCACCATCATCATCAAACCAATCATAATCAAATAATTCTAATTTTTCTTTTTTTCGTTGTTTCTCTTGATATTTCTGCTTACTAAGTAAAACATCTTCTGCTCTCTTGTATCCCTTTTTATTCCACTCATATAAAATTTTATCCATATATCGAAGATTAGAAACCCCATTAAAAACCGTTTCCTTTAAAGCAGCCAAAATCAATTCTTCCTGAAACCCATTTTCAACCCAAGAAGAAATAATTTCCCGTTCGATAGAACTAATCGGCCTTGCAAATCCCTCAGACACTTTATCGTAAATCGTCTTCTTTTCTTGATTGAGAACTTCTTCTGTATCAGTAATATCCTCCATTAAACACTGCTCTATTTTTTCATAAAAGGGTTTTAGACAAATATATTCTTCCATAATTCCTTTCTCATTTTTAGAAACTGACATTTCTAAAAAACCTTCCTCCGTCAAATGATCTATATAAACCATCATATCTTGTAACGATAAATGAAGTTGCTTTGTAAATTTTAAAGAATCAAAAGGAATTTGTTCCTCAAAATTAGAAAGATAAATCAAAAACATAAATTCCTCCAAAGGTAAAGAAAAATGCTGACGTAACTGATATAGATAAAGAGGAACTACAAAATTTCCCATTTTAAAAATATCCATAAATTTTTTTAAATTCATACATAGATCCTCCTTTGATATATTATTATATCAAAAAATCTAAAAAAAGAAAGAAGATTTAAAGATACATTTTTTTCAAATATGTCATTAAATCATCCTTTTCATTCTTTAATTTTAAAGATAAAATTTGAGTCTCTAAATCTTTAAAAATATCCTTTAAATAAGGACCTGGCTTCCTACCCAATAAAGAACTAATTTCTTCTCCATCAAATACAATATCCATTCGACATTTAATTGGTAAACGGTTATATCGAGAAGTAATCTCCCTTTTAGAAATTCCTTTCATATTACCTGCAATACTATTGACATAAAGGCCATAAGTATATAAAACTCGAGGATTTAAATTATCTACCAACAATGCTTCATTAATTTTTGTAATTAACTCCTTTTCATTATTTGTAAAAGGATAAATTTCTTGAACATCTAATTGAACCCAAATACCAATCAAATCATCAAAATTAGAAACATACTTCAATCTAGGAAGTTCTAACTCTTCATCTAGTCCCAATTTCAAAAGAAGAGAAACTCCATTCTTCACATGAACACTAGTAAATATTTTATCCAATTCCTCTCTTTTTCTCTGATAAGATATTTTCTTTAAAAAAGTTTTTGCTCTTAAAATTGCCTCATACACTTCATCACTCAAATGAAATTGCAAAGTCGTCGCAAAACGAACAGCTCGTAAAATTCTAAGGGCATCTTCTGAAAACTTTTGATAACTATCACCAACAGTTCGAATCAAATGACCATCAATATCCTCTTTTCCATGAAAAATATCGATGATATTCCCTGTCCGATCAATGCAAAGCGTATTCATTAAAAAATCTCTTCTCTTTAAATCTTCCTCTAAATCATCAATAAATTCAATATGTTCAGGTCTTCGATAATCAATATAAGAAGACTCCCGACGAAAAGTTGTAATTTCAAATCGAATATGCTTTAAAATCACAGTAATCGAACCATAATCCTCAGAAGGAAGACAAGATCCCTTAAAGATAGAGCGAATATCTTTCGGTTTCGCATTTGTACAAATATCAATATCATTCGATTCAACTTCCATAAGATAATCACGAACAAATCCACCGACAACATAAGCTCGAAATCCATGATTTTCTAGTTTTTCCAACAATCTTAATGCAACTTCAAACATAATAAACCTCTCCTATTGAATCATTTCTGAAGGAATATCTTCTATACCACCCAAATCAAAAACATTTTGATAACCCAATTCAAATAGTTGATAAAAAGCCTTCTTACTACGTGCACCACTCTGACAATAAACAACAATCTGATCTTCTTTATTAAAATCGATAGAATCAATAGATTCCAATGGAATATTAATCGCAGTTAAAATATGACCTGATTCATATTCTACAGAAGTTCTTACATCAATAATATGAAACTTTGAAGAATTGTTTTCAATCTCATGAAACACTTCTGAAGAAGAAATTGTTTGATAATTAAATTCCTTTTCCTCCATAACACTAGAACTTTGAAAATTACATCCTGTAACAAAACATAAAAGAATTCCTAATAAAAATACTCGCCTCATCATATTACCTCTTATTTATATTCTAACACAAACAAAAAAAGAAAAACAAAAAAAGATATTGAAAGTGTCAATATCTTTCATAGAAAAACCGACAAACGGCTTTTAATCCTATTAGTTTAAAGCGTCTTTTAATGCAGAAGCAGCTTTAAATTTAGCTGAGTTACAAGCAGCAATCTGAACTGTTTCTCCAGTTTGTGGATTACGTCCTTCACGTGCAGCTCTTTTACCAACTGAGAAAGTTCCAAATCCAGCAACAGGTACTTTATCTCCATTTGCTAAGGCTTCTTTGATAATATCAAAAACTCCTTCTAATGCACGAGTGGCATCGGCTTTTGTTAATCCTGTTCTTTCTGCTAAAGCTTCTACAAATTCTACTTTTTTCATGTGTGTAAACCTCCATTTTTTTAATTTAAGCAATAATTACTATGCTTACATATATAAAGTAGCATACTTTAAAACAAAAAACAAGCAGATTTATAAAAATTAACACGTTTTACAATTCTTTTTCTAAATTTCCATCTTTTTATGATATTATATAGTAAAAATAGAAAGGAACATCCAATATGAAAAAAGATCGATATAATATAGGAATTATCCTACTTCTTTCCATCATCGTAATGATTCCCTTAATTTTAGGACCCAATAGTTTAGGACATGATACTGTATTCCATGTTGCAAACATTGATTCCATTCAATTAGATTTAGAATCAAATCTCCTACCAAACAGAATCTCACAAACAATAGGAAATGAATTTGGATATGGAACACATCTTTTTTATCCAATGCTTCCACATATAGTTACTGCATACCTAGCAAAAGCAATGAGTATATGTAATCTAAATACATTAACAAGTGTCGTTATCATGTATGGAATTATTACTTTTCTTTCTTCAACTACGATATACTTTTTAGCAAAAAAAATCACAAAGAAAAACCCTCTAGCACTATTATCCAGTATCATTTTTCTATGGATGCCCTACCGATTAGGAGATATCGTCGTTCGCTCTGCATTTAACGAAGTATTTACCTTTTTATTTATCCCATTAGTAATCCTAGGACTTCTATACTTGATAGAGAATAACAAAAAAAAGTTTTACCTATTCTTTATCATAGGATGTATAGGACTTCTATACTCACATCTCGTAATCACTCTCTACTTTGCTCTTTTGATGATTCCATTTGTAATCATCTACCATAAAAAATTCTTAGAAAAAGAAAATTTAAAAGACTTTCTTATAGCAACTTTCATTATCATTATAATTTCCCTACCAGCTCTTCTTCCAATGTTAGAACATCGCCTTTCTACTGAATATATGGTCTATCAAAAAAATTACATGACCAACATTAACTACATGAAAGTATTCAGCAATCACTTAATTGATTATGTTAAAATTAAAAAAGACTATTCGTGGGAGATTCCACATTATATCAATTACATCGTAATTGGGCTATTAATCACTGGATTTTACTTATTCTTCAAAGAAAAGAAAAAGAAAAAAGAAGAAATCTTCCTCTGGATATTTACCATATTAGCATTTTTTCTATCTCTCAATATATTTCCATGGAAATACATCCCAGAATTTTTCTATTTCATTCAATTTCCATGGAGATTAGAAACCATGTTAACCATTTCCATCAGTTTATTAGCACCTCTAACAATCACCAAAATAAAAAAAGAACAACTAAAAAAAGGAATTTTCTTAGCAGCAATTCTCCTAATTCCATGTACAGAACTACCACTAATTAAAAAATTAACAAACGATGTATATCAAATTGAAAAAATAGAGCCAAACAATGGAATGGGACACTCAAAAGAATATTTACCAAAAAAGGCCTATGATAATGACATATACTTTGAATACAGAGGAAAAGATATCATGAAAATCAGTGGAACTGCCAAAATCATAGAAATCGAGAATTCTAGCCAAAAAATTGAATTTGAACTAGAAACCGACAGCATAGAAACAGTTTTAGAATTTCCAAGACTATATTACTTAGGATACCATTTAAAAACAAAAGATGGAAAAGTAAAAGCTCTTGAAGAAAGCGATAATGGATTTCTACAAGCTAGAATCGAAGGAAATGGAACTTACACTCTAGTTTATGAAGGAACCACCCTAAATAAAATAGCCAATCTATTATGTATCGTAGGTATCATTGGGTTTATCTACATCATAATCCCTAAAAATTTATTCAAAAAAAATCATCTGAATAAAAATTCTTGATGATTTTTTTAAATGATAAACAAAAATAAGAAAAAAATTCATTAAAATTCGCAATAAAATCAATTGGAATTAACTAACATTCCTATACATCTTTCAACTTCTTAATACAAAAAAGAAACGAAAACGTTTCTCTTATAATACAATAGCGATCATATTATTAGACCCTTTATTAACAATTTTAGTTAATGTATTTTGAAGTTTAAAACGAATATTATCTGGCATCATACTAATCTTTGACTGAATTCCTTCTTGAACAATCGCATCCAAACTACGGCCAAAAATTTCACTCTTCCAAATACTAGATGGGTTAGTTTCATAATCCTTCATTAAATAATTAATAAGTTCTTTACTCTGTAATTCGCTTCCAATAATTGGTTCAAAAGTACTATTCACATCCACTCGAATCATATGAATAGAGGAAGCAGTTGCTCGAAGTTTAACTCCATACCTCGGACCTTGTTTTGTAATCTCTGGAGTATCTAATTTCATATCATCTAACGTTGGGGAAGCTACGCCATAACCCGTTTGTTTCACCATTTTTAGTGCATATTTAATTTGGTCATACTCTTTCTTTGCTTCATTAAAATCTTGAAATAAAGATAGTAAATCCGCCTTATTTTGAACATCAATTTGAATAATATCCGTTAAGGCACGTTGATAAAGATCATCAGGAGCTTCTAAATTAATAGTAATCTCCCCAGTCGAAGGATTAACCTCTGACAAATAAGACTTAGAAATATTTTCAATTCCCATAAAATGCCCTGTTATTTTTTCAACATCTCGTAATTTATTAACCTCAACAACACTATCCCTAATCGCATCGATATAACACTTCTTAATCGCATGATCAGGCTTCAAAATCGCAATCCACTCTGGCATATTTACCTTTACTTCTAAGATTGGAAATTCATACAAAGCTTCTCGTAAAATATCATACATATCCTTCTGATTCATATTCTCAATATTCATTGGTAATACTGGAATCTGATGTTCTTCTTTTAATTTCTCACAAATTTTTTCTGTATCTGGAAGCATTGGATGAGTGGAATTCACAATTACAATAAAAGGCTTTCCTAATTCTTTTAACTCACGAATCACGCGTCCTTCCGCTTCTAGATAATCACTTCGATTAAATTCTCCAATCGAACCATCTGTAGTAACAACAATTCCAATAGTCGAATGATCACGAATTACCTTTTCTGTTCCTACCTCTGCCGCTTCGCTAAAAGCAATTGGTTCATCATACCAAGGGGTTTTTACGAGCCTTGGACCATTTTCATCTTCAGCACCCTTTACATTATCAATCAAATATCCAACACAATCAATCAATCGAATATTACAAGAAAAGTCATCAATCTGAATTTTAGCAGCATTATTTGGAACAAATTTTGGTTCTGTTGTCATAATTGTCTTTCCTGCAGCACTTTGAGGAACCTCATCTAGGGCTCTCTTTCGTTCATACTCATCTTCGATATTAGGAACAATTAAATTTTCCACAACTTTCTTAATAAAAGTACTTTTTCCAGTACGAACAGCACCAACAACACCTAAATAAATATCTCCTCCTGTCCGACTGGCAATATTTTTAATGATTTCTTTTTTATCCATACACTCTAACACTCACTTTCTGTTCACTTAACTATATGAAATAAAAAAAAGAGATATTCCAAATCCCTTCATTATCTCCATCAACTTTTCGTTATAAAAATATCAAAACAGCAATTAAAATTCGATTGTAATGATGAAGAAGCCATTTGTATACTTCGAAATGATTTTTCCACCCAAGAATTCTACTAACTGTTTCGCAATCGATAAACCAATTCCATTCGATTTCTTAGCATTTTCTACAGTATAATACCTGTCAAACATTTTCTCCAAACTAGTAGAATCCAATTGATTTGTTTTATTTGAAAATTCGATTGTGCCATTACTATACATTTTTACATGAAAATCACGTTCACCATATTTAATCGCATTCGATATAATATTTTCAAAAATCCTTTTCAGCATATTTTCATTTAATAATCGAATAACCCTATCATCACATATTTCTATCTTTGGAGTAATCTGATATTCTTTAAATAAACCATAAAAACTAACAATAGAATCTTCTAAAATATCATTCATACAAACATTTTTTTTTTTTAACTCATTTTGTAAATCAATACTTTTAGAAAAACCAAAAAGCTGTTCCGTAAGAATTATTAAATCTTTTACCTTATCATCAATCACTTTTAAATAATTCCTCTGCTTTTTATTAAGAGCATTACTATCTATAAGATCAAGATAACCCCTAATCGCAGTAAGAGGCGTTCTTAAATCGTGTGATATATTAGTAATTGATGATTTAAGCTCTTGATTTCCATTTTTATATTCAAGCTCCAATTTTCGTAATTCTTTTAAATAATCATTAAGAAAACTTGCTAAATTTTTCAAATCTCAATTATTGGTACTAATGGTAATTAAATTATTTGTATCTGATTTTAAAATACTTGTTAAAGACTCACCAATATTACTGATTTCATTTTTCATTATTAAAATTTTAAAAGTTAAAAATATTGATATACATAATACTATTAAAAATAAATAAAACCAGATACTCATAAAAATCACCTACTTACTTTAATTCTTTTTTCTTAAATAGAACTAATCCTGCTCCAGTAAATATTACTAAAATCCCTAATGAATAAAGTGGTAATATTTTTATATTTGGAGCAGATCTTCCAGCCACTTGGAACATTTGTCCTGCTGGGTTAATGTCTAGTAAGGTTTGACATACTTTCTTTTTTGTTTCACTTGGATATTTGGGATTAGGCTCTTTTACTATTTCAACTGCTCCAGTATCTCCATTTGTTATAGATGCTGTTTCAATAAACTTTGGTGCTTGTAAAATATTTAACCATATAAGAGCCATTATCATTAATCCAAAAGCAAACATAATACTAACTATTGCTGTAATTGTTTTATTTGAAATAATCATTGCAATAAAAGTAAATATACTTGAATAAGCAATAATTGTTATAAAGATACAAACTATCAACATTAATAATTTCGAAATGGGTATTGTAATAACACCAAATAAAGGTATTCCAACACTAACAATCACAATCAAAAATAAAATATAAGAGAACAAACTGGTAATAGCAGTTATTATTAAATTAGATAAATATATATTTGTCCTTTTATGTCCTATACTAATCTTGTTTCTTATTGCTCCATCTGAATATTCTACTCCTAAAAATAGACTTGTAAATATAGCCATTACAATTCCGATCATTGTAGAATAATTAAGCATAAGTTGTTCTACTTCTATAACTTCCCCATACCTTTTCATATCACTATATTGTGTATAAATCATAAATAGAGCAAGTAAAACACTAAAAATAGTTAATAGCCAAAACACTCTATTCTTTCTTAATCTTGTAAAACCTACATTTAATAATTTAATCATTCTTAGCACCTCCAATTAAATTCATATAATAGTTTTCTAGTGATTCTTCTTGTTCGTGAATCTCATCTACTATTAAATTTTTTTTAGATAGTTCGTTAATAAATCTTGATAAATTATATTTTCCATAAACATTTATTGTCCTATTGTCTATTACTTCATAAGAAATTTTATTTTTCTCAAAATACAAAACAAACTCCTTTTGATTCCTTACTTTTAGTTCAACTTTGTGTTCCATTTTTTTCACAAGTTCTTCGCTACTTATTTCTTTAATAATAGTTCCATGATCCAAAAATCCATAATGTGTAGCGATTTTAGACAATTCATCTAAATAATGACTAGATATCAAAATCGTAATTCTTTTCTCCCTGTTCAATTTTAAAATCAATTCTCTAATTTCAATAATACCTTGTGGATCAAGTCCATTAATAGGCTCATCTAAAATTAAGAACTCGGGATGATTCGCAAGAGAAACAGCAATTCCTAACCTTTGTTTCATTCCTAAAGAGAAGTTTTTAGCTTTCTTCTTCCCTGTATTCTCTAATCCAACTAGTTTTAAAAGTTCATCAATACCATCAAGATTTGGCATTCCTACTAATTTGTATTGCTCGATTAAATTATCCCTTGCCGTCATTTCCCCATAAATAGATGGAGTTTCAATAATCGCTCCCATTCTCTTCCTCACATCTGCTATATTACCGTGATTATTATCTTCTCCATAAATCGTATAAGTCCCATTGGTAGGCTCTTGTAATCCACAAATAATTCTAATAAGTGTAGTTTTTCCCGCCCCATTTTTTCCAATAAGACCATAAATTGCACCTTTTTCAATATGGATATCAACATGATTTAAGGCTTTAAAGTCCTTATATTTTTTTCAAGATTATTTGTTTCTAATATAATTTCCATAATCTTATCTCCCTTCCGATAACCATTTTAATAAAAAATTATTAAGAAAACGGTTAAGAAAAAGTTAAGATTTAGTAAAAATTTTTAATCTTTCATTTTAAATCCAATTCCCCAAACAGATTCTATATAATTTTTATTTTTTATCTTCTTACGAATATTACTAATATGTACTTTTAAAGAGTTTTCATCACAATCCGCAGTATCAATACTGATAAAATCTAGTAACTTATTTTTAGGAATCACTTGCGTTTTATTTAAAAACAACTGTTTTAAAATAGCATATTCTGTTCTCGTCAAATTAATTTTCTCACCATTCACGAGTAATGTATGACTATCATTTAATAATTCCAATTCCTTGTATTTTAATGTTTCAATAACATTAGAACTATTTTTTCTCCTAAATTGAACTTCTATTCTCGCTAGTAATTCCTTACTATCAAATGGTTTGGTAATATAATCACTAGCACCTAAAAGTAAACAATCTACCTTATCTTCAGAAGATATCTTCGCACTTAACACAATGATTGGGAATATGAGGAACCTTTCTAATAATTTCCTCGCCACTAACTGCGGGTAACATCAAATCTAATAGGATCAAATCAAAATTCTCCCTCTCTAGAAGTAACAATGCTTCAGTTCCAGAATAAGCATTAGAAACAGCATAATCCTCTTTTTCTAATAACTCTTCCAGTACCTCGTGAATACTAACATCATCTTCTACAACTAAAATTTTTTTCAAAGAAATCATCTCCATCTATAGAATCCTTAATAACTTCATTATACTATTTTTTATAATCACCACCACATATTTTTATCTAAAAATACTTCTATCGAAACATAAAAATTCTAAATAATCAAAAAAACAAAAATTTTATCATATGAAAAACATAGATTACGTTAGTTATGATATACTGAAATCATGTGAGGACAAAATTATGAAAAAGAAAAAAATACCAAAAGCTTACTTGGTTCTCTTGATTCTATCAATTCTTTTAATAATTCCAGCAATGATGAACGGAGGAATTCATGGGGACGATTCCACTTTTCATATCATAAATATCACCGCGATGAATAAAAATGCAACATGGTTTCACCTTCCAACAAGAATTCGCCCATTTACTGCAAATAACTTTGGATATGGTTCTGGAATTTTCTATCCTGAACTAATTCATCTTACGATTGCTTATCTTTATAAAGCTGTAAAACATATCAATCTCTCACTCACTGATAGTATTACCATTTTCATATTATTACTAACCTGGATAACAGGAATTATCATGAGAAAATTATTATACAAATTAACCAAAGACAATAAAGCTAGTACTCTAGGTGCCATTTTCTATATAACTAGCCCTTACTTTCTAGCCGACATTTATCGAAGAAGCGCCTATGGAGAACTCATCTCATTTCTAGCACTTCCCTTAATATTTCTAGGACTTTATGAGTTACTCTACAAACAAAAAAAAGCAAAATTCTATATTTGCTTTATTCTAGGCTACTATCTATTATTTGGAAGTCATCTAATCAGTGTTATTTACGGAACTATTTTTACAGGATTTTTCCTTCTATGCCAAGGAAAAAAGACATTTAAAAAAGAAAATCTAATTTCCCTTGCTATCGCTTCTATTTTTTCTCTTCTTCTTTCTCTCACTTTTATTGTACCAATTTTCGAACACAAAATATTTGGAAATTACATGGTGTTTCAAAAAAACTATATGTATTCTAGAATAGGAGTCATAGAAAGTAGACTACCGATCTCAGAACTAATCATTCCAGGACAATGGCTAACGAGTTATATTCCAATATTTGAAATTCTCCTAATTGGAATTCTTATAAAAAATTGGAAACAAATAAAAGAAAAAATAAATAAAAACATATTAAATGGATTTCTAATCATCTCTCTTTTATCAACTCTATTGATTACTTGTTCAATTCCATGGAAAATCGCACCACAATTTCTTCTAATGATTCAGTTTGCCTGGAGAAATTCCACCTATTTAGCATTTAGTATCTGCATTCTATCTACATTAGGATACCAGACAATTAAAGAAAACCACAAAAAAGGAATATTCATAATTCTCCTAATTTTAATAGCCATAAATACAACATTCATCCTCACAAATCCTAATTATACAATTACAAAAAATACCACAATAGAAAACAATCAAAGAGATGGTGGAATGGGATGGAGTAAAGAATACTTACCAGAAAATACCTATAAACATCTTTCCTACTTTGAAAATAGAGAAGAAGACATAAAAATAAAAGAAGGAAATGCAACGGTAAACATCATAAAAAATAATACACCCAATGTAACCTTCCAAGTAAAAACAAAAAATGAAATCATCGTAGAAATTCCAAGACTTTACTACTTATGGTATCAAATTACATTAAAAAACCAAGAAGAAGAAAAAATATTATTAAATTATTACGAAAACAGCAATGGATTTATAGAATTCAAAATTCCAGAATCTGGAGAAATAGAAGTAAAATATCAAAAAACAAAAGTGTCAAAAGTAGCATCCATAATTAGTACCTTCTCCATTGGTATAGTCATTTTATGGATATTAATCATCTATAAAAAAGAAAAAAAGAACCACCAAAAAAGTCAATAAGAAAAACTCTTACTGACTTTTTTATATCATTTTATCAACATCTGGAACATTATCCTTAATAATTGCATTTACAATTTTATCTTCCTTCTCACTACTTACCTCTTTCCCTGTAAGATTACTAATTTCATGAACCAAATCACGAAGTACCTTCTCATCCTTCATATTAGAGTTTTGTAGTTTTGACGCAAGAGATAAAATGGTATCTTTATTTACCCCTGATTTACTTTCAACTTTTTTAAAAAAAGAATCCCCAAACATAAAAACCTCCTACCCTAATATATGTAAGAGATTTTAAAATGTTTTAAATATCGTACCTATTTTTTCCTAATTTTTTCTCATATTTTTCTCTTCTTTTTTGAAATTCTAAGCACTGATTGCGATAAACCTCTTCAGGTACCTGATGTCTTTGATATCGCTCATCCAAAATCTTTTGAGCTCGCTCTAATCCTTCCAATTCTGTTTTTGGATCCTTTCTATCTAAAAACCATCCAAATCCCATACTTTCACCTCACCTTTATTTTTTCTATTTAGTCTAATATCCCCTTCTACAATCATTCATCTGCTTTATTTTTAAATTGTAAAATAATAGGAGTTCCTTCAAATTCAAAATTTTCACGAAGCTTATTTTCTAAATAACGCTCATAAGAAAAGTGAATCAAACCTCTACTATTTACTCGAAGTGTAAACTTTGGTGGCTTCGTACCAGTCTGACTTGAAAAATAAATTTTCAATCGCTTCCCCTTATAAGAAGGAGGAAGATTAAGTACATAGGCATCCATAATAACTTGATTTAAAACACTTGTAGAAATTTTTCTTTTGACGTTCTCACAAACCCGTAAAACTTCTGGCATCAACGTATGAATCCTTTTCTTAGTAAGTGCAGATAAAAAAACAACAGGTGCATAAGTAATAAATTGAAATTCCCGGCGAATATAATTTGTATACTCTTTAATATTTGGATTCTCTACCTTATCCCACTTATTAACAACAAGAATAATTCCTTTTCCACGTTCCAAAGCATATCCCGCAATATGTTTATCATGTTCAATAACTCCCTCTTCAGCATTAATTACCAAAAGACAAACATCACTGCGATCAATAGCCCTTAAACTACGAAGCAAACTATATTTCTCAACAGCTTCATAGATCTTTCCTTGCTTCCTCATACCAGCAGTATCAATAAAAACAAATTCCTGTTTCTCATATTTAAAAACAGTATCAATCGCATCTCTAGTAGTTCCAGCAGTATTACTTACAATCACCCTTTCCTCATTGATAAGAGCATTAATTAAGCTACTCTTACCAACATTAGGACGACCAATTACAGAAAACTTTAATCGCTCGTCTTCCTCCATATCCACATTCTTAGGAAAATTGATTGTAATTGCATCTAAAAGTTCATACATTCCAGTATTATGTTCTGCAGAAATAGGAAAATATTCATCAAATCCAAGCTCATAAAAATCATAAATATTTTCCTGAGAAGCTTTATTATCAACCTTATTAATCGCAACAATCACACGCTTTCCTGACTTTCTAAGCATGTCTTGGACAACCCGATCATTTTCTGTTAACCCCTCTTTTCCATCGACAACAAAAACAACAACATCACTTTCCTCAATCGCGATGGAAGCCTGTATCCGAATTTGCTCATTAAAAAGCTCCTCACTAACATCAATACCCCCAGTATCAATCACTGAAAAATGAAAATTCTTATAACTAGCCTCACTATAAATTCGATCTCTAGTTACTCCAGGAGTATCTTCGATAATAGAAACCTTACCCCCTACCATTTTATTAAATAAAGTACTTTTTCCTACATTGGGACGTCCTACCAAGGAAACAACTGGTAAACTCATAAGAATCCTCCCCACTTTCTTTCACCCTATTTTATCATAAAAATGAAAAAAAGAGAAGTATACACATAAGGATTGAATTCATCTTCTTCTAAAAAAGAAAACATTCAAATTAAAAGTTTTACTCTTCTTAAAATATTCTACCCAAAAATAATCAAACTCCAATGATTCAGTAATCATTCAAAATAAAAAACAATAAAAAAAAAAAGAGTAGTAACCCACCACTCTCTATATATTTAATTATTAACTTCTATATCACCACAACTATTTTCAATTTTAAGAGAAACTTCTGCTTTAGGATAATTATTTTGAAGTTTGGTTTCCCCAAAACTAGTACTTGCATCAATATAAATTTCATTCGTAAATCCAATTTCAATATCCCCATAAGAGTTTTGAATAAAAGAATCTTTTCCTAATACAATATCACCAATTTCAATATCTCCACAATCTTCTTTCACATTCAGATAATTCTCAACCTTCCGAATACGAATATCTCCATAATGATTCTCGATAGTAAGATTAGAAACAGTTCCAACTTTTATATCTCCAAAAGAACACTGGATATCAGCATCCATTGCCTGATTAACTGAAATATCACCATAATCATTTTGTATTTTTATCTGCTTTGCTTGATCCACCAAAATATCTCCACATTTTTGATCAATATCAATCTCTGCATGAATTAATTTTTCAATCTCAGTATCTCCATATTGATTTTTTATGGTAAGAGAATGATTATAATCAGATGGTAAATAAACTTCTACTTTAGCAATTGTTCTTCGAAAGCAAATAAAATGACAATCATCATCCTTTACACGAATCTTTAGTCGTCCTTTAGTAGTATCTACTGTAACATCCTCATCCTTACCATAAATCATAACTTTCACTTGATTATCTGATGACTCTTTCACCAAAATATTTCCAGCACCAACAGTAATATCAACCTCACTAAAGTCCTCTAAATAAGTTTGCTCAAAAGCCAAATTCTTACTTACTGTATGAAACATAGAAAAATTATGATATCTAACATTTCCATTAATCATAAAAATCATAAGTATCGTTAAGCCAATAGCCAAAACAGATAATAAAACAATCAATCCAATCACCCACATCTTATTTTTCATTGCCCATACCTCCAAGCAAAAACAATAAATGAACGATTTTAACAATTAAACCATATACCACCCATAAAAACCAAGTAATATGCCAAGCCATTGTAAAAAAACTAAGAAGCAAATAGATTACTAAAATAATCATAGATAAAATACTATCAATCTGTTTTTCCAGTTTTGATTTCTGATTTTCATCCTTTTCCTTACGTTTCCGATACATAACACAAGTATACACCATAATAAAAGTAGCAACTCCACAAATGAATAAAAAGATAGCAGAAGATAACACTGGATTCAATCGATAAACAGGAATCGCAATCATAATCCAAATAATTGATAAAAAATAAGTTAATACAGATAAACTAATGCCAATGGCCTTTTTGCTTCGATTTGGCTCACTAAAAGAAGTTTCATTAGAAACACCCAAATGCTTAGTTTCTTTCCCCTTTTCTCTTTTTATCATAAGTAAATCATCTGCTGATATTTCATATAACTCACAAAGTGGAACAATCTTATCAAAATCTGGCATACTCTGATCTGTTTCCCATTTAGAAATCGTTTGCCTACTGACATTTAATCGATCCGCTACTTCCTCTTGAGATAAATGCTTTGCCTTTCTTAAACTTAAGAGCTTCTCCCCAATACTCATTTCTTTCACCTCACTATAAAATTATATACTCTAAGACAGTTGCATTCCACCTTTTACAGTTGGAAATTTGTCAACTGAAGTTAACATTTACAAAAAATTCTCCAAAAAATCTAAAATTCACAAGTCTTTGTAATCATGCATTACAAATTCTTAATTATAATTGTTATTTTTTTCAATTACTCAATCTCTATTCCTATGATTGATATTAAAACGACATAAAAATCATCACAATATTTCATAAATAAGATAATTCTTTAATTTTCAATCATAAAGTCCTAATTTCTTTAAAAACTAAAAATTGTTCAAAAAAAACTACTTCTAAAATCATAGAAATAGTTTCATAGATAAAATATAACAATAATCTTATCAGTCTTTATTGTTGAAAATTAATCAATAGAAATTAATTCATAGTCTCTTGTACCAATTCCCTGTTTCTCAGCACTTTCAATCGTTAACAAACCATTACGAGATTCGATTCTTTCGATTAAATGATCCCTACCCTCATCCTTAGAATTATAAACCAAATCAATACATGCCTGATCTAATGCAACAGGATCTAAAGACGCTAAAATTCCGATATCAGAAATACAAGGATCCTCAGCAACCTTACAACAATCACAATCAACAGACATATTAACCATCGCATTAATATAAACAATTTTATCCTGATAAAAATCTGTAATTGTTTTAGCAGAATCTGCCATTGCCTTTAAGAAAGAATCATGATCTGACGTAAACATATCCTCATAAGTCGCATTTTCTAATCCCGAAGTATGAATATATCTCTTCCCAGAAGAAGAGGCAAGCCCAATCGAAAGATTTTTAATAGCGCCTCCAAATCCTCCCATTGGATGACCTTTAAAATGAGATAATACCAACATCGAATCATAATTTTTCATTTTAGAACCAACAATATTTTTTTGAATGACACTTCCATTCTTATTTTCCAAAACATCTTCTCCATCACTATCTAAAATATCTACTGTAAAATACTTACTCCAACCATGTTTCTCCATTAATTTAATATGTTTTTCCGTTGTATCTCTCGCTCCATCATAAGCCGTATTACACTCCACTACTGTCCCATGAATATGTCCAATAATATTTTTTACAAATTCGGGTTTCAAATAATTTTGATTTCCCTCTTCTCCAGAATGAAGTTTTACCGCAACCTTTCCTGATAAAGATACTCCCATCTTCTCATACAATTGAACAAGAGAATCTCCCTCAATTTTCTTTGTAAAATAAACTTTTGCTTGACTCATAAATCCCATCCTTTCTATTTTTTAAGTGCTATCACTTCTAGTCTTAGTATATCACATTTTTTATAATATTCACTTACAAAAAATAAATAGTTAGTAATAACTATTTATTTCAAAAATATAAAACACCTTATAATTAACGATGATGCTGAGCATGAAAACCGCCATCATTTGCATGATGATAATTATGAGAATAAGAACGATGACAACTCAAACAATCATAATTTGAAGAACTAAAATCATCATAAGTTTCATAACTGCCATCATAATAATGAGAAACACCACCTTGAGAATGATAAAAATCATACCTTTGTTCTGGACAATTAAAACAACTAGCATATACCTTTCCTGCTACCAAAAACAAAAAAATAATTCCAAGTATTAATAATTTCTTTTTCATAATATCTCTCCTAAACTTTTAATTTAAATCCATCTATTTATATTATACCATATTAATTAAAATTTTCCCTTATCACTTAGTATTTAAGCACTCTTTCTTCTTAATTTACTAGAAATAATATTAGTAATAATAACAAATAGAAGAATAAAGAAAATAAGAACTACCATATTCATAAGAATTGGTTTCAAGGTTTCAAGTTGAAAAGATTCCATTGTTTTTAATCTCTCATTCGTATTAATATACCAATAAGAAGGAAGAAAGTGAGCAATTCTTAAAACAAAAGATGGCAAATATTCTACTGGAACAAAAGCACCACATAAGAAACTAGAACCAAGGGCAATTACATTTACAATCCCATTCATTGCTTCACGATTATGAATCAAATTACCAATCAAAAAAGCAATGGACAACGCACATAAAGTAAAAAGAAACGAATTAAGTAGATAAAAAATAAAATGAGAAGTAAAGATAGAAGTACCAAACAAAACAATGCTAACAAGTACATAGAAAGCCCACAAAAAAATCGCAAATAATCCATTTGAAAATAACAACTTTCGATTATACTTTTTATAATTCATACTACTAATCATTGTTCTTTTTCGAATAACCTCTCTTTGGAAACTAAATAAAATCATACAAATCACAAACACACAACCTGCCAAAATACTATAATTTGCGAAATTATAATAATTAGTAACTTGTGTCAAATGATCTGTATCTAACTTAGAAGCAACTTGAACATCAACCGTTTTCATCAAAGTGTCTGTAAGATGCTCGATAACTTCCTCTTCGGAGGAAAAAGTATCATTATAGACATTCGCAAATCTTAAGTATCTATCTAACATCATTTGAGAAAGACTAGCCATATAATCTCCTGTACTTTGTACTTCAATTATTGGATTCTTGTGTTTTAGAAAATCTTCTCGGAAATTGCTTGGAATCGTAATTATATAATTCACATCACGATAAAATAAAGCATCCTTAATAGCACTTTCATCATTTTTAAGATTAACAATATTAGCATTCTCCTCAAAATAATGAATAAAGTTTTCAGTAATTCCTTCTCTTTGATCATGATTGATAATAAAGATATCTGGCTTTTCTGCTATAAAATTGAAAGAATTATCTCCTGACTTCATATTCAATACTGCAAATAAAATTAGGATAACACTATAAAGAATGACTGTTCCTTTGCAACTTCTTAGTACTTTTAAAAATGTTTTAAATACTGTCATATCTTTGCCTCCTTAAACAAAACGTTGAAATTCCAATGAACAAAAAGGAAAAAAGAAGTAAACTAACGACATTCAAATAATATCGATTCAAAGTATCATAATAATATAAGGCATAGAATCCATCCGTAATCATATTAACAGGATTCAATCGATTGACAAGTGGCATATTTTTATCGATTACATATTTCAACGTCATTCCCATCATTCCAGATAAAACACAACCCAACATGGTAAATGAAATCATAATACCAACTTTTGTATTTTCATTTGATTGAAAGAAAGAAGCTACAAAAATGCCAAGAGAAAGTCCCGCAAAAGAACCAACCAAAGATAACAAAACAATCAAAGGAAAACTAGATCCATAATCTACATGGATGACAAAGATAGTATAAAGAAATAATAATAAAAGTCCCACTAATTGTGCGATGTAACTAGCACACGCACTACTAAAAATTAAATTTCCTTTCGAAATAGGGGAAACAGAAACCCTTTTCCCATTATTACTCATATTTGCCAAACACTGATTCATCCCTGTCATTCCTAAAATTCCGCCATACAAACATGTCATAGCGATTAAAGTATAATACTCAATCATTGTATAACTTAAATTTTCACTAGAAGTGTCTCTAATCTGACTACTTTCCTCCTCTAATGATTCCATCAGATTCTCATAGATTTCAGCATACCAACTATTATAATTCCCAATTTCTTCCCCTTGAGCTTCTTCGATAAAATCATTAATTTTCTTTTCAGAAACATTCTTAAATATTTCACTTGTTTGAGTAATCTTTTCTACAGCAGACTGAAAAACTGTTTCAGAAATCCCATTTTGATTGACTACCACTCTTGGTGAATCTTCCAATATTAAATACCCAATAATTTGTTTTTCAGATAAAAGTTCTTTAGCTTCTTCTTCTTTCACATACTGAATATGAAATAACTGTTCCTCATTCTCCTCTCCCAGCACCTCAAAGATTTCACGAAATAAAGAATCACTATTAAAAAAATCATTATCGACAATGGCAATATCAATAATATCCAATTTTTCATTCTTTTCAATATCTTGAAAAGCCATATTAAATAAAGTTCCTAATATAATTGGAAAGGCAAAAGTCCAAAATATTAGCATTTTATTACGAAAAAGTGTTTTTAGAGAATATTTAAAATTATGAAAAAACATCAGTCACGAAGATCCTTTCCAGTAAGCTCTAAAAACACATCATTAAGTGTTGGACGTTCAGAAAATATTTTATGATACAAAATCTTTTCTTTTTTCAAATAATCCATCAACTCTACTAAATTATTTTTGCCTTTTTTATAAGAAATACACAAAATTCCTTCATGATAAGTAACATCCTGAGCATTTTTAAACTGACTGATTTCCTCGATATATTTTTCCTCTAAATCACTAACTTCTACTGTAACCTTCTCTTCTAATTTCGCAAGAGCTTTTAATTCATCTGTTGTACCACTGGCGATAATTTTGCCCTTATCTAAAATAATTACTCGATTGCAAAGAATCTCAACTTCTTCCATATAATGCGTCGTATAAATAATCGTTGCCCCTTGATTTCTTAAAGTTTTAATTCCATCCAAAATATTGTTCCTACTCTGAGGATCCACTGCAACCGTAGGTTCATCCAAAATAATGAGCTGTGGTTTATGTGCAACACCACATGCAATATTCAATCTCCTTAAAAGTCCACCAGATAACTGTTTAGGATAAAAACTCTGAAATTCCTCTAAGCCAACCAACTGAAGAGCATCCTCAATATACTGTTTTCTTAACTTTTTATCTCGAACATAAAGACCACAAAAATAATCAATATTTTCGATTACTGTAAGCTCCTCAAAAACTGCTACATCTTGAAATACAACGCCAATCTTCTCTTTCAACTGATAAGCATTTGGACCCATTTCGCTACCAAAAATTTGAATACTCCCCTGGGAAAAATTTAACAAGGACAAAATACAATTAATTGTAGTTGACTTTCCACTCCCATTGGGTCCTAACAAACCAAGGATTTCACCCTTTTGGACTTCAAAAGACAAATCATCAATCGCACGCAATTGTTTATATTCTTTCGTTAAATTCTTAACCTGAACGATACTTTTCATTTCTTTTCCTCCTGATTTTTCTTATAACCTCTTAACATTTCTAACACACTATTTCCTAGTAACTCTTCAATTTCATTCTTTGAAAACTGAATCGTTTTCGTGGCAACCAAGCAAGCAATACCATGAGTAAAAATCCATACTTTAACATGAAATTTTTTCTGCTCTTCATAAGAAAACCCAGATAATTCCTGACCAGCTTTAATGATATTGTCTCCTAATGCATCTGCCATCATAAACTTCTCAACATTTAAATCCGTCCTTTTCATAAACAAAATTTTAAAAAATTCTGGATAATCTGAAGCAAACTGAATATAGGACAATCCTAGCTGCTTATAACTCCTTAATTTGTCCTCCCCACATAACATATATTCTTGATACTTTGCGTAAATTCTCTGATAAACTTCATTTATCAATTCTTCCATAGTAGTAAAGTTATGGAAGATGGGTTGTACAGAACATCCAAGTTCCTTCGCAATTCTCCTCGCATTCACACAATCAAAACCCTCTTCTTTTACTAATTGATAAGCGACTTCAATAATATCCTCTTTTTTATATCTTTGAACTGGTGGCACTAATTCACTTTCTTTCTATAACAACTGTTATATAACAATTGTTATTTTACCATAAAAAAATATTCCTGTAAAGAATACAGGAATCACTTATTTCTAAAAACCTGTTGTGGAAGTCGAAAACTCAACAATGATGCTTCCAACACCACCCTCTAATTGAATCCGATTATTTCCACTGCCAATAGATACATCATGAGAATAATCATTCCCATCAATTTGAATACTTCCTAGTCCTTTTTCGGCTTGAATTTGATAACCATCTCGATCACCAAGTAATCGTAAACGAATCTCACCAACACCGCAATCAATATCACTATTTCCTGTAATCATTGCTTCGATATCAACTTTTCCAATTCCCGTATCCAAATCAAGATTATTTAATATGGAAGAAGAAATCTCAATTTTACCAGCCCCACCATCAATATCACTTTTCGTAAAATCAGAATCGACAATCGTTAAACTACCTGCTCCTTGGGATAAATCCAATTGATCTGCAATCACTTTATGAATTTCAACACGACCAGCTCCAGCATCGATTGCTAATTTTTCCAAGACAATATCTTCAGGAATTGAAATCACAATCTCCCCAGAATGAGTAGAACCAAAAAACCATTGTTTTTTTTCTTGAATACTTAAAGTCCCATTCTTTAACTTTGAAGAAAACCGATTACTAACATCAGTCGCTTCTACCTTAAAATCATCTCCCGGTTGAATCAAAATATTAGAAAACGAGGTGTCAAGATCAATTGATGACACTTCTTCATAAGTACTAATAAAATTTTTTCTAGATTTCTCTTCTCCAAAATTAATAGAAGTAATAACTCCAAACATCATTAAAATAGCACCTACAATATTAGCAATTAAAAAAGCTCCAAACGCAATTGCAATGTACTTAATTATCCTTTGTGCTCCTGTCATTTAATATCAATCCCCCCAAACATCGAAAATGCCTCAACATAAATCGTAACTTTTGCATCTCCTCGATGAGATACTCGATTAGAAACCCCACCAAAAATAGGAGTAGATTTTACCTTAACACAAACATCACTTGGAACAAGAATTTCAATTCCACCAAAAATAGCACTTGCAATAATCGTAGTATCTTTTTCTAATTTTGCCCTCCTAAGATCCAAAACAACACTACCAAAAACAGCATCCAAAGAAGCACCTTTAAACTTCTCATCATCCTTGTTTACCCGTTGCTCTGAAAACGTAGCGACAATAGACTCCAGACCATCTTTCTTTCCCTCTTGAACTTTTTCAGTAATTTTTGCCTGAATCCTATTATTAAAAATCATAGAAAGACCAATACAAACCAAAATCAATGGAACAATTAATTTCGCAAAAAAATCAAAATTAACAATATCTCTTGCAACAAGTAATAAACAAATTCCAATCAAAAGTCCAATCAAATTTCCAGATTTTCCTCCATTTTCAGGATCAAATAATCCAATAAAACATGGAACAATAATAAATAATGTCCACCATCCATCAAAAAAAAGATTAATATCCAAAATACCAAAACTATTAAGACCGATAAAAAGACCAATCAAAACAAAAACAATCCCCCACAAACTTTTACTAATATTTTTCATACCCTTCTCCTTAACTATTATGAAAGATTCCTTACCACTATCCCATACAAAAAGATATCAATGAATTTATATTGTTCATAAAACAATGAAAAATATATTAGAATCATTTCTATCATCATCATGACAGCTTTTCTATAAAATGTCAATAAATTTTAAATAATCAACAGTTAAAAAACAACAATTGCATTTTTTAAAACCGTTTCTACATCCTCCTTATAAATCACTTTACAAAACTCAAAACAGTCAAAATAAAGAGATGCCAATTTAAAATCAATATAGTATTTTCCATCATAAAAATACTTCTTTCCTTGAATATAGTCTTCATCATAAAATTCAACTAACATTTGATGATTTGGATGAAAAGTAATATCAAAATCAATAGAAGAATACTCTCCAACCTTCTCAATCTCAAAAATAAAATAATTCATATATTGATAGATTTCTACATCATAAAGACCATCTAAAAAATAATGATATTTCTTTTTTAAGTAAGAAGCAATCTCTCGTAATAATACGCCTAAATTGCTTCGATCCTTAATATCAACACAACTAATCATCTGAATCACCATAGAATCATTTTCCAAAAAATCAACTTTCAAAGTATCACCTATAATATCCTATGTATCAATCCCTATTTTTGAGAAAAAAAAAAGACCTTTTAAATTAAGTCTTCTTCATCTCCTTTTAAAAATATCTCAATTTTGTTTAAAACATCCTCTCTACCTAATTTCGTCATACTAGAAAATAAAATTAAATCATCCCCAATCACTAAATCTAGAGTATCTAAAATTAATTTTTTATTTTTTTCTATCTTACTAGCACCAACCTTATCCACTTTCGTTGCGACTACAGTTACTGGAATATTATAATATTTTAAAAAATTATACATAAGTAAATCATCTTCGGATGGTTTATGACGAAAATCAACTAACATAAAAACACGTTTTAGTTGATTTCTTTTTTCGAGATACTCTTCAATCATCTTTCCAAATTTTGATTGTGTTCTCTTATCAACTGCAGCATATCCATACCCAGGAACATCTACAAGATAAAATGATTGATTAACCAAATAAAAATTTAATGTTTGAGTTTTCCCAGGACGAGAAGAAATTCTTGCTAAATTTTTACGATTAATTAAACAATTAATAAAGCTACTTTTTCCAACATTACTACGACCAACCAGCATAAACTCTGGAAATTTAGCCGTTGGATACTGACTTCGACGAACAGCAATCACACTTAAAACTGCATCTAGAATTTTCATTACTTCACCTTACTTTCCATTTCCTTGATATATTCTTTACAGACACGATCCAAGTCATGAACCAAAAATTCAGCTTCTTCTAAAGTAGTAACTCTAGCACCACTCGCAAATTTATGACCACCACCATGATACTTTTCTGCAACGGTGTTAATCACTGGTCCACGAGAACGAATATTAATTTTAATCACTTCATTCTTTCGATCCTCTGAAATCAGAAGCCATACCAATACCTCATCAATATAATTAAAATTATTTACCATATTTCCTGCACTTCCAACATCCGCAGAAAATTTACTAATCACATCAGAGGTCAAAATAATATATCCAACACCATGTTCTGTTATTTTAAGATTCTGTTCAATGTATCCTTGTAAATGAACCTCATTTAACGGTCTCATATATAATTGCTGATATAAACTTGGTAAATCTAAAGGATATTCTCCTAATAACTTAGATATCAGCGAAAAAACAGTACGATCAGAATTAAATAAGAAACGATTGGTATCAGAAACAAGACCAATAAATAACTTTTCTATGATGGATTGATTTCTCTTCAACTTTGTCTTATAAAGTAATTCTAAAATTAATTGACAAGCAGAAGACTTTGTTTCCTGAATGAACTCTAAATCACAAAACTTTTCAACAAAAGGATGATGATCAATTTTAATTTTATAAGAAAACAAATCAATGGATGGACAATCCACACGTTTTTGATCTGGAGTATCTACAATAATTAACATTGCCTTCGAAAAATCAATATCCTCAAGCTTATCCAAAACACCAAGATAAGAAAATTTAGCTCCACCACTTCCAACAGCCAATACATGTTTTTTTGGAAATGTCAAAAGAATAGATTCCTTCAATGCTAACTGACTCGCCATAGCATCTGGATCAACTCCTATATGTCGTGCAATCACAATCGTATCATATTTTTTGATTTCCTTATAAATCTTTTTTAGCATAAAATTCTTCCCATCTATTCTCCAATTAGAGAGAGTGTATCTTCAGCAATCATGAGTTCTTCATTCGTTGGAACAACAAAACACAAAATGCTAGAATCATCACTACTAATTTTAATTTCTTCCCCACGAACTTCATTTGCCTTTTGATCTAGGCGAACTCCCAAACAAGAAAGTTTTTCCATAATTGCACATCTTGCTTCACTTGCATTTTCACCAAGACCAGCCGTAAAGCAAATCACATCTGCACCATCTAATTCCACATAATAAGTAGCAATATAATTAACAACGGTCTGAACAAATTTATCAAATGCCAACTGACATTGTTCACTTCCTTCTTGAACACCTTTATAAATATCTCGAAAATCATTAGAACATTCACTTAACCCTAAGAATCCCGATTTTTTATTTAAATCATCCATAACCTCTTCGATAGTTTTATCCTCTTTTTTCATAATAAATGGAAGAATTGACGGATCGATATCTCCACTACGTGTTCCCATCATAACACCTACCACTGGAGTAAATCCCATCGAAGTATCTATACATTTTCCATTCTTTACTGCCGCAATAGAAGCACCACTTCCTAAATGACAAATAATCGCTTTATACTCATCTTTTCCAAGTAATCTTGGAATCTGTTCACAAATATAACGATAACTTGTTCCATGAAATCCATATTTACGAATTCCATACTTTTTATACCATTCATAAGGAACTGGATAAATATATTTCGTAACATCTAAAGTCTGATGAAAAGAAGTATCAAATACACCAACCATTGCTACATCAGGAAGTGCCTTTCGAATTGCTTCTATTCCTAAAATATTTGCTGGAATATGAAGAGGAGCAAGCTCTGTATAACTCTTAAAGTCTTCCATTAATTCATCTGTAATCAATGCACTAGATTTATATTTACTACTACCATGTGCCAAACGATGTCCTACTCCCTCAATCTCATCTAAACTTTGAATAATATCAAGAGAACCCAATCGATCAAGTAAAATTTCAACTGCAATCATATGATTGGGCATATCCACTTCTTCTCTAATTTTTTCTCCCTGATACTTAATCGTATAAAAGCTACCCTCCATCGTTACTCTTTCAAAATATCCAGATGCAATACAAGTCTTTGTATCCATTTCAAACAAACTAAACTTTAGGGAACTACTCCCCGCATTAATTGACATGATTTTCATAAAATCCCTCTTTCTACAGATATCATTATACTACAAAACATGAGAAAAAAAAAGAAAAAGGAACCACCTTCTATTGATGGAAAACCTTTTCCTAACTTTTATAAACTATTTTAAGAATTTTGAGACAATTCAAAAGTATCACGAGCAATCATTAACTCTTCATCTGTTCCTAATACATAAACTGGAATTTTAGACTCAACAGTTGTAATTACTCCCTCGATTCCTTTACGACAAACTGTCTGATTATTTTTTTCCTCATCTAAGATAACACCAAGACAAGAAAGTTTTTTTAATGTTTCTGCTCGAATAATAGTATCATTTTCTCCAACACCAGCAGTAAAACAAATCGCATCTACCTGTCCATTTAATTTCACATAGTATTTCGCAATATAATCAACAATTTTATTGGTATACATATCAAAAGCAAGACATGTTTTCTCTTCTTTATTTTCAAACGCATTATCTAAATCTCTCAAATCACTCATACCAGTAATTCCCTCAAGACCACTTTTTTTATTTAAAATAGAATCAATCTCTTCTAAACTAGAATTTGACTTTTTCATCATATAGGAAATCATTGTATAATCAATATCCCCACTACGAGTACCCATCATAATTCCAGCATTTGGCGTAAATCCCATCGAAGTATCAATACATTTTCCCTTCTTAACAACTGAGATACTTGCTCCATTTCCAATATGACAAATAATTAAATTAGAATCTTTTTTATTTAATAACTCTCCAAGTTTTTCACTAATAAATTTATGACTTAACCCATGAAAACCATACTTACGAACTCCATATTCACTATACCAAGGATAAGGAACTGGATATAAGTAATCAACCTCTTCCATAGTTTGATGGAAAGCAGTATCAAAGCAACCTACTTGTAATGCACTAGGAATCGCTTTTTGAAAAGCACGAACTCCTGTAATATTCGCAGGATTATGAAGTGGTGCTAAATCAGAAATATTCTCGATTTGTCCAATTACTTGATCATCCAAGATAACACTTTTCGCATATAGGCTTCCACCATGAACAATTCGATGTCCAACTGCCCCAATTTCATCTAAAGACTGAATTAACCCTGTAGCAACTAATTCTTTTAATAGTGCATCCACTGCCTCTGCATGATTTTTCAAAGGAAGTTCCTTTTTAACTTTCTCTTCCCCAATGGTAATACTATAATTACTTCCCTCTAAACCAATACGTTCAATGGCACCTTTCATTAATATTGTTTCATCAGGCATTTCATACAAACGAAATTTTAATGTAGAACTACCTGCATTTACTGATAATACTTTCATAATATCTCTCCTTTTTCATATTACTTATTATACTATCAATAAAAATTAAAAAGCAACTATTTTTCATCACACATAAATATCAAAATAAAAAAGAATCTTCCATAAAAAGAAAGATTCAATTCATATTGTTTTTGATCTTTTAAATAGTTCAACGTAAAAGTCCCATTACTTTCATATCCTGATAAACTTCCTGACAAATAGAATCATAATCAATCATAGATTTAAATAACAAAAGTTCCTTTTCCAATGCCTCTTGATGAAAGCGTTGTCCATTTTGAAGAGAAAGCTCAATAGATGGAATAACAACTGGTAATATATATTTATCTGTATCTTTTGTATTAGAATTAAGTTGATTATAAAGAGGAGATTTTATTACCTCTTCCTTATTAATAATTCTTCGAATCTTTGGATGTTCAATTTCATAAAAAAGCTCTTTTGAAAAAACAAACCCAGTAGAAGAATCATAAACCCAAACAGAACCATCTGCTCTTGTTCTTTCTACAAAAGAATGCTCTGCATAACGCTCATTTTCTATCTTTTGCTCACTAGCACAACGATACTTCTCTACATACTCAGGATTGAACGCAATTCCATCAATATCAGCATGAACAATAGAAAAATCATCATCAGGAAATCCAAAAGGAATTAAAAAAGATTGATCATAACAAAATCCATTACTCCAATTTTCACATAATAACAAAATTGAAGCAGGAACCCCATAACAATATACTTCTCTTAAATGATTCATAAAACTTTCATCAACTTCAAAAGGATAAATAAGACCATTTTCTACACCATATCGAAAAAGACGACTCCTCTTTTCTAAATATAATTCCCATTTTTCTCTTTCTTCTTTCGATACCATAATATACCCCCAAAAAATTTGGTCCCTATTATAACACAAATCAAAAAAAGTTTCAACGATTTTAATAAAAAAAAGAATACAATAAAAAATAAGAAAACAAAAAGATAGGTATCTATCACCTATCTTTTAAGCTATCCTAAATTAATTACTTGTTTTGGTAGCTTCCACTAATTTGGTTCATTCCGTTTTGAACTAAACGTCTAGTGATTTCACCACCTACAGTTCCGTTAGCACGGCTAGTAGCATCTGGTCCTAAATTAACACCGAATTCGTTAGCGATTTCGTATTTCATTTTGTCGATTGCTTGTTTAGCACCAGGAACTCTCATTTTCATTGATGAGTTATTTGTGTTATTCATTGGTTCTCACCTCCTATACATTACTAGGTTGTGAGAATTGATAAAAATCATACACAAAATTTACTGGAAATTTTTAACTTTTTTATAATAAATCTTGATAATTATTTTTCATCACTTCTTGAATTACAATGGTTTGCACATGATTCATTGTATTTTCAATCATAGCTTCATAATCAAATTTTTTTTCATTATCTAAACATTCTTGTAAATTAGGATTAATTACAGGATGTTTTGGTACAAAGACAGTACAACAATCCTCATATGGTAGAATACTGATATCATAAGTATCTATTTTTTTTGCTAAATCAATAATCTCCAATTTATCAAGACAGGCAACAGGACGAATAACTGGCATAGAAGTAACAGCATTGATCACACTCATACTAGTCAACGTTTGACTAGCAACCTGACCAATCGATTCACCATTAATAATTACAAGTCCTTTATGTTTTTTTGCCATTTTCTCCATAATACGATACATCATACGTCTCATAACGGTAATACAATATTCTGGGTTACACTCTTTATAAATTGCTTCTTGAATTTCAGTAAATGGAATAATATGAAGATTAACTTTTTCTGTATAAACAGATAACTTCTTACAAAGATCAATTACCTTATTTCTAGCTTCAATACTAGTATGTGGAATTGCTTCAAAATAAACCGCTTCTATTTTAATTCCACGTTTTAAGGCAAGATAACCTGCAACTGGGGAATCGATTCCACCACTTAACATCAACATTCCACGAGGTTGTGTTCCAACAGGATATCCACCAAGGCCAGAAAAACGATCCAAATAAAGATAAGTAAAACGTTCTAATATTTCAATAGAAAGAGTAGTATCTGGATTGTGAACATCAACAGATAAAAAAGAATTATTTTTTAAAATAACACCACCCATTTTTCTACTAAAATCAATACTTGGAATTGGAAAATCTTTATTACTTCGTTTTGTTTCTACTTTGAAAGTACCAGTTTTATCTTTCATTAATTCAATAATAGTTTTCTCGATTTCTGAAATATTAGTAGAAACTTTACTAGCTACTTGATAAGTATGAATTCCAAAAACTTGATTAATTTTTTTTAAAACAGAATCTAGTTCACTTTCCTCAAACTCAATATACATCCTGGAAATATCTCTACTAATCTTCACATGAAGACCATCTAATTTTTTTTGTAAATTTTGATATAACGTATTAATAAAAAATTTACGATTTCCCTTTTTTGTCGTAAGTTCTCCATACTTAATTAATACTACTTTCTCCATTATTATTCCCTGCTTTCCTTTTTTAAATCTTTTTTTCTAACACTTTTACCTATATCAAAAAATAACGAAATTCTTAAAACAACTTCTAAAATTTCAAAGTTTTTACACAATTTTTTAAATTTTTCACAAAACTGTGGATTTCTTCTTTCGTAGTTAAGTGACTAATACTAATTCGAATAGAATATCCTGAAATTTCATGACTTTTTCTCATCACAGTAAGAGAGAGAGAATCACTATTATCTTTCGAACAAGCAGTCTTTGTAGAAATATAAATTTCATTTTCCTCTAAAGCATGCAGCATAACCTCAGGCTTAATTCCAAAAATACTAATATTCACAATATGAGGAATGGAAGTATCCTTACTATTTAAAACTACACCATCAATTTGTGAAATTTCTTTTTTCAATAAGTCACTTAGTCGTTTTACCTTTTCATAGTTTTCATCTAAGTTATCAAGAATAATTCTCAATGCCTTAGAAAGACTCACAATCAAAGGAAGTGCTGGTGTACCACTTCGATAATTGGATTGACTTTTTCCACCATGGATGAGAGGTTCTAACTGTATCTTTTCTTTTTTAATTAAGCAACCAATTCCTTTCATTCCATAGAACTTATGAGCACTAAAGCTATATAAATCAATATTCTCTAAAGACACTGGAATTTTCCCAACAGCTTGTGTCCCATCGACATGAAAAATAGTAGTAGGAAATTTTTTTACAATACCGGCAATCTTCTCAATCGGTTGAAGGATTCCAACCTCACTATTTACTTGAGCAATACTAACAAGAACAGTATCTTTGCTAACCAATTTTGATAATTCCTCTAAATCAACCAAACCATTCTCTAAAACTGGAACATAATCAATAATAAATCCACACTTTTCTAAATAAGCAACCGTCTCTAAAACACTAGAATGCTCTAATTTTGTAGTGATAATATGCTTTCCCCGATTTTTGTAATATTCTACGACACCGATGAGCGCTAAATTATTGGATTCACTCGCACCACTCGTAAAAATTACTTCAGATGACTTACAACCAAGTAATTGCGCTACCTGATTTGTTGCCGAATCCATTAATTTTTTTGATTCCACTCCCAATTTATGAAGAGAATTTGGATTACCTGGATAACCACGACAACACTTTATATAAGAATGAAGCACTTCTTCATCGACTGGTGTTGTCGCACTATAATCTAAATAAATCATAAACTTCTACCCTCTTTTGTCTCTTTATTCTATCAAAAAAATCTTAAAAAAACTACTATTTTTGCTAAAAATTAAAAAGACAGAAAATATTTGTTTCTGTCAATGAAATTAGTTTTATTCTGAAATTATTTTTCTCTTTTGAATTCCTTTAAATAATGGATAAATCATTACAGTAAAAGAAGATATATAAATAAGCTTATTTAATCAATTATCAACAAGTAGTACTATAACAAACTTATTAAATTTTTTTATGAGTACTGCATTTTTAATTCAAAGATTGATAATTAAAATTCTATGAGCCAAAAGAAGCACAGATTAATAGAAAATTGCTTGACTTTTTCACATAATTCCCTTATAATCTAGATTGCATATTCATTGAACAGCGCATATTAGAAAATTTTAATGTGTCCTTAGAATAACGAGTACCCTTCGCTGTTAGGTGAAAGTAAAAAACTGGACTCCCTAAGATTGTTCTAATATCAATTCGATGTTTATGAAATATCGAAGGAGGAAAAAAATATGGCAAGATATACAGGGCCAAGTTACAAACAATCTCGTAGAGTTGGATTCTCTCTAAGTGAAACAGGAAAAGAATTAGCACGTCGTCCTTATGGACCAGGACAACATGGAAAAGACAGAAAAGGAAAACCTTCAAACTACTCTGAACAATTAAAAGAAAAACAAAAAGTTAGATTCATGTATGGAGTAAATGAAAGACAATTTAAGAAAACTTTTAAAGAAGCAGCAAACATGAAAGGAATTCATGGTGAAAACTTCTTAAAGCTACTTGAATCAAGACTAGATAATGTTGTTTATCGTTTAGGACTTGCATCTACTCGTCGTGGAGCTAGACAGTTAGTAAATCATGGACATATTACCGTAGATGGTAAGAAAGTGGATATTCCGTCCTATCGTGTAAAAGTTGGATCCGTAATCGCTGTAAAAGAAAATTCAAAAGAACATCCAGCTATGAAAGCATCTTTAGAAAAAGTAACTAAGAGAGTAGAATTTGTAACTTTTGATGATAAGAATTTAGAAGGTAAACTTGTTAGATTACCAGAACGTAGCGAACTTAACGCAGATATTAATGAATCATTAATTGTTGAATTCTATAACAGATAAAAAAAGAAAACGTATGATTTTAAAATCATATGTTTTTTTTGCACAAAAAAATCTTTAATCATCATCGACTAAAGATTTTAATCTATAGATAAAAAGAATATTTATAACTTTTTACTATAGGAACAGAAGGAAAAACAATATTAAAACTAGAAACTGGACAATAGGAAAATCGATAAGAAAGACCATCAATAGGATATATCTTAAGATTTTTAAAAGAACTCTGAAAATAAGAGGAAATTATTTTTTCCAAAATAATTGTTCTAATTAACATTTGACGTAATTCAATCAGACGAGAAAAAGAAAAATCAATTTCTTCATTAGAGAAATTCAAAGATACCTTATCATTGGTATTAGAGTTTAACTCTTCAGAAAAATTAGAATCATTGAAATCCTGAGAACAATAAGATAGATATTCTGAAAAATAAGTAGAAAGTGCTTTCTCACTATAAATTTCAATTCTTTTTTTCCGACACCAATATAAAAAATCTTCAATCTTAAATTCTGAAACGTGATTTCTTCTTAAAGTCTCTCGAATTTGCTTTTCTGTAAATCGAATTTTAAAATCAAAACTTTCTTTATTCAATCCATCATATTGACTTTTCTGATTCCACTGAGAAGTTCTAGATTGATGATTCATAAAACTTTTCTCAAAATGAGAAACATTCTTTTCCTTATTATAATATTGATCATACAAATTTCGAACCTCTGGATCTTTTAAAACACGATAAGAAACACTAAGCAATTTCATTTTCTCTTCATTCCCTGTTTTAGAATCTGGGTGATAGATTCTTGAAAGATTTCGATAATTTTTTTTAATTTGATCGATACTCGCATTAGGAGAAACTCCAAGCAATTGATAAAAATCTTGAAAAACACCATTTTCGTAAAACAAACTAACCTTAGAATCAGTATTCATCATAATCCTCCTTATACTATGAAATTTAAACTTTTTAAATAACTTGGATTTACTTTCCTTAAAACTTAAATTACATTTCCTTTTAAATCACCTTATTTTAATCAAAAATAAATTTCTTTTTTGCTAACTATTCTAACAAAAAGAAAAATTTTTAGCAATATAAATCTTATATATATAATAACATTCTAAAAAAAACTAAGATAAAATTTCTAAAAAAAGACGAACGACTTCCTTCAGTACAGTATTTTTATTACGATAGCGCACAAATTCATGAACTTCTACTTCACTTTGATAAAAATTTTTCTGTTCACGATCATAAATACTAATATAAACTTTATTCTTTTTATCAACAGGATTCTTTGGATCAATTACATTAAGCATTCCAGTGATGCCAACTCCATAATCACTATTCGAAAATAAAGAAATTGCTTCACTCATTGCATTTGCTACCTCTTGACTATAAACCGAATATTTCTCAATAATTTCTTTAGAAACACCAATTTTAATTTTAAATTCATTAGAATAAGTAACAGCTGAGAAGTGAAAAACATCAGAAGCACCACCAACATTAGTAATTAAATTAGCAAACCCACCTCCAGTACATGACTCCATGGTAGAAACTGTCTTTTGATTCTTTTCCAAAAATCGTACAATTCTTCTCATATCCTCCAGCATGATATCTCCTCTTTTCTATAAAAATATTATCACAAAACAAATAAAAATTAAACAAAATCATTTCAAAATATACTTCATAAAATCTTCTTAGTATTAATAAAGAAATACAATTAATATAAAAAAAGTTCACAAACTATCTTTCATAAAAAAAAGAAAAAAGAATAGAAAATAATAAAGATAGAAAGAAAAAGAGGTCATAATGAATCCCAAAGAATTACAAAATAGACAACTAAAAATCATTGACGGGCAACTACTTGGCTGCATCCTATACATCATTTCCCTCATAATATCGATTATTATTATCATAAATCAAAGAAAAAGTGCATTAAACAAAGAACAATTTCTAACGGGAGAAGAATCTCAAACAATTGCTCTTGCTAATAAAATATTCATTTTATTTTTAATCCTTTTATTTTTCTATTTAAACTATGAAGCATATCGTCTCGCAAAAGATACCAACCAAGATACTTCTGCACTTGAACTACAAATCATAGGATCCATTCTATCAACTGCAGTTGGATTAATTGGACTCTACGTTGTCGCAACTAACTTCTCAAATACCAATCTTCAAACAGCAGAAATTGAAAACCCTTTTGCGTAAAAATAGGTACTGAAAACCAAAAAATAACATAAATAATAATAGGTGATAAATTTGAAAATACTCGCAAACAAAACAGATTTGTACAACAACAAAGAATTCCTACAAAAAACCTCTCAAAAAATTAAATACCTAGAAGGTGTAGGCTTTAATATCGCAATTACCAAAGATAATCAATTCGTAATCTTTAGTCCCGTTTCTAATAATCAGGCAACCATTCAAACAATTACTAATAAAAATTTAAAAGAACTTACCTCTTTGGATTTACTAACATTAAACGATGCTCTCTCATTCTATCAACAAAGAGGAAGTCAAAATAAAATCTTTTTAAATCTCCTACCCGCAACAATTCCCATTGTATCAGAAGAAAGCCTAGAAGACATAAAAAACATTAATAAAAACTATGTAAAATATCTCTTAAAATCTCTAAAACCATATGAAAATTTAAATTTATATCTTGGAAGTGTAAATTCTTCACTAATGCAACTATTAGAATCAGAAAATATTCCTTGGAAAAAAGGAATCGTCTTATTTGGTGGTAATTTAAATTATATCGATGTTGACTTTTATGTTTTCGGAACTGAACTACTAAATGGTGAAATTTTCAGTCAACAATTAAAGCTAAATAAAGAGGTCATTCTTTATTTAGGAGATGCCAATGACCTATTAATAGCCTACCAATTTTTTAGAGGAGAAACGGCAACAGCACTTGCCAACAGTATCTTTGATGAAATACTATTTTTAAATGATTATCCAGAACTTTTTTTAAAACTATTTTCAAACTAAAGAGTATATAGAGAAATCAAAATTCTCTATATACTCTTTTAATAAAAAAGAGATTCTCTACTTCACAAATAGAGTGCGAAGCCTAGAATCTACCTTAATAAGTTTTCCAAACGAATCCTTTCCATTATCAAATTCCGATAAAATATTTCCATCCTTACTATTAGAAGAACATGTCATATAAAGATTTCTATTATCTGTTACAATTCCTGTCATCGTATCATTATTACTTCCACCAAAAATCGCTTTTTTCTCAATATCTCCATCTAAATCATATTTAATTAGAATCCCTGTCTTCTTTTTCCCATCAGTAAATATTTTTAATCCAGAATCCATAGAATTACTATATCCAACAACAAACAAATAATTATAATCACTTGTAAGAGAAACATATCCTTCCTGATTACTTCCACCAAAAATTTTTTCAAAAATAATCTCTCCTGAAAAATCATATTTAATCAAAACTGCATCTGTATTATTGGTATTTCTTGATGGGTTTTCAAGAGAATTTGGTAAAATCTTTTTAGAACCAACCACAAATAAAGATTGATCCTTTAAAATAATATCTACAAATCCTAATTCATCCGTATAAGAATATGCTCGATCCCATACAAGAGCTCCATCCATAGAATAACGAGCTAAAATTCCAATATCATCTTCGGTCTTTCCAACCACATAAATAGCATTATCTGCAATTACCAAGCTATTAAAACGAGCCCTTTCTAAATTTCCATAAAACTGTTGCCATAATAAATTCCCATCAAAATCATATTTAAAAAGAAGTGCACCTCCATCAAAAGAATCATTCTTCTTAGAAGTTATCATACTAGAACCAACCACTAAATACCCGTCCTCAATAACTTGTATTTTCAAAAACTGTACATTTCCAGAAGATTCATAAGTCTTCTCCCAAAGGAGATTCCCATCCTTATCATATTTTACCAAGATTCCTAATTGTCCCCCACGACCATCCTTTAAATCGCTAGCCATAGAACCAACTGCCAAATAGCCATCAGGTATCACAACAACAGAATTAAATACAGAGGTTTTTTTAGAATCATATACTTTTTCAAAAATTAATTCTCCAGAAGTACTAATCTTCATAATTTTAGCCTTGGCAGTTTCTTTCACATAAGTATTTTCTTGACTATGTTTAAAATTACTATTTCCAACAGATACAGCATCTGTCTGATCAAGTGCTACAGCGTTTAATATATCATAAGAATTCGTTCGATTAACTGATCCACCTTTATTATGAAATTTTGAAGAAAGTAAGAATCCACCAAATCCAATACTAGAAAGAATAAATAAAACAAGAATAAGTTCCCATGGAAACTTTCTTTTATTCTGCTTCTCTAATTGACTAGGACTAATATAAACCGCAGTTCTTTTCTCTTTCTTTGGAGTTTTTTGAATAAGTTTTTTTAGTTTTGGTTGCTCTTTTTCTGATGGATTCTTTTTCTTTGTCTTTGACTCTTTTTTATTCGAATTTGCCTGTCTCGATTTTTTTAAGGCCTTTTCCTTAGACTTCGTAGATGATTTAATAGAGGAAGGTTCCTTTTTTAAGGAAGAAGATTTGATATTCTTTTCCTCAGAAGATAACACTTTCTTCGATGAAGACTCTATTTTCTTTAAATGATTAGAACTTTCTTTCGCTTTTGTAATCACCTTTACTGTAGTTTTAGAACTTACTCCACTTCTTGTTGATTTCTTCTTAGAAGTCTGGAGAGAAGAGTTTTTTGTCTTTTTCGTTGCAGGGGATGTTACATTTTTCAAAGAAGAAGATTTCGCTTGTGATTTCTGTCCCTTTTGATCAATCTGTTTTTTCGTAACAGATTTCTTACGAACAGAAGAACTACTCTTTTCAACCGCTGTTTTTTCTACTTTATTTTTTTCCTGCTTCTGTGCCATCAATCTCACCCCATCTCAATTTTTAAAATTTTCCCAAATAGTACTTTTTCTTTCCACGTCTTATAATAATATATTTATCCTCTAAGGCACACTCTTTCGTAACAACTTGATCGATAGAATCTACCTTTCCCCCATTTAAAGTAATGCTATTACTAGAAATTAATTCACGTGCCTCTCTCTTACTAGTTACTATACCATTATTTACTAATAAATCAACAATATTACTATCTTTTTCTAAAGAAAATACTGGCATTCCGCAAAAAACAATTTCAATTTCTTTAGAAGAAAGTTTAGAAACATCTCCACTAAAGAGTACTTGACTAAGTTCCAAAGCTCTTTGATATTCTTTCTCACCATGAAGATCTTTAATAATCTCCCTAGCAAGTGCTTGATGAGCTTCTCTTAATTCTGGATGCTCTCGATTCGATTGTTCGAGAGATTCGATTTCTTCCACAGATAAGAAAGTAAATACTTTCAAATAGGAAATTACCATTTCATCATCTGTATTGATTAAATATTGATAAAGTTCATAAGAAGAAGTTTTCTCCTTATCTAACCATAAAGCATTTCCCTCACTCTTTCCAAACTTATTGCCAAAACGATCAAGAATAAGAGGCATCGTAAATCCATAGGCTTCCTTTCCCGTTTTCTTTTTAATCAACTCAATTCCCGTTGTAATATTTCCCCATTGGTCAGATCCTTCTACTTGAAGAATACAATTCTTTTTTAAAAATAGTTCTAAAAAATCGTTCCCTTGAATTAAAGTATATGCAAATTCAGCAAAAGTAATACCTGTATCAAGTCTTCTTCGAATAATATCCTTATTAAGCATATAATTAACATTAATATACTTTCCAATATCTCTTAAAAAATCCAAAAAGCTAAAATCCTTAGTCCAATCATAATTATTAACAATTTCTGCTTTCCCATCAAATAATTTCAAAACCTGTGCAGAAATTCCCTTTAAATTTTTTTCAATCGTCTCCCTGGCGATAATCTCTCGCTCTGCGGTTGGCCTCGGATCTCCAATCAAACCAGTAGCACCTCCAACCAAAAGAATGGGATGATGTCCATGGAGTGCTAATCTCTTAGCCGTTACTAATGATGAATAGTGTCCTAAATGAAGACTATCTGCAGTTGGATCCGTTCCCCAATAAAAAGTAATTTTTTCCTCATTTAATTTTTTTTCAATCTCAGGACTAGAAATATCTTTTACTAATCCACGCCATTTTAATTCTTCAAAAAATTTCATGATTCTTTCCTCCTCAAAATTTAAACTAAAAATCTCAGTCTAGTCATATTCAGATTCAATGAACGATATTCCAATTTTTTGATCAATGAAAAAATTCTACTTTCAAAAGAAAACGCGACATTTCTTCCCATAAGGACGAAAAAATCGCGGTACCACCTTAATTGATAAGTAAAACTTATCCACTTTAATCTTTAACGGAAACGACCCGGTTCAACGAAAAATAGTGTAATTCATTATTCCTCTTCGATTCGTTTCCACCAGCCACGAACTCTCTAATTACTACCAAAAAATAATTACTTGTCTACTTTCTTTATTGAATCACTGATTTCAATTATTATGGTAACATAAATCAACAAAAAAACCAAGAGATAGATTCAATTTCCTGGTTAATTTATACTACTTCAATTTTTTTCCCTCTAGTCTCTCTAAAATTTCTTTCACTGCTTCAATGGTCTTCTCACGAACCTCATTAGCAGCACTCTCTAATACTGGAGTACCCTTATCAATTGCCATTTGAACCAATTGTTCACAACTTTCCTTAATATCATTTCCCTTTTTCTTAGCAATTTCTAATACCTTTTCTTTATCCAATTCTGATAATTCTTGCTTGATTTCCTCAATCTTATTTTGAATATCTTCTCTCACATCTTCCATATCAATTTCTTTTACTTTTTTTACAAGCTCATCGATTTTTTTCTTCAAATCTTTCCTTGTTTCACTTCCTGCCTTTGGAGCAAATAAAACACCAAGTCCAGCACCAACAGCTGCTCCTAATAAAAATTTACCAGTTCCACCTTTTTTTACTTTCTTTTCTTTTTTTTCTTTACTCATAATTATCCCTCTCCTTTTCTCTTCTCTTTCTAAAAGAAAATATTTTTGAAACGATATTAGTAACCCCAGAAACAACTGTATCACTAAATACAGATAGGGTATCTGTAATACCATCAATTACCTGAAATATACCATCTAAAGATCTAGACTTTTTCTCCAAGTCATCTAAAATTCCATTCACTTTATCAACAGTATACATTAATTTTACGACTAATACCATCAATAAAATTAAGAATGCAATTGCTAGACAATACAATGCAACTGGAAGAAATTCCATTAAAAACTCCACTTACCTCACTCCCTTTCCTCATACATAGAATCAACCAAATCAAAAAGATTATCCTCTAAATTTGATTCTTCTAAATCTTTACTTACTAAATGATGAGAATCCTCAAAATTAATGTCCTGATCATCTTCTTCCACTAATTTCTTTTGATGGGATACTGGTGGTTCTAAATCAGAAATTTCTTCTCGTACTACTCGACTACGTCTTCCCGTAATTTTCTCATGTCGCACATCTGTATAGTCTATATTATATTCTAACCCTAAATCCTCAAAATATTCTTCCGCATCCGCCAAAGTTACCTTATCAACAGAAGGTGCTCCATCACTTTGCGTCATATCATAAAGCAAATTATCCTCATTTTCTTCATATTTTGACATCTCTTCATTTCCTGCTGTTAATCCTTTTAAATCCTCTTCTAATCCACCAAAAGCCTTATTTCTTACAAAATCCAAATCTACATTTTTTCTAGAAACATAACTACTAGGCTTGTCCTTTTTATCAATGACTTCTTCTTTTCGATAGTTCTTATCTAAAATTCCATAAATGGGAGAGATAATGGGAGTAGGCTTAAACCCAGAAGTCTTTCCATCATTAAATGTTGTATAAGGATTTCCTCCAAAATCTTGAGAATTAAAATCAATATGTTCATAAATTTGTTCAGAATCCCCACCATACACTGGTCTTTTTGATTCACTTTCATCTGGATAACTAGAAGTATCAATAACTCCAGATTCTACAAAATCTTCATCCTCAAAATAAGGAATCTCCACATCCTTTTTTAATAATTCCGTATCTGCCTGACTTTCAATACCTAATTCTGACGTTACCCTTTGAAGTTCCATCGTAGAAGCAGGTTTTTCAACTTCACGAACTTCTTGCCTCTTTTCTACAACTTCTACTTTCTTCGCTACTGGACTTACTTCTCTTTTCTCTTTCTTTTTTGGCTTTTCTACTTCATCTACTTCTACATACTCTTCTTCAAAAAAAGTATTTTTTAATTTTTCTAAAAGTCCCATAAAGCACCTCTTCCTTATTCTACTTTTTCTTCTACGTCCAAACGATCCTCTTCTTTTATGTTTTCTGCCTGATTACGATCCTGTTCTTCATAATCTAAAAAACTACCCGCTTCTCTTTTTGGTTTAAAAATATTAAATTTTTCTTCATTATAATCCAAAGATTGATCTCCTACCAATGTTGCTAAAATAGTATCTTGATAATTCACACTATTTAAAATATAAGCAATTTGAGTAATTGTCTTTTTTAAATCTTCTTCCTCAACATAAGCTTCTACTTTTGCATAATGATACATGAATTCAACAAAATATTTTGTAGAAATTTGAGTAATCTCTAAATAACCCTGCTTCCCATTCTGATCAATCTTCATAGAATAATAACTATCCCCATTTTCCTGATAATCACTCTCTACATGATGATAATAAGATAACACATCTACATATAAATATAACTTTCGATGATTATAATAAAGAACTGAATTTAATGAATGACTTTTCTTTAATAGCACTCCCTTTGGTAAATAATACGAATATCCTTCCAAAGATACGTTCTTCAAATGAAAATCTGAAGCTAGAATATCATGAACAATTCCCTCAAAAGATTGTTCATTAATCTTTACAAAGGAACACCCACTTAAGAGTAAAGTTAAAGAAAATATTGCAAATAATTTCTTCATATTTCACCTACTATAAATTTATTATACCAAATTATCTTACAAAGAAAAATAAAATTAATCTTTTTTTCTTGAATTAGACAATTTTTTAATTGCAGACACATAAAAAATTCTCTGATTCTTTTTTAAAAATCTCTCCTCATACTCAGTCATAATAATTTTCTCGATAGAAGAATGGTGGTAATCAAGAAAAATTTCTAAAAACTGATATCCATATTGACTAAGAGAACAAAGAGAAAATTCAAATAATTGCTGATTATCTGTTTTTTGAATAATAGAAGCATCATCAAAAAAGATAGAATCATATTTCTTCAAAAAAATATCACTCGTAAGACGCCTTTTCGATTGCCTTTTTTTTGGCCACGGATCAGAAAAATTAAGATAAACTACCGCAATTTCATTAAAAAACACTTGATCAATTTCTAAAGCATCCATACGAATCATACATAAGTTAGAAATTCCTTCTGGAATCTTTTCCAAACAACGAGCAATGACACTATCATATTTCTCGATACCAATAAAATTAATTTCAGGATGAGAAAGTGCCATTTCAATAATAAATTTTCCCTTTCCAGTACCAATTTCAACATGAATAGGATTAGAATTTTTAAAATAGGTATTCCAAGAACCACAATACTCTAATGGATTTTTTACCAAATAAGAGGATTGATTCATAATTTGTTGTTTATTTTTAACATTTCTAAGTCGCATGCTATCACCGTATTTATTATATAACATATAATAAAATAAAGAAAGAAAATGTTTTAAGGAGATGTTTTATGAATAATTCTATGGAATCATCCTATATGATGCAACCAGGATTTAATCCAAACTTTAATATACCTGGAAGACCACCATGCAACTGCAATCAAGAAATTAGAAGATTGGAAAATCGAATCTTTTCTTTAGAAAGAGAAGTAAATCGATTACGTTCTAGAGTATCCAGAATAGAAAACGATATGCCAAATATAAGACCATTTAATGAAAACAATCAAAACCCAAACTATAATCCAAACGGATATAATTTAATGTAAAAATTAAAACTCATACTCTTATTAATGAAACCCCTATAACTAGGGGTTTTACATTGTTAAAATATAATCTTTACTAAAATAAGTACATCAGTCGCTTATAATATATACCTCTACAATTATCCAATATTTTATAAAAATTTCAAAATATTTCCAAAAATTATCTAACTTTATCCTGATAATATAATGTCCTTAAATTATTATCTCCCATAAAAATAACACCTCACTTTTTTGAGATGTTATTCTAAATTCTAATTTTTTTCGTTTAACCCACTTTTTCCTAAAATATAGTTTTTGATTCTTACAACATCTGGTGCAGTGATCAGCCCATCATTATTGATGTCTGCAATCTTTGTTACTAAAAAGTCTACTTCTTTTTTCCCTAATATACAGTTCTTCGTCATGATATTGTCTGGGGCTGTTACTAAGCCATCTCCATTTAAATCTCCTCGTACAATGATTACTAGTTCATCATAAACATAACCATCGATTTCTAGTTTGATTGTCATATAACTTCCAATATATTCACTAGGATCTGTAATCTCTACTCCATCACTTCTATCTACTCGAAGTGTTGATGGATCATTTAAGAAATTTGCAATAAAATCAGCTTCGTTGGTCTTTGCCTCAATTCCTATTACATATTCTTTTTCTTCACTTCGATTGATTTCATAGATATCACTTCTTATTGTATACTCTAAACTATCTCTTGTGATATTGATTTTGTATTCTTGAGTTGTATATCCATCTTTCGCTATCACCTCAATGATATAGGTATTGATTACTCCTTCGATTAGATTCAATTCTCCCATTAAGTTTACAGTTGCATCTTTATCTTTCGGTACTGCCGTAATCTCACTTTCTAATAGTTTTTTCTTTGATTTTGATACTTGTAGTGTATATTCAAAAGTATCTGGATCAAATGTAAATGGATATCCTTCTATTTCTAATCTCTCTAGTCTTACTTCACTTTCTGTTTCTTTTTGAACCTTTACTTTATATGTTCTCACGCTTCCATCTTCTGCGGTTACTGTGATTACTCTGATACTTTCTCCCCCAGTAATACCAACAATTCCATCCCCTGTAACTTTCGCATTCTTATCCTCTGGCTTTGCAGTAAGTAATATACTACTGACATCGGTATCTATTGTTAAGGTATATTCTAAAGTATCTTTATCAAACGTTGGATTCAAACTTCCTACACTTGATACCAAACTCTTAAGATAATTATTAGTAGATACGGGGTTATTGATAATAATAGTATAAACTTTTGTTTTTCCTGATTCACTTATAACAGAAAGTTGAACTTTATTCTCTCCTGACTTTAATAAAACAACTCCATCACCTAGTACGAAGGCATCTGGACTTTCTAAAGACACCACAATATCAACATAATCTTCTTTTGTAACTAAATCTACTTGATAAGCATCAACTTCAGGTTGAAATCCTATGTCATAGAAAGTTCGATTCTCTCCAAAATAAAGTTTTAATTCCCTTAAATTATTATTCTCTGATTGTTTCCTAGTAACATTTAACAAATATGTTCTGGTAATTCCCATCATCGATTTTACTTTAATCGGAATTTTATTCAGACCCTTCTTCAAAGAATATGGATGACTATCTCCAATAAAAGAAGTAATTGTTGCACTACTATCTTCAGTCGTTGCATATACAACAATAGAATCTATCTCACCTTCGACTTCTACATTATATTCTAATGTATTTGGATTAAAAATAGGCGTTAAAGTTCCATGATTTACACTTAACGAACTTAAATAATTATTAGATGACATTTGACGATTCACATAAAGAATATATTCTTCTGTTAAGGATCCATCACTAGAGGTTACTTCAATAT
>CANOYR010000002.1 GCA_947571655.1 uncultured Caryophanales bacterium
CCCATTTAATATAACATCTCTTTTTCCCCACGTCAATCCTTTTTTTCTCTTTTTTTATTTTTGGGCTTCCTCTTTCTTTTCTATTCTATTTCTTTTTATTTTATTCCTTTTTTTCTTATATGTGCAAAAAAACTTAAAAATTATTATATCATTCATAATTTTCAAGTTTCTGATTAGTTTTTTCTAACTTTTCAATATTTGTTACTTCATTTTCTTCATAATATCTAATTTGAATCTTATTTCCCACTTCTAGAAAGGGAAGAATATCTGTTTCAATTTTGATTGAACATTTATATTTTTTTCCTTCTGTATCCACTATATAGTAATAACTGATTCCATCGATAATCGCAGAAGTTATTCTTTGAATTTCGATTTCCTTTTTTAACGTTTTCATACTTGATGTAGAACTTTCTGACCAAATTTTATTTAAGTAGTTTTCACTTGCTTTCTCAATTCCAAGAGAGGCATCTGTAATTTCTACTTTTTGATAGTCCTCTACATCAACAAAGGCATACATTTTTACTAATCCAGCAGCATCTTTTAAACTAAGTAAATAAGTTGCTCGATTATTTAAATTGATTAATAGTGGAAAACTTGCCTCATAGTTCATTTGTTGGACTTGTCCCTTCGCACTTTCCATTGCTGAATATTCTTCAGCACCTGGTACCCGATAAAGATTTGTTTCTTTGGTTCTCATATTGGTTAGAATGAATCCTATATTAGATTCATCTGTTGATACAGAGGTAATTCCTGTATATAAATAAACATCATCATTCATTGCAATATAGTTATATCCTTCTGTAGTTTGGACCACATTTTTCTGTCCAAAGAAAGCATTCCAAAATCCCTGTTTATATTTTCCCCAATCATTTACCTGATTGATAATCAAGGATGCTGAATAGACATGGTCTACCCAAGTTGGTACATCTTCTACCTTATATTCTTTAGAGCTCCCATCGATTGGATCTAAAATAATGATACTTGCTATTTCTGCCTTTAGACCAATTCCTTTATATTTTATGGTTGGTACAATCCAATATGGATTTCCCTCATTATCTATTTCAAATGTTTTTTCTCCAAATATTTTAGTTGGATATTTAAATCTTAGATAACGACTTAAATTTTCATTGAACCATGCGGAGTCAACGTATTTCATTCCCTTTTTTAACTTTTTTAAACTTGATTTCCCAGTCACTGAATTTACAGTAATATATCCCTTGGCTCCATCTTTATGATTGGAAAAATATTTGAAGAGTCCATTGTATTCTAATGGTGTAACTCTAATGATTGAGTCATTATAATTAATTTGGCTATATAAATCAGATACATAGAACTGTGATACTAATTCAGGCATCTGTCCCATCACACGATCTCCTAATTTTTCACTTGAGGCTTTATCTAGTAAAGGTAAAGTCGAAAAATCAACAGGAGCAATTTCTCTAATGAATTCTTTTTCTTGATTAATTTCGATACGATTACTATATTCTTTTGCATGAAATAAAGGGGATAAAAATAAATTGATTATTGGTAAACCAATTGTAATAATTAAAACTACAGAAAAACCAACGAAAATTCGTTTTGGAACTTTTCTCCATGTTTCAATGTCATTTGCTGATAATAATAAATCAGTGATACCATAAATGATAAATAGGAATATGACAAAAAACCAAAATCCTAAACTATGAATGTTGATTGCTGGTAAAGTAGCATAAAAGGTGATGAATCCAATCACGATAGTAATTAATATGGAAATTATTTTCTTTTTCATAATTTTTTCCTTTCTATTGATTTTGTTTTCATATATTTTTATGATGAAATATGATGTTTTTGTTATTTTAATAGTTTATTAGGAAAGACTACTTTCTTTTCTTAGATTTTTTATTTTCAATAGTTATGATTGTTGATTTTATTTAGTCTTTACATTGAAATGCTGTGATTGCTACTACACCCACAATATCTAATTCGCTACATCCACGAGATAGATCATTTACTGGTTTTTTTAGTCCTTGTGTAATTGGCCCATAGGCCTTTGCATGTGCCAGTCTTTCTGTAATTTTGTAAGCAATGTTTCCAGAATCTAAGTCTGGAAATATTAATACATTGGCATGTCCTGCTACTTTACTATTTGGAGCTTTCCTTTCAGCAACACTAGGAACAATGGCAGTATCAAATTGAAATTCTCCTTCTAATTCTAGTTCAGGATGTTTCATTTTAGCAATTTTTACTGCTTTTGCCACTTTCTCTACATCTGGATGGCTAGCAGAACCTAAAGTTGAATGAGATAATAAAGCGACTTTTGGTTTTTTACCTACTAATTGATGAAATGTTTTAGCACTCGTTATAGCGATTTCAGATAATTCTTCACTAGTAGGGTTTTGTACCATTCCACAATCTGAATAAATAAAAATACCGTTTGCTCCATATTCACAGTTTGGTATATCTATTAGAAAAAAGGAAGATACAATCTTGCTATCAGAATCTGTTTTTATAATTTGTAAAGCAGGCCTTAGTACATCAGCACTACTACTCTTTGCTCCTGCTACTAATCCATCGGCATATCCACATTTTACTAGCATATTGGCAAAATATAATCTATTTTCTAATAGAGTTTTTTCTGCTTCTTCCAATGTAATACCCTTCATTTTTCTTAATTCATAAAATGTGGTTTTCAACTTTTCAAAGTTTTCATATGTTTTTGGATTAATGATTGGAATATTGGATATTTCTATGTTATTTTCTGTTGCTAGTTTATGCACTTCTGATTCATCACCCACTAAAATAATATTAGCGAAGTTTTCTTCTTTTACAATTTCTGCGGCTTTTAAAGTTCGAATATCCTCAGTTTCTACAAGAATAATCGTTCTATTTTTTGTTTTTACTTTTTCTTTAATTTTTTCTATAAGATTCATAAAATCCTTCCTTTATTTTTTGTTTTTTATTAGCTTTATTATAACAATTTTGTTTTTCTTTTTCAATGTTATTTGTGGGCTGTGCTTTTGCTTGTTGTTTTATTTTGAATAGAGCAACATATCTTTTCTTCTAATGTAATAAACTAGGTTAGGAGGAAAATGTTATGAATTGGATTGATCAAAAGTTTAATTTATTAGTAGATAAAATTCGAAAGGAAAGTGAGGAAGAGGTATTTTCTCATATTCGAGATCGTTTTTTAGAAATTCCTATAGAAATTCAGTTATCTTTAGAAGATTATTTTGAAAAATTTCCTTATTGGGGAAAATTAAAAAAGGAAGAAGGAGTCTTTGAAGAACTTTATCTACGATGTGCTTCTATCAAAAAACATATTGATGACTTTGTATGGTTATATGAACAATTAGAGGATTATCGTTCTAAGAAGGTTTTATATTCAATTCTTAATAATTGGTATGATTTTGATTTTGAAACATTAGGCAGTGCTTCTGAACATAATTATTCACATTATTTTGATTTGGATGTAATTCAAGCAGGAAAGGAAGAGGTGTTTGTAGATTTAGGTGCTTATACGGGGGATACTATTTTGGATTATTTGAACCAATATGGTGTTAATCAATATCAAAGTATTTATTGTTATGAAATTACAGATAAAAGTTTTGATATTTTAAAGAAAAATCTATCCTATTATCCTAATATTCATTTTCTAAAGAAAGCTGTGTCGAATCAAAAAGGTACTTTATATTTTCAAAAAAGCATCGTGGATGATTCTGCAAATATGATAGCAGAAGATAAAGAATCAGAAGGAGATATCATTGAAGCTGTAACTTTGGATGATGATATTGAAGAAAAGATTTCTTTGATTAAAATGGATATTGAAGGATCTGAAGAGAAGGCTATTTTAGGAGCAAAAAGACATATTGTAGAGGAACATCCAAAGTTATTGATTTCGGTATATCATAATCATGAGGATATTTGGAAACTACCAAGAATGATAAAGGAACTTTGGAAGGGTTATCACTTACGCCTTCGATATTATGGAAATCATATTTTTCCAACGGAAATTGTTCTTTTTGCAACAGAAAATTAATTTATTAGGACCTTCATTAATATTAGTGAAATAAATAACACACAAAAGTAGCGAAAATTTATCGCTACTTTTTACTTTATTTTTTAAATATTAGTAGAAATTGATGCAAATATTGTATCAGTTGCTTAATTTTAAGCGATAGTTGTAGACAGTAACCGCTATTGTATATGGTTCAGAAAGGTGTTCCAACTCTTTAGTTTTTACTAACCTTTCTATTTTTTTATTATTCTTTCTAGCAGTAATCTTTTTTCAAAACCGTCATTTTTTTGCTTCTTTTTATCAGGCTCTTCTATAATATCCTCCAATCGGAATCCATTAAATTCAGCCATAGCTCTGATTATTTTTAATTTGTCTCCTAATTCTTTTTTTAAAGACTCAGCAGTTTCTACTTCTTTTAATTCTTCTTGGTCTTTTTTTTAATAAATACTTCCAATATTCTTTATCAGTTAGAACTTTCGTGAAAGGTTCTTCTCCATCCTCTCTACAGATATCTGGAATATTATCACGAACTAATTTATTATGTATTTGAACTGAAGGAATGTTCAATGCAACATTATATTTTGAACAATATTTTTTTATTTTACGAACTCTTCATAAACCTCATTTGGAGCATATTGCCTAAAGTTAGTCAACTCTTCAAACATCTCATAAATGCCATCTAAATAAGATACTAGAAAAGCGGAGTTCCTTTAAAGCTTGAATTCCATAGTGTTTTTCTCCATGATTTAAGTACGTCTATGTTTTGACGAAAAATATTTGTCTCAAATTCTATTAAGTTACTATAATCTGCACTATTTTTATTTAAACTCATAAATATTCTCCTAAAATATAACAAAACTCCAATAAATTGGAGTAATACTCACATGGCAGGGGATGAGAGAATCGAACTCCCAACAAAAGTTTTGGAGTATTTCGTACAATTTTAATTTTGCCTGTTTTTAATCAATTTTTATTACAACGAAATTAATTGATTGTTACTTTTTTAATGCAATATCAATCAAATTTAATCACAATTAACTAATCTGTACATAAATGGTACAATTTTAATTATATTCTTAAAAATAATGTACCAATTTTTAAAAGACTTTTGTTTAGAGATTAATTTTTATTCTGAAAAAGTAGATATTAATTATATTTCTTAATATCTTCTACTTTAAATGATACATTAATTTATTCTCATCAACATTTACCCCAGCTAATGAATAGACCTCTAAGTAAGAAACAATTTTAATAAAATTTTTTACATCATATATCCATTGAATATCAACATTTTTATAATATTTCGGATTAAACGTAGGAACTGGTAATTCCTTTATATAATAGCCATTATGAGAATAATAATTTCTTAACGACCTAACTTCTTCTTCAATAACTGTATCGTCTTGATCATTAAAATATATTTTCTTTATATTTTGATATTTTTTTAACAATCCTACTAAAAAAGTATTATTTTTTCCTTTATTTAACTTCTTCCGCATTTCAGTATCAGTATACTCTAAAACTCTGTAATATTCTAGAAATTGTATTTGCGTTGATGTAACTTTTCTATCAAAATTTAAAAACGGAAAAAAACAATTGCTATTATCATTAGTTATTTTCATAAGTAAAGTAAATAATTTATCAAAATTAGTAATATTATTTTCTATTTTATCTAAGTAAAATACTGGCTGTTTTTCTTCTTTGTCATTATTCTTAACATTATAAAATTCATAGCTATTTTTTTTCGTATCATATATTGTTAATTCCTTGCTTCGACCACTAGTAAGTAAAAATAAATGAATTACACAATCTATCCTATTACTAATCTTTAAAACCATATCTAAATTAACACTCTTTTGAAAAGTTATTTCAAAATACGCCGTTGGTTGAATATTAAAATTATATATACCTCCATTGTGTTTAAAACTATTAATAAGTTTTATTATAACTTTATTATCATCATAAATTACATTTGAAATGATTTTTTCCTTTTTCTTTTTTGCTTCAACATTTATTTCATTTTGTGTTCTTTTAATAATCATAGAATCGCTAGGAAATATATATTTAATATTATCATTATAATATCTAATCTTCTTAATTTTAGTTTTGTCAGTAAAATGTATAATAGGTGTTAATGGTTCATTTCCTATTATATACATCTGCGAAGATACTATTGAATAAGGAATAGCGCTAAAATTACTACTATTAATACTACATCTATATAATGTTATAGGATGATATGTACTATTTATTCCATAAAATACTTTTGTTTCTATTAATTTTCCAAATTCATTACCAAAAATGTCAAAAGTATTAAACTTATCTATGTCTTTTACTTTCAATTCAAATCTATTGTCTTTTCTATTAATTATAGTTAATTTTTGCTCATCTGGATTAAGCTCTGCAAAAGGTTCTAAATCTATATAACCAAATTCATTATTCATAATGTCTCCAATCTATTATATATAATTAAAATTTTGTATTTTTTATATATTTTAACCAATTTTAAAATTTAATTTAAGAGCATTTAATCAATTAACTAATTATTATTTTCTGAATCCATATTGTAAAATAAAAACTTATCTAAATCAATATTCTTATTACATTTTGGACATCTATAATAAAAAGCTTTTGAAATTTCATGTTGAATACTCTTATTTTTTAACAACTCTATAATATTATTACAGTAAGGACATAATAGTGAAAAATCTTTAATAAGATCATAATAGATATCTTTAGGAAATTCTATTACATCATTAAGTTTAATTAGTAAAAGTGCATCATTTTGTAAAAATTCAATCTCATTTATTAATTCTTCCTCTTTTAAAAAATAGAAAATTAATCTTGTAACATAATACTGAATATATGGCATTATTATAAAAAAGTAATTCACATATTCTTGAATACTATCTTCATCATTAAAAATCATATTTAAAGTCCCATTTTCAGTCTTATAATCTTTACAGGTTGTAATTATATGAGCAGTTTTATTCCATATTCTTTCTAACCCAGTTTCGCTTTTTTTAGAATATCTAAAATCATAGAGAAGCTGAGCTGAAGTAGGATATTTGATTTTTTTACATGTGTTTTGAATGATTCTTCTCTTTTCTTCGGGAGTTATTTTATCAACAGAAAAATTTTCAATATCTTTATTTAAAAACTGACTTATAAATCTATTTTTTCTAGTAAAAGCTAATTCCAACATTAGCAAATTATCTTTTAAGGGTTTTCTAAGTAAAGTGTATGCTTGGTTAGGGTGCATTTTAGCAGCACACAAAATTGCATCATAAATATAAGAAATATAATCCGATAAAACAGCAAACATGAAATGTCTATAAAATCCTTTATTTATTTGTAATGCATATCCGTGTTTCCTAAAATATTCTACAGAATAATCACTGGATTGCCATTTTTTTAAATCTTTTTCCTTTATATTAATCTTTGTACTTTTCCATTTATCTTTATGTACATCAGCGTACTTTAAAATTGAGACAAGAACACTATTGCATGACATTAAAAAATTATAATTTTTTATAAATTCTTCATCGATTAGTATTTTTTCCATTTTATACCTCAAAAAAACTAGACAAATGTCTAGTAATATCCATATGGCAGGGAAAGCAGGACTTGAACCCACGACATTCGGTTTTGGAGCAATCTTTGTTATCGTAAAAGCTTTTTATCTTCTACTTCTTATACTTTCGTATAAGTTCAGCATATCTTTTCATCTTAAGTAGATGTCGAGGCCTCTTGGATAGATTATATTCTAAATTAATAGGTTCACTATCTATGCGTTGCGTGTGTTAATACTTTTAAATACCAACTTCCACTCTGATTAGCTTGCCATAATGGTTTAGCTTTCCAGTTTTCTTCCTCGATTTTTTACTAACACTTCTGTTAGGTCGGCCGTTTATCCACCGACGTTCTACCAACTGAACTATTTCCCTATAATTGCTTTTTCAAGCAAATTTATTATAACAAATTTTACTAATCTTAATCAATATGTACAAAGTCAAAATTGATTAAAATCAATCAAAATTTATTAACAAAAATTAAATTACATTAAAATTGATTTAATTATTTGGTACAAAAATTCGTACAATTTTTATAAAATCAATCATAACATTCTCACTCATCCCTATAAAATAAGGACTTTTAGAGGTTTAAATACATAGTATAGCATTCCTTTTGGAAACTCCTATTATACCATTTAACTAATCCCCTAAATTTATTAATTATATATTTAATTTAATTTTATGATATTTATTATAACATAATTCATTTCATTAGACAATAACACATTTTATTTTTTCTCATATTTTATTATAGGTGATATTATGTTGGTGTCTTATACAACCAAGGAACTGGATTTATTAGCACGTTTGATGCGTGCTGAGGCTGTCGGTGAAGGAGATCTTGGTATGTTAATGGTTGGAAATGTTGCTGTTAATCGTGCCATTGCTGATTGTCTAACTTTTAAAAATATTCGCACAATCTCAGATGTAGTTTATCAATCTCCTGGAGGATTTGCTGGAGTAACTAGTAATTTGTTTTTTTCTAGTGCTACCACAAAAGAAAAAGAGCTTGCAAATCGAGTACTTCGCGGTGAGTATTATTATCCTGCAACTAATGCATTATGGTTTTATGCCCCTAGTGGAAATGCCAATTGTGTTGGATTATGGTATGAACAGCGAAATTCTGGAAGGTATAAAAGTCATTGTTTTTATGAACCCTATGCAGGAGTTTGTCATCAGATTCATTAAAAAGGATTGGTGTTATCCAATCCTTTTTAATTTGGAATAATTAATTGTTGTCCAATCTGTAATACATTAGTAGTTAATCCATTCTTGTTTTTTATTTCATCCACTGTTGTACCAAATTGATTTGCAATTTTCCATAAGCTGTCTCCACTTTTTACATAATAAATCATGTCATTATTACCACCACTTCCTGGAATTCTTAAAAGCTGACCAACCTGCAAAACGTCTGTTGTTAAATTATTTTCTCTTCTTATTTCTGCTACTGTAGTATTAAATTGTCTAGCGATTGACCACAGACTATCTCCGCTTTTTACAACATATAACTGAGTAGTATCTTCTTCTGGTGGTGTTGAAGGTGGTGTTGTTGTAGTACTTGGAATAATTAATTGTTGTCCAATTGACAAATTAGTTCCTGACAGATTATTTGCTTGAATAATTGAATCTACGCTAACTCCAAAGTTATTTGCAATTTTCCATAAGCTGTCTCCCTTTTGTACAGTATAAGTTAGAGATGATTGTGTTTTTTGTGGAATCTTTAAAGTTTGACCAATGCTCAAAGCGGTTGTTCCTAAATTATTTAACTTTAAAATTTCATCTACAGTTGTTTCATATTCTCTTGCAATAGAGTAGAGAGTGTCTCCTTTTTTAACAGTGTGTACGATATAATCACCTGATGGTTTTTCTGGACCCTTCGCCTCAGATATAATTAAAACTTGCCCAATTGATAGATTATTGCTAGTTAGGTTATTTAATTCTTTTAATTTATCAACCGTTGTGTTAAATCTTTGTGCAATTGAATATAAACTGTCTCCTTTTTGTACAGTATAGGTTTCTTCTGTTATTCCTCCTGGACTAACATAAGGAACTCCAATATAACGTGCAACTGCTCTTACTACTGCTTCTACATAATCTAGTAAATTATTTTGCAATTTCTTTACATCATTTGCATTATCAATAAATCCATATTCAATTAATAAAGATGTGGTATTAGGGGTTTCTCTCATGATATAGTAGTAGTCTTTTGATGGGTTTTCTGGTAGACGTCGTTGATAGTATTTACGCATAATTTGTCCTTCAGAACCAATCTCCTCTAAAATCGATTTTGCTAGAACATCAGTGCTTCTTAGGGGGTAGACTATTTCGGCACCTTCGCCACCTCCCGCATTTATGTGATTTGATAAAATAATTACCTCGGGTCCATTTCCAAAAGTGTTGGTCATCGTATTTAATCTTTCTTCTCTAGTCAATGTTTTATCGACATCTCTAGTAATTGCTACAGGTACACCAAGTTCACGAAAACGGTTATACATATAATTCGCTGCTTCTAAAGTAAAATCTTTTTCCTTTAAATTTCCACTAACAGCACCTGGATCATCTCCTCCATGTCCAGCATCTACAATTACTTTATAATTCATACAATATTCCTCCTCAAGATAATTTATGTATGAATGCCCATTTTTGTTCGTAATCAAATAAAAAAGCTTATACAAATGATTCTTTGTATAAGCTTTTTATCATCCTAAAACGCTATAAAAATTTAAAAATGCTTTTAGAAATATTTTTTATCATTTAAAATTAAATTACAGTTTTTATTAAATAGAAAGGTAGAATTCTATAGATAACATTTTTATTTATAATCCCCATTTTCATTTACCAAATCAATAATTCTAACAATTTCTCTTATAACATCCATTTGTTCTTCAAATAGTTGTGGAATTGTTCCATAATTAGTAAATGGAGCCTGATTTAATATCTTTTTATCAAATGTACCATTTTTTATCATATAACTCTTAATTAGATTGATAAACCTTAGTTGTTCTTTGTTTAACTCATATTCATTTATTCGTTCACTAAATAATTTATCTACTGTTTCTTTAGATAGACCTAAATTTCTCCTAATCAACAAGATTAGAGATTCATTCTCAAAATTAGATTTAAATTCGTTCTGATTCGAGTTCAGATTATTATATAAATTACTTTCCAAATTTTTAAGTTCATTAGGGGTTATCTTTTTATTATTTCTTATTTTATTTATAGTTTCATTATTTAAATTGTTTTTTAAATAAAACTTTACTTTCTTTTTATAATCTGAAAATTCTAATTCTTCTATTTGTCTATCATCATGTTCTACTATATCAATATTGTCATTAAAATCAGTATACACTTCTTTTTTAACTCTATCTTTAAGAACTTTTATGAGTTCCCTTAGAGATTTTCTAATTCTTTCAATTTCTATAATACTTGCTCTTTGAATATAACCTTCCTGAACAATTTTATCAATATTATCTTTTTGATTAGCTACTTGTGAAAGATTCATTAATTTCAACAATTCTTCTCCAATTTTTACTAATTTATTGATTTCTCTTTGAAACTTCATATTTAAGAGTTTTGATAGTTCAATTGTCATCATTAATTTATCAAATTGTTTGGTCGATTCATCACTGTCATTCGGTATAACTAAAAACGTTAGGTTATCTTTGATTTCTTTTACTGCCAAGTCTGTTAGATTTTGCCAATTTTTAATATCTCTGTACTTTTCAACATATTTTAGCCTTTGCTTTACATAAAATTTTTTAGTATTTAATGAAATAATAGCATCTACTACCTCTTGTAATAGTCTATTTTTGTATTTTATACATTCCTGGTTATTTAAATACTCTTTTTTTTCAAGTTCTCGTAAAATATCTACCTTGAGATTAAAGATACCTTGTGTTAGATTGAGGGTAATTGTAGATTCTATCTCTTTAGGATTTTGTTCAAAAAATTCGAAATTTTGACAAGTATCAAATATATAAAATTCTTTTTTATCCTTACCAAATCCAAATAAATTGGGACATAACCTAGTTCCTCTTCCAATCATCTGTAAAAATTTTGTTTTTGATTTTAGGGCTTTAAAGAATACTAAGTTTACAACTTCTGGAATATCAACTCCTGTATCTAATATATCTACGGATATGGCAATTTGTGGCATTTTATGGGAATCAGAAAAATCTTCTATTAGTGATTCATAATAATTAGTGTTGATATCAATTACTCTAGCAAAGTTTCCTTTATACTCTGGGTATAATACATTAAAACGATCTTCTATTTCTAGCGCATGTTTATGGTTCTTGGAAAAAATAATTGTTTTTCCTAATTTATCATTACTTTCTACTTTAATCCCCTTTTCCATAACCGTCTCTAGTACTTTATCAATTGTGTTATGATTAAACAACCACTCATTAATAGCAGCGGAAGAAATCTTGTCATTTACCTCTTCATCTTCTGCAAAAGTATCTTCAAATTCTTCTTTATCCTCATCAGATAGTTCATTATATTTGATTCCCTCTCTAATAAATCTAGTGGAACATTCTACGGTATGATAATCTACCAAATATCCATCTTTAACAGCTTCCTGATATTCATAGGAATATGTTGGATTTTTATTTTGTAATCCAAATATACTATAAGTGTTTTTATCAATATCACTTCTTGGAGTAGCCGTTAGTCCTAACAATAAACCATCGAAATATTCAAATATTGCCTGGTATTTTTTATAAATGCTCCGATGAGCCTCATCAATAATAATTAAATCAAAATGTCCAGAAGTAAATAATCTATTTTCATTCTTGGTTTTTACATCATCAATTGCATTCATCATTGTTTGATAAGTTGAAAATACCATTCTCATATTTTCTGCATTTTCTTTTTCTACTGTTAAATCAATGGTTGAAAGCGATTTTATAAAGTGATTAAAACTTTTCTTCGCTTGTTTTACCAGTTGTGTTCTGTCTGATAAAAATAATATATTTTTTACCCAATCAGATTTTATTAAGATATCTACAATTGATATAGCAACTCTTGTTTTTCCAGTACCAGTAGCCATTACTAGTAATCCTTTTCTTTCACAATGGTTCAAACTATTGCAAAATTCTTTTACAGCTTCCTGTTGATAAGGTCTATCTATAATTTCTTCTTTTATTAAAATATTTTTTAAATCTTTTTTTAGGTTTCTTCTTTCAATCAATAATTCAATCTCTTCTTGTGTATAATAGCCCGATATCTTTCTAGGTGGATAGGAATTATCATCCCAAATATAAATATCAAATCCATTACTGTAGAAAATAATTGGTCTTTGCCCATATTTTTTTTCTAAACAATTGGCATATAATTTTGCCTGTTGTTTCCCATCTCTTGGATCTTTTGAAGTTCTTTTTGCTTCTATTAAACCAATTGCCTTTCCATTTTTTCCCATTAAAACATAATCCACAAAACCATTTCCTGATTTATTAGGCATTCCTTCAATCGGAAGTTCTTCTATTACAGTCTTTTTAAATTCCCATCCTGCAATTTTTAAGTCTAAATCAATGTATTGTTTACGAGTTTTGAACTCTGATATTTCTATACTATTAGAAGAAGTTAAAGACTGTTTCTTTTTTCTCTTTTTCGATAAGATTTTTCTTGAATCTTTATATTGTAATTGAATTTCTTGAATAGTTCTATCAAGATTAAGTATATTATTTAATATTTTCTCTTTTCTCGTTTTATGGCTTAAAGAAGGATTAGAAATTTCTTTTTCCATTATTAATAATTCTTCACTACTTTTCGTACTTGGTACAATAGATTCACTAAATGTGTGTTTCTCAAAATCATCACAATAAAGATAAGTTACCCACTGCATAAAGTCATGTAAGTTCTTTAGAGATAACATTACATCTTCTCTTTTGATGATTGCTTTACTATGTACTGCCTGATTCCCTAGTTTCTGAATATAGATTATTTTATAATGTAAGTCCTCATCGATAATTGTTTGGAATCTTTTATCATATATTAATGTCGCTAAAGTTTGATTATAAGGAATTTTTAATTCTTCATCGACACCATATATCCATTTTATTGCCAATTCCAAACATTTTCTAGATAATATGGCACTAACATTTGTTCCAATCGTAATTCCTTTTTCTGCCTCAATGCAGGCCTTTTTTATATATTCTAACTTTTTATCTTTTATAAATTCAAAATTAGATGCCATACTTCCACCTCCAGAAAATGTGTTTCTTATCGCTAATTTTACCATATATTTCCTATTTTTATCTATACTTTGATTTATTTTTATTCCTATTTATTGCATTTAGAAATATTGATTTTATTCAAAGAAGAATTATATTACAGTAAAATATAAAAAAGCACTCTATCTAAAGTACTTTTGTATTAATGAAAATTTCATTTTTTCTAATTCTTTTTGTCCATTTTTCAATTCTAATTTCCGTTGATTGACTGTTTTAACAATTTCTGAAAATTTATTTTGTAATTCTAATGGGGGAACCATGATTAAAATATGATTCATTTTTGAAATTGGTAATTGAGGTTGCGCAGATCCATTGGCAATTTTTAGTTTAATTTTATCCAACTGCATTTTAAATTGCTCCATAAAAAACAACTCATTTACTTTAGACTTATCTAATCTTAAAATTACCATTCCTGAATTAATTCTAATATTTTCATAGGGGATTTCTTTTGTATAAAATGCCAAGTTTCCTACAGTTCCTCTAGTTGTTAATACAATATCACCAACTTTTAATTTCCCATTTCTTAATTCTTTATCTTTTTCCTTTGTAATGTACATATTATTAGAAAAATCAAAGCCATTAGGGGTTACATTTTTGGTATTTAAGAATAAACAATATTCCTCACTAAAAAAATCTTCTTGTTTTGGATATTTTTTTCCCCGATCCCCATCAATGATTTCACAGATTTCTGTCATTGAAAGTTTATACTTTTTTTGGCAATTATCTGTTGGGTTTCCAAACATTTCTATAAACTTTAGTTTAATTATTTCATCAAAGACTTGGATTTGATTTTTTTTCAGTTCGATAATTTCTTCCATCTTAAATAATTTACTTACAATTTGTCTTTGTTTCGTTATGGAAAGATTCGGAATTTCTATATTCATTAAATTTCCTAATTTTATATACTTAATCACTCCACCAATCGAATGATTTCTTAGTTCCTCTATTTTTGTAGTCAATAGTAAATATAGAAATTTAGTATTCAATTTTTTTTTATTTTCTACTTCAATTATATACGTTCTTTGATAAGCGTCAAACTTTCCTTTATAGTACTTTACATTCAAATCTCCATTTCCAGCTACTAACACACACTCACAATCATAGGAATAGGTATCAATTCTTAATTCTTTTTTTGAACAGGTAAAAAATGGGTATTTTCCATTTTTGGAAGAAGCATTTGCATCTAGTTTTCCTGTTCTTATCCTACATACTTCTCCTAATTTCATTATAATAGCTCCTCTAGTTCTATTAAGTGCTTTTGAATCTCTTCTTCCATGTTTAGTACCTTTTTTAACATTACTTTAGGATCTTCGTATTCTTTTTTTTCTGAAACAATTTCTTTATACCGATTAATGGATAAATCATATCCATTCTCTACAATTTCGCTTTTATCTACAAGGAATGATTGATCTGTTCTTAACCTATCCACTTCTTTATCTAAATGATGGAATCTTTCTATAATATCTGGGATATCCGTTTCGTTGATACGAGTTCTTTTGGCATCTAGACTATATCCGTCGCTTTTCATGTCATAAAACCAAACTTTATTGGTTCCTCCTACTTTTGTTTTGGTAAAGATCATAATTGCAGTTGATACACCAGCATATGGCTGAAAGATTCCACTTGGCATGGATATAATTGCTTCTAGTTTGTGATTTTCCACTAATTCTTTTCTTATTGATTGATGTGCATTACTACTTCCAAATAGTACTCCATCTGGAACGATACATCCACATCTTCCTCCGACAATCAAAAGTCTTAGAAATAATGCTAGAAATAATAACTCCGTTTTTTTGGTTTTACAAACCTTTAATAAATTTCTTGCGGTTCTTTCTGTATCAATGGTCCCTTTAAAAGGAGGATTGGCAAAAATGATGGAATATTTTTCTTCTTCTAAATTATCTTCAGAAACCGAATCTTGATATTTAATATTTGGATTTTCAATCCCGTGCATAATCATATTCATAGCGCTTAATCTTAACATGGTAGGATCTGTATCAAAACCATAAAACATCAGATTGTTATAATGATGCCTTAAAGTGTCGTCTTCTAGTAAATCTTGATAGTTTTTTATTATATATTCTCCTGATTCTACTAAAAAACCACCAGATCCACATGCAGGATCACATATCACATCTTCTGGGCTAGGATGTATCAATTCGATTATTAAATCAATAATATGCCTAGGTGTTCTAAATTGTCCTAAGTCTCCTGAGGTAGAAAGCTTGGATAGCATATATTCATAGATATCCCCTTTGGTATCTCTATTTTTCATAGGAATGGAATCTAATTGCGTTACTACTTTTTCTAATATTAATGGAGTTGGAATAATAAATATGGCATTTTCCATATATCTTGAAAAAGAAGATTCTTTGATTGGCTGTAGATTTTTAATAAATGGGAATACTTCCTCAGATACAATTTTAAACATTTCTGTTGCTGATCTATTTTTAAATTTACTCCATCTACAATGTTGATTGGATTCGTTAAAAATTCTTTTAAATTTTGTTCCTAGTATTTGTTCTGTTTGCTCATTAGTAAGTTCAATATCATCTAATCCTTTTATAAATAATAAATATGTTATTTGTTCTATTACTGTTAAAGGGTTGGCAATTCCTCCTGAGAAGAAGGTAATCCAGACATTATCGATTTTATTTTGTATTGCTTTTTCCATGCTTCCACCTTATATCTTTCTGTTGTTAGAATAAAATTTTAACTGCTAAATGATTTTCCAGTTCGGAGTTTTTATATTTTAATTGTTGATTGAGACCGTTTTTATTTTTTCTCATTCTTTTCATACTATGAGGATTCATTTTTATAACAATATTATAGCACTTTATTGAATTCTGGTAAACATGATAAGTTTTTTGTTTGGTTAATTGGTAAAACAGAAATTTGTAAGTTCTTTACTTTTCTTTATTTATGTATTTTGGTTACTATTCAAAAGTATTTTTAGAAAATTTTATTTTATTCTATTTGTTAATTTTTTTGTTTCATTTAAATTCTTTTAATCACTTTCTTTTGATTGAAATGATAAAACTTGATTGTTTCCTATAATGATTTTAAGAAAGGGTTTTTATGTTACATTTTTTAAGTGTTTTCTTTTTTGTTTATCTCTATCAATTTTATTATACTACAAATTGAAATTTCTTGGTTTTTATATTACTTAAAAAATGACATATTTTTTAAATGATCCTTTTTAATATTTTCTATGATATGATTATTTTAGGTGATTGACTATGGTGTATCTTATTAGTTGGTATTTTGGTATTAATATTTTCTGTTTTCTTTTGTTTTATATTGATAAACGAAGGGCTGTTCAACATCAATATCGAATTTCTGAATTTATGCTATTTTTTTGTTCGTTCTTAGGAGGAGCGATTGGTTCGTACCTTTCAATGAAACAATTTCATCATAAAACTAAAAAACTAAGATTTCAAATTCTAATTCCATTGTTTCTAATTTTTCATCTTCTCATTTTATTAATTATTTTTTCTAATAATCAATACAAATTCCCGTTCCTTTTTTATAAAAATTGATATCTTATAATAAAGGAGGGGATTTTTTGTTTTTTAAGAAAATTCGTAAAACAATTTATGAGCAAGACCCATCGATTCATAGTTTATTTGAAGCTTATTTTCATCCATGGTTTCGTGCATTTATCAATTATAAGCTCAGTCATTTTTTCTATCTTCATAAACGATATTCTATCGCACGTTGGATATCTATGAAAGCTAAGAAAAAAACAGGGATGGAAATCCATCCAGGAGCAGTCATTGGAGAAAATGTATTTATTGATCATGGGGTTGGGATTGTTATTGGAGAAACCACAGTCATTAAAGACAATGTTACAATATTTCAAAATGTAACACTCGGTGGTAGAGGAAATCATACAGGAAAAAGACATCCAACAGTGGAAGAAGGCTGTCTCATTGGTGCAGGAGCAAAGATTTTAGGAAATATTACGATTGGAAAAGATAGTAAAGTTGGGGCAAATGCGGTCGTCCTTCATGATGTTCCATCCAATACTACAGTCGTTGGAATACCAGCAAAAGCTGTGAGAAAAAAAGATCATTACTCAAAAAAGAAAAAATTTATCTAAGAATTTAATGCAGGTAATCTCTTATCTGTATTTTTTATATTTCTAAAATCTAATTTTTTCTTATTTTATCATTTTGTAATTTTTTTCTCCCTATAATCATCTAAAAATTTATATTCCATATTCTTATTTTTGTATCCAATTAATGTATCAAGATTCACATTAAATGCACTTTTAAAAATATTATTTTCAATATTGGCATTATCCTGTTTTAGTTCTTTAATCAGGTTTTTCACAAATAGTCTTTTACTGTTTAAATTTTCATCGTGATTTTTTTCTGTGAACTTACAGGCACAATTTAAAAACTTTAGTCTATGGAATTTGGAAAATGAAATAATATCTTGTTCTCTTACATAGTATAGTGGTCTGATTAGTTCCATACCTTCAAAATTTGTACTATGAAGTTTCGGCATCATCGTCTTATATTCTCCTCCATAAAGAAGGCTCATTAAAATTGTTTCCATCACATCATCATAGTGATGCCCCAAGGCAATCTTATTACAACCAAGTTCACACGCTTTATTATAAAGACAACCACGCCTCATTCTTGCACATAAGTAACAAGGAGACATCGTAATATCTTCAACCACATGGAAAATATCTGATTCAAAAATAGTAATTGGAATATTCATAAGTTTTGCATTATCCTCAATCTGTTTTCGATTCTCTTTCGTGTATCCTGGATCCATCACTAGAAACACCAAATCAAAAGGAATCTTTCCGTGAAGTTTTATCTCCTGCATGCATTTCGCCAAAATAAAACTATCTTTCCCACCAGACATACATACTGCAATCTTATCATTTTCTTCAATCATTTCAAATTCTTTGGTCCCTTTTACGAATTTAGACCATATAGATTTCCGATACTTTGTAATGATACTATTTTCAATCTCTTGATACTTTTCCATAGGTACTCCTTCATTTCTAATTATTGTATAAGAACTTTTCTAAGAATGCAAGTATACTTTTAACTTTAAAAACAAAATACGAACTCTATCAATTTAAATTTGGTAAATTCCGTATTTTTCTCATTTTATTTTTACTATATTAGAATGATCCATTAATCTTCTTTCATCTCATCCTTATAAATCAAGTGATAAGAATAACCCCTTTTATCTATATTGTTTAAGTTTAGATTTAATTTCTTAGCTACCTTTAGTAAATTGTCATATTCTTCTATCGCATCTCCTCTATATTTTTTAACTTCAATTTCCACAAAGTATCCCAAATTATCTATACAGTCTAAGGCAATTTCATACTTATCTAAATAAAAATAAGTACTTCTCATTTTATCCACTGTTGCGATTTTCTCTAAATCTAATACTTTAAATATCTTATCTAAATTTTTCTCATCATCAATTTGATTAAACATGGTATCTTGAATCTTTTTCTCCACAATTTGTAGAGAAAACAACTATCACGGAGTCCTTTATCTTAATGTAAAATTAATTTCCATAGCTTGGTTATAACAGATTAACAAAAGAAAGGTGATTTTTATTGCTTTTTCTAAATATCAATTTAAAAGATATCTAAATTCAATTAGATATCCTTCTATTTTATTATTTAAATTTCTAATTCTATCCTTCTAATTTTGTCAGTGTAATTTCTACTGTTTTTTGTTTTTGATCACGAATATAGGTAATTTCAATGGTATCTCCCACTTCATGTTGATAAAGAAGATATTTTAAGTATGCTGCATTGGATACTGAAGTTCCATTGACTGCAGTAATCACATCTCCTTTTTTTAATCCAGCTTGTTCTGCACCACTTCCAGTGGATACTCCAGTTACCACAACACCCTCTTCAATTTCAGGATCTAGTCGAATACCATATTGATATACACGATAACTGTCTGTAACATTTAACATCGTAATTCCAATAAAAGGTCTTTCAAGTTCTCTTCCAGCCTCTAAATCATCAATATATTTCATGGCATATTCGATAGGTATCGCAAAACCCATTCCCTCAATTTCATCTTCTACTAATTTTAAAGAGTTTATTCCAATTACTTCTCCTTGTGCATTTAATAGTGGACCTCCACTATTTCCAGGATTGATTGCGGCATCTACTTGAAGCACATTCATTACCCAATCACTATTTGCATTAATACTAACAGTAACCATACGATTTTTTCCTGATAACGTTCCTTTGGTTACACTTCCTCGGTATTCATATCCGATTGGAGTTCCTACTGTAAAAACGGTATCTCCAATGTTTGAGTTTTCACTGGTTCCAATTGTAGCGATTTGTGTTATTTTTTCAGAGGAAACTCTAACAACTGCTAAATCTAAGTACTCATCGCTTCCTAGTACTTCTCCTTCAATTTGATCATCATTAGATAGGGTAATCAATAGTTTTGTCGCCTTATCTACTACATGATGATTGGTTAAAAGATAGGCATATTCTCCTTCTTTTTTATAAATGAAACCACTTCCTGAAGAGGTTAATCTTCCGTTTTGATAATTTTGGATTGTTACAGTTGCATCGTAAATTTTTCCAACGGATGTCGCAATTCCTGTTTCATCTAATTTTATATCATTACTACATTTTACAACACCTGTCGTATTCGTTGTCTTCTCAACAATTGTATTACTTTCTGATAATTTTTTTTCTAAAAATTGATAAGTGATGTATCCTCCCCCACTTCCTGCAATTCCTACAATTAAAAGCAATCCTATTAATTTTACTAATTTTTCTCTCATTCTTCCACCTTCCTTGTAATATTCATAAGATCTTGCCAGTTTTCTGGAAATCCCATTCGATTTAATACCTTTATAATTGTAATGGTATTTAAATTATACTCTAAATTTGTAATCACTCGACTAATTTCTTTTGTTAAATTTTTAAATTCTATGGGAGTAATTAGCTGTTTCATCATGATAATTAAAGCAAATAAGTCATTTTTTCCATATTGGTATTCTCCATCAATTTTATTTATTTTTAAAAGCTTATGATAAATAGTATCTTCTATTACTCGCTGAGTTTTGTTTTCAAAAACAATATCTTCATGAGCACAAAGATTTCGATAATTTGCTAAAATTGGTAAATAATTTATTAGAGATTCTACTGGAACATCGTAGCATTCTGCGATAATTTCTTGATCCTCTCTTCTTAGTATGGAAAATAGCTCGCTAACGATACCAAAAGATAATACTTTTACTAATACCCATAATGGAATATATCCATAATTATTTACATAATGCATTGTCGCCGCATGTTGTGGGGCATTCGATCGTACCTGTCGTTTCATTTTTTTAATTAAATCATTTACCTGTCTTGTTTTTTCTGGATGATTCGTAAAATTTTTTGGTTTTAAATAATCACTTTCTTTATATCCATATTTTCTAGATAGTTGATAAGAAATGATAGATTTTATGTTGTTTTCAATAATTAACAGGTGCTTAAAAATAATATTTCGAAATTGACGATCAAAAAGAAATAGACTATAGAGTTCTTCAAAAGTAGTCCCTTCTATAAACCTGCGTTCATTTTTTGATTTTAAGAATAAATGTCGGTATCCATTTAAAAAGAAGTAGTTTTCCCTTAATAATACCATATGAGCAAAATCTTTGTCTTTGATTATTAATCCCTTATACTCTAAGATAGAAATCTGTTCATCTAAGTTTTTAAACTCCTTATTCATCGGCATTTCTCATCACCTAGACTACATTATAGCACATTAATTGTGTAATTTATATGAAAAAATTATGAAAAAATGTGTTAAAATAGAAGAACTAGAGAGGATGAATATTATGGCGAGTAGTTTGACCCATGCCTATTTTATTTTAGATGTTTATGATCGTCTTGGAATGAACAGTAGAGAACTTTTAGTGGACCACAAGGAATTATTAAAAACCGCTGCACAAAATATGGATGTTCTTTTTTTCTATCATCTAACCAGTTTGAAAAAAGGAAAAAAGATAAGAGATTTTGGGGAATTTTTTCATAGACATAAAACTTTTGAATTTTTTGAAACTCTAATTAATTATATTAAATATAATGGATTTCAATATGATCCAGAGGTTATGGCTTTTCTTTATGGAATGCTTAGTCATTATATTTTAGATAGTACCATCCATCCCTATGTTATCTACCGAACAGGATATTTTGATAAAGAAAATGAAAAAACTTATCAATATAATCAACTTCATGGAGAAATGGAATCTTATTTTGATGATTATTTGGTGATGATTCGAGAGAATAAAAAACCATGGAAATTTAAATGTCATGATTTTTGCTTTAATGTTGAAAAACTTGGAAATGGACTAAAAGAAGTGATGGATTTTACTTACAAGGAAGTTTGGGGGATTGAACATTTTCATAAATATTATTTAACCTCTATTCGTGAAATGAGACTGTTTTATCGTATCTTTCGATATGATCCATTTGGCTTCAAACGGAAATTTTATCAACTGATTGATTCTATTTGTCCCAAGTCTCTTCTTAGAAAAGTTCCTTTATCTTATTATATGAAAATGAAAGAGAATGAATGGTTTTTAAATCTAGAACATAAAAAATGGTATCATCCAACAGATAAGAGAATTCAGAGTACACAGTCTTTATTAGAACTTTATACTTCTAGTTTAGATACTACAGTTAAAATGATTCGTCAAATTAATCAATATTTATATTATGATAAAAAAGTTAATCTAAAGAAGATTATTAAAAATAATAGTTACCTTACAGGAAGAGATTGTTCACAAAAAAGAGAACTAAAGCATTTTGAGTTTTAGCTCTCTTTTTATTATTCATTAAAATACGTATGCTTTGTTTTCCATTTTTTTAAAGCAATTGTTAGCCAGAAACTATAGATTCCTAAGGTAATGATTGTCAGTAGTAACCATTTTAGCCAGTTTCCAAAAAGCTGAATTGCTTTTCCATCAAAGGAAAGTCTTTTTCCATTAATGACAGTATGCCTAACTTCCCAATCATAAATCATACAACAAGCCCATGGAAAACAAATTCCTAAAGTACCAATTGTAACTAAGATTCCTACAATTCTCCAACCAATCATTTGAAATAGTCCTCCATCAAAGTAGGATTCTAATTCATATTCTTCAATTTTGTCTTTTGCCATTTTACTTTCTCCTTTTCATTTATTTTCTTACACTGTTTTCTTTTGATATTGATTTATCTCACTTTTATAAGTTTCAATAAATTTTAAAAATATATCTTTCTATTCATTACTTTATCTCATTCATTTAAAATTGTCAAAATATAGTTTTTCTTTCTTTTTATTTTTTTGTATGTTTTTTCCTATATTATCCAATACTACAAATAGGTGATAGCATGTTTTATAAGTATATGGTAGTAGAAAACCAGGGGAAGAAAACTCTTTATTTGTATTTAAATAATACAGAGGAGTTCTCAAAAGAATTTATAAATCATGATCAAAAAGTACTTCCTCTATATCGAAGAATTTATCATTATATTCATAATGAACGTATTCCGTTTCAAGGAGATCAGATTTGTATTGTCATGAATGGAGTTATTTTAGATACTTTTTATTTGAGTGATTATGATAGTAATTCTGATGAATTAGTAGAGCTCTTAGAAGCAGATTATGGGGTTAGTCAAAAATTAATTGACTTGAATCATAGTACAGGAATTATCGAAAAACTAAAAGTTGATGAATACATTTTTGGTGTTATCAGTAATGAGATACCTGAGATTTTTAGTGAGGAAGCCTTAAAAGCTCAAGCCGTGGTTGCCAGAACTTATGCTGTGAAAAGGATGAGTAAAAATTTGCCAATCCGTGATTATTCCAATAACTATATTTACCGAGATAAAGATTATTTGAAAGAAATTTGGGGAAGTCAATATGATTCTTATACGAAAAAAATTAAAGATGCCATTCGGGATACAAAGAATGAGGTAATTAAGTTTGATGGAGAATATATTGATGCGTATTATCATCTTTCTAGTAATGGACAAACGGAAGATTCTGCCAACGTTTTGAAATTTGCTTATCCTTATTTAAAAAGTGTTTCTAGTGCTTTTGATATTGATTCTAGTAATGTTGGTTATCGAATCGTACCTAATGATTATTTGAGTAGATTATTAAATGTTCCTATCCATGAGGGAACGAAAGTGGAATTATTAATGAAAACGATTGGTCATCGTGTTAAGTATATTCGTTTTGGGGATAAAGTCTTTGATGGATTACTTTTGGCTAGAAGACTTGGCCTTGACTCCAATGATTTTAGTGTCAGTATTGGAAAGACTGCTACTACTTTTACAACCAGAGGTCATGGTCATGGTCTTGGACTTAGTAAATATGGGGCAGAAGGAATGGCGAAAGCAGGATACAATTATCATCAAATTTTAAATCATTATTACCCAAATACTTATATAGAAAAAGAAGAGAGCTATCGGAAAAATTCTTAGCTTTCTTCTTTTTTATTCTGATAAAATTTCACAAATTAAATTGCTAATTTCTGTTGGATTTTCAATGGTGAATCCTTCAATTAATCTAGCTTGTGCATATAGTACTTTAGTATAGTTTTCAAAGGCTTTGTTATCCTTTTTGTAAAGTTTTTTTAGCTTATCTGCAATTTTGTGATGTACGTTAATTTCCATTGCTGTTTTCGCTTTTACTTTTTCATCTGTTGGCATTGCATTAATTACTTTTTCCATTTCTAGAGAAATGTTTCCTGATGCGGTTAGACAAACGGGATGATTTTTTAATCGATTCGTGAAGCGAACTGCTTCTACTTCATTTTCTAAAATCTTTTGCATCGATTCAAACATTTTTTTACTAGAATCGTTTTCTTTCTTTAACTCCTCTTTTTCCGAATCAGAATCTAAGTCAAGATTCCCTGTAGAAACATTGATGAAGCTCTTACCATCATAATTCATTAATGCTTGAATTACAAATTCATCCACATAATCTGTAAGATATAAAATTTCAAAACCTTTTTCTTTTACTTGTTCTACTTGTGGTAACAAATCAATTTTAGCGATGCTTTCTCCACAAGCATAATAAATTTTTTCTTGATTTTCTTTCATTCTTGAAATGTATTCTTTTAATGTTGTTAATTTATTTTCAGTGGAAGAATGGAAGAGAATTAAGTCTTGTAGTTTTTCCTTATCCATTCCGAAGTTATTATAAATTCCAAATTTTAATTGCATTCCAAACGCAGCAAAGAATTTTTCATACTTTTCGCGATTTTCTTCAAGCATAGATTCTAATTCGCTTTTTATCTTTTTTTCAATGTTTTTAGCAATTAGTTGAAGGCGTCTATCTTGTTGGAGCATTTCACGAGAAATGTTTAAGGATACATCATTACTATCTACCAATCCTTTGACAAAACTGAAATAATCTGGCAAAAGTTCGCTGCATTTTTCCATAATCATAACACCACTAGTATATAGATTTAGTCCTTTTTCATACTCCTTTGAATAATAATCATAAGAAGCATGAGAAGGAATATAAAGAAGTGCATGGTAGCTAATTTGTCCTTCTACTGAAGTATGAATTACTTGAAGAGGATCTTCGTAATCCATATACTTTTCATGGTAAAATTGATGATATTCTTCCTCTTTGATTTCATTTTTATTCTTTTTCCATAGTGGAATCATACTGTTAATGGTTTCTGTTTCAATATGACTTTCGTATTCGTCTTTACTTCCCTCTTTTAAATGACGATGTTCTACTTGCATCTGAATTGGGTAACGAATATAGTCAGAATATTTACGAATCATCGATTGAATTCTATAGTTTTCTAAAAATTCGCTATAATTTTCCTCTTCACTATCTTCTTTGATTTGTAAAATAATCTTCGTTCCTACTGTCTTTTTATCACATTCCTCAATGCTGTATCCATCTGCTCCTGTTGAAGTCCAACGGTGTGCGTTTTCTTCATCTATGGATTTGCTTTCTACTATTACTTTATCACTTACCATAAATGCAGAATAAAATCCAACTCCAAACTGACCGATAATATCTACTTCTTCTGATTGCTTCTTTCCCTTTTCCTTTTTGTTTTCTTGTTCTTTAAAAGCAAGGGAGCCACTTTCGGCAATGGTACCTAAATTGATTTCTAATTCAGATTCGGTCATTCCACAACCATTGTCTTCAATCATTAAAAGTCTTTTTTCTTTGTCTAATTCTATAGTAATTTTAAAGTCATCTCGTTCCACTTTTATTTTCTTATCGGTTAAGGAACGATAGTATAACTTATCAATGGCATCACTTGCATTTGAAATTAGTTCTCTTAGAAATATTTCTTTATTTGAATAAATAGAGTGAATCATCATGTCTAATAATTTTTTCGATTCGGCTTTAAATTGTTTTTTCTTCATCTTATTCCTTCTTTCTTTTTAAAGTAGAGTTAAAAATCTTCTACTCTTTTTTGTTTGTAATGATTATCTTACTACTCGTTTTAGCATTTGTCAATAATGAGTGCCAATTTTTCTATAAAAAGAAAAGATTCCTTATAGAACCTGATCTTTTTTATCGAAATAAATTTTTAACTCGATCCATTAAGGTTTCTTTTTTTTCTGTTTTTACAGGTTTTGATTCCTTTTCAGGAGCTTTTACAGAATCTACAACCAAAACAAATTTTGTATTTGCTTTCGTTGTTTCTTTGTTCATAGTAAATGTTTGATAATTATCTCCAAGTTTAGCAAGAGATTCTATTTTTCCAGATAGATTTTTTATCTCTGTTGATACTGTAGTTAATTTTTGAATCCCTTCTTTATTAAAGGTTTCGATTCCTGCATTTAGGGTAGTCATTCCATCCTTTAATGTCAAAGTTCCTATTGATAATTCTTTCATCTTGGAATTTAGAGTATTGACTCCTTGTTTTAGGGTATCTACACCACTAGATAACTGTTGAGTACCCTGTTCTAATTGACTTAAATAGGTATCTAATGTATCAATTAAAGTAGAGATGGTGTTCGAAGTCGTATGGAATGTTTCTAGTGAAGTTTTTAAAGCTTGATTATTTCCAGTTAATAGAGCGATTAATCCTTCATTTCTAGCGTAACTATTTTCATAATTATATTTTACTTGATATAAAATCATTTTATTATCTAGACTGGAAGCTAAAATATCATCATAACTCATTCCTACTAGACCATAAGTATTATAAGCAGTTTTTAATTCGTTATTTCCTGCTTGTAGAGTTGCTATCGTCTGTTCATTTTGAGTAATTAAGGCACTCATCTGATTTAGTTTATCTGTATTTGTATTATTACTTAACATCGTTTTTGCTTCTACTAATTGTTCTAATATTTGAGAAAGTCCTTCGTCGATTTGAACAGCACCGCTTTGAATCTCTCCTAATTTTTCTAATACTGTATTTAAATTCGTTGCGATTTGATTACTTCCATCAGAAACTGTCGTTAATCCTGCTAAAATACTTTTAGAACCTTCTTCAATTTGATTCATAGAACTTTGTAGTTTTGTGATACTTCCATAAAGAGAATCGAGTTTTTCAAAAATATCTAAATCACTACTTTCTATGATTTTTGGAGTTACAACCGAATAAATACTAGAAAGTTCAAAATTTTCTGTTTGGTAAGAAATAGAAATCGTATCTAACTCTTTGAATTCTTCGATATTTAAACTTTCATAAAGCCCTGGTGTTGATAATCCAACTATCATGTATCCATTTCCGTTATCTATCACCTTTCCATTGGTTACTTCAATATCACTATTATTCTCGCTTGGAATCATTGTAGCAGTCATAACAACAAATGGTGTATATAATGTATTTCCATTTACAATATGTTGATCTTTATTTTGATACTGAATCTTGATGGTAACTTTTCCACTTTTTCCAATTAAATCTTCTAACTTTATTTCTTCTCCATCTAATTGATAAGTGATTTTCTCTTCTATTGGAGTTTCCTTATTCGTCGTTCCTTGATAGAAAATATCTTTTCCTTTACTTTCCCAAGTTAATAAGTGCTCATTTTTTGAGAATTTATGATTACTATTAATATTTAAAATATTCTCTAAATCAGTTTTATCTTCAATTATATCCAAGTGTTCCTTATTTAATAAGTGTTCATTGACGATGATATTTTTTACACTTCCATCTCCATTTAGTTTTGCATATACAGTTTCTTCTTTGGTAAGAGCAAATGCAGACAATGGCATCATCATTGTTGAAAGTGCTAATACTGCTGCGATAGTTTTTTTCATTCTTTTATTTTTCATATTATTCATTCCTTTCTTATTAGAATTTTTTATTTTCATTCCTAATGTTGTTTTCATAATTACAGAATCAAAAATGATTAAAATCGATGGAACTATCATCATAACAACAATCATGCTGATGATGGCTCCTCTAGCAATTAAGGTACATAATGATCCAATCATATCAATCTTAGATACGATACCTACACCAATCGTTGCTCCGAAGAAACACATGGCACTGACGAAGATAGAACTAATGGAGTTATCAAGAGAGATTTTCACTGCTTCTTTCTTACTGTATCCATTTTTTCTTTCTTCCAAGTATTTGGTAGTCATTAAAATCGCATAGTCAATCGTTGCTCCTAACTGAATTGTTCCGATAACAACGGATGCAATAAAAGGAATTTCTGTACCAGTAAAATAAGGTACTCCCATATTAATAAATATCGCAAATTCAATTGCTGTAACTAGTAATATAGGAAGGGAGATTGATTTTAATACAATCATCATTAGAACAAAGATAACACCAATCGATGTGTAGTTTACGTTGTGGAAATCTTCATCGGTTGTTACTACTAAATCCTTCATCAAAGCCCCTTCTCCTGCAAGAATTGCATCTTCGTCGTAACTCTTAATTACTTTGTTTACTTCTTCAATCTGATTATTTAATTCATTGGTTGCAATATCATATTGGGACGCAATTATAATTATTTTATAGTCCTCTGTTTCATAGATGGAACGAATGCTATCTGGAATCATACTTTCTGTAATCCCAAGATTAACTAAGCTAGATGGATTCATTACTAAATCAATTCCTTCTATTCTTTCGATTTTTTCAACCATTTCATTGATTTTATAGTCTTCCATGTCTTTTTTTACTAAAACAATTTCTTGAGAAACCATTCCAAAATCTTCTTTTAAAGCTTTGGTTGCAATTGTGTATCCATAGTCTTCTGGAATGGATTCATCTAATTTATAATATACTGGTGTTTTATTTTGGGCGAAATATGCAGGTATTAATAGGATTATAAATATGGTAAAAATCGCTATATAATGTTTCATTACAAAATTCTTTATACCTGTAAATTTAGGTAATCGTTCTTTATGGCTTGTTTTTTCTACTTGTTTATCAAATACTAATAATAACGCAGGAAATACTGTAATCACACAGATTACACCAATTAATACTCCTTTGGCCATGACTAAACCAATATCTACTCCAAGTGTTAAATTCATCGTACATAAGGCTAAGAATCCTGCAATTGTTGTTAGACTACTACCAAAGACAGATACTAAGGTATCATGGATTGCATGTTCCATAGCTTCTTCCTTATTTTTATATTCTTTCTTTGCCTTTTCATACTTATGATATAAGAAGATAGAAAAGTCGGTGGTAACTCCTAATTGAAGTACTGCTGCAATGGCTTTCGTGATATAAGAAATTTGTCCAAAAATGATATTACTTCCCATATTAAATAAAATGGCAATTCCAATATTCGCCATTAATAATAATGGAACTAAGTAGGAGTCTAAGGATAATTCTAGAACAATAATACATAATATGGCAGCAATCGCAACATATAATAGCATCTCACTATTGAATAGTTCTTTGGTATCTAGTACCATAGCACTCATACCACCAATTTTGGCGTTTTTCCCTGTCATTTCTCTCATTTCTTGTACTGCAGCTAGAGTCTCATCATCACTTGTAGAGTTTTCAAATGTTACAAGAATTAATTTACTATTCTCCTTTGCAACTTTAGAAATCAAATCATTTGGTAACATTTCTATCGGAATCGTAGTACCTGTAATATCGTGAATGCTAGCGACGTAACCAACACCTTTAATATTCCTAAAATCATCTTCTAATTTTAGTATTTCTTGACTTGGCATATCATCTACTACTACAATGGAAAACGATCCCATATGAAAGTCTTCTGTTAAGATTTTTTCCCCTTTTAAAGTTTCAATATCGCTTGGTAAATAAACCAAAATATCATAGTTAATGTTTGTTAAAATATACCCTAGTAAAGTAGGTATTATTAGAATCAAAGTGGCAATGACAATGAACCATTTATGCTTACAAACAAAATTACCAATCTTTTTCATCATTTTTCCTCCATTCGACATAACATTTTATTCCTATTTGTAATAAAAAACACCAACAGAAATTTAAATTTGTTTAGATAACCAACACTTTTTTAAAAACGTATTAATAAATAAACTACATTTTGTATGTTATCTTTACAAATGTCTAAATTAGAGTATAATGGTATTAGGTGATTGTCATGAATAAAAAGGATTTGCGTGTTGTGAAAACACAAAATATTTTATATCGAACTTTACTTGATTTAATGAAAGAAAAGACATTTGAAGAAATTAAGGTATCTGATATTTGTAATCAGGCTTTAGTGAATCGTTCTACTTTTTATGCTCATTATAATGATAAGTACGAATTACTCGCAGAATTTATTCAAGAACTTAAAAATTCCTTAATAGGAGAATTAAAGAAAAATAAAAACATCTCTAATACAAAGGAGTATTACTTAGAGATGATTAAATTATTTTTAGATCACATTGAAGAAAAAAGAGAAAGTTACTTAGCAATTATGATTCATAACAGAAATAGTATTACAATGGATATTATTTATGATGTCTTAGATCATAATATTACTTCTCATTTACAACAAGATAATTCTATTGATGAGAGTCCAATTCCTCGAAGTATCATCGCAAAATTTTATATTGGAGCTGTTGTTAATGTTGGAATGGAATGGTTAAAAGATGGAAAAACCTATACTAAGGAGGATTTAATATTGTATTTCAATTATTTAATCCCCAATGATTTGAGCCATTCTGTTTAGTTTCTTTCTTTTTATTTTTTCTTGGGGTGGAATCATGCTTCTAGAATTTAACAATTGTGTCTTGAAAAAATTCAATCACTGCATTGGTAATTGATTCTGCTATTTTTTTTTGGTAGTCTTCTTTTTGAAGAAGATATCTTTCATTGGCATTCGATAGAAAACCGCATTCGATTAATACTCCTGGAACTGTAGTATTTCGATACATATAAAGATCTGTTTTCTTTAGAACCCTTTCTGTCTTTAGATCATTTTTAAAATGTTTCATTAAAATCTCACCTAGTTGTTTATTCTTCTCGTTAATTGGATGATATAAAACTTCTGCTCCTCTTCCTCCACTCTCCCCTGAATTTAAATGAATCGAAAGATAAAGTTCTGCTTTATTTTTTTTATACATTAAGAGTCTTCGATATAGGTCCCCTCTCTTTTTTTGTTCATCCCATTTTGAAGATAAATCTTCATCCTCATCTCTTGTCATATAGACAATCGCTCCTTTTGAAACTAGTTTTTCTTCTAATACTTTTGATATTTCTAGATTAATATTTTTTTCTAAAATTTTACCATAACTAGCTCCTGAATCTCTGCCTCCATGTCCTGGGTCGACAAAGATTACTTTTCCAAACAGAGGAAGTTCTTCTGTTACGGCAGAAGCTTTTGGGAAGAATATAAATAAAGAAAGAATCGTTAAAAATATAATGATTAGGAAAAGAATTTTCCATTTTTTCATAAGTATCACCTATTTAAAGTATATGCCTTTTATCGTTGTCAATTGTAAAAGAAAGGAAGCCTATCTGAAATCTGCTAGTTTTTCTAAGGTTTTTCTCTTATGAATTTATTGTTAAATATAAGGTTTGATTTTTTTAGTAATAAAACAAGAATTCAATTAAGGTATTTTTTATCAAATGAATGATTTTTTGTTTATTATCTTTATATAAGTTAAAAAAAATTTGTCGAATATTAGCACTTTGTATTGACAAGTGCTAATAAGAGGTGTATAACATAAAGTGAAAGGGAGGATGAAAGATGAATTTAATTCCTAGAAAATATTATTTAGATGATTTTTTTGATAATTTTTTAACAGTTCCAGAGGAAAACAACTTAAAATGCGACATTTATGAAAAGGAAGGTAAATATTACATTGAAATGGATATTCCTGGATTTGATAAGAAAGATATCCAAGTAGAATGTAATAAGGGATACCTTACGATTATTGCACAAAAGGAACAAGAGGAAAAAGAAGAAGAGAAAAAGTATATTCGTCGTGAACGTGTATATGGAAAGTATAAAAGGGAATTTTATTTGGGAGATATTGAAATGGAAAATATCAATGCAGAATTTAAAGATGGAATCTTAAAAATTACGGTTCCTAGAAAAGAAGAAGTAAGTTCAAAAACATCAATCGAAATTAAATAAATATTTTCTTAATAAAAAAAGGCTACACGTTAATGTGTAGCCTTTTTTAGATACCATATTTCACCAAATAGTTTCCTTTTCGCACCTTTTTATTTTCGACAATTATTTTTATGATATAATGACGTTTGTAGTTTTTAAAATAGTGGGAGTGAGTTTTATGCTTAATTTTATCATCTATGAAGATCAAAAAGTGATGAGTGAATTATACCAAAATGTAATTCATCAATTTATTGGGCAGAAAAAAGAGTGCTATCACATTATTCATATTTCTGAATTTAATGAAAGTTCAAAAAGGAAGCTAATTTCCTTAGAAGGACGAAAAATCTATATTTTAGATGTGAAGGTTCCTGGAAAAAGTGGATTTGATTTCGCTAGAGAAATTCGATTTTCTGGGGATTGGATTAGTCAGATTATTATTATTTCTGCCTTTGATTATTTTAAACATCATGCCTTTACTGGAAAAATGCTAGCATTAGATTTTATTTCAAAGAAGGAAAATGTTTCTACTAGACTAAGAGAAACTTTAGAGCTTGCTTATCAAATTTCTACAACAAATCGATTCTTTTCCTTTCAACATAATGGTGAGTTATTTCACTTACCTTATCATGATATTTTATATTTCGCTAAAAATTTGAATGATAATTATACATCCATTGTTACAAATAAAAATACTTATAAAGTGAAAAAGAGTATTCTACAAATTGAAAGAATTTTAGAAAATGATTTAAGATTTTTAAAAACACATCAAAGTTGCATTGTTAATCTTCATAATATACAATCCGTAAATCTATCTAATCAAGTAATTAGCTTTGGAGAAAAAAAGATTAATCTTCTCTCTAGGGAGCATAAAAAAGAATTAAAGAAAAAATTAACTCATAGTTAACATTTTCACCAATTATCGACAATAAATTACCTTTTTTAACCGATTTTATTTTTTCTTCTTGCTTTATGATACAATAATAGAGCTTAAGCAAAATAAGGAAGTAGAAAGGTGGTATCATGTATGATTGGTCATGTCAAATGGTTTAATAATAACACAGGATATGGTTTTATCAAGTCTAGTTGTAATCAAGATGTTTTTATCCATTATTCGAATATCCTAGAGTCTGGATTTAAAACATTAGAGGAGGGACAGCTGGTTCAGTTTGAACTAACTGAAACTAACAAAGGACTTCAAGCATTAAATATTAAAAAGTTATAAAATCATAATAAAACGTGAACTGTCAATGATTGATAGATCACGTTTTTTTTATTCTAACTATATTATCTTGATATTAATCAATTAAAGTTCCTTTGATCACATTTGAATTTTCTGATTTTGTTGTAAGTAATCGGTCCACTAATTCTGATGTTTCTATTTTATAGTTGATTTTAATTTGTGCATCTTCTGTGGTTGCTGCATTATTAAACATTTCTGGATAATTGATAAGTGTCATAGATGTAATATTGATTGTTGTGGTTAGTTTTTCACAATTTGCGAACATTTTATCGGCTGTAGTTACTCTTGAAAAATCAAAATTTTCTAAATTAATCATTTTTAAACGTACACAATTATTAAACATATTATCCATATTTAGTATTTTAGAAGTATTAAAATGACTAAGTTCTAAGTTTTCTATCCAAAAGCAATTGTTAAACATATAATCCATTGCTAATACATTTGAAGTATCAAAATTACTGATATCTAGACTCTTTAAGAAATTACATTCTTCAAACATATGGCTCATAGATAATACATTTGTTGTATTAAAATGACTGATATTTAAGGTTTCTATATTTCTACAATGGCTAAACATATAACTCATATCAGTAACTAGAGAAGTGTCAAAATGACTGACATCGAGTTCCTTCAAAGGACCACAATCATAAAACATATAATTCATATTGGTTACTTTTGACGTATTAATATTTTCTCCCCGAATGATTAAGGTTGCTAAGGACCAATTTCCTCGAAACATTTCACTCATATTGGTTACATTTCTAGTATTAAAATTGCTGATGTCTAAAGTAGTTAGCTTAGTACTACATCCTTGGAACATACTACTCATATCAGTAACTAAGGAGGTATCAAATCCACTGACATCTAGAGTTTCTACCGCGTAACACAAAGAGAACATGGCACTCATATCAGTTACTTTTGCTGTTTTAAAATTGCTCACATCGATTACTGGCAGTACATGACAACCCCAAAACATTCCTTTCATATTGGTAACGTTTGTAGTATCAAAATGGCTGACATCTAAATTTTCTAAAACTCCACAGCGGGCGAACATTGAATTCATATCTGTTACATTTGCTGTATCGAAATGGCTCACATCTAGTGCTATTAGTTTCGTACATTGATAGAACATATTACTCATATTGGTTACCTTTGTCGTATTAAAATTGCTCACATCAATACTACTCATGCGACAGTCATAAAACATATATTGCATATCTGTAACATTTTGTGTAACAAATTTTTCTCTATCAAAGATGAGTGTTTCTAAGGACCAATTTCCTCGAAACATATGAGACATGTTAGTAACACTAATTGTATCAAAACTACTAATGTCTAACTCTGTCATCTTCATACTACAAGTATAAAACATCCATGACATATCGATTACTTTTTTCGTATCAAAACTACTAAAATCTAAGTTGTTTATAATATAACAATTATTGAACATCCCTTTCATAGTAGTTACATTCGATGTATGAAAATTTGTTAAATCGACTGTCTCTAGATTTTTACAAGAAGAAAACATATAAGACATATTCGTAACATTTGAAGTATCAAAATTATGAGTATTTATTTCTTTTATTTGGTCGCAATTGCTAAACATTTCTGCCATATTCGATACTTTAGAAGTATTTAGATATTCTAATCCTTCGATACTTTCTAGTCTAGAAAATCCAAAAAACAAATAGGAACTGTCCACATTACCAATAATTTCACTATCTCCTTGAATATAAGCAGTATAAGTGGATAAATCATCTTGGTTTGGGACGACAATCCCTCTAACACTTCCATTTCTTGCTTCTGAAATATCAAAATTTTCTTTTTCATTTAATAGGCTTCCAATATGATCCTGTAATACTATTTTGGTAATACTGTCTTTATATTTCCATAATTCTTGGTTATAATCTGGTTTTCCAATCGCTTGTATAATCGGTGGTTTATAAGTATAAATATCGCCATCTGTCTTTTTTTCAATTGATAACTTCTTCCATTCTGCTCTAAGAAGAACATTTTCTTCTGGCATTAGAAAATAATCCTCATTCATTTGCCATACGTTTTTATTGATAATAATCCATTTACTAAATTGATATCCATCACAACTTGGAATTTGACTATTGATCTCTACCTGATCATAAACTGCATATTTTTTTACTTTTGGTATTTCATTGATATTACATTTTGGTGGTGGATTTCCATCATAACTTACTTCATAGTAGTTTGATAAGACTGGTGTTTTTGTACTTGTTATACTTTCTTCTATTTCTTTTATTTTATAGGTGATATTTTCTTCTTTATTGGTTGGATATAATCCTGGTATTTCCAGGTATTCTTTCTTTAAGTTTATATCTATTGTTAGGGTCTCTGTTTTGCCTGTCTTTAATTGATCTAAAAACCATATTATTTTTGGTACTCCAGATTCTATTTTTACTGTGGCATTTCCAAAAGAAGGTTTTAGGCTAGTAGGGTCTAGTTCATAGTATTTATTATCTATATCATCTATTATTTTTAGTTGTTCATATTGGTCTGCAACTACTAAAGCATCCTCTAATACTTCTTTTAATGATTTTCTATCTGCGATAAATTGATTATCACTAATTTCTATAATTTGTTCTAAAACAGTTTCTCCAATCTCATACTGAATCCCTTGTATCGTTAAATAGGGGTATTTTTCTTTTAGATACTTATATTGTCCCACTTGGTTAGGTGTTTCTAAATTAGGAAGTCCATCTGTTAAAAAAACTACTGTACAGTTTCGATTTTCTTGTTTTTCATAATTTTGAAGAATCTTATCTACATTTACTAATGGTTGATAATAATTTGTTCCTCCATGAGTAACTAAAGAATCTATTAAATGGGAAAAGTATTCTTTATTGTTGGTTAATTGTGATACAATTTCTGACTGAGAATGAAACGTAATTAGAGCTACTTGGTTACTATTGTCTGCTAATAGAGTATTTACCAACATTTTTGTATCTCTTTTTACTTTTTCTAATTTCTCCCCATACATCGTACTCGAAACATCCAATACAAAAATAACATCAAGATTTTGATTCATTGTGCTTAGTATTGTATCAAGGCTAAAGGTAATTCTTGCTTTCCCATAACCAATCCATTCGGCACCTTTATCTACTTTAAGACTTGCTGGATCTTGATTTTGATAATTTAATATTTCTGAAGAAAAGGATATTTTTTTAATTGGTTCTGTATAAGCATAAGAACTCAAAAAAAGACCTATTAGAATTAAAAAAAGAGAAATTCCAAATAGAAAAAAAACAATAGATTTTTTATAAATTTGGTATTTATTTTTTTTCATGGCATATCTCCTATTCTTTTATATCATTATATAGTTTTTATTTTTTACTTGCAAGTAAAAGCACTTCCATCATGAAAAAATTTAAGATGTAAATTTTTTAAAATAGTATTGGTTTTTATAGTTTTCATTTTTCATTGTTTTAATGTCTACAAACACTTTCTCATCTGCTGATATTTATATAAGGGTTATTGATTATTACTGAACAAAAAATAGTAAATTAATATATTAATGTTTCAAAAATTATCTATTTATTAAACTAAGTATATGTTCCTCCTTTTTCCTTATCTTAGGATGTATGTGGTTTCTATAATGTTGTCTTAATATCAAAATATTTAATCCATTATCATTTTGATGATTTCATCCTTGATATTTGATATTTTTAATCGATAAAGAAATACTAATAATCTCTTATTTCACTCATCCTATGTGCGATAATGATTGTATAACTGTTTGCATTAATTGTTATTCTAATATTATCAATTTCATAATACCAGTTCTTCCCCTACTTATAAATATTGCAATTTTGATCTAGCACTTTACTTTTACAATATTCCACTACATTATTTGTATTTAATTTAAGATTTTTCTTAATTCTATTAGGAACCATTTTAGTTGTATGAATTTTATCTATACATGATAACAATCTCTCTTTATTCATATATTATCAATCCCATTCACTTTATATTAATTCGAATTTAGTGATGATTCAAATCTTCACTGAATTGATTAGGAAATCTTCTAGATTGTCTTACTATTTGAATTCCATATTCATTTCATTTTGCAAGATTAAATTTATTTAGTATGTGTTTCATCACTTAATTCATTGAAATATTTGTATTCTTGATTTATAAGGAGTATTTATCTTTAATACTTTCTACCTTTATATTGTTTGATTTTTTTCATAGAATTGTATCAATATCATTAAAACAAACAGTAATATTATAATATTTATGATTAACAGGAATTTGTCATTTTTTTTCTGTCAGTTTATGACTTTCTTCTATATATTTCATTATTTCATCATCCTTTACTGTATTATCTAAAATAATCGAAATCCAATTTTTTTTATCCATGTGGTATGCTTGATAAAATCCTTTTCTTTTAAGAAGTTCTTGAATTTTAGATTCTTTTAGTTTAAGATTTATTATTTCTACTTCTCGAGCTTCGTTATCAAGTTTGCTTTTATTTATATTCACAATAAGGGCATACCATTTTTTATTATTAGGATTTCTAAAAATTCCATATCCAGGAAATCTTTCCCAAATAAATTCTGGAATATGATTATATTTCTTTTTTATTAATTTGGTAATTGTATTTGCTTGTTCTGAAATAAAGTATTCTGTTGTAGTGCATTTCTTTTTTATATCATTTAGTATATTTTGAAACTCTATACGAATTTTATTTACAAATTCTCCATTTTGATTTTTTATACGATGGTTCGTATATTCCTCTTCAAATGCCAATTCATATATTTTTCCTTTTACTTTTTGATGATAATCAATAGTAATGTCTACTCTAAATGTATCATTTATAATTTTTTTAGAGTATTTATAAGATTTTTTGTCTTTTTTAAATCCATACTCTAATAATTTATCAAAGTTTATTTTATTTCTTTTAAAAATTTCATCTTCTATCATTCTCTATCACACTTTCAGATTATCGTTTGTCGATTTGTTTTTTATCTATTATTACATCCTATCATTGTTAAGATTTGTAGTATATCTGTAGTTTTATTATCACCTGTCTAATTATGTTTTTCATTTTGGTCAATAAAAAAGTCCGAAACTATCGGACTTTGTAAATTCAAAAACAAATAAATTTTAACGTTTTGAAAATTGTGGTGCACGACGTGCTTTCTTCAAACCTGGTTTCTTACGTTCTTTCTTACGAGCATCACGTGTAATGAACCCTGCTGGTTTTAAGATTTTTCTGAAACTATTTTCAGAATCACTAGAAGTTGTACTATCATATTGTAATAAAGCTCTTGTAATCCCATGACGAATTGCTCCTGTTTGTCCTGAGAATCCACCACCCTTAACATTTACTACTACATCAAACATATCTTTTGTATTTGTTAATACTAATGGTTGTTCTAAATCCATGATTAAGGTTTCATAAGGTAAGTAATCACGAACATCTCTACCATTGATTGTAATCTTTCCTTTTCCAGGAATTAATTTTACTCTGGCTACACTAGTTTTTCTTCTACCAGTACCAGTATAAACTTTCTTTTCTGCCATTTCGTAATCCTCCTATTAAAGCTCAATCACAGTAGGCTTTTGAGCCATATGTGGATGAGTTTCTCCTTCATATACAAATAATTTCTTATACATTTGACGTCCTAATCTGTTATGTGGAAGCATTCCTTTTACGGCTCTTTCCATCATTTCAATTGGATATTTTTCTTTCATTTCACGAGCAGTTCTTTCTCTAAGCCCACCTGGATACATAGAGTGATTGTAATACATCTTCTTATCTAATTTGTTTCCTGTTAATTTGGTTTCTTTTGCATTTACAATAATGATGTAATCCCCACAATCAATATGTGGTGTATAAGTAGGTTTATGTTTTCCTCTTAACATGTGAGCAGCTTTTGCAGCAACTCTACCTAGTGGTTGATCTTTGGCATCGATTACATACCATTTACGATCAACAGTTTCTTTTTTTTGCATAAAACTTGTCATATATATTCTCCTTTTATTTGTTTCCCTTCTAATTCTATGTTTTCCCAGGACATAAAATCAGAATTTGGAATATATAAAATGTACCGATTAAAATTATATTATAGAATTGTGTCAAAGTCAATTAAAATATCGTTTTTTAATCATTTTTTACTAACAATTTTAAGTGGCTGTGATAAAATCCTTTATGAATTCGTTCATCTACAATTGCTTTTTTGACCGTCCAGTCATTTTTTCTTTTACAATAAAAGTCTGGTGTACTATCAATAAAGTTTACTAACTTTTCTAATTCATAATCTTCCGCTAGTAGATTGTCAGTTTCTTTATTCCCTTCTTTTAACATGCTTACTACTTACCAGCATAGAATTGTTGATATAGCGGTGAATCCTTTTTTAATACGATTTTTCTAATATCCCCATATAAAATATCTCCTGTTTCATAAAAATCTGTGGTAATTTTACGGGACTTCAATTTAAAAATCTGTAGGGACTTCACAAGTCCATTTAAAGAGGTTGGTTGTTCTTTTTCTTCCATCATTCTTGGAAATTTTTCTTGTTTTTCTCTTATACTCATTAGTATTCACCTCTTAAAAAATTTTTAGTAAAATAGCTTTATTGATAATTTTCCTTCATATATATTGGTCATTCATACCACACTTTTCTTAAATAAAGACCTTCTGCTGGTGCAATTTTTATAGACGTTTTTCGATTTCTTAGATTTAGGATTTTTTCTACATCATTTACTTCTTTTTTTTCACTACCGATTTCGATTAAAAGCCCAACCATATTTCTTACTTGATATTTCATAAATCCATCTGCTTGAAATGAAATTATTAAAGTATCTTTCTTTCTTGTAATTGCTGTTTTATAAATAGTTCTTATCTTATCTTCTCTTAAATCCTCACTAGAGATAAACGAAGTGAAATCATGAGTTCCTTCAAAAAAATGAATTGCTTCTTTCATTTTTTCTATATCTAACTTTTTTTCATATTGGTATTCATAGTTTCTCATTATTGGATTATATTCAGATAAATTAATTTTATAAATGTATTCTTTCTTTTTGGCAGAAAACCTGGCATGAAATTTTTTCGTTACTTCTTCCACCTTGATAATATGAATATCATTTGGCAAAAGGGTATTTAATCCCTGCTTTATCTTATATTCTGGAATTTCAATATTAAGGTCAAAGTGGGCAACTTGTCCTAGTGCATGAACACCTGCATCCGTTCTTCCTGATGACTGAACAGGAGTCTTGGTCTGTTGGTTTAGATAACTCACTGCTTTTTCTAACTCCTTTTGAATCGTCCGCAATTTTGGTTGTATTTGATATCCATGAAAATTACTTCCATCATACGAAAATGTGATTTTGTATCTAGGCATTTTTATTATCTCCCATAGATTAAAAGAACGATTGTAATTGTTAGATGAATGAATAAATATTTGCTGTCCCAACTTTCCCATCTCGGTTTTTCTATATAACTTCTTTGTTTAGAAAAATTATAAAATCTTAAGTCATTCATAGTAATTATTTCTTTCATCTCATATTTTGTTTTTTTCCACGCCTTTTTGATTGTAAATCCAATATAAAAGAAATCCCTTGCCATCCCATATTCCTCTCGTAATCGTTCTAGTATTTTCATATTTTTTTTAAATTGTTTATAAAAATAGATCACATAAATGGTGCGAAAAGTAATTCTCTTACTTTGAAACTTATAGAGTGTAACTTCGAGAAGATATCTCATTTCAGAAGCATTCGTTATTTTTTTTATTATACATAAATATGCAATTAATATTATGGCTTTTGAAATTCCAAAAATGGATGTATAGAAAGTGGAAGCAATAGAAAAAAGAATTCCAATCATCACTAAAATGGAAATTTTTTTAGATTCTAGACTAATTCCTAAGAGAATTAGTCCAAGAAATACTAAGACTGTTGTATTTTTTAAAAGAATGATGTCTAACATCATTAGTAAGATACAAAGAACCTTACAAATAATATTAATATCATAAATCATTGAATTACTCTTAAACATGTTTATACACATCCTTTATTAAATCACGTATGTCTTTATGATAAGATAATTTAATATTTTTCTTTTTTGCTTTATATACAAAAAGGACAATTTCTGGAATTGCGATATCGTTGTATTTTAAAAATTCTACATCTTGATAAACTTTTACTGTTTTATCGGCTGCAATGATATGGCTTCCTTTCAAAATTACAATATCTTCTGTTAGAGAATACAACATATTACTATCATTACTTGCAATAATTATTGTTTTATTGTATCGCTCTTTTAAGATTTTGATTAATCGGAGGAGCTTTTTTTTGTTTGTATAGTCTAATTCTGCAAATGGTTCATCAAAAATAATGATTTTAGGGTTATACAATAAACTGATGGCCACTTGAATTAGTTTTTGCTCTCCAGCGGATAATTGATAAATTTCTTTTTCAAGATATTCCTCACTAAGACCTGCAATTAGTAAGGAGTTTCTCATTTTTTTATAAATATTTTTGTTTTTATAATCCAATCTTCCAATTAAAAATTCCATTTCTTCTTTGACATTTGTCGTAAAAAATTGTTCTCTTGGTTTTTGATGAATCATGCATACTGTTTTTCTAATATCGATTAAATTTTCTCGATTAATTTCCTTATTTCCTATTTTAATTTGACCATAACTTGCCATTGTTAAGGCATCGATTAATTCTATCAAAAGTGTTTTATTATCTCCTGTAATCCCTGTAATTGTATTAGATTTTATTTTTAAATTGATTTTTTCTAAATATTTTTTGTTTTTATAGTGATAACCTACATTTTTTAAAATTATTTCCATAAGGTATTCACCATCCCATCCATATCAGTAATTATTTCTTTAATTAGTTCATAGAATTTTAGCTTTAACGATAGATCAATCATGAATGGTAATTCTAAACCTACCTGGGATAGAAGTTTTTCTTCTTTTAGAATATTTAGGGGAACACCTTCCATTACAATATTTCCCTGATTTAAGACATAGGTATAATTAGAATCTAATATGTCTTCTAAGTTCATTGTTGTTAAAATGACTGTTAATTGGTCTTTTTTTACTCTATGTTTTAGGATACTTATGATTTTTTCTTTTGTTTTTTTATTCATCATCGAGAAAGCATTGTCTAAAAGTAAAATTTTGGGATCATGAAGTAGAGAAATCGCAATTAATAACTCTTGCTTTTCTGAATTCGTTAAGTCTTCTATTTTTTTATCTAATATTTCAGTAATTCCGAATTCTTTTGCTAATTCGATAATTTTATTTTCTATTTTGTCAACAGGAATGTTTAAATTTTCTAATGGAAAGGCCATTTCTTTGTAGACATTGTTAAAAAGGAATTTCCCCTCTACATCAGAGAAAACCACACCAAAAAAACGGGAATTGTCATGAATTCTCTGATTATTTACATAAGCATATCCAGCAATGATTGACTTTTTTCCATCCAACAGCCCACAGATTAACTTGATTAGGGTTGTCTTCCCACTTTTATTGTTGCCAATCAATGTTACAAATGACCCCTTTTCGATTGTTAATGATAGGTTATGAAATACTTCTTTTTCTGGATAATTGAATTGTAAATTTTTAATTTCCAATGCCTTTTCCATAGTCCACCCCATCGTAGCTTATTATTATACTAAAAAATGGAAAAAATTTCAAGAAAAATCTTTTTTTCCTTTACAATTATAGAATTTTTTGAATTCTTCTGTTTTATTTGATGTATTGATAGATGTCGAAATTGGATGGGATATTAATTTCTATCTTCTTTTCTCACGAAATGTAGTTTCGTTTTCTCTTGAGTAACCTGCAAGATCCGCCATTTTAATACTACCAATATTTTTTTGATCTATTTTTAAGATTATCTCCTCTATTTGTTGATATTCTTCAAATATCTTTTCTGTTGCTTCTTGTAATAATAAAGCACCTAGATTTTGTCTTCGATATTCTGGTAGAATACTGCAACTTATTTGATAGGATGCTTCCATATAAGAAAGAGTAAGAAATCCTATCGGAGATCCATCTTTATAGTAAGCAATCCAAGCAAAGTTTAAGTTATTTATTGCTTTTCTTTGATTAATTTTTTGAATTGTATATTGTAAGTTTCCTAAATATTTTTTTGTTTCTTGATCACACGATAATTGTTCCAAGACTTCTTTATGATTTGAATAATTGGTATTATATTCTTCTAAAATAAAATTATCTAGATTCAGTGTCATTTTTTATTTAAGTTCCCCTTTCTTCTTTTGTATTTTGTAAGTGATTGCCATTCGCTTTTTATCTGATAGGAAACGACCAAAGAATTTTGCACATTTCATTTTAAAACCGGGAACAATCACTAGTTTTCTTTTTAACATTTGGTCTACAGCAATATGTGCTACTTTTTCTGCAGATAGTGCTTTTAGTGAGAATTTTACTCCTGCAACTTTATTAAAATTTGTTTCTACTGGACCTGGACAAAGACATGAAATGTGAACATTGGATTTCTGTTTTTTTAATTCATACCAAATAGCTTCTGTTAAATGCAATACATAAGCCTTTGTACTATAATAAGTTGCCATTAAAGGACCTGGTTGAAAGGCAGCAGAAGAAGCTACGTTTAGTATATATCCCTTATTCTTTTTGGTCATATCTTTTAAAAACATTTTTGTAAGGATGTGAAGTGCCTTTATATTTAAATCAATCATTTCGATTTCTTTACTTAATTCTGTTTCTATAAAATTTCCAAAATCTCCAAAACCAGCATTATTTACTAAAATATTAATATCTTCATTTTTTGTTAGGACATAAAGAGATTTGGCATTAGCTTCTGATAGTAAATCCATTACTATAATTTTGGGTTTGTGTCGAAAAGTAGTTGCCATTTCTTCTAATTTATTTTTACTTCTAGCTACTAAAATTAGATGGCATCCAAGTTCATCTAAATATTTTGCTATTTCTAATCCAATTCCTGAAGATGCTCCTGTAACTAATGCTTTCATACAAATCACCTATATTTATTATACCATGGCCTATTTTAGGCTAAAAGATTTCTGGGCTATTTTTTTCATTAATTCCATATTATGCATTATATTTTCTTTTTTTTATTCATATTAATGATGTTTTATATCATTTTATCGTATGATTATTTAATTTTTTTCTTTTTGAATGATTTTCTAAATGTGTATTTACTTTGCTTATTATCTGTTCTTGGAAATTATTGGAAAGGAGAATTTTGTTATAGAATTCTTTTAGAATTTGCTCCTTTTCAAGAGAGTTTTTTCTATTTTCTAATTGATGTTTTGGATCATAGAGAATAATTCCATTTTTTAGATCTTTTTTTCTTTGTTTATTATCACATTGTAAGGATTCTTTTACCTCATTATGATCATTCTCTTTTAAGTATTCTCCCCATGAATGTACATTCGAGATAATTTCATACCAGTCAAATCTTTTTGATTGTAATGTTAGGTTATTTTTTTCTTTATTCGTAATAATTGTCAATTCTATTTTTCTGCGATGACCTATCATATAAGGAATCATGTAGATTCCAATAATATTTTCTCTATCTTCAGTAACATAGTTTGCCACTAAGTCTATGATTGTTAATTCTATTTTATTGTTGATTTGTCTATTATCTTTTCTCATATCTTCTCTCCATTTTCTATTTTGTAATTAAAAAAAGGGAGCTCTGGCTACCCTTTTATTTTACTAATTCTAAGATTACCATTAACGCATCATCTCCACGTCTTTCTGCAATCTTTAAAATTCTTGTATATCCACCATTGCGGTTTTCGTATCTCTTTGATAAGTCTTCAAAGACTTTTTTTACTGCCTCAGTATCATTTTGAAGGAATGCTAGTGCCTTTCTTCTAGATACTAGGTTTCCATTTTTTCCATATGTAATCATTTTATCAACAAATTTACGAACTTCTTTTGCTCTTGTTTCTGTTGTCGTAATCTTCTCGTGCATAATGACATCTTTTACTTGGTTGGCAAGTAAACTTCTTCTATGTTTATTATCACGACCTAATTTTCTATATGCCATAATTAACCTCCTTACTATTAATCTTCATCTCTAAGTACTAAACCTAAATCTCTTACTTTATCTAATACTTCTTTTAATGATTTCTTTCCTAAATTACGAATTTTCATCATTTCTGATTCAGATTTATTTACTAAGTCTTGTAAGTTATGGATACCTGCTCGTTTTAGACAGTTATAAGCACGTACTGAGAAGTCTAAGTCTTCGATTGTTGTTTCTAATGCTTTTACTTTTGGATCTTCTGTTTTTTCAATCATAAGACCTGTTACATCTGCGATATTACTTAAATCTGTTAGAATTTCAAAATGTTCAATTAAAATACGAGATGCCAAAGCGACTGCTTCTTCTGGTTTAATAGAACCGTTCGTCCATACACTTAATACTAATTTATCATAGCTTTCATCTTGTCCAACACGTGCTGGTTCAACTTCATAAGATACTCTTTCAATTGGAGAGTATAGAGAATCTATGGCGATTGCACCAACCTTTTTATCAGTTAATAGTTTCTTATTATCGTCACTTTTTACATATCCTCTTCCATTATCTACTGTCATTTCCATTACTAGGCTTCCACCCTTAGCTAAAGTAGCAATAACTTTATCTGGATTCAAGATTTCAATATCTGAATCGCGTTCAATATCCCCAGCAGTAACGGGACCTTCTTTATTTGCATTAATATGAATTACTTTCTTTTCTCCAGAATGATTTTTTATTACGATGTCCTTTAAATTCAGAATAATTAATGAAACATCTTCAATTACTCCATCAATTGTTTGGAATTCATGAGATACGCCTTCAATTTTTACACTTGTAATTGCACTTCCTGGAAGAGAGGATAACATCACTCTTCTTAGAGCATTTCCAAGAGTTGTTCCAAATCCTCTTTCTAAAGGTTCTAATTCAAACTTTCCAAAGAAATTATTTTCTACATAATCTGTAATTTTATAAATTGGTTTTTCAAATTGTAACATGAAACTTTCCTCCTTTATCGATTACCCACGAGGGCGTTTTGGTGGACGACATCCATTGTGTGGAATTGGTGTTACATCTGAAATTGCTGTAACTTCAAGTCCTGCAGTTTGTAAGGAACGAATTGCTGTCTCACGTCCTGGACCCATACCTTTTACTAATACTTCTACTTTGCGCATTCCCATATCGTAAGCAGCTTTTCCTGCAGCCTCTGCAGCCATACCAGCAGCATATGGTGTTGATTTTTTACTTCCTTTAAAACCGATTGCTCCACTGCATGACCAACTGATGGTATTTCCATTTTTATCACTGATGGTTACGATTGTGTTGTTAAACGTTGAATGAATATGTGCAACACCTTCTGGTACATTCTTTTTGACTTTTCTTTTTCTTGTTTTATATGCCATAAGTCTGACCTCCTAACTTTTTTTATTTCTTTTTATTTGCGATTGTTTTTGGTTTACCCTTACGAGTACGTGCATTTCTAGAAGTTCTTTGTCCTCTTACTGGTAATCCTCTTTTATGACGAATCCCTTGATAAGAATTAATCTCCATCTTTGTTTTGATGTTCATGTTGACTTCACGACGTAAATCACCTTCTGTTAGGTATTTTGATACTTCGTCACGGATTCTTGCTAATTCGTCATTATCTAAATCACGTGCCTTTTTGCTAGGCTCTACGTTTGCATCTTTACAAATCGTAAGTGCAAGTTTTCTTCCAATACCATAGATATATGTTAATGCGATTGATATATGTTTCTCATTAGGGATATCAATTCCTTTAATACGTGCCATAAATTACACCTCCTATAAATTATCCTTGTTTTTGTTTGTGCTTTTTATTTTGACAAATAACCATTACTTTTCCTTTTCTTCTAATTATTCTACATTTTGCACAAATTGGTTTTACTGATGCTTTTACTTTCATATTTCTCCTCCTAACCTTTTCTATAGGTTATGCGCCCTCGTTTTAAGTCATAAGGGGACATTTCTACTACAACTGTATCTCCTGGTAAAATACGAATATAGTTCATCCTTATTTTACCAGAAGGGTGAGCGTCTTCTACAATATGACCATTTTCAAGTTCAACTTTAAAATGCCCACCTGGTATTATTTCTAGAACTTTTCCTTCCATTTCAATAATATCATCTTTTGCCATTTCTTCACTCTCCCGTCAAAATTTTATATCCATCTTTGGTTACAGCTACTGTATGCTCATAGTGTGCAGAGGGTTTTCCATCATCTGTTTCAATGGTCCAGTCATCATCTAAAATATAAATGTCTGCCGTTCCCAAATTTAACATTGGTTCAATCGCAATGACCATTCCCTCTTTTAGAATCGGACCTGTTCCTTTTTTTCCGTAATTTGGAACTTCAGGGTCTTCATGAACACTTGTACCCACACCATGACCTACGAGTTCTTTAACGACACCTAAGTGATATTTTTCGGCATACTTTTCAATTGCTTCTCCGATATCACCAACTCGGTTTCCTGGTTTTACTTGTTTAATTCCCTCATATAACGCTTTTTTTGTATGCTCCATCAGATACTTTTTTTTATCATCAATTTCTCCAACTGCATACGTCCAAGCCGAATCTCCATGAAATCCTTTATAACAAGCTCCAATATCTATTTTTATAATATCACCATTTTTTAATTTTCTTTTTCCTGGAATTCCGTGAACTACTTGATTATTGATACTTGTACAAATCGCCCCCGGAAAACCACTGTAACCTTTAAAAGAAGGGGTTGCATCTTGACTTAGAATAAATTTTTCTGCCAAGAGGTCTATCTCTTTTGTCGTAATTCCCTCTTTTATATATGGCTTTAAATATTGATGTGTGCGATAAACAATGTTTCCCGCTTTGTTCATGAGTTCTATTTCTCTCTCACTTTTTATTATTATCATAGGACCCTCTCTTTTTCTATGATTTCACTGAGTTCTTGAAAAACGTCTTCCTTACTTTTATCAGCTTGGATATGGTAAAGAAGCTGTTTCTTTTGATAGTAATCTATGAGTGCACTTGTTTTATCTAAGTATTCCTCATAACGAGTTTCAAATGATTGTTCATTGTCATCACTTCTTTGAAATAAATTACCACCACATTGATCACAGATAGATTCTATTTTTGGTTTTAGAGATTCTATGTTAATGTTGTAGAGAGAACCACATTGTTTGCAACATCTTCTACCTGTTATTCTCTTTTTTAGTATTTCTTTTTCTACTTCTAGGAGAAAAACAAAATTTAATTTGTCATTTTTTTTATTTAATATTTTCTCTAAGTGTTTCGCTTGATGTATATTTCTTGGAAAACCGTCAAATAATAAGTTTTTATTTTTATTTTCTTCCATAAAATTATCTAGTAATTGGAAGATAATCTCATCACTTACTAAGACTCCGTTTTCCAAAATATTTTTTATTTTTTTCCCAAAATCGTCTTCTCTACTGGCAGATTTTCTTAATAAATCTCCAGTAGACAGATGATGTAAATGGTATTTTTTTTCTAATAACTCAGCTTGTGTTCCCTTCCCAGCAGCGGGTGGGGCAAGTAAAATAATATTCATTAATTATTTTCTCCTATAACTTTTTTTGTAACTTCTTGTTACTAAGCTTCCTTCAAGCTGTTTGTATGTTTCTAGTGCAACACCAACAACAATTAATAATCCAGTACCACCAATGGTTACGTTACTAGGTAAACTAATCTTATTGGAAAGATTAATAAGTGCTGTAAAAGCGATTGGTAATCCTGCAATAATAATTAGGAAAATAGATCCTACTACGGTAAGTCTTGAAATTACTTTGGAAATATAGTTTTCTGTATCTTTTCCTGGACGAATTCCTGGAATGTATCCGCCTCCTTGTTGTAAGTCTTTTGATAACTCCTCTGGTTTGATTTGAATAAATGTATAAAAGTACCCAAAGAAGAATATCAAACATACATAGATTAAAAATCCAACTGGAGTTGTATAACTTAAATACTGATTACAGAAATCAATAAATCCTTGATCCTTTGTAAATTGTGCAATCGTTGCAGGAATCGCTAAGAAGCTGGATGCGAAAATAACTGGGACTACTCCTGCAGCATTAATTTTCATTGGCATAAAACTTTGTGCATTTCCATATGCACTGGTAGATTTATTGGCATATTGAATCGGGATTTTACGATCCGCTTCTTGCACCCAAATTACTCCAATTACAATTAGGAAATATACAACAATGAATAGTACAAATAGACCAATTCCTATTGCTTTCGCAATGGCAGAATTTACAACCAATCCTTCAAAGGCTGCAATAAACATTTGAGGGAGCGTTTCGATAATTCCAGCCATAATAATCAAAGACATTCCATTTCCAATTCCCTTTTTGGTAATTTGATCTCCTAACCATAGGGTAAATGCTGTACCAGCAGTTAGAATCGTTGCAACATATAGATGTTCTAATGCACTTACGTCTTTTCCTAAGAAGGCAAAGGAAAATGCAAATCCTTCAATGAAGGCAAAGATAATTCCCATATATCTGGTAATCTGATTAATTTTCTGACGACCCACGGGACCCTCTTTGGATAATTCGCTAAAATATGGAACAATATCTAGTTGTAATAATTGCATGATGATGGATGCCGTAATGTATGGCATGACTCCTAGTGCAAAAATTGAGAATCTTTTTAGGGAACCTCCACCCATCGCATCCATTAATTCTAGAAATCCTAAGTTTCCTGTAATATCAGCAGTTCCAGGAACTCGAATCGATGTTCCGATAATAAAAATCATTAATGCAGCCAACGTGAACCCGATTCTTTTTCTTAAATCTTTATTCGTCGGTGCAAATAATTGTTTCAATACTTGAAACATATTAGATCACCTCGGCTTTACTTCCTGACTTTTCAATCTTTTCTACAGCATTTACTGAGAATTTATTTGCTTGAATGGTAATTTTATGTTCTAATGTACCATTTCCAAGTACTTTGATACCATCGTAACTTTTCTTTACTAAACCAGTTTCTTTCAATAAAGCAGGTGTTACTACTGTACCATCTTCAAATCTGTTTAAATCGTCTAAGTTTACTACTGCATATTCAACCTTAAATCTTGCATTTGTAAATCCACGTTTTGGAAGACGTCTGTATAGTGGTAATTGTCCACCTTCAAATACAGCTCCTTTTCCTCCACCACTACGTGCTTTTTGACCCTTTTGCCCTTTTCCACTTGTCTTTCCTAAACCACTACCTGGTCCTTGACCTAATCTTTTCTTTTTATGTCTAGAACCTTCACTTGCTTTTAATTCATGTAACTTCATTATCCTAAAATCTCCTCTTCTGTTTTTCCTCTTAATTTTGCAACTTCGCTTACAGATTTCACCGATTTTAATGCATTAATTGTAGCAGTAGCCATGTTTAGTTTGGTACGACTTCCAAGTGATTTTGACAAAATATCACGAACTCCAGCAAGTTCTAAAACGGCACGAACTGCACCACCAGCAATCACTCCAGTACCAGCACTTGCAGGTTTTAAGAATACCTTGGCAGCTCCAGCAACACCAGTGATTTCATGTTGAATGGTTCTTCCGTCAACTAAAGAGATTCTAACTAGATTTTTATTTGCAGCTTGAATCGCTTTTTTGATTGCATCAGGAACTTCATTTGCTTTTCCAATTCCTAATCCAACACGACCTTTTCTATCCCCAACAACAACACAAGCTGAGAATCTTCTTTGACGTCCACCTTTGTTAACTTTAACAACAGATTTTACTTCAATTACTAATTCTTCTAACTCTTTTTCTTTTTGTCTTGGGTCGTTATTTCTATTTTGCATAAATACCCTCCTATTAGAATTCTAATCCTTTGCTACGTGCAGCTTCTGCTAAAGCTTTCACACGTCCATGATAAAGATATCCACCTCTATCAAATACTACTTTTGTAATTCCTGCTTTTTTACAAGCTTCGGCAATTGCTTCTCCAACCTTGCTAGCAGCATCACGGTTTCCACCACTTGCTAATTTTAGAGTTAGAGTAGAAGCACTTGCTAAAGTAATACCATTTTCATCATCGATAACTTGCGCTCCGATATTTTTATTTGATCGGTAAACAGAAAGTCTTGGAACTACTGGAGTACCAAAGATTTTACTTCTTACTCTCTCATGTCTAATCTTGCGCATTTCATTGCGAGATACTTTGTTTATCATAAGTAACACTCCCTTCTACGTGATTTTAAGCAGCTTTCTTACCTTCTTTACGTTGTATATGTTCGTCTTTATAACGAATTCCTTTTCCTTTATATGGTTCTGGTTTTCTTATCTTACGAATGTTTGCTGCAAATTCTCCAACTTTTTCTTTATTAATTCCTTCTACTGTAAGTTCAGTATTGGATGGTACTTCCACTGAAAGTCCAGCTGGAATTTCTAATTCTACTGGATGAGAATATCCAGCATTAATTACTAAGGCATTGCCCTTTTTCGTAAAGCGATAACCAACACCAATAATTTCCAAATCTTTTTTGAAACCATTGGTAACACCTTCAATCATATTACTAATATTAGCATTGGTTGTTCCATGCATTGCCTTTGTTGTTTTTTCATCGTTTGCTCTCGTGACAACTACAGTATTGTCTTCTACTTGAACGGTAATGTTTTTTTCGATTTTTAAAGATAGCTCTCCTTTTGGTCCTTTTACAGTTACTTGATTTTCATCGATTGTTATTGTAACACCTTCAGGTACTACCAATCTTCTGTTTCCAATACGGCTCATTTATGACACCTCCTTATTTTTGTGATTACCAAATATAAGCTAAAACTTCTCCACCTAGGTTTTGACGACGTGCCTCTTTATCTGTCATAATTCCTTTTGATGTAGAAATAATGGCGATTCCTAAACCATTTAATACTTTAGGAATTTCATCTGCTTTTGCATACACACGTAATCCTGGTTTTGAAATTCTCTTAAGTCCTGTAATTACTCTTTCTTTCTTTTGTCCATATTTTAGTGTTAGATAAATCATTCCTTGAACATTTTCATCTAATACTTTGTAATCCTTGATAAATCCTTCTTCTTTTAAAATTCTAGCAAGTTCTACCTTTAATTTAGAAGCAGGTACTTTTACTTCCGTATAACGCATACTATTAGCATTACGAATTCTCGTAAGCATATCTGCGATTGTATCTGTTACTACAGCCATTTTCGATTCCTCCTTCCTTTACCAGCTTGATTTTTTAACACCTGGTATTTGTCCTTTGTTTGCTAATTCTCTAAAACAAATACGACAAATTCCGAATTTACTCATAACAGCATGAGGTCTTCCACATCTTTCACAACGAGTGTATTCACGCACTTTGAATTTTTGTTTACGACTAGCTTTTACTTTTATACTTTTTTTTGCCATAATATCCTCCAATTACTTTCTAAAAGGAATTCCAAGTTCACTTAATAAGTCAAATGCTTCTTCGTTTGACTTTGCGGTTGTAACGAATACGATATCCATACCACGTACTTTTACAACGTTATCATAATCAATTTCAGAGAAAATTAGTTGTTCTTTGATTCCCATTGTATAATTTCCACGTCCATCAAATGCCTTTGGAGAAACTCCTCGGAAGTCACGAACACGTGGTAGTGCGATAGAAATTAACTTGTCGATGAAGTTATACATATTTTCTCCACGCAATGTTACTTTACATCCAATCGCTTGCCCTTCTCTTACTTTAAATCCAGCTATTGATTTACGAGCTTTTGTAATTACTGGATGTTGTCCTGAGATTACTTCTAAATCTTTTGCTGCAGCTTCGATTAATTTCGAATTGCTTGTTGCATCTCCAACTCCCATATTAATTACTACTTTCTCTAATTTAGGTACTTCCATAACTGACTTATAGTTATGTTTCTTTTGTAAACTTGGAACTATTTCGTTTAGATATTTTTCTTTTAGGCGGTTCATATGTTACCCTCCTTCCAACTAATCAATCTTCTCGTTTGATTTTTTTGAAATTCTTTCTTTTTTGTTTGTCTTTTCATTTATTATATAACCAATTCTAGTTGGTTTTTTTGTTTTTGGATCAATCACCATGACATTTGATGCATGAATTGGTGCTTCTACTTCTAAAATTCCACCAGTTTCTTGTCCATTTCCCTTTTTGTGTTTTTTTACAAGATTGACACCTTCTACAATTACACGATTTTCTTTTCTAAGTGTCTTTGTGATTTTTCCTTCTTTTCCTTTACTAGATCCGGCTATTACTCTTACTTTGTCTCCAACTTTAAGTTTCATAATATCCTCCTTTATAGCACTTCTTTCGCTAAAGATACTATTTTCATGAAATCTTTGTCGCGTAATTCACGAGCAACTGGTCCAAATATACGAGTTCCAACTGGACTCTTGTCTTCTTTGATGATTACGCAAGCATTGTCATCGAATTTAATATAGCTTCCGTCATCACGACGAACACCACGTTTGCTTCTTACGATAACAGCTTTTACAACTTTTCCTTTTGCTACAGTTCCATTAGGTGTGGCATTTTTTACTGTACCAACAACTATGTCACCGATATTTCCTGTTTTTACTTTGCTTCCACCTAGTACACGAATAACTAACAATTCTTTTGCACCAGAGTTATCTGCAACCTTTAAACGGCTTTCTTGTTGTAACATAAATCATATCCTCCTTCACCTAAGAGTTATAGAATAACTGCTTCTTTTACGATTTCTGCTAAATAGAAATGTTTTGTTTTAGAAATTGGTTTTGTTTCAACAATTCTAACTGTATCTCCTACTTTAGCTTTATTTGATTCATCGTGAGCTGCATATTTCTTTGAGCTTCTCACTCTTTTTCCATATTTTGGATGTTTTTTATAAGTTTCTACTTTTACAGTAATAGTTTTGTTATTGCAAGCACTTACTACCGTTCCAACCAATTCTTTTCTTACTTTTTCCATCTATGAAACCCTCCTTACTTTTCTTCTAATTCACGTTCACGTAGTACCGTTTTTAAACGTGCTACGGTATGACGTAAATCTCTGATTCTTGAAGGTTTTTCTAAATTTCCTGTTGCCTGTTGGAATTTTAAATTGAATAATTCTTCTTTACATTCCTTGATTTTTGCAACAATTTCTTCAGTGGTTAGTTCTCTTATTTCCTTAACCTTCATTTTCGTCACCACCATTTTCTCTCATAACAAATTTTGTTTTGATAGGTAGTTTGTGGGAAGCAAGTCTTAATGCTTCACGAGCAATACTTTCGTCTACTCCTTTGATTTCAAACATTATCTTTCCTTCCTTAACTACAGCTACCCAAGCTTCCACATTTCCCTTACCTTTTCCTTGACGAGTACCAATTGGTTTCTTTGTTAAAGGTAAGTGTGGGAAAATATTGATCCATACTTTTCCACCACGTTTCATATAACGTGTCATGGCAACACGAGCTGCTTCGATTTGATTGGATGTAATCCAAGCTCCTTCTTTTGCCATTAAACCATAGTCACCTTTGTCTAGTTTGGTATTTCCCTTTGCATGACCTTCGTAAGGTAATCTATGAACACGACGATATTTTGTTCTTGATGGGATTAACATAATTAATTACCTCCTTTAGCCTTTTTTGTTGGAAGAATTTCTCCTTTATAAATCCATACTTTGACACCGATTTTTCCAAATGTTGTATCTGCTTCACTGGTTGCATAATCGATATCTGCTCTTAATGTATGTAGAGGAATTGTTCCTTCTGTATATCCTTCACTACGAGCCATATCTGCTCCACCAAGACGTCCAGATACTAATGTTTTAATACCCTTAGCTCCTGATTTCATCGCATTACGAATTGCTCTTTTTTGTGCCATTCTGAATGATGCACGATTCGAAATTTGATTTGCGATTGAGTTCGCAACAATTTGCGCATTCATATCTGGCTTTTTAATATCTACGATAGAAATACTAATTTCTTCGTTTACTAATTTTGATAATTGTTTTTTTAATTTTTCAATTGATTCTCCACCACGACCGATGATGACACCTGGTTTTGCAGTGTGAACAATGATTTCTGTTCTTTTAGAATTTCTTTCAACTTGTACTTTGGCAATAGCTGCATCTTTTAGATTTTTTTCAAAATATTCGCGGATTTTAATGTCATTATTTAATAATCTTGAATAATCTTTTCTATCTGCATACCATTTTGAGTCCCAGTCCTTGTTGATTCCAAGTCTAAGTCCATTAGGATTCACCTTTTGACCCATGATTTACCCTCCTTTGGTTTTATCTAGTAGCCACAACGATTACGATGTGACTTGTTCTTTTATCTTTATGTCCAATATGACTACGTGAATCAAACATATGACGTTTTAATACTGGACCAGCATCTACTCTTGCTTCTTTTACATAAAGCTCTTCTTGTTTTGCACCATTATTGTTTACTGCATTCGCAGTAGCAGATTCTAAAACTTTCTTTGTAAGACGAGCAGATTTTTTGTTCATATTATTTAATATTACTAACGCATCGTTAACATCTTTACCACGAATTAAGTCTACTACTAAACGAGCTTTAATAGGTGATACTCTAAGAGTTTTTGCGATTGCTCTTGCTTCCATATTATTCTCCTCCTAGTCACTATTTCTTGTTATCGCCGTGTCCACCAAACTTACGAGTTTGTGAAAATTCTCCAAGTTTGTGTCCTACCATATCTTCGGTTACATAAACTGGAATAAATTCTTTTCCGTTATGTACTGCGAATGTATGTCCAATAAATGCAGGATAGATAGTTGAACGACGTGACCATGTTTTAATGACTTCTTTTTTTCCAGATTCATTTAATTTTTCTACCTTAGCTAATAATCTATCGAATACGTAAGGTTTTTTCTTTAAACTTCTTGCCATAAATCACTCAATCCTTTCCTATTTACTATTACGACGACGAACGATAAATTTATCAGACGTTTTTTTCTTTCTAGTTTTATATCCAAGTGCTGGTTTTCCCCAAGGAGTAACTGGACCTTTACGACCGATTGGCGCACGTCCTTCACCACCACCATGTGGATGATCATTAGGGTTCATAACAGATCCACGTACTGTTGGGCGAATTCCCATATGACGTTTACGTCCTGCTTTTCCTAATCTTACTAATTCTTGATCTTCATTTCCTACAGCACCGATTGTTGCGTAGCATGTTCCAAGAATTAATCTTTGCTCTCCGCTAGAGAGTCTTACCATTACATAATTTCCCTCACGTCCTAAGATTTGAGCAGATGCACCAGCACTTCTTGCTAGTTCTCCACCTTTTCCTGGACGAAGTTCAATATTATGAATCACTGTACCAACAGGAATATTCATAATTGGTAAGGCATTTCCTACTTTGATATCAGCTTTTTCTCCACTTTCAATCTTATTTCCTACTTTTAAACCTTTTGGAGCGATGATATATCTCTTTTCACCATCGTTATAATTAATTAATGCAATATTTGCAGTTCTATTTGGATCGTATTCAATCGCAGCTACTGTTCCAGGAATATCGCGCTTATTTCTTTTGAAATCGATAATTCTGTATTTTCTTTTTGCGCCTCCCCCTTGATGTCTTACAGTAATTTTTCCTTGATTGTTACGACCACCATTTTTCTTTAGGCTAACTATCAAACTTTTTTCTGGAGTCTTTTTTGTAATTTCGCTGTTTACTAAAGTGCTCTTTTTTCTTTGTCCGTTTGTAATTGGCCTGTAGCTTTTTACTGGCATGAGTAACCCTCCTTCTAATTAAGTTCGATTTGTTGACCTTCTGCTAGAGTAACTATCGCTTTTTTTGTACGATTGGTTAATCCAGTATAACGACCAACTCTTCTTTTCTTAGGTTTTACGTTCAGTGTACGAATTGCTTCGACTTTTACGTTAAATATTTTTTCAATTGCCTGCTTAATTTCTGTTTTATTACTTCTTGAATCTACTTTAAATACATATTGATTCTGTTGTGCAAGATTTCCAGATTTTTCTGTAATTACTGGCGCTTTAATGATTTCTAAATATTTTGTATCCATTATTTAAGCACCTCCTCAATTTGTTTCAATGTGTCTTTTGTTGTTAGAACGACTGAAGCATTGACTAAATCTAATACATTCATTTCTGTTGGTTCAATTACCATGATGTTTCTTAGGTTTCTAGATGCTAGAATTAAGTTTTCTTCAAGTTCACTTACAACAATCAATACCTTCTGATCAGCAAGTTCTAGTGTATTTAATATTGCTACCATTTCTTTTGTTTTTGGGGTTGTCAATTTTAGTTCATCTACAACAACGATATTTTTTTCATTATATAAGTTTAAGAAAGCAGTTTGTAATGCTAGTCTTCTTTCTTTACGATTTTGTTTCATACTGTAGTCTCTTGGAACTGGAGTACCATATCTTCCTCCACCTACCCATTGAACAGCACGAATAGATCCTTGACGAGCATGACCTGTTCCTTTTTGACGCCATGGTTTTCTTCCACCACCACGTACTTCACTACGAGTTTTTGTCGAATGAGTTCCTTGTCTTAGAGATGCTTGTGATAAGATAATCGCATCAAATAAAACATTTTGGTTTGGCTCAATACTTGTTAATTCTTTATTTAATTTAACGTCCTTTAGTTTTTCCATCTTTAATTCCTCCTTCCATCACATTTCTTTTTTATTTTTAGTTCCTGTGATGATTATTCGCTTACTTCTTCGCTTGATCCTTCAGCAACTGGAGCATCTTCTGTAGATCCTTCTGTAACATTTTCTTGTTCAGTTTTCTCTTCTTCTACAGCTTCTTCTGTAGGTTCTTCTACTACTTCATAAGTAATTAACTCTTCCATTTCGTTAATTTTTTCTCCTTTTTTTACTGAAGTTCTAATCATAACTAAAGATTTTTTAGGACCTGGAACGTTACCTTTTACTAAAATCACATTGTTTTCTAAATCAACGTCTACTACTTCTAAATTTTGAACAGTAGTTAATACGTTACCCATGTGTCCAGGAAGTTTCTTTCCTTTTAATACGTGCATTGGTAACATTGTACCAAGAGAACCTACTCCTCTATGATATTGAGAACCATGCCCCATGGGCCCACGAGATTGATTGTGTCTTTTAATTACACCTTGGAATCCTTTTCCTTTACTAATTCCGCTAACATCCACAATTTCTCCTTTTGTGAATACACTAACGTTTAGTTCTTGTCCTAATGTGTAATCTTCAATATTTACTCCCCTAATTTCTCTTAAGAAGCGCTTAGGTTCTGTATTCGCTTTTTTTGTATGACCCGTTTTTGGTTTGTTACTGTTTTTTGGTTTGATTGTTTCATATCCTAATTGAACTGCATTATAACCATCAGTTTCTACTGTTTTAATTTGAGTAACTATGTTAGGTTGTACTTCAATTACAGTAACTGGAATTAATCTACCGTTTGTCGTAAATACTTGAGTCATTCCAATTTTCTTACCTAAGATTCCTTTCATACTTTTTCCTCCTATTAATTTTGTTGTACTTTGATTTTAATATCAACACCGCTTGGTAAATCTAAGTGCGCTAGGGCATCTACTGTTTCCTTGCTTGGGTTTTTGATATCAATTAGTCTTTTGTGCGTACGCATTTCGAATTGTTCACGGCTGTCTTTATATTTATGAACAGCTCTTAAAATTGTGTATTTTTCAATTTCTGTTGGAAGTGGTACTGGTCCACTGATTTCTCCACCAGTTCTATGTACTGTTTCCACAATTTTTTTTGCAGCATTATCTAGAATTCTATGATCGTATGCTTTTAAGTTTACGCGAATTTTATCTTTTGACATTTTGAATCCTCCCTTCGCCTATATCTAGTATAGACTTGCTCCGTGTGAATTACCCGATTTTACCGAACAACTTAACCCGGTGTATCGACAACCTCCCACATCTAAGCAGCCACACGCATAAAATTATAGCATAATAGGTATTGTTTCGCAAGTATTTTTTCTAAATTTCTTTGTTTTTAATTCCATAATAAAAAAACCTAATTCCTTCTTTTTTGATGAATCAGGTTCCAATTTTATTTCTTTATATTTAGTAATATCTGTCAAAGTTGATAGACATTTATATGGTTTCATAAGCTATTTTATTTTTTGTACTAATACTTCTTTTGTCATTTCTTTTGGAATTTCTAATCCCATAATTTTTAGTATTGTAGGTGCAATATCTCCAAGCTTTCCATCTTTTACTTGATACTTTTTATCACAAACAATGAATGGTACCTTATTTGTTGTATGTGAGGTTATAATGTTTCCTTCTTCATCAATCATTAATTCACAGTTTCCGTGATCGGCAGTTACAATTAGAGTACCACCTAAATCTTGAATTTTATGATAGACCTTACCCAAGTTCTCATCCACCGCTTCCACTGCTTTAATGGCAGCTTCTAAAACACCAGTATGACCTACCATGTCGCAATTTGCAAAGTTTAAAATTATGATATCATAGATATTTTTATCTAATTCTTTTAATAGACTATCCGTAACTTCAAAAATACTCATTTCAGGTTTTAAATCGTAGGTTGCTACTTTTGGAGATGGAATTAATATCTTTTTTTCATTCCTATAATCTACTTCTTTTCCACCATCAAAGAAAAATGTTACATGGGCATACTTTTCAGTTTCTGCAATACGTAATTGAGATAATCCTTTCTTTTCTATATATTCTCCCAAAATATTACTTAGCGATGGATCATCAAAAGCATGAGATGCAATTACTGATTCTACAACTGGTAGCATTGTTACTACCTTTACGTTATTAAAATGTTTTACTTCCATATCATTAAAAGATGGATTAGTAATTGCTGTTAGTATTTCTCTTAAGCGATCTTTTCTATAATTAAATACAATCACCCCATCGTTTTCAGAAATATTTCCATCCTTTTCAAATACCGCTGGAATTAAAAATTCATCTGTTATTCCCTTTTGATAACTTTTCTCAATATACTCTTTCATAGAGGTAGATTGATTTCCTATAGAGTTCACAATTGCATCATACCCTTTTTTTAATCGGTCATAATTGTTATCTCTATCCATTCCGTAATATCTACCACCAATACTTGCGATTTTACCGATTCCAAGGTTCTTCAATTTTTCTTCTACTTGAAAGATATATTGATAGGCACTTTTTTTATCTACATCTCTTCCATCTGTAAATAGATGAAGATATAAATTTTCTATTTCATTTTGTTTACATATATCTAAAATAGCCATCAAGTGATCAATGTGTGAGTGTACTCCTCCGTCGCTAATTAATCCCAGTATGTGGAGTTTAGAATTATTTTTTTTAGAATGATTGATTACTTTTAGAATTTCTTTGTTATCAAAGAATTCCTTACTTCTGATACTTGTATTTATTAATTCTTGAGGCTGATACACTACCCTTCCTGCCCCTATATTCATATGACCAACTTCAGAGTTTCCCATCTGTCCTCTTGGAAGTCCTACTGGCTCTCCACTCGCATCTAAAGTACTATGTGGATAAGTTTCCCATAAAAAATCAAAATTAGGCTTTTTCGCTAATTTGACAGCATTTCCATCTCTTTCCTCTCTAATTCCAAATCCATCAAGGATTGCTAGTAATACTGGTTTCATTCTATCCTCCTATTTTCAAATTATTGTGGATAAAGTATATCACTGGTTTCCATTTCACAAATTTTGTTTTGAATATAATTTTTCTTATATCTATAATTTTTTCATAAACATTCCTTCTACTAGTGAACGTTTGATTCCAATGTACACTTATATTATTTATATTAAGTGAGGATGTTTTTATAGACTTTCTTTCAAACAGAATGTGGCATATACAGGAACATAGCGAACATTTCTCTTTATACTAAAGTTATCCTCTGTAATTCGTATTCCTTCTGATATATTAAATTTACTCATAAACAGGGAAAGGGATTTTGCCTTTGAAATATTTTTATTCACAACTTCGATTGGAATGATTTTTCCAGCTCTTGTCTGTACTACAAATGGCACTTCTGCTTTTCCCTCTGATTGATAATAATAGAGATTATACCCACAGGAAGTAATTGTAGTTGCGATATTATTTTCGTAAAGAATATATTTTATGTTTTCATCTGTTAGTAGTCTTATTTTGGATAAATGCATCATCATAAACAAAATACCTGTATCATTTAGGTATAGTTTGAAGCTTTCAGAATCCTTACAATGACTAAGAGGCGGTTTTACCTCACTAATTTTATAACATTTGTAGGCGATTCCATTGGCACTTAAGAAACTTAATGCCTTTTCATAATCTTTACTTCTTCCTCCTGTTCTCATTAATCCATATTGAAATTTTCGATTGGACTTTAATAATTGGTATGGCAAAATATTCAATACATCTTCTGATCTTTGAATATCGATTAGTGTATCAATTCCTAATAAGGCTTTTTTGTAACAATCAAGCACTTTTTCTTGAATCATTTTAATTTTTAAATCTGACTGATTGTTAATGCTTGCTTGAACTACCTCTGGTAATCCTCCTGTCATTAAGTATGTTTCATAATGATCTAATGCGATGTTATGGAATGGCATTGGCTTATTATTTCTATAGGAACTTTTGATAAATTCTATGAGTTCTGTATTTCCCACTGCTCTTAGGTATTCTTCGAAGTCCATCGCAAACATATAGCGATACTGCAATTCTTCTCCTTTAAATAGGGGTAATTTTTCACGGTTAGACGTAATTAAAATGATGTGATATTCACTGCTTTCTTTTCCAAATTTTTTAAATCCTTTGATAATCTCTTCCTCTACGATGTTATCAATGATAATTAAAGTATCATTTTTTAAAATCGTTTCTCCAATGAGCAGAGAAAGTCTTGCAATGATTCTATCTGTTGTTCTTTCTTTTTGCATAATACTATCAAGTGTCGTATTATTATTGCTATTAATATAGGCTACCGTTTTATACTCTTTTTCTCCAAATTCAATCGCTGTATAAGTTTTTCCTACTTGCTTGTTTCCATATAATAATAATGGCTTACGATTTTGATCTCTTTTCCACTTTTGTAAATCTTGATATATTTTTCGTTCCATAAACCGCCCTCTCCTTACACTATTTTTATTCAATTATAGTTTTTTATTTTTCTAATGTCAATATTTTACATAAGAGGTAAACTTTCTTTTTTTCTATCTAATCCTATCATCATTGATGAAGATACCACTAGTTTCATAGTTTCTCACAAATAAAAAGCAGGTCATCTATCTGCTTTCATTTCCGTTTTCTATTTATTTACTATAGCTTTTTTGAAATTCTAAACGTAACTTGTCTGCAACAGTTACGATAAATTCTGAATTGGTTGGTTTTGCCTTATCGATATCTACACTATGACCGAAGATATCTTCCATCAAATCCCAATCTCCACGATTCCAACTCACTTCAATCGCATGACGAATCGCACGTTCTACCCTCGATACTGTTGTGTCAAATTTTTCAGCAATACTTGGATATAATTCTTTTGTAATCCCGCCAATTACATCTGGCTTGTCATAAATAATTGAAATCCCTTCTCTAATGTATTGATATCCTTTGATATGTGAGGGAATCCCTAATTCATGAAGAATTTTAGTAATTGAAATTTGTAAATTGTTATGATAAATGTCGATTGAGGTATTTCGATAATTATTTTCTTCTTGGCATTCCTCTAGTCTTCTTTCTAAATCTGATAATTCAAACGGTTTTAGTATGAAATAGTTCACACCATATTCTGATACTTTTCTAATCATATCTTGTGAGTTATATGAGGTTAGAACAATGATTTTCTTATCAATTTGCTCTTTTCTCATTGCTTCTAGAATAAATAATCCATCTTTCTTTGGCATAATTAAATCTAGAATGATGGTATCATACTCACTTTGTCTTTTGCGGATTAACTCTAACCCTTCTTCACCATCATTTGCTTCTAAAACTAATTCTATACTAGCGTGATTTTTAAAATACTCCTTAATCATTCCTACTAATTCGATATTATCATCGACCATAAGTACTCTGACTTTTTTCATATTTTCCCCTTTCTTACTACACGCATCTTCATTATACAATATAATTTTACAAAATGATATGGCGAAGATTCACTAGTTTTGTCAAATAGTGTCGAAAAAGGAAGAATTTTTTATCATTTAGATAAAGCATTTAAAGCCATCTTAAAAATTATTAAAACTACTACAATGATTAAAACCCAAAATAGAGGTTCATCAAAGTGGTTTTCTACCAATTTTTCTAGATTTTTCATAGTTTTATCAAACCATGTCGTAAGGTCGTCGATTATATTTAAACTCATGTTACTCCTCCAATATTTCTATTATTTTCTTTAATTCTTTTATTTTTAGGCTTGTCCCTCCAATTAAATATCCATCCATATTTTTAATTTTGTTCAATTGGAGAATGGTATTTTGATTGACACTTCCTCCGTAAATTACTTTACACTCTATATTGTAATTTTTTTTAATATAGAATTTAATCCAATGAATGGTTGTTTCAATTTCTTGTTTGTCTGGAATTAAGCCTGTACCAATTGTCCAAATCGGTTCATAGGCAATGACTATGTTTTCTAATTTTGTTTGATTCTCAAATGCCGTTTGTATCTCTTGTTCTAATACTTTTTCTTTGCTTTGTCGCTCTTTTTGTTGTTCTCCAATACAGAGAATTGGAGTGATATCATTTTTTAAACATAGAGAAATCTTTTTTTGAATCGTATTCAAATCTTCTTTTAGTATCATTCTTCGCTCCGAATGACCAATAATTACATAGGTTACTCCTAAGGATTTTAATTGTTCAATGGAAATTTCTCCAGTTAAGGCCCCCATTTTCTGACTGGCCACATTTTGACTTCCTAAAGGATATTTGATTGCTTTAAAATAGGGAAGATATACGAAACTTGGACAAAAAACAAGAAGATTTTTTTCACTTTTTAGTGTTTTGATTTCTTTTAGATACTCTTTTACTTCGTTTAAGGTTAAATTCATCTTATGATTACTTACTATCAGTTTCATCCTTTTCTCCCTTTAATTTTTCTACTAATTTTCCAAAAACACCCAATCGATTTTTCTTATGTTCTATGGCATATTGGTATACCTTCAGTACAGATTCTGCGAAATATTTTGAACTATAACGATCGACATTAATTCTCGCCTGTTTGGCTAGTTTTTGATTTTTTTCTGTATCTTGATAAAGTTCTTCAATTGCTTTTTTACATTCTCGCTTCGTTTTAAATAATTTTCCATTTAAATCATTAATTACTGTATTTATAAAACTTTCATCTTCAATACAAATTGGAGTGACTTCTGCAGCCATTGCTTCAATGACGGTCAAGCCTTGTGTTTCTGTCGTTGAGGCAGTTAAAAATATATCTGCTAAGTGATAGTAGTAAGGAGTATCTTCCCATTTTGTCTTTCCTGTCATGATCACTTTTTCTTGTAAACCATATTCGTTAATTAATTTTTGATATTCTTCTTTGTCTGGACCATCTCCAACGATTAACATTTTTAAGTTGGGACATTTTGGAAGAACTTCTTTTATTCGATCAATCAAGTAAATAATGTTTTTTTCTTGTGCGATTCTTCCTACGAAAATTGCTATAAAGTCTTCTTTCTTTAATTTATATTTTTTTCTTAATTTTTCTAGCTTTTCAAGGTCTAGATTTTCTTTATAAAAACGCTCTAATTCAATTCCAGTTGGAATGATGTGAATGTTTTTGTCTACTTTATACTTCTCTTTAAATAAATCATAGGTTTTCTTTGTCGGAACAATCAGTTCACTGGCTGTTTTATCACAATAAAACTTTGTTAAGTACTCGACGATTTTTTTACTCGATTTATTGAAGTATCCTTTGGTTACATAATGAACATAGTCTTCATACATTGTATGATAGGTATGAACTAAAGGAAGATCTAACTGAAATGCTAAGAGTCTTGCAAATGTTCCTACCGCAAATTCTGTTTGAGAGTGAATAATATCCAATTTCCATGTTTTGATGATATTGACGGCTCGAATGGGATATAGTCCTGTAAGCCTTGAATCATAAATTCCCGTTGGGATTCCTGGAATTCTTAAGATATGTTCTTCTTCGTCATAGTCATAGTGAAAGCTTTCTAAATTGGCAGTTACTACATAGACTGTATGTCCTAATTTTTCTAGAGCTTTTTTAAGCATTACTTCACTAGTAACTAATCCACTAATATATGGGGTATATGCCTCTGTAAAAATTCCTATTCGCATTTTTCTTCACTTCCCTTTAGATTAAATATAACTGCTCCTATAATCATTAAAAAATAATATGAAATAAATCTCCAAATTAGAAGTGAAGCTTTTAATATACCTCCTTTAATGAATGAACCAAAGAATCTTAAATAGCCATATTCAATTCCACCAGAAGCACCTGGAATAGGTACAAAGGAACCAATAATTAATATGTATGCAGAAGAACAAATCGCATTGATTGGGGTTACAGGATTTTTAAAACCAAGCAGTGAAGCAAATACGAAGAATGGCGTTAAGTAGTTTAATGTTAGATAAATGAAGTTATAAAGGTAAGATTGTAGACACAGTTTTTTGTGTTTTTTTAAATAACTTGTTCCCTCATGGAAATCATCAATTCTCTCACTCCATTCTGCTTGCTTTTTTTCTTTGTTTTTGACGATTTTTAATTTTGCCAAAAGAGCAATTGTTTTATCAATAATGATGTGATTCAATTTACTACTAAAACTGATGATAATTAATCCTATCATAACTAGCGTATTTATCAAAAAACCAATGACTATTAAATTTTTCAATAGTTTTACCTCTGCAAATAGATTCCATTTCCAGTTGACAAATAAGGCAACAACTCCATAGGTAACTAAGGCTGCCTGATAAAGAATAAAGTTTTGCATAATAATATTGGTCGCCTTTGTTAAACGAAATCCTTCTTTTTTTAATAGATAGATTTGCATTGGTTGACCACCTGTTGAAAATGGAGTAATTCCATTAAAAAATTTGGTTATAAATTGCATTTTTAGGGCACTTTTATAGGAATAGTTATCTATATAACTATCAACTACCTTTTTATATGCCAAAGCTTCAAACATTAACGCTACAATTTGACAAATAAAAGCGAAACTTATAATTAGAATATTCGCTTTTAATAAAGCTTCTACAATTGCACTAAAGTCATCTTTTAAGACAAATGCAACAATTAATATTGTTATCATTAATAAAATCATACTGTTTTTCTTTATGCTTTTCATAGTTTACTCCCTCAATTATTTTTCATCAATTACTTGTAGTCCTGGCAATTCTTTTCCTTCTAAGTATTCAAGCGTTGCGCCTCCACCTGTAGAAGCATGGCTTACTTTTTCTTTATATCCTAGTTTTTTAGATGCTGCAACAATATCTCCCCCACCTAGAATTGTTTCTATTTTATGATCCGTTAAATACTTTAAAATCTGTTCTGTTCCAATACTATATTTTAGAATTTCATACATCCCAAGTGGTCCATTCCATACCACTGTTTTGGCATTTGTTAAATGTTTTATAAATAAATCTATCGTTTCAATTCCAATATCTAATCCCATTTCATTCGAATGAAGTTCATTTATTTTTGCATTTCTACTAGAACTTTGTTCTTTTGTATCAATTGATGCTTTTACATCCACTGGAAGAATTATTTTTTCCTGATAATTTGCCAAAATTTCTTTACAGAAGTCTATATTTTCAGTATCTAAAAGGGATGATCCAATATTATATCCTAGCGCTTTTAAAAAAGTAAAAGCCATTCCTCCACCAATGATCATTTTATCTGCTTTTTCTATTAAGTTTTTAATAACTCCTATTTTATCTGAAACTTTAGATCCTCCTAAAATTACAATATAGGGTCTTTTAGGATTTTCTAATTTACTTAGTGCATCGATTTCTTTTTCTACTAAGAAGCCAATGGCATTCGGTAATCTACTTCCAATTCCTACATTAGAAGCATGGGCTCTATGAATGGTTCCAAATGCATCATTGATAAAAACTTCTCCTAAACTTGCCCAATAAGAAGCAAGCTCTGAATCATTGGAGCTTTCTTTTTTCCCCTCTAAATCTTCAAATCTTGTATTTTCTAGTAGAATGATTTCTCCTTCTTTCATGTTGTTAATGATTTCTTTTAATTTTTCACTTCTAGTACGATTGATAAACTTAATTGGAAGTCTTAGTAAATCCCCTAAGTGGATAGCAACTGGAGTTAAACTATTTTTTTCAAGATCATTCTTTTCTTTGATTCTTCCTAAGTGGGACATTAAAATTACTTTTGCTCTTTGTCCTACTGCATAACGAATGGTATCTAGGCTCTCTACTATTCTGGTATCATCTAGAATTTTCCCATCTTTCATGGGTACATTAAAATCGCAGCGAATAATGACATGTTTCCCTGTTAAATTTAAATCCATCATCGTTTTTTTCATATATCATCTCTCCATTTGCTTTTATATTTCTAATTTGATTTTTATTATTCTTATACATTCATGTTTAGTATACCATACTTTCTAGTCTTTGACACATGTTTCCTACTTATTTTCCTTACAATTTTGTCATATTTCAAAAACAGAAGTCTTGACTTGTGTATATATTACACATATAATGATGATATGGTGATATTATGGAAACCAAAAATCCAAAATACAGGGGGCAAGGAATTCATGTAATGGCATCAATTTTTACAGTTGATCATGGGGTTGTAAAAATTCTTTTAGTAAAAAGAAATATGGAACCATTGGATGGAATGTGGTCCTTACCTGGTGGTGCATTATATAATGATGAAGATTTAGATGATGGGATGGATAGAGAACTTCTTGAAAAAACAGGTCTTATCATTCCTAATTTAAGACAATGTGGTGTTTTTGGGAAAGCACATCGAGCTTTCTGTATGCGTATGGTTGCTATTTCCTATTTTGGAGTAATCTCTCAATTTAAAGTAGAACATTTCAATTCTACTTTAAAGAGTTCTAATGCCAGATGGTTCTCAATTCACCAAATTCCACCTCTTGCTTATGATCATGAGGAAATTGTTAAAGATGCTTTGGAAAAGTTAAAAGAGGGAATTTTCGAATCCGACATTCTTACTAGTCTTTTTTCAGAAAAATTTACACTCCCTGAAATTCAAAGAGTTTATGAATCTATTTTGGGAACGAAATATGATCGTAGAAATTTTAGGAAAAAGATGCTTTCTTTAGATTTAATTGAAGATACTTTTGAAACAGCAAGATTTGAAGGAAGGAAACCAGCAAAACTTTATCGTTTTCGAAAGGAAAACAAGTAAAATTTTTTAAGGAGAAGTAGTTCATATGGCAAAATTAATTTATTTTTACAGTGCGATGAAGGGAGGAAAGAGTAGTATTTTAATTTCAATCGCTTACAATCTAGAAGAAAATCAACAACGTGTATTGGTTGTAAAACCTAGTATAGATACCAAAGGGGATGATACTATTATTTCTAGAGCTGGTGCTGGCCGAAAGGTTGATTTTTGTATTGATAAGGAAGAAAGTTTTTTTTCTGATGAAAATTTTTCTAAAATCTTTAATTCAGAGGTCATAATTATTGATGAAGCACAATTTTTAACTAAAAATCAAGTAGAAGAACTCTGGATTATTTCAAAAAAATTAAATACTCAAGTCATGGGATTTGGTCTTCGCGCTAATTTTAAAGGACAACTTTTTGAGGGTAGTCAAAGATTTTTTGAACTTGCTGATGAAATTTCTGAGCTTCCTGTAATTCCAAGTTGTAAGTGTGGAAAGAAAGCTTTGTTTAATGCTAGAATGGTGAATGGAAAGTACACAATGGCAGGTGAAGAATGTGTTATTGATGGAAGCCAATCAGAAATTACTTATGAGCCACTTTGTGGAGAATGTTATTTATCAAAAGTTGTTTTACCTGAGAACAAAATGTATTTTAAAAGATTTCATCAATAATTTATTGAAACTCTATTTATTTATAATTTTATAAATTTCTATTTTATTTTGTGTCTTTCAATTTAAGTTTCATCATTTACCTTTAAGTCTTAAGTACTGAGGAAAATAAAAAATGATAGATGAAAAACTATGATATAACAATGAATTTTGTCAATTTTTATGTGAATAAAGTCGTATTCAGCTTGCTTGGGAGTAAGTTATAAAGCGAGTTTTTCGGTACTGAGAAAGTGAATACGAAAAAATCTTAATTTGTAGATATTTCTTATTTATATTGAAAACGGTGATTGAGAAAATTAGAAAATATAATGAATTTATCACATGATTTCATGTGTTTGATATGGTGAATGTGTAGAATTTCTCATTTTATAAAAATATGTCATTCAAAGATTAGTAGAAACTAATCAAGTAGTATGAAATTTATCATGAGTGAACTGGACATTTCGTACGACTGATAAATGCAGTTAAAAAGAAGAGATTTTTTTATTCTCTTCTTTTTATATGAATTCCATTAGTTTTTTAGCTGTACGAACCAATTGACTCGTATAGGAATTTTCGTTATCATACCAAGCAACTACCTGAACTAATGTCTTCCCATTTCCAATTGATATGCTCTTTGTTTGGGTGGCATCAAAGATAGAACCATGTGTATCACCAATAATATCACTAGATACAATTGGATCTGTTGTATAACCGTAAGATTCTGAAACGAATTCTTTCATCTTGTCATTAATTTCTTCTTTGGTCATTTCTCCTTCTACTACTGCATCTAATATCGTTAAAGATCCATCTGGTACAGGAACTCTTTGGGCTCCTCCAATTAATTTTCCAGATAGTTCTGGAATGACTAATCCGATTGCTTTTGCAGCACCTGTAGAATTTGGAACAATGTTAATTGCTCCTGCACGAGCTCTTCTTAAATCCCCCTTACGATGAGGGCCATCTAAAATCATTTGATCTCCCGTATAGGCATGAACCGTTGTCATGATTCCAGAAATAATAGGAGCAAATTTATTTAGTGCATCTGCCATTGGCGCAAGACAATTAGTGGTACAAGAAGCTGCTGAAATAATTGAATCTTCTTTTGTTAGAGTATTTTCATTTACTCCATATACAATGGTAGGTAAATCAACTCCTGCGGGGGCGGAAATAATTACTTTTTTGGCACCTGCCCTAATATGTGCTTCTGACTTTTCTCGTGATGTGAAGAAGCCTGTACATTCTAATACGATTTCTACTCCTAATTCTTTCCAAGGTAGTTCTTCAGGATTCTGTTTTGCATAAACTGGAATCTCTTTTCCATTCACCTTAATTCCTGTTTCTGTTGGATATACTGTATCTGCTAATTCATACTTTTTTTGTGCTGAATCATATTTTAATAAATGAGCTAACATTTCTGGACTTGTCAAATCATTAATTGCGACAATTTCAAAATCTTTCATTCCAAACATTTGACGAAAAGCAAGTCGTCCAATTCGTCCAAATCCGTTAATTGCAACTTTCATTTTATCCTCCTCTTTCCTAGTTTCAATATATAGTTTTTGTATTTTAATGTCAATATATTCAGAAAAAGTCGCTTTCAAGTTGTCACTTTTTTATATGATACTATTAAAAAATATCCACAATTTTTGTTGAATTGTTTTTTTGATTTATTTTTTCAACAATTTCTGTGGATATTTTTAGTTTTAGAAAATCTTTTTCCACTATTTTTGTGGATATTTATATTTTAAAGCATCCTCCTCCAATAAATTCTCTTAAAATTGAATCTTCTGGAATACTCTCAGAAGAAATTGGTAAGAAAATTCTTAGAAAGTTAATTAAGCGTAGTGCCTCATTATAGTAAGGAGAGTCTGGTGGTACAGAATAAAGTAGCGGTTCTACAAAGGTTTTTAATACTCCCAGTTCATAAATCATGGCAGTGTTATATGTATAATCTGCATCATCTTGATATGGGAAAATATATTTTTCTTCTCCTAGTCTTACCTTTTTCCATTTTTCTAAGGTATCTTCTACTGTGTTTCCTCTTGTACGATTATCTCTTACAATTCTACGTAATAGGCGATTATCTGTTGTTGATACTCTTGTATGATTATCGATATTTAATTCTGTTAGTGCAGATAGGTAAATAGTAATTTTATCTTCTTTTGGTACATGTTCTAACACTTTTGGATTTAAAGCATGAATTCCCTCAATTAGTAAAATATCGTCATCCTCTAAACACATTTGCTCTTTAAATTCTTTTTTTCCTAAAATAAAATTGTAGGTTGGAATTTCTGTTTTTTCTCCTGAAATTAATTTTTGAACTGTTTTTTCAAATAGTTTTAAATCAATCGCTTCTAATCGTTCAAAGTCTGGTTTTCCATCCTCATCTAATGGGGTTTCTTTTCGATCGACAAAGTAATCATCCATAGAAAGCATTTTAGGATTACATCCTAAGCTCTTTAAACAAAAAACTAGTTTATTAGTCGTCGTTGTTTTTCCAGTGGAAGATGGTCCTGCAAGTAATACTATTTTTGCAGTATTCTTTTTTAAAACAATAGATTTGGCTAGTTCTAATAATTTCGCATTTTTTACTAATTCATCAATTCGGATTAACTCTTCAATTTTACTTTCTGATACTTTTTGGTTTAAATCGACTACGTTTTCTAAATGAAGAAGTTTCGCCCATTCTCTTGACTCTTTAAATAAATTAAAGACTTTTTCACGATGTTCATAGGGCTTGATTCCATTTTCCATATAAATGGTTGGAAATCTTAATACAAAACCATTTCTGTGAAGGTAAGTAAGTTCAAAATGAGATAGACATTTTGTATTAATTGGCATTTGACTGTATAAATAGTTATAAAATGGACCTAGTTTGTAAAGATTTACATGAGTAGATGGAATATAGTTCATAATATCTTTTTTTACATAATCTCCAGTATTTTCAAAATAACTCATCGCATCAAATCTTGTAACTGTAACTTTGCTGATTGGTAGGTCATCTTGAACAATTTTTCTCATTTCTAGTTCTAGTCTTTTTAGAGATTCTTCTGAGATTCTACGAGTTGTTTCAATATATAAACCTTTGTCAATTGAGTGATTCACTTTCACTTCTATTTGATTTCCAAATAGTTTTTTCGCTGCATAAATTACTAAGTAAATTAATCCATTCAGATATACTTTATTCGCACCTGAATCCGTTAAATCTAAAAATTCTACTGTACAATTCTTGTGGATTGTTGTGGTTAGTTCTTCATAGATTCCATCAATTTTAGCTAAAATAATTTCATATTTAAAATTGTCTTGATATAGTTTTGACAGTTCTTCTAAGGAAGTTCCATTAGTTACTTCCATAATATTTCCATTCACAGTTACTTTTACACTGTTCATATTATCACCCTTATTCTCTTTATTATTTATTAATCCCATTGTATCACAATTTTTCTAATTTATTACAATTTTATCGGAATTTGTCTTCTTCTTTTTTGTATGGTCTTTGATTATCCATTGTAAAATAGTATTAGGTGATAATATGAATTTAGTACCAATGGTAGTAGAAAAGGAGACAAATGGGGAGAGAAGTTATGATATTTTTTCTAGACTTTTAAAGAATCGAATTATTCTTTTATCTGGAGAAATCACAGATGATACTGCCAATAGTGTCATCGCCCAAATTTTATATTTGGATTCTTTAAATCATGATGATATTAGTTTATATATTAATTCTCCTGGGGGATCCGTTACTGCTGGTATGGCAATTTATGATACGATGAATTTTGTAGAAAGTGATGTTTCTACAATTTGCTTGGGAATGGCCGCTAGCATGGCTGCCTTTTTATTATCTTCTGGAGAAAAGGGAAAACGATTTATTTTACCGAATGGAGAGGTTATGATTCATCAACCTCTCGGAGGCGCACAAGGACAGGCAACAGAAATTAAGATTGCGGCAGAACATATTTTAAAGTTACGAAAAAGATTAAATGAAATGCTTGCTGAAAATACTAATCAAAAAATTGAGACGATCGAACACGATACAGAACGAGATAATTTTATGGATAGTAAAGAAGCATTAGAATATGGACTCGTTGATAAGATTATAGAAAAAAAGATTAAATAGAACTTTTAAATTCTTTTAATCTTTTTATTTTGGTAAATTTATTTTCTTTTGAAAGTCCTCTTTTTTTAATTTCATACGCTCATTAATATCTAGTTCTATGATAGAATCACATATTTTGTATTTGTAAAAGTTAATGATATCATGATAGTTGTCCTCATCCGTTTTGTGCATTGCTATTTGATATTCTTTTCTTTCATTTGACTTAATATAAATTGGTGGAAGTCCAGCATATTCAAATAATTTATTAGTAAATCCTCTTGTTACCCTTCCATTTCCATCAATGAATGGGTGGATTTTGATAATCTTACATTTTAATATGACACAACGGTTAATATACTCAAATAATAGGTTTACATCAGTATATTCTTTGACTAATGGTGCCATTTTTAGTAATGTTTGAACCTCTTCATCCAAAACGTTTAGTAGTGGTCGAATCATGGTCCATTCTGCTAGGTTGGTGCCAGTTCCTGATAAGTAGGCATCACTTTTTCGAAATTCTCCTGCGCATTCCGGAAATTCAGTTAATGAAAATAATTTTTCATGAAGTTCTTTTAACGTATAAATATTGAACATGTAATCAATATCATCAGAATGAATATATTCATACATTTTTCTTAATCCTTGAATCTCAACATTACTATGGTTTTGATGAATATCGACTCTTTCTAATTCACTTTCATTTTTTATATAATGCGTAATAAAAACCTTTTTTAAAGCATTAAAATTTTCTAAATTGAATCCTAATCCATAGTATAGACGAATTAAGTTATTGGGAATTTCTGCATCGTTTTCATATAATTTTCCCCTACCTTTTCGATATTTATAACCTAAAAAGGACTCTCTTATTACAAATTCTGGATTGATATCAATTTCTTCTAGTGTTCGATAAATCTGTTCTTGTTTGCTTTTTTCCATAGTTATCCCCCCCTAACTTTTCGCATATTATAACAGATTTTTCGTTATTTTTCAACATTCATTTCTTTTTTCATTTTTTCAGTAAGATTTTTAATTTTTCGGAAACGATGATTTAATCCTGATTTGGTAATCGGTTTTCCTGTTTCGTAAGTAATAATTTCACTCAGTTCTAAAAGAGAAGCTTCTGGATATTTTTCACGATAAGAGATTACTTCTTTTGTTTTGTCATCTAATAGTTCCATTCCCAGATTTTCTTTTAAATATTCGATATCCTCTATCTGTCTGGTGGCAGTTTCTACAATTTTATCTATGTTTGCCTGCTCACAATTATTTAGACGATTGGTCATATTTTTATGATCCCTATAGATTCTAATATCTTCATAGTATAAAACAGCATTGGAAGCTTGGATAAGTCTTAAGAAATCTCCAATTTTTTCTGCTTCTTTGATGTAGACCATATATCCTTTTTCTCTCGCTAATACTTTACTATTTAAGTAGAATTCATTTAAAAGATTTTGAAGAAAGATTGCTTCTTCTTTTTCATCAATGATCAGCTCTAAGTGATATCTTGAGGTTTTTGGATCATTGATACTTCCTCTTGCTAAGAATACTCCTCTTAAATAGCCTCTTTTATCTTCCTCTGTATCTATTAGATAGGCTTGTGGTTTTTTTAAATATTCCCCTTCTTCCGAAAGAATCGACAAGTCTCTTAAAACAAAGTCTACTTTTTCATTAATCATTATTAGATATAAGTTATTTTTACTAAAGTTATTTCCCTTTCTCGTTTCAAATTCACAGGTAATATCGTAGAGATCTTTTAATAGTTTATAAATTCTTTTTAAAACTGTAGCATTTTCTGTAATTAAATCAATAGTATCTTCTGTATAATTGCTATTGTTCCTTAAAAATCCAGACAATTCTGCAATACTTTCTGATTTGGAACTTTGAATTCTTGAAATTTCTTCTTTGATTGTTGTTGTAAATGACATTCTATCACCTCATTAAATAGGAGAAAATAATAGAACTTAGTTTTAAGCTATTATGTTTAATGGTTCCATCTTCTATCGTAATTAAGTCATCTTCTATTAGTTCTATATCCATTTCTTCTATATTTCTTTTATCTATTTTTATTGGTTGTTTCTGTTCTTTTTCGTATTTTTTTATCATTTCTGTTGATATTTCTTTATTATTTGCGATTACAATTTCTATTTTTCTTTTTCCTAAATTATTGTTTATTATTGATAAGTAATGACTAACATAACTCTCTTCCGTTTCTCCAGGTTGATTCATAATGTTGCATAAATACATAAGAGGTGCCTTGGAATGATCAATTGCCTTAATCATCTCTTTACAGATTAAATGAGGAAGAATACTCGTATAAAGACTTCCCATACTTAAGATGATGATGTCTGCTTCTTGAATCGCTTCTTTTACTTCTTTTAGGATATGTGGAGATTCTTTGTATTTTATTTTCTTAAATAGTTTATAAGAGTTCATAATTTGTGATTGTCCTATAATTGTTTTTCCATCCATAGTTTCTGCTTCTAATGTTAAGTAGTCTTCTGATAGAGGAAGAACTTTATGTTTTATATCTAGTAATTTACTTAAATGTTCAATACTTTTTTTTAAGGAATTCGTCTGATTTACCATGGCTGTTAGCATTAGATTTCCTATTGGATGTCCATTTAAATCACTATAGGTATCAAAGCGATATTCCATGATATCTTTAATTTCTGGTGGTAATGGGGAAAGATTCGTTAATACTTTTCGAATATCTCCAACAGCGGGTGTTGAAAATTCTTCTCGCAGTTTACCTGTTGATTTTCCATTATCAGCAACGGTAATAATCGCTGTAATTTCTACAGGAAAGTCTTTGAATTCTCGAAGTAGATGGGACATTCCTGTTCCACCACCTAAAACTACAACTTTTTTGCTCATAGAATCGCTTCCTTTCCTTAGGTTTCTGTTTAACTATATTTTTATTTTTTTCTTAGTATACCATAGATTGTATTGTTTTTTTCAAAAAGAGCTTTGATTGAATTTCCAATAGAAAAAAGTTCTAGAAACCTCTAGAACTTCCTCCACCGCCTGAGAATCCTCCACCTCCAGAAAATCCTCCACCAAAAAAACTGTCTCCACGATTAGAGGATCTTCTACCAAATGGGTTTCCTCCATAATAAAATCCACCAGTTCTTCTTCCATTTCTCCCAATGAAACTAATAATGATTGTGATCCATTCTCCAATATCATTTTCTTCTTCTATTGGCTCATCGATATCTTCTGTATATTCGTAATAAGTAGCAATTTCTTTAAAGAAAGCCTTATAACCATTTAAGATTCCTTCATCAAAATGATCTTCTTTGAAGTATGGAATCATATACTCATCTTGAAATCTTCCTGTTTTTCCATCTGGTAAAAGTCCTTCTAGTCCATATCCTACTTCTATTCTACTTTTTCTCTCCTCTAAAGAGATTAAGAGTAATAGTCCATTATTTTCATTTTTTGCTCCAATTCCAAATTTTCGAAACAATTCAGTTGCATAGGATTCTATGTCTTTTCTCTCTAGATTTTTCACAGTTACCACTACAATTTGTGCTCCTGTTTTTTCTTCGAGTTTTTTACTTTTTTCGATAATATATTGTTCATTCTTTTCAGATAAAACGTCTGCATAGTCATTGACATAGAATTCTTTTGTCGGGTTTACAATGGCTCTTACACTATCTGGTAGGATGAAAAAAGAAACTAGTAAACAGATTATGAATTTCTTTTTCATATTTAAAATTCTACGTTTGGAACTTTTGTAGATCCTTCACTTGCTTCAAAGTATTCTTTTTGTTCATACCCAAACATTCCAGCGATGATATTCATCGGGAATTTTTTGATTGCTGTATTATAACTTTTCACAGCATCGTTATAATCTTTCCTAGCGACTGCAATTCTATTTTCTGTTCCTGCAAGTTCATCGGATAATTGAATAAAATTTTCACTTGCTTTTAAATCTGGATAGTTTTCAACAACAACCATGAGAGCATCTAATGATTTTGTTAATTCGTCGTTTGCTTTTACTTTGTCATCCATGTCTTTTGCTGCTAGAAGGTTTTCTCTTGCTTTTGTAATTTTATCGATAATTTCTGTTTCATGAGTTGTGTATCCCTTTACTGTGTTTACCAAATTTGGAATTAAATCGGCTCGTCTTTCTAGCATTACAGAAACGTTTGCAGATTTTGTATCTACATTTTCTGATTTTGTTACAATCGAGTTATAGCTTCCTCCAATTATCATCGCTAATACTAAAACTACTCCTAATATCGCAATAATGATTCCTGTTCCTTTTGACATCTTTTCTCATCCTTTCTTATTCTAATTATAATATATTTTGGTCAACTTCAGTTTTTTTATTTGTATTTTTTATTTTTAGTTCTATCAGTTACTATTTTTTATGATGTTTTCTGCTATAATTGCACCATCTGCACAGGCTGTTATGATTTGATATAGGTCTTTTTTAATACAATCTCCACCAGCATATAAGTTTTTAATTTTTGTTTCAAATTTTTCATTTACTTCAATATAACCATTTTCATCCAAGAGTTTTAAGTCTTTACAAATATTAGTGGATGGTTCCTGTCCAATAAATTCAAAACATCCATCTACTTTGATTTCTTTTCCATCTTCTAATATTAATCCCTCTAGTTTTTCTTCTTTCTCAACAAATTCTACTACTTGGTTTTTGGTTACAAGTTGAATATTGGACATTGATTTTAGTTCCTCCATAAGGTTTTCTTCTGCTCGAAATTCATTTCTTCTATGAATTAATGTAACTTTAGAACACATTTTGGATAGATAAATTGCCTCTTCAACGGCAGCTTTTCCTCCGCCAATCACAGCTACTTCTTTATTTTTGTATAGGGGGCCATCACAAATTGCACACCAACTGATTCCTTTTCCAGAAAGTTTTTGTTCATTTTTGATTCCTAATTTTTTTGGGGTTCTACCAAGTGCAAGAACTAGATTTTTACATTCTAGTTGATTGTTAATGGTATGTATTATAAACTTTTCCTTTTCTTTTTTGATACTTGTTACTTCTTCAAAAAGAAAGGGGACTTCTAAGTTATTTATTTGTTCATACATTTGAAAGGCAAGTTCAGGTCCTTCGATTTTAAGGATTCCTGGGTAATTTTCTATGGTTGCGGTTCTGGTAATTTGGCCACCAGGAGATTCTTTTTCAATTATCGCAACGTTTTTTCCAGCTCTTTTTAAATAGAGGGCTGTTGTCATTCCAGCCACTCCTCCTCCGATAATGATAGTGTCATATCTATCTTTCATAATTCCTCCTAAAAGAAAATTTCTTCTTTTTCTGTATCCTTGTAAAGATTATCAAATCTCGTACCTTTTTTACAGAAAAGAATGAGTAAAATTCCTAAAATAATTCCAATAATCGATACAATCTGTGCCATTCGAAATGGTCCAAGCATCAAGCTATCTTTCCTTGTTCCTTCAATAAATAGCCTTCCTAAAGAGTACCATGCTAGATAAACACCAGATAACTGTCCTGTTTTTAAGTACTTATAATTTCTAATCATTAATAAGGCAAGGAATCCAGATGCACACCAAATTGATTCATAAAGAAAGGCAGGATGACGATAAGCACCTTGAATGAACATTCCATCGATGATTGCCTTTGGAATTCCTAGACTTTGTAATCTCTCTAGGGAAGTTACTGCTCCATAGGCTTCTTGATTAAAAAAATTTCCCCATCGTCCAATTGCTTGTCCAAGAATTAAACCGATGACAACAATATCTAATACTTTTAATATTTTGGCATTGTATTTTTTACAGTATAGGGCGATAAATAGACTTCCAGTTAGAATTCCCCCATGGATTGCAAGTCCTCCATTCCATACCTCTAATATTTCTAATGGATACTTCTGATAGTATTCAAAGTTAAATGCTACATAATAAAGTCTTGCCCCAATTAGACCAAAGATTACTGTATAAAAGATTAAGTTAACAATGAAATCCTCATTAATCTTTTGTTTTTTGCATTCGCTTAAGATTACCCATACTCCAAAAAAAATTCCTAAAAAGATAAATACTGAATACCAATATATTTGTATAAATCCTAAATCTAATGCAATTCTATTCATTTCTCTTTATTCTCCTCATAATTGGTTTTGTAATAATCACTTCTACTAATTGGTTCATTATGGATATTAAGATTGCTAGTAAAAAGGCAATAAAAATATTTGTAATTTGAAAATGTTTTTGAAGAATCCAATCCGTTAACTTTAATATGAATAAATTAATACACGGATAAAAGATTCCTATAGTAATACCTGTAATTGGAATGGTCAAGAAGAAGAGAATAGGCTTGATTGTTTTGTTTAATATAAAAATAATTAATGTTGCTAGTAATCCATATAAGTAGAGATGCTCATCATCAATTTGAAAAGTATCAAAAAAGGTAGCAACAAATATTAATATTAGTGCATACCCTAGAATTTGCAAAGTCCACTCTATTAGACTTTCTATTCTCTGTCTTGTAATTTTCATTCTCTCACCCAATTATTTTAATATTCTTTTCAAAAAACTTCCCGTTGCCGATTCTTTTACTTTGGCAATTTCTTCTGGAGTCCCAGTTGCCACTATGTTTCCACCAGAATCTCCACCTTCTGGTCCTAAATCGATTATATAGTCTGCACATTTTATTACATCTAAGTTATGTTCAATGATTACTACAGTATCTTTATTATCTACTATTTTATTAAATATTGCAAGTAATCTTTTAATGTCAGCAGAGTGAAGCCCTGTTGTCGGTTCGTCTAAAATATAGAGTGCTTTTCCTGTTGGCTTCTTTTGGAGTTCTTTGGCAAGCTTTACACGACCTGCTTCCCCACCAGATAAAGTGGTTGCACTTTGTCCTAATTTAATATATCCAATTCCAACGTCTTCTAGAACTTGTAATTTATTTTTTATTTTGGGAACGTTTTCAAAGAATTCTAATGCTTCAGATACTCTCATGTCTAATACTTCTGCAATATTTTTGTTTTTATACTTTATTTTTAAAGTTTCACTGTTATATCTAGTACCATGACATACTTCGCATGGAATATAGACATCTGGTAAGAAGTGCATCTCAATTTTTTTAACACCATCTCCACGACAGGCTTCACAGCGTCCACCTTTTACATTAAAAGAGAATCTGTTTTTTTCAAATCCGTTCATTTTGGCTTCTTTGGTGTTGGTAAATAGTTCTCTAATTTCATCGAATACGCCAGTATAAGTTGCTGGATTACTTCTTGGAGTTCGTCCAATTGGATTTTGAGAAATTTCTATTACTTTGTCAATATGTTCTAATCCTAGAATTTTTTTATGTTTTCCAGGTTTTTCTTTACTTTTATAAACTTTTGAATAGGCTGCTCGACAAAGAATTTGATTAACTAAAGTACTCTTTCCACTTCCAGATACCCCTGTTACACAAGTAAGGGTTCCTAGTGGAATTTTCACATCGATGTTTTTTAAGTTGTTCTCACTCGCTCCCTTGATTTCGATATATTTCTTATTACCTTTTCTTCTTGTTTTTGGGACCTCTATTTCTTCTTTTCCAGATAAGTATTTTCCTGTGATGCTGTTTTCGTTTTTCATTACTTCTTTTGGAGTTCCGGCAGCAACGATATATCCACCCTCACTTCCAGCTTTTGGCCCTACATCTACTAGAAAATCACTTGCAAGCATCGTATCAGTATCATGTTCTACTACAATTAAAGTATTTCCTAAATCTCTCATTTCAAGTAGCGATTTAATTAACTTTTCGTTATCTCTTTGATGGAGTCCAATGCTCGGTTCATCTAATACATAAAGTACTCCTGTTAATTTTGATCCAATTTGGGTCGCTAGACGAATTCGTTGTGCTTCTCCACCAGATAATGTGCCAGCTGATCGATTGAGTGTTAGATATTCTAATCCAACATTCTTTAGGAATAATAATCTCGATTGGATTTCTTTGATTAATAAATTGGAAATTTCCTGTTGAGATTTTGTTAGTTTTAATTGATTGAAAAATTCAATGATTTGTTTAATACTAAGGCTCGTTACTTCATGTATATTCTTTTTACCTACTAAAACGGACAAAACACTATCCTGTAATCTACTTCCATGACAGGTTTCGCATTCCGTTTCAATCATATAGTTTTCTAACCATTCACGAATCCATTCACTATTCGTTTCCATATATCTTCGTTCTAAATTATTGATAATCCCTTCGTAATAATCCTTCTGATTATACTGATTTCCACTTTTAGAACGATAGTTGAAATGAATGAGTTCATCACTTCCATAAAGAATATAGTTTTGCTCTTTTTTTGTAAGTTTTGAAAATGGCTTGTCCATATTAATTTTATAGTGCTTGCATAAACATTCTAAACGTTTGAAGTCCAAAGCCTCTGGATCATCTGTTAGTGTTTTAATCGCACCATTGTTTAGACTCTTTGTGCTATCTGGTACTACTAAATCAGGATCCATTTTTAGTTTAATTCCAAGCCCTTTGCAGTCGGTACATGCACCAAATGGAGCATTAAAGCTAAACATCCTAGGTTCTAGTTCTGGAAGAGAAAAATCACAGTAAGGGCATGCAAAATTTTCAGAAAATACGACTTCTTTATCTCCAATAAAGTCAATGACTACTTTTCCATGGGAAAGTTTGGTTGCTGTTTCAATTGATTCCATCAACCGTCCTCTACTATCTTCTTTTAAAACAATTCGGTCGATAATCACATCAATGTTGTCTTTTTTATTTTTCTCTAAGGTTATTTCTTCTCCTAAATCATAAGTTTCTCCATTGATTCGAACACGCACATAACCCTCTTTTCTTAAATCATCTAATAAGTCTTTGTGGATTCCTTTTTCTCCATGAACAACTGGTGCCATAATAATAATTTTCGTTCCTAACTCTTTTTCCATGATTTTATTTGCCATTTCTTCCACACTTTGAGAACTGATTGGAACTTGATGATTTGGACAATAAGGAGTTCCAATTCGTGCAAATAATAATCTTAAATAATCATAGATTTCCGTTACAGTCCCAACAGTTGAACGGGGATTTTTACTGGTTGTTTTTTGATCGATACTGATAGAGGGAGAGAGCCCTTCAATTGAATCGACATCCGGTTTTTCTGTTCCACCTAAAAACTGTCTGGCATAGGCAGATAAACTTTCTACATAGCGTCGTTGTCCTTCAGCATATATGGTATCAAAAGCAAGGGAGCTCTTTCCACTTCCTGATACTCCCGTCATTACAATTAGTTTATTTTTAGGGAGTTCTAAATTTACATTTTTTAGATTATTTTCTCTTGCTCCCTTGACTATAATTTTATCCATAGTTATCACCCGTTTTCTTATTATAACACAATTTTTTTATTTGTTTTGTGTTTTTCTATATGAATATATCATACAAACATAAGTTCGTCAATTAGATTTTTAAAGATTATTATCACCTAAAAATTTTGGTTGGACCTTTTTTATAATTTTATTAATTAAATCTAATTACTAAAAAAAATACCAATATTTTGGTATTTTTTAATCTTGAGTTAGAGTTTTTTGATAATTGGTAGATGATTGACTCACGGTTTTGGATTTTGTTTCTTGTTCTATGAATTCTGTGATTACTGATTGTAGCTTTTCTACTTCTCTACAAACAGTAATTATATTTTGAGGATTTATTTCTGGATTTTCTTCTCTCATTTTATCCTGTAAAATATTTTTTAACTGCTCTTGATAGATAGTAATTTGTTCTTCTAATGTTTTATTCGTTGTGTTTATTGCTTCCTCTCCAATCATTATATTACTTAACCCATTTGCTTCCTCTAATTCATCAATCAATCCTCCATTTTGAGGGGTGAATCCTATTTTTTCCTGGAGTTTTTCTAGTCTTTTTTGCTGTTTTTCTTGTTTGCTCTTCAATTCTTCTTTTTTTGATGAATCACTACTATAATCTGCTATCATTGATTCTAGAACTGTTTTTTTAAGAGAAGAGGCAGTTGTAAGATAGGCAAACAAATTATAGGTATCAACAACCCCAGCTTCTTTCATTTGTTCAAAGTTCACTGCAGTTCCTACTCGATATGGAGCAACTAAGTTTAAAAATGCTTGGCGATCTATCATGTCCATTAATACTCTCTTTATGTACTCCCTAGTTAGTATTTCTTTTGCTTCTTGCATACTTACTCCTCCTTTATTATCTTTATTTTACTTATTTTTATTTCCTTATGTCAATAAAAGTTAAAATTTTTACCGTCAATTGTGTCAATAAAAAAACTACTTTTTAAGCAGCTTTTTTTAATACTTTTTCATGTTTTTGTGTGTCTAGAACTTTTGCCTCTTCTAATCCTGTTCTTTCAATTATCTTTTCTACTTTATCACTACTGATTAACCATCCAATTTCATTTTCTTTCATGTAAGAAGCAAGTGGGATAATTTTATTGATATTATGGTATTCGTAGGTCTTAATTGGTTCAAATTTCGCATTTTTTGCTTTTGATTTTTTCTCTAAGATTACCACCTTAGGTACAATTTGATTCTCATTGGTACTAGCATTTGGATTCACTGTATCCGCAAAACCGAAGAAAACTTTTTCTGTATCAAAGTAACTTGGTAGCTTTAAGTTTAACATAACAATTCCTCCTCTTTTTCCCTCATCAATTTCGTTGCTTATTATATTAAAAATTGACGGTTTTGTCAAGATTTTTTGCTACCTATCTTTATTTTTAACAAAAAAAGAAGAATTATTCTTTTCCTCGTAGTAAAAATTGTTATTAGCGTTGACTTGTCTTATTTCTATCAAATCTTTCTTTGAAACTACAATGCTTACATAATTCCTCTTGTGCCTTTCGATTATGGAATCCCTCAATTATTTTGATTGTTCGACTATTTTCTAAAATTGTTTCTAAATCACTTTTATAGATATTTCCTAGATTTATAATTCCTTCTCCATCTAAGCAACATGGAATGATTGTTCCGTCTGAAAGAATTGCAATTTGATCTTTTAATCCATGACAGTATCCTTCTTCTTGGTAATAATCATTTTCTAATCCTGGCCATAGAAATTGATTCTCTTTACTGATATAAATATTTTCCTTGATTTTAATATTTTTTTCTTTTTTTATTTTTTCTATCGTCTCTATTGGTAAATGATAATAGTCTATTATTTGATTCACAATTTCTATAGATTTTTTATCCAAAATGTTGTTTTGGAGAGTCCAAAATCTGTAGGCAATCTTCTTATTTTGAGAAAGTGAATCAACAGCTTTTAAAATATCTTTTAAATAGTTTTTCTTTTGATTTTCACTATGAAGAGAAATGTTGATTTGACGAATTCCTGGACTATTTACTAGAATTTCACGCATTTCATATAGAAATGTCCCATTTGTTGTGATTGTTACTTTTTTATGATATTGGTTGGAAAGAGTCAACAGTTCTTTTAAATTTGGATGAAGAAGTGGCTCTCCTTTTACATGAAGATAGAGATAATCTGTATAAGGGTTTATTTTCTTTAATATTTCTTCAAATTCTATAGGTGTTATTTCTTTTTTTATTCTTTTTGTTTTACTACAAAAGGAACATGATAAATTGCAGGTATTGGTAATTTCTATATAAATTCTTTTCCATCGTTTTTTCATAAAAATCCTATTACATACTTGCTTTCATTTCGAATAATAAATCCCGTAATTCCATTGCTCTTTCAAAATCAAGGTCTTTTGCTGCTTTCTTCATCTCTTCCTCAACAGCAGCAATTGTTTTTAGTATTTCTTTCTTATCTTGTTTTGTTGGCTTCTTTGATTTTTTATTGGATTCTTCGTCAATATTTGAAATTAGGTCACGAACTTCTTTCTCGATTGTTTTTGGAATTATATGATGTTCTTCATTGTATTTCTCTTGAATACTTCGACGTCTCTTTGTTTCATCGATTGCTTTTTTCATGCTATCTGTAATTTTGTCCCCATACATAATGCAGTGTCCACTTGCATTTCTTGCACAGCGACCAATCGTCTGAATTAGACTACGTTCACTTCTTAAGAATCCTTCCTTGTCCGCATCAAGAATTGCAATTAGACTTACCTCTGGAATATCAATTCCTTCCCTTAATAAATTAATTCCAACAATACAATCATATTTTCCTAGACGTAAATCACGGATGATTTTCATTCTTTCTAAGGTTTTTACTTCACTATGGAGATATGCTACTTTGATGTCAATATCTTTTAAATAGTTTGTAAGCTCTTCTGCCATTCGAATAGTTAAAGTGGTGATTAGCGTTCGTTCATTTTTTCCAATTCTTTCTTTAATTTCATAAATTAAGTCATCAATTTGGCCTTCTGTTTTACGAACCTCAATCGTTGGATCTAGTAATCCCGTTGGCCGAATAATTTGTTCAATAAATTGATGAGAAGTACGTTCTAATTCATAATCTCCTGGGGTAGCAGATACATAGATTACTTGATTGATTTTTTTCTCAAACTCGTCAAATTTTAATGGACGATTATCTAAGGCACTTGGTAATCGAAATCCATACTCTACTAAATTCATTTTTCTCGCTCGATCTCCATTATACATTCCTCTTACCTGTGGAATTGTTACATGAGATTCATCAATTACTAAAAGGAAATCTTTCCCGAAGAAATCAATTAGAGTGGTTGGTGTTTCCCCTTCCCCACGTAAAGACATATGCCTAGAGTAATTCTCGATTCCATGACAGAAGCCCGTTTCTTCTAACATTTCAATATCATAATGTGTTCTTTGTTCTAATCGTTCCATTGCGAGTAGCTTATTATCTTTTTTTAGTTCTATTAATCGTTCTTTTAATTCACTTTTAATTCTTTTAATCGCTTCTTTTAATTTATTATCACTTGTTACGAAGTGACTAGCTGGAAAGATACTTAGATTTTTTTTATTTTGAAGAACCACACCCGTTAAGGCATCAATTTCACTAATTCGATCAATTTCATCCCCAAAGAATTCTATTCGGAATCCCTTGCTACTTTGATATGATGGAATTATTTCCAATACATCTCCCTTTACTCGAAAGGTTCCACGCTTAAAATCTAAATCATTTCTTCCATATTGCATTTCCACTAGTTTCACTAGTACTTTATTTCTTTCGATATTCTCTCCTACTGATAAAGTTAACATTTTATTTTTATATTCTTCGACTTCACCAATTCCATAAATACAAGAGACACTTGCTACAACAATGACATTTTCATCCGATAAAAGAGCACTCGTTGCTGCATGACGAAGCTCATCAATCTCGTCATTGATGGAAGAATCTTTTTCAATATAAGTATCCGTTGATGGAACATAGGCTTCTGGTTGATAATAGTCATAGTAGCTAACGAAATATTCCACTCTATTATTAGGAAAGAGTTCTTTAAATTCACTATAAAGTTGTCCTGCTAGTGTTTTGTTATGCGCTAATATTAGAGTTGGTTTATTTACTTCTTTAATAATATTCGCAATGGTAAAGGTTTTTCCTGTACCCGTTGCTCCTAATAGTACTTGATCTCTTTTTCCCTCTTTAATCCCCTGAACTAGTTTTTCTATTGCCTGTGGTTGGTCCCCACTTGGTTTATATTTTGATACTAAATTGAACATATTATCACTTCCTAATCTTACTATAATCACTATTAATTAAATCACTCGCCTTTAAATGATTATTTCTATTCTTTGGCTATGTTCCTTTTTTCAGGAGGACAAATTCGTTATTTTTTTATTTTCTGAATAAAAACATCTAGGTAATAATTTCTATAATAAAAAGAGATTTATTGGATTATTTTATCATTTTTATAATTAAAAGACAATCGAACAAATTATGATTTTTTAAAAACTACAATTATTCTATTTTTGCAATCTTTTTAAGAGAAAAAAATCTTTAAAAATAGAAAAATTATTTATTAATTTTCTTATCATAATGATAATTGTAGAATTATATAATAGTACCATAGGTGATGAAAATGGAGAAAAAATATTTTTTAGGCTTTGCAACAGTTATGGCTCTAACTCTTTTTGTCTTTCTTGGGGTTGCTATTACAGAGAGTTTTAAAGGTTCAGAGGTTAAAACAAAAAGTATGGAAGCTACTGTTATGTGGGCACAAGATGATGAGCTTACTGTACAAGATAGTAACCATATTATTTATACATTTGCAGTCCATGGAGTTCATGCAGAAGCTGGATCCAATATTCAAATTGAATATACTGGTTCATTAGATAAGAATAAAAGTGTACAGGAAGGAAAAGTTGTTAATTATCTGACTTCTAAAGTTTCTGTTGATGAAAATGGAATTTCTACTGATTGGTTAGATAAAGGGATTTTTAGTAATTACTATATTCTGGCTGGAAAAAAGCTAAAGGAAATGTCTTTAGATGAGAAAATTGCACAATTACTTTTGGTTCGTTATCCTGGTCAAAATGCTGTTGCTGCTTTAAAACAATATCAGTTTGGAGGATATGTCTTCTTTGAAAAAGACTTCAGTGGAAAACTAAAAGAGGAAGTGGAAGGAATGATGGCTGAACTTCAAGATGCTTCAAAGATTCCTATTTTAACAGCGGTAGATGAAGAAGGAGGAAAGGTTGTCCGAGTTAGTAGTAATTCAAATCTTGCTCCTGAGAAATTTAAGTCTTCTAAAGATTTATATGCGGCAGGTGGTTTTGATGCCATTCGTACCGATACAATTAATAAAAGTAATTTATTAAAAGACCTTGGAATTAATCTTAATTTAGCACCTGTTGTTGATGTTTCTACCAATCCTAGCGACTATATGTATGAGCGTTCCTTTGGTCAGGGAGTAGATTTAACTTCTACTTATGCAAAAACTGTAATTGAATCAAGCAAAGGACTGGGAGTTTCTTATGTGATGAAACATTTTCCTGGGTATGGAAATAATGCAGATACTCATCAAACAGGTACTGTCGATCAACGAACTTATGAGGAAATTTTACAGAATGACTTACCACCATTTAAGTCAGGAATTGATGCTGGAGGAGAGGCCATTTTAGTAAGCCATAACACCGTAAATAGTATTGATGCTAGTAATCCCGCTTCCCTTTCACCTAGTGTTCATAATGTGCTTCGTAATGAACTGGGATTTACTGGAATTATTATGACTGATGATTTAGCGATGGGTGCTGTTTCTTCTATTGATGATGTTACTGTGAAAGCACTTCTTGCTGGGAATGATATTATTATGACTACGGATTATGAAGAAAGTTTTAATTCTATTAAAAGAGCATTAGAAAATGGGACAATTGATGAAAACTTAATAGAAAAGAATGCTTTTCGAATTATTGCTTGGAAATATTATAAAGGATTAATGTACGAAAATCAAAAATAAAAAGACACTAGTTATTTCAGATACCGTTTCTTGTTGGAAACGTTTCTGATTCTAGTGTTTTTTCTATTTAGATTCTTATTGTCAAAATATCTTATCTACTTGTCCATGTCTGATAGGTTTTGTTTGGGAAATTAATAACACTTTCTGCTCCTTTAAATCCTGATTTATACTGCTTGTTTACAAACCTTACATATTCATCCCATCCTTCGCATTCCTTGTCCACATAAAGTCTACATGGCCATAACTCTAAATGGAGATGAACTCCCGTTACAAATCCTGTATCACCCATGTATCCGAGAATTGTATTTGGTGTTACTTCCATATTTTTGTATATATTTCCATATCTACTGAGATGTGCATAAATTGCTGTATAATATTTTCCATCTCTTCCTCGATATTCAATATTGACATTATTGGCACCATTCTTATCTTTCCAAATAGAGGTAATTCTCCCATATCCAACAGAATATAATGGTGTATTTCTTCCAAGGGAACTTCCCATATCTAGCCCCCTATGAAGGCTCCCCCAACGATATCCAATAAAACTCGTAATATAACCTGTTTTGATTGGTCTTGAGAATTGACCATTCGACGAAGAAACTGCACAGTCTTTTCCAATCACATCACTTCGGTTCTTACATCCTTGTGCTTTATAGGATTCAACTAATTCTCTTTTCGTTTTAACCTCCTGTTCTAAGCCTGGTGAGAGTTCCCCTAGTTTTGAAACAGAATTTGTCAATTTCCCAATTTCAGCATTTAGATTACTGATTTTGTTTTCATATTCCTTTTCTTTATTTGCAAGGTCTACTTTTCTTTGTTCATTTGCTTTAATTAAATTTTCTAATTCTTCCATTACTTTTTCATTGTATTCTGTAATTTGTTCTACAATAGAAAGGCGATATACTAAATCAGTAATAGATTCTCCCCCAAAAACATATTCTAGGTAAATATTCTCCCCTTGACTCATTTGATAATAACTAATTACATCTTTCGTTTGTTGTCTTCTTTCTGCAATACTAATGTTGGATTCTGCGATTTGTTGTTGTAGTTCATTGGTTTCTACTCCCATTGCTTCTATTTCACTTTTTAGTTTCCTAATGGTTTCGCTGTCTGCATTAATTTGATTCTGACTATTATTGATTGATTGGTTGTTATCCTTTAATTTTTTTTCTGCTTTTGCTAAATCATCTTGAAATTGACCAAACGTAACTTCTTCTGCTAAAACAGAAATTGGTAACATCATTACAAATGTACATAAAACTGTAATACTACTTAATATTTTCTTTCTCATACTTTTAAATACTTCCTTACTGCTCGATAACTACCAATCATACCCACAAGCATACCAATCGCTAGTATAATTAAGGATACCATGTAAACAAATGGCTCAGGTTTAATTAATTGGATTAGAGGTGAGAATATCTGTCCTCCGAAATGTTTATATAAAGCGTAGTATCCATAAATGACGAGAATGATTGGAATAATGGCCCCGAAAATTCCTAATACCATTCCTTCTACTACAAATGGCATTTTTATTGAAAAGTTGCTTGCACCAACTACTCGCATAATGGAAATTTCTCTTTTTCTTGAGAAAATCGTCAATTTGATTGTATTAATAATTAAAAATACAGTTACTAAGATTAATAGTACAATCGCTAGAATAGTGCCTTTTTCTATCATTTTGAATGCAGATAAAAATTTGTTTACCATAGTTTCTCCATAGTTTACAGAGTCAATTCCTTCTATTTTTTCTATCATATTCGCAGTTTCTGCGATTTGTTCTATCTCTTTTACCTTGATTTGAAAGGTATCTTTTAATGGATTTTCTGTTTCTTCCCATTCTTTCATTGTTGCTTCTAACATACTCGAAGAGGCTTGCATCTCTTCCCTTAATTGTGTTTTGGATTTATAATCAATCGTCGCAATATTTTCCATTTGATCTAGTTTTGCTCGAATGATACCTAGTTCATTTTCTTGGACTTCTCTTTTCACAAATACTACAATTGTTACATCTTCTTTAATGACTTTTGTAAAATTATTCACATTTAAGGATGCCATTATTCCAATCGCTACAATAATCAAAGTAATACTAATACAAGAAATAGAGGCTAGAGATAAGGAAAAATTTCGAATTACACTTTTAAAGGCATCTCGAATACTTCTAAAAAACATTCTAAATGGCTTCATCATCATACTCCCCTTTCTCTACATCCTTTACAAGACGACCTTCTTTTAAGATGACTACTCTTTTTTTCATTCGATTCACTATTTCTCTATCATGAGTTGCCATTACAACCGTCGTCCCTAAAGTAGTATTAATGGTATTTAATACTTTCATAATTTCAATACTCTTTTCTGGATCTAGGTTTCCAGTTGGCTCATCACAAAGAAGGATTTTAGGCTCGTTGACGATTGCCCTTGCAATTGCCACTCTTTGTTGTTCCCCACCAGATAATTGATCTGGGTACTGACGTACTTTTCCTTTTAATCCTACGAGTTCTAAAGCACGTAATACTTTTTTGTTAATTTCTTCCCTTGGAGCACCAATTACTTCTAAGGCAAAGGCAACATTTTCATAAACTGTTGATTTTGTAAGAAGTCGATAGTCTTGGAATACAATTCCCAGTTTTCTTCTTAATTTATAGACCCTACTATTTCGTAATCTCGCAACATTTAAACCACCTACAATAATTTCCCCCTTTGTAGGCTTTACTTCCCTATATAACATTTTAATTAATGTAGATTTACCACAACCTGTTCCACCGATGATAAATACAAAGTCTCCTCTTTTTATTTTCAACTCAAGGTCGTAAATTGCCATAACACCATTTTTGTATTGCATACTAACATTTCTTATTCTTATTAATTCCATTTTTTACCACCTTTCTTGTTTACTCTCACCAATATTTTTATATACAGTATTATAACACTTATTTCGACATTTTTATAGCATTTTTACAAAAGTAATCAATGCCTTACAAAAGTAATCATTTGATTTGACATTTTTATAGATGAAAATAGTACATAATTTTTTAATAACTTTTTATAAATTCTTATATGCCACTATAACTTGGTTTTACAAGGGTTTGTGGCTTTTCTTGTTTTGGAAGATTCTCACATATATTCTCATAATTTCTTATATTTTCGCTTTCAAAAGTAGTAAAAAAGTAGTAAATTTCACTTTTTAATACTCTTTCCATTTCGATCTTTGCTGATTCTGAATTTACGTGTGCGTAGTAACTTAATGTTATAAGAATATTAGAGTGTCCCATAATATATTGTAATGCTTTTGGATTCATTCCTGAATTAGCCATTTTAGTACAGAATGTATGCCTTAGGCTATGAGGTGTTGTTTTATGTGGTAATGATTCTGTGTGGCATTCATTGTATTTAGAAACTAGACCACGAAATACGTTAGCATAATCTCTTGCTATTCTTGGAAGTCCATTTCGATTTAGAAATACAAAGTTGCTATATTCGTCAATAACAATAGATTTAATATTCTTCCTATTTGCTATAATTCGTTTTAATGCTTGAAAACACTTATCACTCATAGGTACTTTTCTAACTCCTGCATCTGTTTTAGGTGTTTCAATGTAATAACCTTGTTTATTTTTTAATAATTGGTGATCGATATTGATTTCACGATTCGTAAAATCCAAATCTGTTTCTGTTAATCCACACAATTCAGATGCCCTTAAACCTGTTTCAAGAAATACTATTATATCGTCTACATACTTATAATAGATTTTACTATTTTTCATAAACTCTAATAAGTTATGTTCTTGTAATGGTGTAAGTGGAACTCTAGACTCTGTATCGTCGTCGATTATGTCCTTAAGTTTAAACTTAAATGGATTCTTCCTTATGCAGTCGTCTTCTATCGCCATATAAAATATAGCTTTTAAAGACCTTTGATCGTTCTTAATGACTTGATACGGAGTACCCTTTAATTTCATTCGTATAGCCCATTCTTTAGCATCTGACGGCTTTACATTCTCAATAGCACATACTCCAAGTTTGTCTTCTTTTAGGGATTTTAAAAGCCTTTCTCGTCCTACTTTTGTATTATCTCGTACATTAGAGTGGATTCTGATATATTTCTCGTAAAGATCACAGACAGTCATTTTTTTACCTGTAGAGTCTATTCCATCGAATAAGTCTTTTTGTAATGCTTCTTCTTTTTCCCTTAATGATAAATCTTCTCTTTTTCCTTTTGGTAATTTATCTAGTGGTGTAAGCTTCCAAGCATACAAAAATTTTGGCTTCCCGAAATTATCAATATATTTATAAGCATATCTTCCGTCTTTTCTTTGGCTCTCTCCATTTTGTAGTATACGTCCTTTTTTATCTCTTCTTTTTTCTGACATATATTTTGCTCCTTTCAATTAGAAAGAGCCTTGATATGCAATATCATTATATCACAAACAAGGCTCATTTTTCTATATCGCATTTAAAGAATCTATTATTTTTTCTAATTGCTTTCTTTTTATTTGAATTCGATTCCCATTCATTAGCACCCAACTAGAATTGAGATTTGCTTCTGCTAACTTGCGAAGTTTATTCTCGCCTATACGAAAATACTTTGATGCCTCTTCAATAGTAAGTGTATATTTTTCACTTATAGGAACATCATTGTTATTTGATCTATAAAATTCTTTTTGCATTAGAACCATTTCCTTTCATTTTAAAATTTTAATCATAATCAGAATTTAAGTAAGAAAATTCTCTGTATTCTTCCATAGTCATTTCTTTTGTTAAGAATTTGTCATTTTCCTTATAGTGGTAGACTATAAGATTTATTCTTCTTTTTAATTGATCGTAAGTATCACTTTTAAATAAATACATTTGTTTATATAATACATCAGGTGGAAATATACTTGTTATATGTACTTCATTCCAAAGGCAAAAACTATTAGTGTAGCGACTATGAATCTGTGTTTTATAGCCCTCTATCATAGTCAGAAGTAAGGTATAAGGTAGGCTTTCACTTCGTAGCTCATCCATAAAGAGTATAGGTTCTCCATTATATTTGTCTATAAAACCATTCGTATATTCACTTACTCTGTAAATATTTTCTTCTCCATATTCTTCGGCTAATTTTATGTATGTATAACTTTTACCTGTCCCAGCCTTTCCATAATGCCAATATACTCTGACATCTCTTTTAGGTGGAGTTTCTTTATATCTTTTTCGGTAGTATGCATCTTTAGTAATTTTTTCAAATTTTCTATATGCAAGTGATATATCAAAAATTTCATTCGGAGTTAGACCTTGTTCGATCAATTCTTCGATAGCTTCTATGTCGTTTCGTTTTCCTTGCTTTCCTTGGATATCTCCACAATATTTTATTAAAAGTACTTTTTCGCCTTTTTCTTCATATTTCCCACGTTTGTTTATGTAATCGTCTGCCTGTTGCTTATTTCCTTTTGTAGGCTGAATATTCATACCATTAAATAGCTTTTTGATCCCAGAGAATCTAATGCTTTTCTTATCTTCTAGTACACAATGTAGGTGTTTTAATCCCTTTGCTGAAATGCAATAAGCAACTGCACAGGTTCTTTGTGGATTATCTTTAGTCCATATTTCGATAACTTTATCTACTATTTCTTCTGGTGTACCCTCGAATCCGTGTAATTCAGGATTATTAAATTCGCAAAACCAAGATTTACTAGGCTCATTTTTAAATTCCATAGTGTTTTAACCTCCTTGTATCAACATTAGATACATCGTTTTTTTTTGATTTTTCAACGATTCATTAGCAATTTGTATCTGTATCGAAGTCGGGGGCAATGCTAACCCCTCCTTTACGGTGGCTTTCGCTACGCTTCGCCACCGTCTATTGGTTTTGATAATGCTTCTATACAAATTTCTTTTATACGTTCCATATCATTAACTTGTCCTATTTTGATAAAGTGTAGATCAGCACTCTGTAATAAAACTGCACCCTCGCCACGATTAAATTCTTTCTTTTTTATTTGTTCCAAATGATCGGGCATAAGCATTTCATATATCGATTTCCCAACACCTAAAATTATAACTATTCCATAATTTAATCTCGATCCAACAGGGAAAGCCACAGCATCAGGTCGCTGACAAGAGCATACAAGCCTTATAGATTTAGACCTACCCATTAAAAGTATTTCGCTAACATCATTCATAACTTTTTTAGCCCTTGTTTTATCTTCATTCATAAGAGCAAGTATATTTGCCATATATTCGTCCCATATAAAAGTGATAGGGTGGCGTGTCTTGTCTTTTCCTGACATTCTATCATTTAACCTATTGTGAACTATTTCCAATAACTCCGTTGTTTGTTTGAAAGAACGATAACGGGGAGTGCCACGCAAACATTCGAACATATCGTCAGCTTTGTAATCGGCAAAATAGTATTCCCCTGACGGATCAGCCAAAATTAGCTTTGTTAGTAACCCGAATTCAGCAAATGACTTACCCGATCCACTCATTCCCGATAATAGAATATGGGAATTTGTTCGTGGCGAAATATCAACATTTATTTCTTTTTTAATTCCAAAGTTTTTCCAATATTCCAAATCATAGCCCAAAGTTAAGGTATTACTAGATTCTGTCATCTTTTAATTCTCCTTTTGATTTAATACTTTTCTTTAAAATAAAATCAAAGTATATATATTCTTGATCACTTTCTATTTTATCTATAATCTTGATTCCTAATTTTTGTTCTATATCTGTTCTTTTTTCTTCGTATTTAGATTCTGAAAAATCAGGAGAATAAAACTTAAAAGTGTTAATATTATTGTTAATATTGCATCTTCTTTTAAATTTTGAAACATAAATAGGTACTTTGTGATCTTCTTTTATATTGAGAACATCTTTTACGTCGTCTTCTATTTTTTTTGCTTTTTTAGGCTTTCCAAACCACGTTATAATACCAAAGGTAAAAATACCAAAAATTAACCAAAATAGAATGTAGACTAATAATTTAAAAATATTCTTATAACTACTTGGATCATAAATAAGAATCCAAAGAAGTATTGCAATGATTATATAGAGTGAAAATATTATAAATTTTAGCTTTTTTGAAAATAGTTCTTTTATACCTTGCTTAAATCTTAATTCATTTACTTTTTGATTTCTTCTTCTGATTTGTCTTTCTTCAAAACTTAATTTATTTTGTACTTGATTCTTCATACATCTTCTCCTTTAATGCTTCCAACAGATCAGGCGATAAATCTAACTTATCAATAGAATCTGTTAAGCTATATTCTATTTTATCTATATATGTAATGCCGATTTCTTCTTTTGCTAAAGCTAACCAAACTTCTCCCGTATCTGAATAAAAAATTTGAGCTATTTCGTTATAATTCAATATGTCATTATCGTATATGCTGATAGTGGTATAATATTTATTAAATATAAATATGTAGTAGTCGTCATTTAACGTTATAGTTTTGTTCTTGTTTAGATCAAAAACTTCTTTTAATTGTAATAGATTCATAATTCTTCTCCTTTTAAAAATTAGTTACAGGTAGGGTGTAGCTATAAACTACACCACCTGTATACACTTTAATTTTGCATTATTTTTTGCTTGTTTCGGTAGAGCCAACGAATTCTATAAGACTAACATTTCCGTATCTATCGTAATGAAATTCTTCTACATCTCTGCCTACAAGACTTTTAATTTCTAACGTAGTTAATTCTTTGCCAAAAGTTTTTGTTAAGACATTATACTTTACTTTAACTATTGAAACCTTAAGTCCTTCGCTTTTATCGTTATTGCCGAACTCTTCTGCACAATGAAGATTAACATTATGAAATGGATTATCTTCATATACGCCAATTCTTTCTTCAATACCTACAATTTTCATAGACTTTATTCTCCTTTCTTTAGATTTTTAAATGTTGTCGAACGATTCTCTCGCTGACACTATAGTTATAGGCGATTGTATATTTGGCTGAAAAATAAAGGTGTATAAATGATACACCCTTTTTTTACATACAAAAAAAAGCCGTATTTTACTACAGCTTCTATTAAAATCAATAAATCAAAATACTATGATAAATAATTATTTTTTATTTTAGTTTTTCTTTTGTTCTTGTTTTTTCTTGCTCTTCTTTTTAGCCTGTGGATAAATATTTAAAAAATCTTTTTCTTCAATACCTAATAATTCTAATACTTTATTACAATATTCAATAGGATATCCATTTAATTTCTCCAGAACAAAGGCATATGCAAGATGCGTCCTATTATTTTTTTTAAAACTATATCCAGCTGTATCTAGAAGTGCATTTATAGTATGACTTGATAATTTGAAGTATATACCAAAAGATACCATTGCTTTTATACTTGGTATTGCTCCCTTAGTTTTATAATATTTAAACGTCTCTTCACTTAAATTTGTTGCTCTGCAAAACATTGATTCAGTTATATCTTTTTGTTCACAAATATTTTTAAATTGTTCTTCGAAAGTTGGATATCTTAAATTTATTGCATATTCTTCTTGAAATCTTGTTGATATATCTTTAAAGTTTTTTTCTTCTAATTTTTCATAATCTTCATATTTAGCAATTTTTTCAGTCTTTGCAGATATATCAATATTTCTCTTTTGTTTTTCAATAATATCTTTCAATAAACGATCTGTTTTTCCATTAGTTATATTATGATATTCGTCAGATTCATAAAAATCATTAAGTTTATTGTTAATATTTTCTACTATTTTCTTAATTTTAACTCTATTAACTCCAAGCTTTTTTGCTATATTTGTATCATTCATTTCTTCTTTGTATTTAAATGTATAAATAAGTTTTTCGTGAGGATATAAAGTTTTAAAAAAAGCCTCTTTTATTAGCTGAATATCTTTTTTGTTTTCATTATCTATTGTTTGTTCTTCAGGTGTCATAGAGTTATCAGCAATAACATCAGAAAGAGTAGCATCACTTTCACTATCAATAGTACTTTCTAATGAGATATTTTGTTGTGATAATGTTTTCAATTCAACTAATTTCTCTAATGGTATTTCTAATCTATCAGCAACCTCTTTATCAGTAGGATCACGTTTTAACTCTTGTGTTAATTCGTTTTCTACTTTTTTCATTTTATTTATTCGTTTGCTATTATAATTTGAAATACCTTTTGTTTCAGCAATATAATCTTCAATTTCCCATTTGATCCAAGGGGTGGCAAGTGTAGATATTTTAGTTCCTTTGCTTTCATCAAATTTTTCTGATGCTATCCAAAGACCATATCTTCCATAGTGTAATAAATCTTCAAATGGTACACCATTTCCTATATATTTTTTAGCAATACTTTTAACTAACCACTCATTTTCGTTTAATATTCTTTCTTCTTCCACACAAATCCCACCTTATTTAATAATATTATTTAACTACACAATATAAAATTTCCAATATAATTATACCATTTTTAGCCTGTTTAATATATAGTAAAACAAAAAATAATTTTGGATCATAAATTATATTCCAAAATTATTATGTTTTTATGCTCTGTTATTTTTATTAAGATATTTTTTATATATAGTATTTATCAACAAGTAGATACCATATAAGATTATTGAATACAATAAACCACCGAAAACAATTATACATAAAAACATAGGATAATCATAGTTAATACCTTTTACTACTATTTCTAGTGGATTATTAGGTATTATGAAAGATAGTATACAAATTACTACAAAACCTATAACACCTAAAATTTTAAATATTTTTTCTAACATAAATTTCAACTCCTTTATTTCAAAAAATAAAAGTAGCATCTAAAATCTTTTAAAACTTTATAGATACTACTTTTCGTTTTAAATCATTTTATAGATTATTCTAAATTTTCAACTCTTTTTGCGTGTACGACTTTTCTTTTAGATGTTCCACCTGTACCCGAGCAAGTGGAAAGTGTAAGTATATTATCACTTGTAGATACTTCTATATCAAACTTTTTATAACTTCTTCTTGTAATGGTATCAATAAATTTATTGAAATCACTATCACTTTTAAATGAAGTAGTTATATAATATTCTTCTTTTTCTATAATGTAATAACTAAATATTTGATAAGTCAAAAGTTCATTATCTTTATTGTATATTTGAATATAGTTATTTTCCTTTTTATCAAAAAATTCATTTTTAAATATATCTTGTAATGATCCAAACATAGTGTCGTCTAACATTGAATGACCGAATAATACAACATTTCTATCATTAAAAGATTCATTTCGATAATCCATAAATATTGTTCCTGCCTGATTACTTTCTTTTTCAAAGGAACGTTTAAGATAATATGAATTGTCTTTTGTATGTACAATAGGGTTGTTTATTTTATCTTGATTAAATCGTATCCAACCAATAGTATCACTATTGATAGATAATAGTTTTTCAAAATCAATTTTAAATACTTCTTTTTCTTCTTCTATATCTATACTAATAACATTTTGGATCAATTCTTTTGTATCATTTTTATTTTTGTTAGAATCTAATAGGAATAATACAATTTTAGTAGTAGAGAATAGGAACACTACTATAAATAAAATTAGTAGAATATTTTTTGTTTTAAATTTTATTTTTTTCATTACTTTAAATAGAAAGAAATAGCAACTAGGCTATTTCCTTTTTCTTCTTACTAACTAGAATATAAGTAATTCCTACTAAAGATCCAAGAGCTAATATAGAATATAATACAATGTCTATAGAAGAAGTTTGAGCATTGTTTGGTGCTTTATTTACGTTTTCAGTAGTAATAGTTTCATTATCACTTAAAGCTATCATAAATGGAGAAAGCTCACTAACTGATATTTCTGCTTTTCCGTCTGTTATTGCTGTTTTAAATATTTCATAAGTATTGTCTTTCTTTTTATGTAATATTTGAACTTCCTTACCATTGTAATTACTTCCAAGATTAAATGATATTTTCATATTGTTAGTAGTTGTTCCATAAGCTGTTAATTCATAACAACCTAAAATATTTTTAAAACCTTTACTTTCTAATTCTTTTGCCATAGTTTTGTAAATTTCGTCATCAGTTTCTAATTTAGCCATATTAACAGGTGTTCCATTTTCTAATGTTGTTCCATAAGCACCCATATTCATAATATGTTTTATATCATATAGAACATTATTTTTATAGAAGTATAAAATATATCCAACTCCCCAAGGTGTTCCTCCACCTATGCCACCAACACCAGTTGTACCTTTAATAGTTATAGAACTATCATTGAATAGTTTATTGAAATTGTATGTATTTTCAGTCCATTTACTAGCATTTTCTTCGTCACCTATATTATACATTGTAAAAACTGCGTCCGTACCTTCAAAATTTGCAAACTTAATATTATTTACTGCATTTTTAATATATGTTGCATCTTGTTCACTATAAGCACTTTCTTTAGCATATTTGATAGTGAATTCTTTTCCATAATTTGATCCGTTTATTCCAATACTTCCATTGTCAATAAATCCAATTCCACCACCTAAATCACAACCTGTTAAAAATTCAGAAGTGGATACATTAGTTATTCCATTTTGATTAAATATTTCCATAAACTTTTCTTCTAATGCTTTTTGAACAATATCTTCTTCATCTGTTTGAAAATTTGTTCTTGTAATATAATTTGCATATTCTGTTTTAGTGATATTTATTTCAATAGTATTTGGAATAATGTTGTTTAATTCTTCCTCTGTTAAGTCTTTTAAACTTTTTGTTGTAGTAGTTTCTTGTGCTACTTGATTTGTTTGACTTTCGCTAGGTGTAGGTGTAAGTTCTTCTGCATTAACTGTCATAGTAAAAAACATACTAGATATTGCTAGTGCTGATAATAAAATTTTACTTGTTTTCTTCATTTTTTATCTTCCTTTCTAACATATAAAATTTTTATTTATATAATAAATATTCGTAAAGAATATTATTACCATAAAATAAGGAACACTATAAACTTCCTTTGTGTTCCGATACTGCTATTGTTGGATTAACTGCATACTGCTCCCAACAATATTACAACACCGGTTATAGACACTTCACTAACCGATAATAAGATTCTACCACTTTTATTTTATATAGTCAACATTTTTACTGATATTTTATCAGTTTATAATCAATACTAATTTTAGTGATAATAGTTCATAATAAAATAGAAGTTAGTTCTATAAAAAAGGAGTGGTGTTATGAGAGTTAAACAAACAGAAGAAGACAAAATAATTTTAAAAATAATTGGCAATAATATCAAATTTTATAGAATAAATAATAATTGTTCAAGTGAAAATACAGACGAATATGGAAGAATCAGTCAAGAAAAACTAGCCGAATTATCAGGAACTAGTGCATCTATGATCGCCAATTTAGAAGCAACTAATGTTATGCAAACTATGAGCATTGTTCTTTTGAGAAAAATTGCACTTGCTTTAAATATTCCTTTATATGCTTTCTTTTTAGAAAAGCCAATTAAAAATCCACCAATAAATCCTTTTGAATAAAAAAAGAAAACGATTAGTAAATTACTAGTCGTTTTACTTTGCATTATATTTTTAATTGCATACCTAGGCTCTTTGTTAAAAATCTTTATAAAGTAGTAAATTAGTAGTAAATTCACTACTGTTTTATTGATTTATGCCTTATAATAAAGGCTTTTTTGGTTATTTATACTTTTTTTAGTCAAAAATAGTGTAATTTTTAATTATCTTTTTATAAGTTCTTAAATGTCATTATAACCTCGTATAATGTAGTTAAGATATTTTTATTTTAAAAAGAAAAAACGCAATTTAAGAATTGCGCTTTGTATCTTTTATGCTCCTCCTGAAACTTGGTAAGAATCTGTTACGATAAAGAATGCATCTTTATCAATTTCTTTGATTCCTTCTTTTAATTTATAATATTCTCTATTAGGAATTACGGTCATTAAAACTCTTCTTTTCTTTTGTAAAAATCCACCTTTTACATCGAAAATTGTAACCCCATGATGAAGCTCATTGATAATATAATCTTTAATCTCTTCTTCTCTAGAAGTCATAATATGAAGACATTTATTCTTTGAAATACCAATTAACACACGATCTAGTACCAAACTATATATATATAAAATGATGGCAGCATACATTACCATATTCCAACCAAAGGCAGCTCCTCCAAAGAAAACAATGATCATATTCATAGCAAAGCTCACTCCTGAAATTGGTGTTTTTTTGTACTTAGAAATAATTTCACTAATAATAGAGATTCCTCCATTACTGAATCCAACTTTGTATACTAATCCTGTTGTTACTCCCGATAATACTCCTATAAAGATAGATATTAAAATTTTATCTGATAAATCAACAGGAATCCAAGTACCAATTTGTGAGGTTAATTCAATAAAAAACGGATATATAATGGTAGAAACTACAGCCCCTGAAGTTTTTTCAATTCCAAGAAAAATTGCCCCAATTACTAATAAGGAAACTGATATTAAGAAAATGATAATAGATGGATTGATATTAAAATAGTGATTTAAAATAATTGAGATTCCAGAGCTTCCTCCTGTTACAATTTGTGTAGGTAGTTGTAATAGATTAAAGTAACAAGCTGATATAAATAAAGATAAGATTAATATCATATATCGACGAATTAGTTTTTTCTTTTTGATTGTATCTAATATGTTGATTGTACTTTCTTTTCCTTTTTCTAATATGTCCATATTATTCTCCTCCAAATACTTCATAAGCATCCATTACTACAAAAAATGCTTGTTTGTCAATTTCTTTAATTCCCTCTTTTAAACGATAATACTGATCCGTTGGAACGACACATAGTAAGACTTTTTGTTTCTCACTCGTATACCCACCCTTTGCATCAAAAATCGTTACCCCATGACCTAATTCTTTTAAAATATAGTTTTTAATACCTTCTTCTTTTTCCGTTATGATATAGAATGCTTTTGAGTTTGAGATTCCAAGTAGAACTCGATCGGTTAATATCCCAATAAGGTAAACGACGATAATTGCATACATTAACTTATTGATTCCAAATACACTAACGCCACTTAATACAATTAGACCATCACTCATTAGCATTGCACTTCCCATACTAACTTTCATATATTTTGAAATAATTTGATTGATAATATCGGTTCCCCCTGTTGTAAATCCTGCCTTAAATACCAGTCCAGCTCCAACTCCATAGATAATTCCTCCAAAAAGTGCAGCGAGTAATAATTCGATTTCTCCAATAGGAAGAATTTCTCCAATATTTTCTGTCAGTTGTACAAATACAGGAAATAGAATGGATCCTAAAATAGATCCTGTCGTTTGATTTTTTCCTAAAACAAGAAAACTGACAATTAGAAGAAGTAAAGATCCTATATAAATTACGATAGATGGATCCCACCCAAATAGTTTTTTGGTAATAATTGAAATCCCACTCACTCCTCCAAATACAATGTTATTGGGTAATAGAAATAAATTAAAAGCAAGAGAAATTAGTAAGAGTCCAATCATGAGGCTGAAATAACGGCGTATTCGATCTTTTCGATAAATTGTTTTTATGATGCTATCTATTTTCACTGTCTTCTGAACTGAATTTTTCATTTTTATTCTCCTTTCAGACAAGCCTCAATGAATTGATCTATCTCTCCATCTAAAACTTTTGTAACGTTACTTGTTTCATAATTGGTTCGATGATCTTTTACCATAGAATAGGGATGCATTACATAACTTCGAATTTGAGAGCCAAATTCAATATTTTGATATTTTCCTTTGACTTTGTTTAATTCTTGTTCTTTTTTTTCTTGTTCTAAAACATAGAGTTTCGCTTTTAGCATTTTCATCGCTTGCTCTTTGTTTTGAATCTGACTTCGTTCATTTTGACAGGTTACAACAATTTTGGTCGGTAAATGAGTAATTCGAACAGCACTATCTGTTGTATTGACCCCTTGTCCTCCACATCCACTCGAACGATAAACGTCTATTTTTAAATCTTTTTCATTAATTTCTACATTTATAGTATTATCAAATTCTGGAATTATATCAATAGAAGCGAAAGAAGTGTGTCTTTTGTTCGCCGCATCAAATGGGGACAGTCGAACTAACCGATGAACACCTTTTTCAAATTTTAAATAACCATAGGCGTTTGTTCCAGTTACCCGAATGGAGGCACTTTTGATTCCTGCTTCCTCTCCATCTAAATAATCAATAATTTCTGTTTTATACCCTTTTTTCTCGCAATATCTTAAGTACATTCGATATAGCATCATGGCCCAATCACAGGCTTCTGTCCCACCAGCTCCTGAGTGCACTTCTAAAATGCAATTATTTTTATCATATGGTCCATTTAGTAAAAGTAAGACGGATAGTTTTTCAAGTTTTTGCTGAATCTCTTTTGCTATTCCTTCAATTTCCTGTTCTAACAATTCATCTTTTTCATTCATTAAGAGTTCTAACATCTCAATATTATTTTGGTTTTCTTCTTTTAGTTGAACTAACTCGGCAATCTCTTTTCTTAATGTGTTTATTTCTGACAGAATTTTATCGGCTTCATTTTTATTATTCCAAAAATCAGGCTCATTCATTTGATTTTCTTTTTGTTTCAATTGCTCTTGTTTATTATCAACGTCAAAGTGACCTCCATAAGTCGTTAATTTCTTTTTGATTTTCTTCTAGTATCTTTTTTAACTCATTTCTTTCCATCTTATATATGCTCCTTATTTTTCACTGTTTTTCTATTTTATTATATCATGACTATTTTTTGTACCAAAGAAAAAGTTCCATTTATCTTATGAAACTTTCATATTTTTATATTTTAATTATAGATTTTTGTTTTTTCTTGCAACTCTAACTCTTGGTTATATTCTTGATTTATTCTATCTATAATATTTATTATATCCTCGCTTGTGAGATTACCATTTATAGCTCTTTCTAATTCATCCTTTGTTAGCATTGATTCAATGGTTCCAACTAGCTCTATTTCATTTACAATTCTTACAAGATTTCCTGCTTCATTGCATTTTTGATTATCTGTTAATATTTCCCCATTCATGACATTTTTATAATGATTGTGTCCAGCATTTTTTGAAGTAAGTTTTAAAATCGTATAGTCTCCATCCACATTAGCTATAAATGTTTTAGCTAATATTGTCTCTTGTAATACATATTCCTTTTCCCCACATCCTGTAAGTATTGTCATCATTCCTAGTATGGCAGTTGTAAATCTTAAATTTTTTAACTTCATATTTCCCCCTAGAATTTGCTATTATACTACCACATTCTATTTTTTTTAGTCAATTCCTTTTATTTTTTGAATTAGATCTGTGTAGCACTTTTCTTTTACTTCTGGGGTTCCAAGCTTTGATTCAAATAATGTACCATGGTAATCACTTCCTCCAGTTTCTATTAAATGGTACCTTTTAGCAACTTTATGATATTTTTTTATATTTTGATCTGCATAATATACTTCTATTCCATCAACTCCATAAGAAATGATTTCTTCAACTATATCATCAGATAAGTGTAGCGGATGAGCAAGTACAGTAATCGCATGATTTCTTTTTAATAAATTGATTCCATCTTCGGTTGTTAATCTGTCAATTTCTACATAGGCAGGAGAATCATCGTTTAAAAATTTTTCGAATACCTCCTCGTAACTATATCCATATTTCTCACTAATGGCTCTTGCGATATGAGGACGTGCAATAACTCCATGGCTATTTTTTCTGACAGTTTCATAATCAATTTCTAGGTGAAAATATTCTTTTAAAGCAATTAGTATTTTTTTGATTCTTTTTTCTCTTTTTTCTTTTATCTGAACTAAGTAGGTTCTTAATTCATCAATTTGAGGGAATGGCTTTTTAAAATATCCTAAAATATGAACAGATTTCCCATGAAGATAAGTCGATAATTCGATTCCAGGAATCACTGGATAATCTGTCTTTAGATTTTGATATTCATCTACTCCCTGAACAGTATCATGATCTGTTAATGCAAATGTATCAATTTTGTTTTTTTTAGCTTCTTTAATTAATTCTGATACAGACATTGTTCCATCTGAGTTATTTGAATGAACGTGTAAATCTACTTTCATATTATCACCTGTTTTTTTATTATATCATTAAAGTCTTTAAAACTATAAGAATTTAAATTCATTTTGTACTTTGATTCTATTCTTTCTATTTAGAAAATTTTGATTTTTTAGTGAATTTATGTTATAATATGAAATATTTTGAAAGGAGTAATTTTATGTCTTTACTTTCTAATTTACAATTAGAAGAGTTATTGTTTTTAAAAGAATTGATTGAGAATAAGGAGTTGCAAGAAGAATTAAATCAACTTCTAGAAATCAAAGAGAATCAAAGTATGTTTCCAAGTGAATATCAAAGTAATCGCTTGCCAGAATATTATGAACAATACAAAGAACAATGCTCTTATTTATTATCCCAATTAACAGCAGATGATGTACCATTTGTTCCATTATGTGCTTATATGGATTCTGGAAATAATAAGGGTGGATGGTTTTGTATGCAGGAAAAGCATGCTTACTACTCTGCTCAAAACAATATTGGGTATTTAGAACATTTTTTTGATGAAAATGATAAAAATATATATTTATATGAGGGAACTTATAATACACTAAATTATTTAAGAACAGCTATTTGTATCGCATTAAAGGATGGAAAGACAATTGAATGTAAAAAAGATTTAATGAAAGATCAAGAGGAAAAACGAGAAATTGCGACTAAGGCATTAAGTCAAATTGCAAAAGAACTTTTATTTCTTAGAGAATCCGTTCCAAACAGTAGACTTTCAATTACTAATCAGGGTTTGTCAAGAATGGCAAAGAAGACGTCTGCATCACTCAGTCGCTATCAAAAATTATTTATTGATGCTATCGCTTTTGGAAGTAATTTGGAAAATTTAAAGGATGGAAATTATAATGAAGCAAAGAGATTGCTATTCGTTCCCCAATCCAAAAGATAAGAAAAATCTTGAAATAATTTTTTTATATAGAGTAATATCCTAGTTTTATATCATCTTTGCTTTTTTAACAAACGTGCTAAAACTTGATTATACTATTCAAACTTTTAGGAGGAAGAACTATGCAATCAATTATTGTTAATTATCATCTATTTTCTGACAAATTGAATCAATCACAAAGGATTGTTTTAATCTCTGATATTCATGATATTTTTACTAATAAAAAAATCGCAAAGCAGTTGATTCGTGATATCAATGATTTGAAGTCTCATCATGTTGCTATTGCTGGAGATACAATGCAAGGAAATAAGTATGGAAATGCTAAAAAATGTAAACAACTATCCTATTTTTTAGATGCATTATCTGAAGCACAGCCTGTTGTCTTATCTCTGGGCAACCATGATTTGGTTGGCCTAACAGAAGAGGGTCGGAAAAACTTTAGAAATCTAGGAGATTATTATAATAATGTATATCCTCTCGATAACCAAACTTTGATTCTTGATGATTTCCGTATTTCTGGTTTCTCCACTGGAAGAGGGGCTTATGCATCTTCTAATCATTCGAGTGGAAAAGCAAATCAGCTATTTACAGAGGATTGGAATCATTCTGGAATTGAAGTAGATTCCGATAGTCCTTTTTTTGAAGAACTTGTTGGACATGCTCCCCATCCTCTTGCAAGTGATTATGTTGGAAGGGAAGCTTCTGGAATTCGTAACTTCGATCTTTACTTAACGGGACATCTGCATGATGGGTATGTACCTTACTGGTATAAGAAAAAACATTTAGATTCTATTCATGATCGTGGCATATGGGAAATGCCAATCGAAAAAGATATTCATGGCAAAATCACAGCCATTCGTCCTTGGATTTATACTCCAACTCATTTATGTAGAGGTGTTCACTTTATAGGAGACGGTAGAATTATATTAGAAAATGGTACTGTAGTTCAAAATATAATTCCATCTACTGAGCATTCTGTTCCTTTAGTTATATCTGGTGGAGTCAATAAACTTTTTAGTCTTCCTTCTCATCCAGAAATCACTTGTATTGATATTCATCCAAAAGTAAAACAGATCTAATAGATTTTGACTTTTACTTTGTTTTTTTCCACAGTTTCTGTGGATTTTTTTATTTAATAAAAAAAAACTTATTTTTTCACAAGTTCTGTTCATATTTTTTTACTTTCATACGCCTTCTATATCATACTACACATATAAATTCCATAGAGAATGATTAAAAAGATGCCCTTTTTCCTATCTAATTCACTTTTTTTACTGACTGTTTCAATAAGTTGTAGTAGAATCGTAGATGCCATTAGAATCCAGATACTGGCATTAAAATTGGTTGTAAAAGTTAGAGGATGAATGAGTGCTCCAAGCCCAATCAACAAACATATATTTATAATGTTGGATCCTGAAATATTTCCTAGTAATAAATCTGTTTCGTTATTTTTGGCAGCTATCATTCCAGTTATAATTTCAGGTAGAGCTGTTCCAATTGCAATAATTGTCATTCCAATAAATCTCTCTGTTAGATGAAACTTTTTGGCAATTAGAATGGTATTATCCACAATAAAATCGGCACCAAACTTTAATCCTAGAATCCCAAGAATTAAATAAACTATGATTTTTATTATGGAACGCTCTTCTTTTGATTCTACTTCTTTTATGATTTCGGCATCTATTTTTTTGTTCTTTACCTTTTTTTCTTCATATATTGTATAAAGAATATATAACAATGTACAAATTAACAAAAGGATTCCTTGTCCTCTCGTAATTGTTTGAATTTCTCCAAATTTTCTTGTATTTCCTAAAAATAGCAGTATTATCATTGTTCCTATTCCAATGGGAAGATGACGTCTAATCGTTCTTTGATCTAATTGAATTGGGCGAACTAGGCTCGTAATTCCAAGTACTAATAGTATATTACAAATACAACTTCCTATCGCATTTCCAATAATTAAATCAGAATGACCATCTAAAGCAGAGCTAATGGTAACAAATACCTCTGGAAGTGAAGTTCCTAAAGCAATAATTGTGAGTCCAATTAACATTTCTGATAAGCCAAACTTTTTTGCAATACTAGTTGCAGCCATCACAAGAAAATCGGCACCCTTAATCAAAAAGATGAAACCAATAATAATCAATATAAATTCTATAATCAAAATATTCACCTCTTATCCATCTTGCTTTTTGTCTATAGATTCAAAAAAAGTTGTTTTGAGCCTTTTGGCTATTTTACCTTTTCTTATTTATATTTTTTACTTAGAGACATCTTATCATACTTTTTTTTATTTATGGATACTTATCTAGTTGATATTCGTCATTTTTTGACAAGTTCTTGTCTTTTTAATTTGTTTAGTAGTTTTCCACAAAAGTTGTGGATTTTTTCTTTTACACAAAAAAACAGAATGTGCTTTCCACAAATTCTGTTTCTTCAGGGAATATTTCTATATATTGATTTATAATTTCTATTATTTCGTTTTTCATATCTTCTCTGACTCTTATCTATTCTTTGGGTTTTTCTAAAATTTGGCTATTGATTTGAATCGTTTTTTTATCATAATCCACTGTACATTCTGCATCATATGGCAGAATGCATCTTGGTACTGAATGGCCAAAGTTTATGTTATATAGAATCGGTGTTTTTAAATCGGCAAATACTTTTTTATAGACTTCTTTATATTCGTTGTAGTACTTTTCATCCATTGGTTTACCAGCAAGTATTCCTTTTATATTTTGAAGGATACCTCTTTTTTTAAATTCTAAAAGTATTTTTTCTAAGGTTTCTGGAGGCATTTGTTCTTCACTTGTTTCTAGGAATAAAAGCTTTTCTTTCCACTCTTCTTCTGTTGGAAGAATTTGATATTTTTCATATACTTCTGGCTCTTCTTTGAACCTTGTTCCCATATAAGCATCATAGATACTTTCAATACATCCACCATATAATTTTCCAGTTACTACACCACTTCCATGGATTGTTTCAAAACCATATTTTTCTTCGTGACTTTCTCTAGGCTTTCCAAGTTCTTCTACACCATAACTTTTACGATCATTATACCAGATAGGACTAGAGGTAATTGTAAAGCTTGATTCATTTAAAAAGAATTTTTCAAAATATTCTTTTGTGTAAGGTAGCATTTCATTGTCTAATTCTGCGATATCTACTAATAGACAAGGCCCATAAAAGGTAGATAGTCCAAGCTTATTTAGCATTAAGTGATTATTTGTTGTATCAGAAAATCCAGTAAATATTTTAGGGTGATTTCTTACTGCATTTTTAAATTCCTCGTCTTCCATTAAATACGGAATTAATTTATAAGTATCTATTCCACCAATGGCACTGATTATCATCTTGATGCTATCATCCATAAATGCTTGTTTTAAATCAGCAGCCCTTGCTTCTGGATGCTCTTCTAGATATTTCATATCTTTTAAAGAGTTTTCCATAATTACTGGTTCTAATCCAAATTCTTTTAATCTTTTTATCCCAAGATCTAATTCGTGTTTACAAAAGGGCATTCCAAGTAGTCCTCTTGATAGGCTTACAATAGCAACTTTATCTCCTTTTTTTAAACTTTGTGGTTTCTTCATATTGCTCCTCCTAATTCTAATTTTTTTCTTGGCTCTAACATAGAGACTCCTTCTATTTCATTGAATCATACTTTTCCCTTCACAAAATGCAATGATTTCTTTATAAGATTGAATGTCATTATTTTTTTTGAATTTTTCTATTGTGTAGGCAGTTTTTTGGCCTACTAGAAATAATAATACCCAAATAATAACACCAGATGTACCTAAGAATTTAAATAGTGGGTATGCACTAATTACTAAGACTACTAATTCTATGAAGTAAAGTGCTCCCAATGAATTAAATTCTTTGACTTTTTGTCATTTACCATTCTCTTCATTTCTTCAATATCTGCTTTATAAACTCATCCAGGGTTACATTAAAGATATTACTCAATAAGGATTAACTTTTAATATCTGGATAGTTTTTGTTGGTCTCCCAGTTGGAGATTGTTTGTCTTGAGACAAAAACTTTTAGTACCAGTTCATCCTGAGATATTTTTTGCTTTTCTCTGTACTTTTTTATTTCATCTCCAATATCTATGTTTCACCTCCAACAATCATTTTATATAGGTTTTTCTTATTTGTCTGTCAAAAGTTTTTGACATTCGTCTTTTATTAGCTCTTCTTTGGTAAAAAATAGATTTTATATTGAGATTATTTTTGTTACTTATAAGATGTATAGAATTACTTTTTCTTACTTAAGAGTTTCCATTGTATTATACTTTCTCAGTTATATTATACCCCCATTTTGCTTATTGCAAAATTTTAAAAAAGTGATCTTACTCTAGTAAAATCACTTTCAAATTAGTCTTTTTTTAATCCTGCTTCTTCCATATAAGATATTAGCTTTTTATTAAACATACCTGTAATTTTATAGATTTTATCATTTTTTAATAATATATTAATTGTGTTTGCTACACCAACTTTAAATGATGCAATATCTTCTAACTTTTCTTCAAACTCAGAAGAACTTCTTCCTTGTGTTGCTTTAAAAATAATTCTTTGATTGGTAACATAAAGTATACCAGGGTTTGCTTGTGGTAAAAACATAAATTTTTTCATGTGAGAAGCTTTTTGCTCACCGAATAATTTTTCATTTTTTTCTAAATCTATTTTAGCCATAAATATAACTCCTTTTCTAAACAAAATGATATCATAAAATAAAATAGGATTCAATAAGAGATGTTTTTTAAAGTGTTTGAAATTTCTTTTATGTTGATTATTTTCCACAGCAGTTTTTGTACTTTTTGCCAGAAACACAGGCCCAGTGCAAACTCATATTATCCTTATTTATGATACTTATAGTATTATTGATATTCCTTTAAACACGAGTCAAAGTAACATTCGTTTACTAGTGTAGTTATATCATTTTTACTCTAAATTTCAACTAACTCTTTAGCTACATTTTTTTCACAAACATCATCTGATATTGCCTCATAAATTTTAAGTTTCATTTCTTCACTATCAAATGTACCTTCAAAATATGCTCCAAATATTTCATGTAATAATTCCTTAGTAATTTTTCCAGCTGCAACATGATAACTGATGTTTTCCATATCGATTATAAATCTTGAAGCAATTTTTAAATATCCATTGAGTAAAAGAAATTGTGCACTTAAAGATAAGGCAAGTCTTTTATTTCCATCTGCAAAGCAATGGAATTAACATGTACAAAAAACAAATGAGTCAATTTATCTATAAATGTTGGATAATATTTATCATTTTGAATATTTTGTAAAACCGATTCTAACTGTCCAAAGTGAACTTCATTAGTAATTCCACCATCACTTACTTCAATTGTGGTTTTATGAATACTTCTTGCTTGTTCGCTAGTAATATAATACATTACTCACGCTTCTTCAGACGCTCAAAAACATCTTTAGCTTCTTCTAATCTCTCTTTTAAATCCTCACTTTTCTCTCCCAAAAATCTTTCGTATTCATTAGCTTGGAGTGGCGAAATATAATCTGTTAATTTTACATGAAGCGCATCTCTAAAAGCCAAATCTCTACTTGCCATTTTTACTCTCGCTTTATTTATAAGTGGAATATATAATGATTGACTTTCAAAATCAGAAAACACTTTATCTGTTTCTTCTGGCGCTAATTTCCTATTTAATTCTTCGCTTTTATTTTCTATAACTTCAGCCAATCCGCTTTCATAAGATGCTATTAAATCAAGTACTTCGGAATAAAATGTATCTCTGGTCTTATCTTTTTTTCTAATTTTAATATTTTTCTGTATTCAGCAGATTTTTCTCTAAAAATACTTTCATATATTTTATCAGTATATATTGGATATTTAAAATCTCCCATATCAACATAATTTTTTAAAGCATCAGTAAATTCTCTTCGATAATTTTCCTCTTCAAACCACGAATTAATAAAATCTTCATTTCTTTGATTTATATATTTTGTTGCTCCACCAGTTTTAACATTTATAGTATCAATGACAATATCTAATATATTTTGTCTAATGACTTTAGCCTTTTCACTTTCGACTAGTAACATTCCCATATTTAAAAATGCTCTAAAATCAAATATTCCAAGAACAGTAGTTGCTTTTGGAATGGTACCGACATTAATGTCGGTACCATGGTCATTAAATTTTTCTACAAATTTTCTTAATCGTATTCCTTTTAATACTTCATAACCATTTTCATTAAATTCATCTTTATTATCTTCTAGATATCTTTCTACTGTTCTAATATCAATCTCATAAAATGATGCAACTTATTCTTTTGTAAAAGCTATTTTATCTTCAAATAAAATTCCTTTTAAATCACAAGCTTTCTCTATCTCATTAATTGCGTAGCTATTATTCAATATATTCTGTCTATCAATTTGTGAATTTGTTAAATCTTTAGCCATAATAACCTCCAATCATGCTTATTTTATAAAGATGAGTTTTAAATATTATATCATATAAATTGCTATTCTTTGTAAATTTCAGGCAGATATTTAATAATTTCATTTATAACGTCTGATTTTACTGTTTGTTCAAATATTCCACTCGCAATTTTCATTGTTTCCTCTAAACTTGATATATAATAATTCTCGATTGTTTCTATTTTACTATGACCTAATATATCAGCTACGTTTCTAATTTTAACACCACTTCGTAAAGTTTTAGTAGCAAAACTTCCTCTTAAATCGTAAAATCTACATTTCTTTATATTTAATTTTTCATGAATAATTTTAAATGGATATTTGAGTATGTCTATTCCACAATATTTACCATCTCTCTTTGTAAAAACTAAATTAACTTGTTTTCTATTTTTAGATTTATGTTTAAGTTGAATTATTTTATATTCTATAATCTTGTCATATTTATTTTTAATTTCTTCTAAATAATAATTATAGTAACTTTTCTTATATAATCCCTTATTATTTCCTTGATTCTCTTTGTAGTTTTTCAAGGCTACTTTTAAAGTATTACAAATGAAAATTTCTCTACAACTACCTTCTGTTTTAGTTGTTCCTAAATACCACCTCCCATTATCATCTTTTTTCTTGGCATAAACCGTTTTATTTACTTTTATTATTTGTTTTTCTAAATCAATATCATCCCATGTTAAAGCTAACACCTCTCCTGTTCGCATTCCTGTATAACAAGCGGTTAGAAAGGCACATGTAAAAGTATAGTTATTTTTAAATCTTAATAAAATCATATCTATCTCTTCCTGAGTATAAATATGTTTTATATCGTTTTTTTTACATCAAAAGAATAATATCTTGGTAATTGCAAATCTGCTGCTGGATTATTTTCAATAAATCCAAAATAATAAGCTGCATCTCTTAATGAACTTCTAATTACTTTTTGATAATTTCTTAGAGCATCTTTTGAAGTTACTCTTTGAGCTATTCTAAGAAGTGCTTGATTTAAGATATATGGTGTTAAATATGCAAGTTTGTATTTACCTATTTCCTTTTTTATAGTTTCAAATGCTTCAGAATATCGTTTTGATGTTGTGTACTTGTAATTAATTTCAAAATATTCCTTCATCCAATAATCAAGATAATCAGAATACAGCATTTGTGATTGTTTAAATGTTACTCCTCCATTAATATATTTTTCATAGGCAAGTTGTCCAGCAGCATATGCTTCGTTCTGGGTTTTAAAGCCTGACTTATTAATAAACTTCCTTTTCCCATTAATAGTTCCAATTTCAAATTGATATTGATAAACCTTTCCTCTTTTTCTTACATTTACTCTTCTCATATAATCATCCTTTCCTTTTCTATATAAAACAAAAGAGCATTAACTTTATCTGTTAACACTCTTCTATTTTAATCAATTAATAATTCCTTTTCTTCATTAACTTGCTTTTGTAATAATTCTAATTCTTTGATATTCTTATTGTCTTTTAGTACTTTCATTTGGCGTCTTGCTGAATTATTAAGCTTAACAAGTCTTTCACTTTGAGGTACTTTTTCTTCAATCAATTCCGCATTTGTATTTTGAAGATTATTTAATATTACTAAATGTAATAAATCAGCATAATCTCTCATATTCCCCTCTTTTGCAAGTTCTGGATTATTATCTCTCCATTCTTTAGCTGTCATACCAAATAATGCAACATTTAAAACATCTGCTTCTTCAGCATATACGTACTTTTTTTGTGCTTGTGTAAGAGTTGGAACTATATAAGTTTTTACTGCATCAGTATGAACTACATAATTTAACTTTGAAAGTATTCTATTAGCTTGCCAATCTATTTTTTCTTGATATGCTTCATTAGTTTTTAATCTCTCAAATTCAGTTATTAAATATAATTTGAATTCTGGAGATAACCAACTAGCAAATTCAAAAGCAATATCTGGATGAGCAAAAGTTCCAATGCTATACCTTCCGCCCTTGGAGATAATACCAATTGCGTTAGTTCTTTTAATCCATTGAGATGGAGACATTGCAAAAGAGTTTCTACCATACTCAGTTTTAATTTGGTCGAATTCGACCAAATTAAAATCAGGGTTATGAATTTCTTCCCATAAACCAATGTAATCAATAGTTGTAATTCTTCTTAACCAATTCTTTACTGTAAAAGATGGATCACTCGAATTTTGATACTTAGCCAAATCTGTTAATGAAATATAATTTACATTTCCTACTCTTAAAATTCCAACTTTATTTTCTTTTACAATTATTTCTGCTGTTACTTCATCTTTTTTCAATAGATATTACCTCACTTTCTTGAATTTTAAAAGGATGTTCACATATTTTTTCTGTTTACATCCTTTATTTTAGGGCATTTAAGCCATATTTTCTAATTATTTGCAAACAAATCTCTATTTGTTAACATTTTTTTATCTTTGCAAAATCCTCGCAAAGCCTTTATTTATCTCACTTTCCGCAGCAATTTTTGTACTTTTTGCCCGAACCACAAGGACATGGGGAATTTCTTCCAATCTTTTCACTTTTTTTTGGAGTACGAGCTCTTGTATTATCGCTATCGTTTGTAATTTGTTTCTTTGTAACTGATTTTCTCTCTACATTCTGATTAATTTCTGATTTCGCTAACATCACTGTAATATCATGATCAATTTGTTGCATCATTTTATCAAATAATTCAAATCCTTCCATCGTATAGGCACGAAGTGGATCTTCTTGACCATATCCTCTTAAGTAGATTCCTTCTCGTAGGTGAGACATCGTATTGATATGTTCTGTCCAGTGATGATCGATTACATTTAAGCTAATCGCTTTTTCAAACTCATCTGCAATCTCAGCTGGAATTTTAGCAAGTTTCTCTTCGTATTCATTCATTACTTTTTCTGTAATTACATCTACCATTTCTTCAGGAGTTTTATTATCTAATTCTTCTTTATCAATATCTTTTTTTAATAAATTTTCATTTACATATTCTATAATATCTATCACATCTTCATTTGTTAATCGTCCCTCTGGATAGATATGCGAATTTATGAAATCAGATATATGATTTTTAATGGTGTCTAGTACTGTATCATGAATAGAATCGCTATCTAAAATTTCATTTCTTCTTCCATACATAATTTCTCTTTGATTATTCATTACATCATCATATTGAAGTAACTGCTTACGAATATCAAAGTTATTTCCCTCAACACGTGCTTGAGCAGAAGATAGTGCTTTAGTAAATGTTTTACTACGAATTGCTTGATTTTCATCAAATCCTAGATTCTGCATCATGACTTTAATTCTATCAGTTCCAAAGCGAACCATCAATTCATCTTCCATAGATACATAGAATTGTGTATATCCAGGATCTCCCTGACGCCCAGAACGTCCACGTAACTGGTTATCAATACGTCTTGATTCATGACGTTCTGTACCGATAACGCAAAGTCCACCTAGTTCTCTGACCTCATCACTTAATTTGATATCAGTTCCACGACCTGCCATATTGGTAGCGATAGTTACTGATTTTCCTAATCCAATTTTGGCAATAATTTCAGCTTCACGTGCATGGTTTTTCGCATTTAATACTTCATGAGGAATTTTCTTTTGTTTTAATAAGTTACTAATTAATTCACTAGTTTCAATCGCAATGGTACCTACTAGTACTGGTTGTCCCTTTTTGTATCTTTCTGCAATTTCATTTACAATCGCACGATACTTTCCTACTTGGGTAGAGTACATTAAATCTGGATTATCGATACGAATAACTGGTTTGTTGGTTGGAATACAAATTACATACATATTATAAATGTTTCTGAATTCTTCCTCTTCTGTTTTAGCAGTACCTGTCATACCAGATAGTTTTTTATACATTCTAAATAGGTTTTGAAAAGTAATTGTCGCAAGTGTTTTTGTTTCTTGATTAATCTTAACATTCTCTTTTGCTTCAATTGCTTGATGAAGACCATCACTATAAGCACGTCCTTTCATTAGACGACCTGTGAATTGATCAACAATGATTACTTCTCCATCTTGTACGACATAATCTACATCATTATGCATTGAATAATTGGCACGTAACGCTTGATTAATATAGTGAACGAGCTCTGAATTATCTAAACTATATAAGTTATCAATACGGAAATTTTTTTCTGCCTTTTTGACACCTTCTTCTGAAAGTGAAACATTTTTTGTCTTTTCATCATAGATGTAGTCCTCTTCCTTTAATGATTTCGCAAAACGATCTGCATCGATATAAAGGTTTGCACTTTTCATTTCTCCACCAGAAATAATTAATGGGGTTCTAGCCTCATCAATTAAAACGGAATCTACTTCATCGATAATCGCAAAATTTAATGGTCTTTGAACCCTATCTTCTTTTCGAATTACCATATTGTCTCTTAAATAGTCAAATCCAATTTCGTTGTTGGTTGAATAAAGAATATCACAAGCATATTGTTCTTGCTTCTGTTTTGGTGTAAGCTCTCTTAAGTTAATTCCAACGGTTAATCCCAAAAAGCGATGAATGTTTCCCATCCAATTGGCATCACGATCTGCCAAGTATTCATTAACAGTGATAATATGAACTCCCTCTCCAGTTAAGGCATTTAAATAGGCTGGCATAACTGATGTTAAGGTCTTTCCTTCTCCTGTTTTCATTTCTGCAATATTCCCAAAATGAATTGCTAAAGCACCTAGAATCTGTACATAATAAGGTTTTTCTCCAATTACTCTACTACATGCTTCTCTAGCTACTGCAAAGGCTTCCACTAAAATATCATCTAAGGTTTCTCCCTTTGCTAAACGAGACTTAAATTCTTCTGTTTTCGCCGCTAAATCACTATCAGATAGGTCCTTCATTGTAGAATCTAATTCCTCTATTTTGTCTGCTAAATTTGTAAATTTTTTTAATTCTTTATATTCATGGTCAAATAGTCTTTTTAAAAAATCCATGTTATCATCTCCTGTAACTATATTATACCAATTCTAGTCTTATATTTAAAGGATTTTTTTAACTCAAAATAAAAAATAACCGTATCCTAATGGTTATTAATTCGTTACTACCTGTTTTTCCTTTTCCTGTTTATAAATCTCATAATATTTTTTTACTTCCTCATGTCGAAAAGGCCATTCTTTTTTTCTGACAATTCCAATTAATGAGGTAAGTTCTGAATGGAGAATTCGATCTAAATCTTTAGAATAATTCATTTGATTTTTGTGATAATTATATTCTCCTCTATCTAGTACTTTAAATGATCCGTCTGGAAATACTCTTAAATCTAAATCATAATCAATATATTTTACTGCTGTTTCATCAATTAAGAACGGAGAAGCAATGTTACAATAAAATTGAATTCCTTCTTTTTTATACTGACCAATTACATTAAACCACTTTTTTTTAAAGAAAAACATGATGGCTGGTTCTCTAGTCTTCCAACTGCGTCCATCTGATTCGATTACTTTTGTACGATCATTTCCAAAAACCAAATATTCTTCCCCAATTTCTAGCAAAACGGCTTCTTCCCATATTTTATGAATCTTTCCGTCATGTTTATAACAGTGAATTACGTAATGCCCTCCTATTTTTATTTTTTTCATACGACTTCCTCTTTTCTAGCTAGTATTATACTATGTAATTTAACTTTTGTAAAATGATTCCCCTTTTTACTTCTCTAGAAAATACTGGAAAATTGTTTATTTATCTGCTATTAATATAGAAATTTACAAAGTTTCTGTTTTCTTCCATTTTATTTTTTAAAATTATCAATTGCCTCATCCATTGCCTGATCTGCTTGTGGGTTTTCTCCCCAATGATAAATAGCATCAATATCGATAGAAACCACTGGATTTTCAATAAACCATTCTGGAAGATCAATTCCTTGCTCCTGTAAGTGCTTTATATCTTTTAAAAATCGAAAATTTTTATTATTATATCTTAAGGCAGAACTATCTGCTATCGTTAATTTTTGTTTTTTTAATTCCACTAAGTATTTATAGATTAGTTCTTTTGTAATCTCTTTATCTACGATTGGCAAATAAGGTTGCCAGTCAATTCCTGCAATAGGAATACCATTTTTATTCATAATTTTTCTAAATTCAGTTGGTGCAAATAGAAAGCTTTCTCTAGGACAATCCCATGTAATTCTTTCGTCGCTTATTTTTAAAATCCATTCTTTGGTTCCTAGAACAATAGAATATGACCCTGAATCTGTTAAAATTATTTTATCATTTTTGAATCTTTGTTGTAGTTCTGTTAGTAATTCTTCCTCTTTGTTGTGTTTAATAATCTCACTTAAGATTTCATCTGCCCATTTTTGATTTTCTGATGATATTTGTGAAAATACAGAAAGAAGTAATTCATACTTTTCTATTAGGTCAGATGAAATCTTAGGAGCAAGGTTCAAAACGGCTGAAAGTATCTGCATCTTTTCATGAATTGCACTTTTAAAAAGCTCTTCATAATGATTTAATAATATTTCTTGTATATCAAGATTATCTAAACGATATTCTAGAATATCGAAGATGGAATTCTTTTCCATCTTCTTATCTTTAGAATTTTGCTGATAAAGGGGATTTATAACTAGTTCTTCATTTGCTGGAAAGCCTAAGTCTAGTAATATATCTATTAATAATATTCTTTTTTCTATATTTTCAGTATTGAATATATTCTGACATAGTTTCATAAATAGTTCCCTTTCACTCATAGAAAGCTCAACAATCGTAGATAGTTTACTATAATCATTATTTGAAATTATGATATCAATATTCTCTAAAATAATTGTCTTCACCCAATCATACTTTTTCCATAGATAAGTGATAGTTTTTGTTTCTAATAAGTTTAATGCTATCATTCTATCCTCTAGTAATATACGAATCATCTGCTCATAACTAGGATCTTGATACTTAATTAAGAAATATTCTCTATATAGATCTTCCATATTGTATTTTTTTAATTCTTCTAAAATTTTACTTTTGTCCATACGATGCACCTCATGTTTATTTTATCATAATAAAGAAGGAATATGCTCTTTAATCAAAAGAATTAAGTAAAATAAAAAGTCATTAATAATTTAACTTTTACTAATGACTGAAACATCATTTTTCCTGAAACTTGTTCTTGGAGACTTTCTTTCTTATTCATCTCTAATTTTTCTGCTTCAGTCTTACAAATCATCCATAATTCTATTTCTCCTTTATTTATTTGTATATAGTAGTATGCACAGAATCGAAATTGTCAAGGAATGATCTTTATTTTCAAGAAAAAAAGAACCAAAAGAGGTTCTAGAAAACAAAAAAAATCCTTGGCAACGTCTT
>CANOYR010000003.1 GCA_947571655.1 uncultured Caryophanales bacterium
CTATACAAAAAGACAAATAAGTAGTAATAGTTACCTATTTGTCAACAGTCTGAAAGACTAAAGTAATTAGTCTTTTTCTAATAGGAGGAATTCATGATAGATAAATTAGATAAAGATATGATAGAGGCTTTAAAAAATAAAGAAAAGGAACGCCTTACAGTAATACGAGAGATAAAGGCTTCTATGAAGCAAGCTCAAATTGATCAAAAAAGAGAAATGAATGAGGAGTTACTTATTGATGTTGTCAGTAGAGCTATTAAAACGAGAAAAGAATCCATTCGAGAATTTGAAAAGGGTTCTCGTCAAGACTTGATTGATAAAACACTCTTTGAAATTGAGATATTAAATCAATATTTACCAGAGCAATTATCAAAACAAGAGATCCAGCAAGTGATAGAAGAGGCTTTTCAAAAAGTAAATCCTACCTCTAGTAAGGATATGGGACGTATTATGGGGATTATTACTCCACAGTTGAAGGGTAAAGCAGATATGAAAGAGGTATCTTCTCTCATTAAAGAAAAGTTAGAACAACGATAATTTTATTTTTAAGATATTTTGTTTGTTATACAGAAAAAAGAATTCAAAAAAATAATCAATAAGAAAAAGAATTAGTATTATAAGAGAAACTGTAGAAAATAAAAAAGGGACTACTAAAAGGTCTTTTTTTTTCATACATTGAATTAGGTGATCTTATGTCTTTTCTAAGAAATTATATTATGGATGAGCAGTTTCAAGTCCAATACTTTAGAGGAAAAATTAACATTAAAAATTATACAAAGATTAACTATATGGAAAACGAACGTGTTTCTTTATGTTATGTTTCTGGAAATGTAATTGTTCATGGAAAAAATTTACGAATTAAAAAACTTCTCGATAATGAAATTTTAATCGATGGAAACATAGAAACTATCGAATTTAAGCAGGGGAATCATGCATAATTATTATGAAATAAAAATTACTGGAAAAGACATCAAGCGCTTTATAAAAACTCTTTATCGAATGAAAATTCAATTGTATCAGATTCAGTGGGGAAAAAAAGATGCAATTCTTTATGTAGATCGTGAAGGACTTACCAAAGTAAAAGAAATGAAGACGATTTATCAAATTGAAATTGTAGGGTATCATGGACTTTTTAAATTAGAATATTATTTTAAAAAATATCGTCTTTTTCTATGTGCAATGCTATTTGGAGTTTTCTTTATCCTATTTTTATCTCATTTAATTTTTCATGTTCAAGTCATTCATGTAAAAAAGGAGATTCGAGAATTTATAAAAGAGGAATTAAAGAAAGAAGGAATTCGTCCATTTTATTTTCAAAAGACTTTTGATCGTCAAGAGAAAATTGTTAAAAATATTATTTTAAATTATCGAGATAAAATTGAATGGTTAGAAATCGAAAGAATTGGGACAAAATATATTGTGAAGGTAGAAGAAAGAAAGTATTCTGATACAGAAAATGATACAGAACCTAGAGATATTATTGCTAAAAAAGATGGAAGAATTCTTCAGATAGAGGCGTCTGATGGAACCATTCTAGTGGCTAAAGATCAGTATGTGAAAAAGGGTGATGTTTTAATTTCTGGGCAGATTAAAAATAAAGATGTTGTTATGGCAAGAGTTCGTTCTAATGGAAAGGTCTATGCTTCGACTTGGTATACTGTTCATGTAACTCTTCCTTATCATTATCAGGAAGAGACAAAAACAGGAAAGAAGAAGAAAGCTTTATCGATTCGTCTTTTTTCAAAGCAATGGAATTTATTTCCATTTCGTTCTTATCAACAGAAAAAAGTAACGCCTCTTTTTGAATTGAAAAACTCTATATTACCTCTTTCTATTTCTTGGAATGAAGAAGAGGAAATTCAAAAGAGTGAAAAGGTATATACTAAAGATTTGGCAATTTTAGAAGCTTCTTCGATTGCTCGAGAAAAACTTCAAAATCAATTAGGAGAAGATATTGAAATATTATACGAAAAAAGTTTGAAAATTACTGAAGAAGATAGTAAAATAGATATAGAAATCTTTTTGACTGTAAAAGAAGATATTACAGAATATCAAAAGACACCTGAGGAGATACCACCAGAAGAAAGTTAGGTGATTTTATTGATAACACCACTAGATAGCACTGTGAAAGGTGTTATGGAATTTACATGGCCAATGATTATTATTTGTACTTTAATTATTTCATCTTTGCGAATTGCAGATATTTTAAAAAATAAAAAAGAGGTTGTTTTTTATAGAGAAATTTTAATGCTTTTTTTTATGATTTATGTTTTATGCTTGTTTCAGATTGTAACATTTGAGGATTCCTACTTAGGTTCTTATGACACTCATTTTAATTTAGTTCCATTAAAAGAGATTTTAAGATATTCTTTTGGTAGTCGTCTTTTTTTTAAGAACGTAGTTGGAAATTTAGTGATGTTTATGCCTTATGGCTTTTTTGCATCGTACTTTACAAAAATGGATAATAAATATTATGCGTTATCTCTCATTGCTTTTGCTTCTGTTACTATAGAAACAACACAGCTTGCGATTGGACGAGTATTTGATATCGATGATATTATTTTAAATATTATTGGAGGAATGATTGGATACTTGATTTACCGTCTTCTTAGTAAAATTGGAGATTCTTTGCCTAAGGTGTTCTTAAATCAGTGGGTACTTAATGTTTTATCTCTTATATTAATCGTTATTTTAGTGGGCTATTTATGGGTGGTGATTATTTAATGAAGAATCATTATCAAATCGTGAATCAAACAGAAAAACAATTAGAAAACGAAATTCAAACAATCGATTCTCTCCTTGATTTTGCTTGTCAAAAAGAAAATGTTGTCAATGCAGAGTTTAATATTATTTTTGTTGATAAAAAAACGATTCATGAGTTAAATAAAAAGTATCGTGGAGTGGACCGTGTAACAGATGTGATAAGTTTTGCTTTAGAAGATAATCAAACTATTGAATTAAATGTAAGGCTTTTAGGAGATATCTATCTTTGTATTGAAAAAGCAGAAGAACAGGCAATTGAATATGGACATAGTTTTTTAAGAGAACTTTGCTTTTTATCAATTCATGGATTTCTTCATTTACTAGGATATGATCACATGGAGAAAGAAGAAGAGGAAGTTATGTTTCAAAAACAAGAGGAAATACTAAATGAATTTGGAATAAGGAGATAAAGAATGAAAAAAGAAAGAAGAAAAGATGTAGGAAGTCATATTGAAAGATATAAGAAAAGCTTTCATCATGCAGTGGATGGAATTATATATGCAATTGAACAGGAGTGGAACTTGTTTCTAATTATGCTTTTTATTGTTATCATTTTAGGATTATGTATTGCCTTTCCAGTTACGATTCCAGAGCTTTTAGCGATTGTCATTAGTGCTGGTGGACTCATGGCAAGTGAGATGCTTAATACTTCGATTGAAGCTTTAACTGATTTGGTAACAACCAAAGAGAATCATTTGGCAAAAATTGCCAAAGATACAGTGTCTGGAGCAGTTTTTCTATTTATTATTATGTTTATTGCGGTGATTGGAATTATTTTTGTTCCCAAAATATTAGAATTATTTTAGGTGATGGTTATGTTAGAAGAATTAAAAAAATTGGCGAATTATTCAAAGAGTAGATATTATTCTTTTCCAGTGAGCACTATTTTAGAATGTCAGGATGGAAAACTTTTTCGAGGGGTAAATGTGGAAACATCTTCTCCAGCTGCGGGAATATGTGCAGAAAGAAATGCTTTGTTTCAAGCACTTGCTATGGGATATACTAAGAAAGATTTTCAAAGAATTTATATTTACAATGAAAGTGAAAATTTGATTTCTCCTTGTTTTATTTGTAGACAAGCTCTAAATGATTACTGTAATCCAGAGTTAGAAATTATCAGTTATAATTGTTCTGGAGAGAAAAAAACATGGATATTGAAAGATTTATGTCAGGATGCTTTTGGAGAGGATCATTTAAAATGAGAAGTGGATTTATTAGTATTGTAGGGCGTCCAAATGTTGGGAAAAGTACCTTACTAAATAGTTTATTGGAAACGAAATTAGCGATTACCTCAGATAAGATGGGAACAACTAGAAATATTATTGAGGGAGTTTATGAAGATGAGGATAGTCAAATTATTTTTGTCGATACTCCAGGAATTCATAAGCCACTTCATAAATTAGGAAATATTTTAAATAAAAAGGCTTATGCAAGTACAGAAAATGTGGATTTGATTTTATTTTTAATCGATGTAAGTACTGGATTTGGAAAAGGAGATCAATTTATTTTAAATCGAATTAAAGAGGAAGGAATTCCAATTATTTTAGTGATGAATAAAGTAGATGCTATTAAAAAGGACTTACTACTAAAAAGAATTGATGAATATAAAGATTTCTATTCTTTTGAAGAGATATTTCCTATTTCTGCATTAAAAAACGATAATGTAGAAAAGTTATTAAAAGCAGTAAAAAAGTATCTTCCAAACGAGGGAAAAATTTTTGAAGATGATACTTTCACAAATATTTCTACTAATTTTTATGTAAGTGAAATTATTCGAGAAAAAGTACTTCAACTTACCAAAGAAGAAGTTCCGCATGCAGTCACTTGTTACGTAGAAAAAATAGAATATGCCAAACGAAAAGTAATTATTAACGCTGTACTTGTTGTTGATAGGGATCATTTAAAAAAGATAATTATTGGAAATCATGGGAGCATGTTAAAACGAATTGGAACAGAAGCCCGAAGGGAATTAGAAGAGTATTTTGGGAAAACTGTTTACTTAGAGAATTTTGTAAAAACAATTGATAATTGGCGTGATCGGGAGAGGTATTTAAAAGAATTAGGAATTGATGATTTGAAAAAAAATTAAAAAAATGGAATTTGGTGTATAAATTTTAAAAAAAAGCTTCACTATGGTAATGGGTGAAGAAAAATGAAAAATATTTTATGGAATTTATTTAAAGAAACAGGAAAAATCAATTATTATAATTTATCAAAGCACATCAGAGAGAAGAAGTGAAGTCAATGAATTTAGTAAAAACGGAGGGAATTGTTCTAGGGGAAACGAATTATAGTGAATCTAGTAAAATTCTAAAAGTGTTGACAAAAGAGTATGGAATGATTAGTATAATGTCCAAGGGATGCAGAAATCTCAAAAGTAAGCTTCGAGGTGTTAGTAGTTTGTTTGTTTATGGAGATTTTCACTTTTCTTATAGGGAAAGTGGGATTTCTACGTTAATAAGTGTTGATATTAAAAATAGTTTTTTAAAATTACAAAGTGATATTGAGAAGATTACGTATGCTAGTTATCTTTTGGATTTAACGGAACAAGTATTAAAACATAATGCACAAGAAGATATCTATTTCCTTTTGACGGCAACTTTAGAGAAAATGAATGATGGTTATAATCTACAAGCTTTAACAAATATTTTAGAATTAAAGTATTTAGATTTCTTAGGAATTCGTCCTGTTTTAGATTGTTGTAGTGTCTGTGGAAACAAAACAGAGATTGTAACTATTAATGCTTCAGCTGGTGGTTATCTTTGTAGAAATTGTTATCATAATGAAAAAATGTATAGTGAAAAGACGATTAAGTTAATTAGGATGTTTTACTATGTAGATATTTCTAAAATTTCAAAGTTAGAAATTAAAGAAGATTCTTTAAAAGAATTGGAGGAGTTTATTGGAGATTATTATGATCGGTACTCTGGATTATATTTAAAAAGTAGAAATTTCTTAGAAAATGTTTGTAAAATAGGATAGAGGTACAAAAATGAAAAAGCAATTGTATGATAAAAGAGCATATATTGTAACTATATTATTAGTATTTGTAATCTTTCTCTTTCTTTTTATAGGTAAAGGGATTTTTCCATTTGGAAAAAATTCTTTGATTTGGGGAGATATGCACGATCAAATTACAGCTTTTTACTATCATTTTTATGATAGTTTTTATGGGAATAGTTCTTTATTGATTGATTTTACTACCAGTGGTGGAGTGAATTTTTTTGGAGTTCTTTGTTATTATATTTTAAGTCCTCTTAGCTTTCTTTTATTGCTTTTTCCAAGAGAAGATATTTATTTAGCGGTATCGATTATTGTCGCATTAAAAGTTTTAATTTCTAGTCTTACGTGCCTTTATTTTATTCGTTTTTATTTTAAAAAATTGCCAAGTTTTTTAAGTATTTTTTTAGCGATTTGTTATGCTTTTTCGGGATATAGTTTATCTATGTATCAAATTACTCCATGGATTGATATTGTGTATTTATTTCCACTATTAATGATAGGGTTTAAGAAGGTATTGGATTTACAAAAACCGACTTGGTATATTCTTATATTAACGTTATCCTTTATTTGTTGTTTTTATATTTCTGTGATGCTTATTTTCTTTCTTCTTTTATCAGCTTCTTTTTATCTTTTTATATATAAAGAAAAAGAAGAAAGGAAAAAGGGAATTTTGGCACTTGGAATTTCTACTATTTTGAGTTTACTTCTTTCTTTATTTGTTTTAGTTCCTTCTTATATGCAGATATCTATTTCTTCTAGACTTGGATTTCGTTTGGGTGAGCTTTTAAATTCTAGGGCAGGACCTTTAACAGATAAAATATCTTTCTTTATGTTTGGTGGAATTGTTTATTTAGGAATTTTATTTTTATTAAAACATTTAAAAAAAGACTCTAAATTTTTTCTTTGGTATTTTTCTACTTGTCTAATTGTTGGAATTCCTGTTATTATTGAACCAATTAATAAACTTTGGCATTTTGGTTCTTATGCTTTTTTTCCTTATCGATTTGGTTTTATTATGATTTTTTTACTAATTATAGGGTCGTGTCAAGGTTATACATTAGAATTAGAGGTTAAGGATAAGAAAAAAAAGAAAAGGGAACATCCTTTTTTGATAATTTTCGTTACGTTAATTTCTAGTATTGTAATTTCTTTTTGTACTTATAATAACTATTATGATTTTCAAAGTGCACTTTCTAAATTAACGATTTCTACGGATCATTCTTTGTTGTGGTTTTTACTCACTACAACACTTTTGGTATTTTTAACGTGTTATTTTATTTATCGATATACAAAATCTAATCGAACACTTTGTACTTGTTGTGTTGCAGTTATTACTTTGGTTCATATTTTAAATAATAGTTTTTTATATTTTGGTGTTGATTTTAATCAGGAAAAATTAATGAGTCAATATGAAAGTTTAACGGAATTATCGAAAACTTATGAAGAAGGAAATTATTATCGTGTAAAAAATTTAAGTTCTAATTTTATGATGAATAGTGGGATGGTAATGAAATATCATACGTTAGATCATTTTACATCTTTAACAGACCGTAATAATTTACAAAGCTTAAAAAAGCTTGGATATTCTTCTATGTGGGTTAAGACTTTTTCAAAAGGAGGAACCTTGTTTAGTGATGCTATTTTAGCTAATCGCTATATTTTAAGTAGATCTCCGATAGAAAGTCCTTATTACCAATTTGTTCAAAGTTATGGAAATTTAAAATTTTATGAGCATTTAAAAACGCCTTCTTATGGTTATTTAATTGATAAAAATATCGATATTTTAGATGAAGAGAATTCTTTTACGATTCAAAATCAAATGTATCAGGCAATTAGAAAGAGTAAGGAAGATATTTTTAAAATTTATGATGATTGGCAATTAGATAATATTAAAAAAACAGAAAAAGATGAGAAAATTTCTTATCAAATTATCGATGAAGATGCTTATAACTTTATAGAGCAAACAATTCCTATTCATCAAAAACAAGTTTTATATTTAGAAATATTAAAAGATTTAGATAATACTATTAATTCTGAAATTTATCAAAAATTTAATATTTATGTAAATGATCAATTATGGCAAAAAAATGCACTTACTGCTAATAATAATGGTGTCATTGATTTAGGAACTTTTGAACATGAGGATGTCGATATTAAAATTGAGCTATTAGGTGATATTGAAATTTCTAATTTGACCCTTGCTACGATGGATGTTTTGAAGTATGAAAGTTTTATTGAGGAAAATTATGTACCATTAAAAATTAAATATAATAAGAATAAAATTCAAATTGAAGTAACTTCAGAAAAAAACCAAATTTTATTTTTACCTATTTCTTATAATGATGGGTATGAGAGTGTTGTAAATCAACAAAAGGTGTCAGTAGAAAAGGTATTTGGAAATTTTGTTGGAATTCCTTTAGAAAAGGGAGATAATAAGATTGAAATATCTTTTCTACCTCCAGGATTTAAAATATCGACTGCAATTAGTGTTTTTGCATTACTTGTTACAGTTCTTTTTCTTCATAAAAAGTGGTATTTTAAATTGCTTGAGTCTTCAACTTTTCAAAAAGTTGCGAGTGTTTGTTATTACAGTATTTATTCACTCTTTATACTTTTTGCTTATGTTGGTTTGACGATTGTCTTTATTTTGTCACATTTTATCTATTTTCAAGTTTAATATTGACAGATAAAAAAAGTATCTGTAAAATAAGTATTGTTAATGTGAAGATGGCCTTGGAAAAGTCGGAGCAATACAAAAAGAGAGATTCTTCTAGAATAAGTAGAGTGGAACCGCGGAATTGATTTTCGTCTCTACAGTTCTAGGAGTTTTTTTGTTTTTTGAGGAAGAAAATGTTTAAAAAAGGAGAAAAAGATGATGGAAAATAAAAAATTGACAATGGAAAAATTGGTGAATGTCTGTAAACAGTATGGATTTATTTTTCAGGGAAGTGAAATTTATGGAGGATTAGCAAATACTTGGGATTATGGTCCTTTGGGTGCAAGACTTAAAAATAATGTAAAAGATACATGGCGCAAACGATTTATTCAAGAAAGACCAAATGCTTATGAAGTGGATGCTGCAATTTTAATGCATCCTAGGGTTTGGGAAGCCAGTGGTCATGTTGCTAGTTTTTCTGATCCATTGATTGATTGTAAATCATGTAAGATGCGTCATCGAGCAGATAATTTGATTGATGATTTTGATAAGAATGCCCATGCAGATGGAATGACACAGGAAGAGATGGTTTCCTATATTAAGGAACATCAAGTACCTTGTCCAGGATGTGGAAGTAGTGATTATACAGAAATTCGTCAGTTTAATTTGATGTTTGAAACTTATCGTGGAGTTACTGAGAGTAATAAGAATAAAATTTATTTACGACCAGAAAATGCACAAGGTGAGTATGTTAATTTTTTAAATGTACAGCGTTCTATGAGGTGTAAATTACCTTTTAGTATTGGTCAAATTGGAAAAGCTTTTAGAAATGAGATTACTCCAGGAAATTTTACTTTTCGCACTATTGAATTTGAACAAATGGAGTATCAAACTTTTTGTAAAGAGGGGACAGATAGTGAATTATACCGTTATTTTAAAGAGTATGCCAAAAAGTATTTTATGGATTTAGGTCTTCCAGAAGAGAAGTTGAGATTTCATGATCATGAAAAATTAGCACATTATGCAAAAGAGGCTTGTGATATTGAATATCAATTTAATTTTGGATGGGGAGAAATTAATGGAACACATAATCGTACAGATTATGATTTGGGACGTCATCAGGAGTATTCGAAGACTTCTCAGGAATATCTAGATTCTGAAACGAATGAAAAATATATTCCTTATATTATTGAATCTACAGTTGGATGTGATCGTGCTGTTTTAGCACTTTTGGATCATGCTTATGAAGAAGAGCAACTAGAAGATGGAACCACTCGTGAAGTTATGCATTTTCATCCATTTTTAGCACCATATAAAGTAGCAGTACTTCCATTATTAAAAAGATATCATGCAGAAGGGGCAAGTAAGATATATACGCAATTTTCAAAAGAAATGATGGCAACTTATGATGAGAGTGGAAATATTGGAAAACGATATCGTAGACAAGATGTGATTGGAACTCCTTATTGTGTAACAATCGATGACAATACGATTCATGATGGGACAGTTACAATTCGTGATAGAGATAGTATGGAACAAATTACTTTATCTGTGGAGGATGCAATTGTTTATATTAAGGATAAGATAAAATTTTAAAGGAAAAAGTTCTATGAGTTATAGAACTTTTTTTGTAAAAAAATAATTTTTGTGATTAAAAGTTAATTTCTTCAAGATGTGCAATTATAATTTGGTAAATCCAATCTGGTCGTTCTAGGTAGGGAAAATGTTCTAATCCTTTTAAAACGATAAGTTCGGAGTTTGGTATTTCTTTTTCCATTTTTTTTGCATCTTTAAGAGGAGTAGAAGAATCCCTTTCTCCCCAAATTAGTAGTACACGTGCTTTTATTTTTTTTAAATAATAAGAAAGGTCCTCGTTTACGACATTTTGAAAGGTCATTCTCATATTTTCTGGAAGCGCCTGATAGTCAGGGGATGCAAATTTTTGGAATAACCATTCTTGATAAATTTTTCTTTTCTTTTTTGGAAGGAGTTTTCCAATTTTTTTGAGAAATTGATACCATCTTTTTCGAAAAAAACTTCGGAATGTCTTTTTTGGTCTGATTCCTGCACTATCCATAAAAATAAAATTAGAATAGTCATAATGATAGTATCCGCTTAGAAGAATTAAAAGACGACCACCAAAAGAGTGTCCAATAAAAATAGAGTCCTTAAGACCTAGATCAGTAATCCAAGAATGAATCATGTTGGCATAATCAAAAATGGTCATTGAGTGACGAGGAAATTTTGTTTTTCCAAATCCAGGATAATCTAAGATATAGACTGTATAGTTTAAAGATAGGGCAGAAATTAAAGAATCAAAAGTCGCTCTGGTATCTCCCCAGCCAGGAAGAATTACGATACTTTTTTTATGTTCTCCATATTTTTTATAATATAATGAGATATCATTGTAAGTATAAAACATGATAATCACCTAATATAGTGTATGAAAATGGGAAATGATTGTTTCCAAAAAGGACAAGTTAAAAAAATTTTTAAAAATAGTATGAAAATTGCAAAAGTGTGATATACTAAAAGTGTCTAAGAAATGCGAAACAGTCACATATAAAACCGACTAATATGACGATACGGGAGTCTTGATCAGTAATCTGTGTTGAATGCCTTTCCTTTTGGTAAAGGAATCCTAAGGGTTACGTATGGACACCCACCTGTAAAAATGCAGGTTTTATCGCCGACTGAACCGCTTTCTTGGACTTTTTATTTTGAAAAATAGAAATGGAGTGATCTGGATGCTTGATCGTTTAGAATTATTAATAAGTCCAGAAAATCTAGAAAAGATAAAAAAGCTTCGTGTACTGGTCGTTGGACTTGGTGGAGTTGGGGGATATACAGTAGAATCTTTAGTTCGTTCAGGAGTTGAAGAAATAATTTTAGTAGATTATGATACTGTAAGTATTAGTAATAAAAATCGACAAATTATCGCAACTGATGAGGTCATAGGAATGAAAAAAGTAGAGGCTTTTAAAAGACGAATTGAATTGATTTCAAGTACTTGTCATGTGATACCAGTGGATTTGTTTTTAAGTAGGGAAAATATTTCTTTTTTAGATTCTTATTCTATTGATTATATCGTAGATGCTTGTGATAGTGTATTTACTAAGCAATCATTAATTACTTACAGTTTGGAACGTAAAATTCCGTTGATTTCTTGTATGGGAACAGGAAATCGCCTAGATCCTAGTCAATTAGAAATTACGGATTTAAGGAGTACCTGTTATGATCCTTTGGCTAGAAAAATGAGAAGTTTTATCACTAAGAATAAAATTAAAGAAAAAGTAACAGTTGTTTGTAGTAGGGAACACCCAATAAAAACAGGGAGTAAAACAATTGGATCTTGTAGTTTTGTTCCAAGTGTGGCAGGGCTATTAATTACTAGCTACATTATTCGACAAATAATCAAAGAAAATTAGGATATTCTGATAATAGAAGATTCTAATTTTTATATGAGAAATAATGAGGAGGGCTTATTTATGAAAAAGGGAATTCTTTTATTCGCTTTTTTTATTTTTTTTCAAAGTATGAATGTAATGGCTTTAGAAAGCAATTCTAAATGGAGAACATTGCAGCCAGAAGTGAACAAGAGTAGTAATCATATTCTAGAAAAGGAAATGGAAGTAAAGAAAAAGACAACGAAGGATGGTCTCCAATATAAAGAGTATACTATTACTTATATCATTCCTGAAGATTATCAGGAAAATGAAATTCTTTTTGTTCCTATTCAGTATATGCAACAGGTTGTTTCTAGCGATGAGAAAGATCAATTTCAAATTATTATTAAAAATCATACAGATAAGATTTTTCAATACAAAAATCAATCTTTAGTAATTGCAACAGAAAATTTGGATATGTATAGTGATGATGAATTAGGTCCATGGGTAGGAGAAGCGATTGGTTTTAATCAGGTAAAAATTAGAGAGGGTTTAGGATTTTATCGGACAATAAATAGTGCAATTTTGGACCTTTATCAAGAGATAAATCAAATTACAATCACAGAGTCTAGTTTGGAGGAGAAATTACAAGAAAAAGGCTATCATGGAATCTCAGAATTAAATCGTTATTATTTAGACTTTTTTAATACAAAATATCATTTGACTGCTACTCAATTGGAAGATTTATCAGATTCTGCAATTTTGGATTTATTAAGTGGGAAATTAATTGAGGGAATGAAAGAGGAAAATAAGGAAATCTTAGAACTTGCTTATAATTATTATTATAATCAATTGTTTTTTATAGGATTTGATTTAAGTCAGAACCTTCATGATTTTAGTGTTGGTTCTTATATGAGAAAGGAAGCATCTTATGAATTTTTGAATGATTTATTTCAAGAACAGTTTACTACTATTTTTCCTAATCAGGAGGTTTCTATTGAAATGCCAAGTTTTTCTGTTAAGAAGATACCTAAAGAATCTATTTATGAAAATTATTATAGTGGAATTTATGTAGAGTTTACTCTTGAAGCAAATAATGAACAAGAGGGTATGATATATTCTATTCAAGATTCTCATTGGTACTGCTAAAAATTGGAAAAGGCAGTTTCATGTTTTGTATAAAAAAGTAAAATAAGTTGTAATCGCTTTATTACATATTTTAAAAAGCAAGAAAAACATAAAGTTATATTTCAATATCGAAAGATATTTTGAGTTCTAATAGGAAATAAAAAAGTATAAATTTTTTTTAGAAATTCAACATTATAATAAAAGAGAGCAAAGGCTCTCTTTATACATTCATATTATAGTTTTCGATAAAGTCCGATTACTTTTCCTAGAATAGTTACATTTGGTAGAATAATTGGTAGCATAAAGTCATTTTCAGGTTGTAAGCGAATATAGTCGTTTTCTTTATAAAAAGTTTTTACTGTTACTTCGAATTCATCTGTCATCGCAACGACTGTGTCTCCATTATTTGCTGAGTTTTTTCGTTCTACTATAATGATATCTTTATCATAAATTCCAACATTAATCATTGATTCTCCACTGACACGAAGGGCAAATACTTCTTTTTTTTGGGGAATTAAGTCAATGGGTACTGAAAAAAATTCATCTGGCATTTCGATTGCCTCGATTGGATTTCCAGCTGTAACTTTTCCAAGTAGGGGAACTTCTATTGTTTTTTCATTTTCTGTTACATATTCATTGGGAACTAATAATTCAATCGTTCTGTTTTTAGAATTATCCTTTTTAATATATCCTTTTTCTGCCAGTTTATTTAAATGAAATTGAGTGGTTGCAGGAGAAGATAATCCTACCATTTCTCCAAGTTCACGAACAGTAGGTGGGTATCCTTTTTTTGCTAAAATTTGTTTGAGTGCTTTTAAAATTTCTTCTTGACGTGTAGTTAATTTTTCCATTTATATCCTCCTTTTAAGTTCATAATATCATGGTCATTTCCTTTTGTCAAACAAATGTTTAAGAGAACTTTTGTTCTTATTTCAAAGATTTTAATTATTTTTTAAATTAATTGTTGATTTAGGAAAGAAAGTGAGAAAAGGTTTTTGCTAGTTGTTCATACATGTTATAATAAATATGGATAGGTGAAAAGAATGAAAAAAGTAATTTTGGTCGACGGAAATAATTTATTATTTCGAAGTTATTTTGCTACAAGTTATAGTGGAAATATTATGAGGAATTCAAAAGGTTTTCCAACAAATGCAGTCTATGGGTTTATTAATATGATTAATAAGATTATTAATGAAGAAAAACCAGAATATATGATGATTGCCTTTGATAAGGGTAAAACTTTTCGGCATGAGAAGTTTCAAGAATATAAGGGTGGGAGAAATGAAACACCAGATGATTTAAAACAACAATTTCCAGTTGCCAAACAAATTTGTGAAGCTATGGGAATTCATTATTTTGAAATTGACAATTATGAAGCAGATGATATTATTGGAACTTTTGCGAAAAAGATAGAAGAAAATCCTGAATTTAATGCTACGATTATTAGTAGTGATAAGGATTTATTGCAGTTAATTAGTGATGAAATTGATGTGAAGTTATTAAAACAAACTGGTTTTATTCGAATGGATCGAAAGTTATTTCAGGAAACATATGGAGTAGAGCCGATTGGGATGATTGATTTAAAGGCCTTAATGGGAGATTCTAGTGATAATATTCCTGGAGTTAAGGGAATTGGTGAAAAGACAGCAATTCAATTGCTTAGTCAGTATCAAACATTAGATAATTTATATGATCATATTGATGAGATTAAGGGGAAAACAAAAGAAAAGTTGTTGATTGATAAAGAAAATGCATATATGAGTAAAGAAATTGCGACGATTTATCGAGAGGTTCCCATTGATACAGAGTTAGAACATATTCGTTATATTGGAATTGATGCTTTAGAATATGTGAAGTTATTAGAAGAGTTAGAATTTTTCTCGTTAATTAAAAAATTGGATATTCAAGAGGAAGTTCTTCGACAAAACCAAAAAGAAGAAGTGGAGGTTTCTATTGCTACTACTTTGGATGGATTGAAACTTCCAGAAAAATATGCGCTTTATTTGGAGGTTTTGGGAGAGAATTATCATAAGGCTTTAGCAATTGGTGTTGGAATTTATGGAGAAGGGGTTAGTCTTTATATACCATTTGAACTTTTAAAAGAAAAACCCGATATTTTTTTAGGAAGCGAAGAGAAATATACCTATGATTTAAAGAAACTCTGGTATGTATTTAAGCGTGAGGGATTTCATCTTTGTCATTGTAATTTTGATACCATGATTGCAGGCTACCTTTTAAATTATCCAATTAAAGATGATATTGCCCATTTGGCTAGAGTCCATGATTATCGTATTCCTTTTTATGAAGAAATTTATGGAAAGAGAGAAAAGGAAAAATTGCCAGAATTAGAAGTTGTTGCGAGGCATACGATTGAGAAGGCACGTTATATTTATGAGACCAAAGATCGCTTACTTCAAGAATTAGATCAGGAGGGGGCATTATTATTATTTCAGAATATTGAAATGCCTCTTGTAGAAGTATTATGTGATATGGAACAAACGGGGGTTCGTGTAGATTGCGAATATCTAAATCAGATGGGTGTAGATCTTGATCAAAGAATTCATATCTTAGAAAAGGAAATTTATGATATTTCAGGAGAGACATTTAATATTTCTTCTCCTAAGCAATTAGGAATTGTTCTTTTTGAGAAGTTAGGAATTCCTTATCCTAAAAAGATAAAGGGTGGTAGTTATTCTACAAGTAAAGATATTTTAGATAAGCTTAGTCCTAATTATCCAATTATTCAAAAAATTTTGGACTATCGGATGCTTACGAAATTAAAAGCTACTTATATTACAGGATTACTGGCAGAAGTATTAGAAGATGGGAAAATTCATACAATATTTAATCAGACGTTAACTAGAACAGGAAGACTTTCTAGTATTTCTCCTAATCTACAGAATATTCCGATTCGGACTGAAGAAGGAAGGCTCATTCGAAAGGCTTTTATTCCAGAAGAAAATAGTATAATATTATCTAGTGATTATTCGCAAATTGAGCTTCGAATTTTTGCATCTTTAGCGAATGTTGATAATTTAATAAAGGCTTTTAGAGAAAATAAAGATATTCATGCGAAAACGGCTTCTGATATTTTTCATGTTCCATTAGAGGAAGTTACAAAGGATATGAGAAGAACAGCAAAAGCGGTAAATTTTGGGATTCTTTATGGAATTAGTAGTTTCGGTCTTTCTGAAGACTTAGGAATTGATATTATTAGTGCGAAAGAGTTTATTGATGGATATTTGGATACTTATCCAGAAATCAAAAAGTATATGGATGAAGTAGTAAGAATAGCCTATGATAAGGGCTATGTGAAAACGATTATGAATCGAAAACGAACGATTGATGAGTTGAAAAGTAAAGTATATTTGGTTCGTACGCAAGGGGAAAGAATGGCTTTAAATACGCCAATTCAGGGAAGTAGTGCCGATATTTTGAAGAAGGCTATGATTGAGATATATCAAGAGTTTCATGAAAAGCAACTAAAGAGTAAAATGTTAGTTCAAGTACACGATGAATTGGTATTTAATGTTGTATTAGAAGAACAAGAGGTCGTTACTGAAATTGTAAAAAGAGTAATGGAGAATACTTATCAATTAAATGTTCCACTAGTAGTAGATATTGAAACTGGAAAGAATTGGTACGAAGCAAAATAATTTTTTTGTAAAAAGTGAGATCTTTTGATATAATAAGTCAGAAAGAAAAGAGCCATATTATATGGAAGTTACTTATGAAATTTATAAAATGTATCAAGAGTTTTAAGAGGTAAAAGTAAGAAAAAGTAAGAGAATTTTTGGAATAGGTTGCAGCACAAGAAAAATATCAAGATGTTGGGGAAGATACAATGGATTAAATAATAATTGGTCAAGTAAATGTTTCTGTAGAAAATAAAGAAAAAGTCTATCATATTTAAGAATAAGGAGTGTTAGTGATATGCCAGAAAAGCCAGAAGTAATAACAGTTGCTCGAAAACTGAAGAATCATTTAGTCGGAAGAGAATTTAAAAATGTTGAGATTTTTCATAACAACATTATTGCATATCCTACAGTAAAAGAATTTAAAGAAAAGATAAAAAATAAGAAAGTAGTTGACATAACAACTAGAGGAAAGTGGATTGTATTTGACTTAGGAGAGGATTATTTATTAGTGCATCTTAGAATGGAAGGAAAATTCTTTTATCGTAGTCCTAAGGATGTCCGTGAAAAGCATGAACATGTCATTTTCACTTTAGATAATGGAGAACAGCTTCGATATCATGATGTTCGTAAATTTGGAAAAATGGTTTTCATTTCTAAAGAAGAGGCTCCTAGTCATAAGCCATTTTCAGAACTTGGATTAGAGTTCTGGGATTCTAACCTTACAGATTCTTATTTAAAAGATCATTTTCAAAAAAAATCACTTCCAATTAAGAGTGCTTTACTTGATCAATCCATTATTACAGGAATTGGCAACATCTATGCAGATGAAATTTTATATTTATCACATATTTCTCCCTTATGTTCTGCGAACCAGCTAACTAAAAAGAACCGTAGTGATATTATTCTTTATACAAGAGAAGTATTAAATGAAGCGATCGAAGCAGGTGGAACTACGATTCGAAGTTATACTTCAGAAGAGGGAATTCATGGACTTTTCCAACAACAATTAAAAGTTCATGGAAAAAAGGGAGAACCTTGTCCTACCTGTGGAGAAAATATTTTAAAAATTCAAATTGGGGGAAGAGGAACTTATTATTGTTCAAACTGTCAAAAGAAAAAAATGGATAAATGAGTTTTTTATCTTTTTTTATTGTAAAAATTTATTTTTCATGATATTATGAGAATCGTGTTTAAAAAGGAGTGAAAAAATGAAAAAGACAAAAATTATTTGTAGTATTGGACCTGCTACACAAACTTGGGAAAAATTCAAAGGATTGGTAGAAGCAGGAATGAATGTGGTTCGTATTAATTTTTCTCATGCGACGATGGAAGAGAGGAAATTAGATGAAAGTTTAGTAGAAAGGGCTAGAAAAGAGTTAGGTGCTAATCTTGCGATTCTTTATGATACTAAGGGACCAGATTTAAGAACTTGTGAGTTTGAAAATGATAAAATTGAGCTTGTTGCAGGAAAAACTATTCGAATTGTAGAGGAAGATGTGATTGGGAATAGTGAAAGAATTTCTTTAAATTATAAGGGTATTTTAAAGGATATAGAAATTGGTGGAACGATTTTAATTGATGATGGATTTTATAAATTGGTAGTGGTTTCTAAAGAAAAGGATGGATTAACTTGCGAAATTAAAAATTCAGGAATCATTAAAAGTAAACGTGGGGTTTGTATTCCAGGTATTAAATTAGATGTTCCTTATATTTCAGAAAAGGATGAAGAGGATATCAAATATGCTTGTGATATGGATGGAGATTATTTGGCAATTTCATTTGTTAATAGTAAAGAAGATGTAGAAGCAGTTCGAAATTTGTGTAAGAAGTTTGGTAAGCCTAATATGCCGATTGTTTCAAAAGTAGAAACTCAATATGCAATGGATAATTTGGAAGAAATTGTTGAGGCTTCTGATTATATTATGGTTGCTCGTGGAGATTTAGGAATTGAAACAGGGGTTGAGAATTTACCATTATATCAGCAGATGATGATTGATGCTTGTCATGCGAGTGGAAAAGGGGTTATTATGGCAACTCAAATGATGTATAGCATGAAGACAAATATTCGTCCAACTAATGCAGAAGTTACAGATGTTTCTAATGCTGTTTTGGCAGGATGTGATGCGATTATGACAAGTGATGAAACTACTATGGGAAATTATCCAGTAGAAACGATTGAAATGATGTCTTCTATTTGTAAGAATGTAGAAAAAATTACAAAATATAATTTAAGTGATTATCAGTTAAAAGGAACTGCGATTCATAATACAATTGCAAAATGTGTTGTAGAAGCTACTACAAATTTACCAATCAAAGCTGTGGTTGTATCTACCCTAACAGGAGCAACGGCATTGGATGTTTCTTCTTTAAGACCAGATTCTGTAATTGTAGCGACTGTAACAGATGAAAAGGTGGCACGAACTTTGGCACTAAAATGGGGAGTTTATACGAAAATTGTTCCTGTATATCATACGACAGATGAGATAGTGGATGCTGGAATTACTGCTGCAAAAGAGGTTCTTCATTTGGAAAAAGGAGATGTAATTGCGATTATTGGTGGTTTTCCAACCACAGCTCATACCAATTTCTTAAAAATTGAGCAAATTGAATCATAGGAAATTTATAAATTGTAAAATGTTTTCTAGTTGGAAGACATTTTCTTTTTTTATTGTGGTTCTTTTGTCCGATTTTTTATTTGGGTGGTATAATGTAAATAGGTGATGTATCATGGATATTTTAAATGAATTAAAAAAATCTACTCTGCTTATTACAACAAATAAAATTAAAAATCAGATATTAAAGGAAATGTCCAGTACCAAAAGAATGATTCCAGTCAAATTTATGACATTAGAAGAGTTCTTTAATCATTACTTTTTTCAAGTAAAAAAAGAAGCTTATTTTTATTTGAAAAATAAGGAACAAAAGAAGATTTCTATTTTAGAAGAAGAAATTAAGTGTCTTCCCTATTTAATAAATTCTAATTATAAAAGTGAGAAATTGAATCACTTAAAGACTATTTTAGAAGATTTAGAAAGAGAGGATTTCTTAAAAAAGAATCCTTTTTTTCCTTCTTATTTAGAAACTGTAGAGATTATAGTTTATGGCTATCATTTAGATTCTTTTTGTCAAACGTTATTTTCGAATCTTTCTGCTAGAGTCATTGAATTTTCTAAGGAATCAAAAAAACACTATGTAGTTTATAAGTTTCATGATATTGAAGAAGAGATTAGTTATGTAGGGGGAGAAATTTTAAAAAAAATTCAGTCGGGTGTTTCTATTGATCAAATAAAAATTCTTTCTTTGCCTGATGAATATCGAAATCCTCTTCGACGTATTTTTAAGTTACTTCATCTTCCAGTAGGAATTGAGGAGGATACTAAGCTTTATGAAACTGTTTTGGGACAGAAGACATTAAAATATCTCGAGGATTCTAAATCTTTAGAAGAGGTAATTGAAAGAGTGAGAAATGAGTTTTCTGATATTGCAGAAGTAAACATTCTTATTGATTTATTGAATGATTATACGTGGTATGTTGGTAATCCAGTGGATTTAAGAGAATTGATCGAGAATGATTTAAAAAAGAAAAGTTTATTAAAAGAATGTTGGACGAATAGAATTGAATGTGTTTCTAAGGAAGAAATTGAAATAGAAAAGGAGTATTTTCTTCTTGGTTTTAATCAAGAAAATATTCCAAAAATTTATCAGGATAATGATTTTCTTTCAGATGAAGAAAAAAGAGAGCTAGGTCTTTTTACAAGTGATGAAAAAAATAAATTAGAACGTGAAGATTGGAAAAATCTAATTTTCAAACTTCCTCGATTGACGATTACTTATAAAGAAAAAAGTGCTTTTGGTCGTTGGAATCCATCTTTACTTATTGAAAAAATGGAGTTTGAAAAGGTAGAAATGTATTCTAGTTATCAAAATTCTAATTTATATAATGAAGTATTACTTGCGAAATATTTGGACAAGTTAAATAAATATGGGGTGATAGAGGGAAATCTTTCTAAATTGTATTATACCTATCCAAATCACTTATATATGACTTATAATAATCAGTTTAAAGGCCTTGAAAGAAATGCGTTTTATCATTATCTTGATCATAAGTTAGTACTTTCTTATTCTAGTATTGATAACTTTTATAAATGTAGTTTTCGGTATTATTTATCTAATATTTTAAAAATTGATCCTTTTAAGAGTAATTTTTTTACCGTGATTGGGGATATTTTTCATCATGTATTAGAGCATTTTCTAGATTCAGATTTTGATTTTTCAAAGTTTTTTGAGGAGGAATTGGGAAAATATTCTTTTAAGGAGAGTGAGAAAGCTTTTTTAAATCATTTAAGAGAAGAACTTATTTTTGATATTCATGTATTAAAAAGTCAAAGGGAGTATACGACCTTTCAAACGGAGTTTCATGAAGAAAAATTTTATCTTCCTATCGCAAAGGATAATTATTTAGAAACTATTTTTATGGGAATTGTCGACAAAATTATGATTTTAGAAGGAAGTCAAGAAACTTATTTGGCAATCGTTGATTATAAAACGGGATCTCTTCCAGATAATTTAAATAATACTATTTATGGAATAGGAATGCAGTTACCAGTTTATTTGTATTTGATTAATCGAAGTAATAGATTTCCTTCTCCTAAAGTTGTAGGAATATTTTTACAAAAGGTTATCAATAAAGAAATTAAAAGAAATACCAAGAAAGATTATCAGGAGGAAAAGAAAAATCATCTAAAATTGGTTGGTTTTTGTTTAGAGGAAGAAGAATTATTAAGAAAATTGGATATTTCTTATGAGAATAGTGTTTTGATTAAAAGTTTAAAAAAAGGTAGCAATGGATTTTATAGATATTCAAGAGTACTTAGTGAAGAGAAATTTCAAAAATTAGAACAAATTGTTCATACAAAAGTAGAGGAAGCAGATATGAAAATTAGAAATGCTGATTTTAGAATTAATCCAAAAAGAATTGGGAAAGACTTGATAGGATGTGAATTTTGTAAATATAAAGATATTTGTTTTCGAAGGGAAGAGGATATTATTTCTCTTAAAGAATATAAAAATTTAGAATTTTTAGGGGGTGAAGATGATGCCTAGTTGGACAAAGGAGCAGCAAGAAGCAATTAATCAAGAAGGAACGAATATTATTGTTAGTGCAGGTGCTGGAAGTGGAAAAACAGCAGTACTATCAGAAAGAGTATTACGAAAAGTTAAAAATGGGGTAGATATTGACAAATTATTAATTTTAACTTTTACCAAAGCGGCTGCCTATGAGATGATGATTCGAATTCGTGAAAATATGAAAGATGCTGGAATGGACAGTCAATTAGAAAAAATTGAGAAAGCCTACATTACAACTTTTGATTCTTTTGCTCTTTCAATTGTTAAAAAGTATCATTTTATTTTAAATATTTCTAAAGAGGTTCAAATTGTCGATGAAAATCTAATGCTCTTTCTCAAAAAAGAGTTTTTAGATCAGATTTTTGAAGAATTTTACAGGAAAAAAGATGAAAAATTTCATCATTTAATTCATGACTTTTGTATTAAGGATGATCAAGAGTTAAAAGATTCGATATTAAAAATTAGTGATAAATTAGATATGAAATATGAAAAGAGTGAATATTTACACTCTTATTTAGAGAATTTTGAGAGGACAAAAATTGAAAAAGATATTTTAGAATATGAAGATTATTTGAAAAGAGAAAGAGAAAAGATTTTTCCAGAATTAGAAAAAATCCGAATGGAAGTGGATGGAGATTTCTATGAAAGTATATGGAAAAGTTTAAGTCCTCTGTTTGAAAGTCAGCAGTATGATTCTTTTAAGAATTCCTTAGATTGTAAATTACCTTCTTTACCAAGAAATTCTTCAGATACTATTAAAAAAAGTAAAGAACGAATTGGAAAATTATTAGATTCTTTACGAGAAATGTGTATTTATGAAAGTAAAGAGGAAATCATCGAAACGATTCTTTCTACTAAGGATTATGTAGAAGTCATTATCGAAATCATTTGTGCATTGGATGAAAAAATTTGTGCTTATAAACACAAAAACGATACATTTGAATTCGTGGATATTAGTAAGCTAGCGATTCAATTGGTAAAGAAACATTCTGAAATCAGGAAGGAATTACAGAATTCTTTTGTAGAAATTATGATTGATGAATATCAAGATACTAATGATTTACAAGAAGAATTTATTCGATGGATTGAAAATGGTAATGTTTATATGGTAGGAGATATCAAACAGTCTATTTATCGTTTTCGTAATGCTAACCCTTATATTTTTAAAAAGAAATATGATGATTATTCTTTGGGAATTGGGGGATATAAGATTGATTTAGTAAAAAATTTTCGTAGTAGAAAAGAAGTGTTAGAAGATATTAATGGGATTTTTAATCTTATTATGGATAATCATTTTGGAGGAGCAGATTATTCCTCTAGTCATCAAATGGTTTTTGGAAATACTGCTTATCTTCATGAAGGAAAAACTGATCAAAATCAATTTTTAGAGATTTATCATTATGAAGATTTCAAAGATTGTAGTTATACAAAAGAAGAGATAGAAGCTTTTTTAGTTGCTAATGATATTAAAGAAAAAATTAAGAATCATTATCAAGTATTTGATAAGGAAAAGAAGATATTAAGAGATGCTACTTATCAGGATTTTGTGATTTTGATGGACAAGAGTAGTAAATTTGAACTATATAAAAAAATTTTTGAATATGAACAATTGCCACTTACAATTTTAAAAGATGAAAATATTATGAATCAGATAGAAATTTATCTCATTCATCATTTATTGGAGTTAGTTTTAGGAGCGGCAAAAAAGAAATTTGATGATACGTTTCGCTATGCCTTTTTAAGTGTTGGACGTAGTTATCTATTTGAAATGGATGATCAGGAGCTTTTTATGGTTTTGAGAGATGAATCTTATTCAGATACACAGTTGTATCATCATTTAGAGCCTTTTTTTACCAAAATAGCAACTCTAGATATTGAAAATTTTCTAATTCAATTGATTAATGAATTTGATTTTTATACAAAATTAATTCGAGTAGGAAATGTAGAACTTTCTACTAATAATCTAGAATATATCATAGAGACTGCTTCTAATTTAAAAAAGTTGGGATATACATTAGAGGAGTTTTCCCTATACTTAAAAAACATTATTGAAAGTGGAAAAGAAATTAAAATACCAGCAATGATGGGAAATGAAAATAGTGTTCAAATGATGACAATTCATAAATCTAAGGGATTAGAATTTCCGATTTGTTATTATACAGGTTTATTTTCTTCCTTTAATATGAGTGATTTGAAAGAAAAGGTGTTATTTGATAATACTTATGGGATTATTACTCCTTATTTTAAAGAAGGATATGGGGATACCATTTATAAAAGCTTATTAAAAAATAAGTTTTATCAAGATGAAATTAGTGAAAAAATTCGTCTTTTCTATGTAGCATTAACCAGATGTAAAGAAAAAATGATTATTGTTACTTCTTTGAAGGAAGAGGAGAGTAACTTTCAAAATGGGAAAGTAGAAGAAAATCGACGTTTTGCATATCGTTCCTTTTTAGATTTTTTAAAAAGTATTTATGAAAATCTTACGAATTATATTAAAAAAATAGATTTAGCAGAAGTTCCGATGTCTTTGGACTATAAAAAAAGAACGAGTAAAAATTTAGAGAATATGGTACCACCATCAACAGATTTTATTTCTATTTCCGAAATTAATATTGAACAAGTATTGAAAGAAAAAGAGAAACTTTCTAAAGGAATCGTGGGATTATTAGATCAGAATCAGATGAAAAATTTAGAATTTGGAAAAGAAGTTCATCAAGCATTAGAATATTTAGATTTTCTTCATCCAAATTTAGAGGGGATGAATTCTTTTCTTTCCAAAAAAATAAAGGCTTTTTTACAACTTCCAATTTTTTCTAAATGTGGGGAGGCATCTATCTATAAAGAGTATGAATTTATAGATATTATGGAGGGAAAAGAGATTCATGGAGTGATTGATTTAATGCTTATTTATCCAGATCATGTAGATATTATTGATTACAAGTTAAAAACGATATACGATCAAGATTATAAAAGACAATTAGAGGGATATTGTTCCTATATAAAAAATTTGACAGGTAAGAAAACAGATGGTTATCTCTATTCGATTCTAGATGAAAAGTTAGAAAAATTATGATATAATATAGAAAATTTTGAGGTGAGACGCATGAAGGTTGGTATTTATACTCTAGGCTGCAAAGTAAATGCTTATGAAAGTGAATATGTGATGAGTTTGTTTAAAGAAAGAGGATATGAAATAGTTCCTTTTACAGAAAAATGTGATATTTATATTATTAATACTTGTTCTGTAACGAATACATCTGATGCAAAAAGTAGAAAAGTAATCCATCAAGCGATTCGAAGAAATCCAGATGCTTGTGTGGTAGCAATGGGATGTTTTATTGAAGCGAATAAAAATATTGTAATTGATGGAGTAGATATCTTTATTGGAAATAAGGATAAAAGTCAGATTGTTTCATTGGTCGAAGAACATCAAAAGAACAAAAAGGAAATTAGAAATCTTTATGAAGATTTGGGGACAGAATTTGAGGATATGGAAATTTCTTCTTTTGAGGGAAGGACAAGGGCATTTGTGAAGATTCAAGACGGTTGTGAGAATTTTTGTACTTATTGTATTATTCCGTTTGTTCGAGGAAAATGTAGAAGTAAAGATCCAGAGTTGGTGATTAAAGAAATTACAACACTTGTGAATCATGGGTATCAAGAAATCGTATTAACAGGAATTCATACAGGAAATTATGGTGTTGATTTAGAAATGGATTTTTCTTCATTACTAAAAAAGATTTTAAGAATTCCAAATCTTCATCGTCTTCGAATTTCTTCTATTGAAATTACGGAGTTAAATCAGAATGTTTTAAATTTACTAAAGAACCCTATTATTGCGAATCATTTACATATTCCACTTCAATCTGGGAGTAGTCAAATTATGAGGGCAATGAACCGAAAATACACAAAGGAAGAATATTTAGAAAAAATTAAAGAAATTCGACGTATTCGTTCTGATATTTCTATTTCTACTGATGTAATTGTTGGATTTCCAGGGGAAGAAGAGGATTTGTTTGAAGAAAGCTATCAATTTTGTAAAGAAGTTGGATTTTCTAAAATTCATGTTTTCCCTTATTCAAAAAGAGATGGAACAGCGGCTTCTAAATTTCCGAATCAAATGGATGCTCGTGTAAAAAAAGAACGTGTGAAAAGACTTTCTGAACTATCGAATTGGTTAGAAGATGCTTATATGAGGAAATTTTTGGGAAAAGAAGTAGAAGTTTTGATTGAAAGAACTATCGATGGAAGTAGTATTGGTCATACAAGTAATTTTTTATTAGTAAAGGTTTTAGGAGAATACCAACAAGGTCAATTACTTTCTGTTTTTATTGATAAAATTCAATATCCTTATTGTTTAGGAATCTGTTGTGATGATATTAGAAAAACAGAAAGAGAAACAGTTATGAGCCATTGATTTTAAAAGGAAAATTAGGAAATTCATTTTTGATAATTTGTTGACAAATTTAAAGAGTTCTTCTATAATGATAATAAGGTGATAGTATGAATAATCAAAACGAATTTAATGAAAATATGACATTGACAGAAAACCAAGCAGATTCTTTAAAATTGTCATCCTCTATGGAAACAGAATCTCCTCATGATTTTAATAGAGTTCAAGAACTTGTCAATCAATTAGAAAGTAAAATTCAACAAATTAATAGTAATTTTTCATCGAATATAATGGAGAAAGTTTATCAAAAAAGTACTCAAGATGGGAGTATGAAGCAAGTTGTCGAGGGAGAAGTTTATGTTGGTAAAAATCCTACTCTTGCAAAATTTGTTGGAAATGCTCGTAGAGAAATGGTAGAAACGATGAAAGATAGGTATTTTCGTTCAACTTCAGGGAATGATAAGAAGGAGGAAGAAAGTTCGAATATTAATATGGCTCCTATGAATCAGGAACAGTTAGAAGAATCAATTCCTAGTTTAGAACTTACGAGTCCTATTCCTTTAAAACAAAATGTAGTTCCTAATTCAGTTCCACTTGAAATTTCACAACCACCACTAAAACCTGAAAATATTTTTGATGATGAAATGGAAGAGGAGCCAGTGGAAGTGTTTGGAACACAGAATAGTAATCCAGAAAATTTGAGTGAAATATATCAGGATAGAGGTAAAGCGGTATGATAAATAATAGTATAAGAGAATTAGAAGATAATGAAACGTATGCTGTAGTGGATACGATTCCTTATGATAATGGTACTTATGTATATTTGGCAAATATCAGAGATTCAGAAGATTTTTGTGTCAGAAAGCAATTAAAGAAAGAATCAGAAACCATTTTGGTGGGGTTAGATAATAGAGATGAAGTAGATTATGCGTTGCAGCTTTTAGTACAAAAGAATTTAGCAGCATAATTTCTAATACTGTATTTTGGACACTTTAGAAATTCTAAGGTGTCTTTCTTTCACTTCAAGAGGAGGACATACATGAATACATATATAAAGGGAAATTTAAGAAAGACAATTTATCGAACGGATAAAGGTTATGTTGTAGGACTATTCAAAGTTAAGGAAGCAAGTTCAGAGGAATTAGACTTTTATATTCATCATACCATTCCTTTTACTGGGTATTTTCATGAATTAAATGAAGAAGATACCTATGTTTTTTATGGAAAATTAGTAGAACATGAAAAATATGGAGAGCAATTTCAGGTAGAAAGATATGAACGTGTTCTTCCTGAGGAAAAAGATTCCATTGTTGAATTTTTAAGTAGTGGTCTATTCAAAGGAATTGGAAATAAGACTGCTCAAAATATTGTCGATTGCCTTGGTAGTGATACCCTTTCTATCATTTTGGAGAATCCTAATAATCTTTTGTTAGTTCCTTCTATTACAAAAAAGCAAATTGCTACACTTCATAATACATTGATTGAATATGAAGCTAGTTACAAAATCGTATTAGAGTTGAATGAGCTTGGATTTTCTACAAAGGATAGTCTTGTAATTTATAATAAATATAAATCTCAAACGCTTTTGGTTATCGAGGAAAATATTTATCGATTGATGGAGGAAATTGATGAAATTACTTTTAAAAAAGTGGATACTATTTATTTAAAACAAGATTCATCAAAAAGAGATCATCCAAATAGAATTATGGCTGCAATTCTTTATTCTATGGAGGAAGTTTGTGATTTATTTGGACATTGTTATTTAGAAAAGGAAGAGTTATTAATGTATAGTATTCGTGCTTTAGGAAATTCTATTTCTCAAAGTGATTTTGTTTCTTCTTTAGAAAATCTTTTGACAGAGCTGAAAATAATAAAAAAATCAGAGAGATATTATTTAAAAAAGTTATTTGATGCAGAATTAAATATTGCACAGCGTTGTGGTTATTTGATGAGAAAAAAAGATAATTATAATAGTAGGTTAAGAAAGCATGTAGAGGATGTCAGTAAGGTGTTTCAATGCACTTATAATCAAGAACAATTAGAAGCTATTCAAAATTCTTTTAGTAAAAACTTACTGATTGTAACAGGAGGACCAGGGACTGGAAAAACAACAATCATTCAAGCAATTTGTGAACTTTATAAAACTATGAACCATCTATCTCATGAATCACTAGTAAAGGAAATTGCTCTTTTAGCACCTACAGGAAGAGCAAGCAAAAGAATTAGTGAATCCACTTTATTACCTGCAGTTACGATTCATCGTTTTTTAAAATGGAATAAGGAAAGTAATAAGTTTGCGATTAATGAGTTTTGTAAAAGCGAAGTAAAATTTGTAATTATTGATGAATTTAGTATGGTAGATACTCTTCTTTTTGATCATTTATTAAAAGGTCTTCGTTATGATACTCAAATTATTTTAGTAGGAGATTATAATCAATTACCAAGTGTTGGTACTGGGCAATTACTTAAAGATATGATTGAAAGTAAAAAAATTAATGTAATTTCTCTTCATCAACTTTATCGTCAAAAGGAAAATTCTAATATTATTACTTTGGCTTATCAAATTAATGAGAATCAATTAGATTCTAGCATTTTTAATCAACAAGAAGATTTAACTTTCATTCCTGTTCCTAGTAGTAATTTAAAAAAAGAAGTGTTAAATGTTTCTTCCTTATATAAAGAACAACAGCAATCGTTTCAGGTTTTAGCACCGATGTATAAGACTATCCATGGAATTGATTTGTTGAATATAGGTTTACAAGAGGTTTTTAATCCAAAGTCTAGAGAGAAAAAAGAGATGATTATCAATGGTGTTTTATTTCGGGAAAAGGATAAAGTTATTCAACTTACGAATATGCCAGAAGAGAATGTGTTTAATGGAGATATTGGTTATATTGAATCTATTGAAAATGGAACTAAGAAAGAAATTGTTATTGATTTTGATGGGACTTTTGTTCGATATACCAGTGCAAATTTTAATAAGTTTAAGCATGCTTATGCGATTAGTATTCATAAAAGTCAGGGAAGTGAGTTTGATACTGTAATTCTTCCAATTGTAAAAGAGTATGGTAAAATGCTATATCGAAAATTAATTTATACAGCAGTTACTCGATGTAAAAAGAAATTGTATTTGATTGGTGAGATTGATTCTTTAGAATTTGCAATTCAAAATAATAATACAGATATTAGAAAAACGAGCTTAAAAGAAATGTTAATAGAAAACATTAGTGTATAAAAATAGAAAATTGATTCCATAATAGGAATGGTATAGAAATATACTGATCATATTTTTAATAAAGAGGTGATAAGATTGAAAAAAGGAAGCATCATCACAGGAGTTGCATTGGGACTTGCTTTAACTGGATATGGTGCATGGTGTATGTATAAGAAATATTGTCCTGAGTGTGCAAATGATATGAAAAAAGACATGAAACGTAACATGAAAAGAATGACAAAAGACGTAGAAAAAAGTATTGAAAATATGATGTAGAGAAGAGGAAACTCTTCTTTTTCTATACATTCTTTTAGGTTATTGTTCAAATAAATTACTTTTAGTATAATAGCTAGGTAAATGGAAGGTCTTTAGAACAACTGCTAGAAATAGAAAGTAAAACTGTGATTTGATCTTATACAGATTTTATTGAAAGTTTAAAGCTAAGATTAACTACTTTTCAACTTTTGCATCTTCTGTCAGATAAGAAAAATTTGTGAAATTTTTTTGATAAATTGTATTCAGAATACAGAGTAAATGGTCTTATTTGCCAGGCTGTAGATGAACTCTACTTTTCCTTATTAAATGATTTGATTGTTGTAATTGATAGTACATCCATAGAAAAAGAACCTTTCTTTAATGAAAGGAGAAGCTGTTAATCATTTGATTTTAGGGTATTTTAAGGAAAACATTAAAGGAGATAAATTAGTTCCTGGTTACACCAAAACATACGATTTTCAGGAATTTTTCCATTGGTCTTTAGACATACCTTATGGTTCTTTTAGTAAAGAAGAAGTTATGGAACGCAAGTTCAAAAAATCGAATGTGCCTTCTTGCTGGAGATGAGCAACAAGTAAAATAGAAGGGTAAGAAAATGCTCATTTAATGAAAAATATGATTTTCATGTCCTTTTTGATGTCAAGTAGAATAAAATATGATACAATAATAAATAACGGATAGGTGAAGAGTATGTTTATGAAAAAGAAAGATGATAGTTTAGATTATAAAAAATTAAATGAGGGAATTCGGATTGGTGTAACATTATTAAAAATTACACTTTTCCTTGCAGTTGTTTTGTTAACTTATATTAGTTTAAAGCTAATAGGAGAACTTAAAATATTTCCAACGATTGGAAAGCTATTAAAAATAATTTCTCCATTTTTTATAGGAATGGTAATTGCATGGCTTTTTGATCCAGTTGTGAAATCTTTAGAAAAAAAGAAGGTGAATCGACCACTTGGTATTGTATTTGTTTATGTTGTTTTTATTGCTGTGATAGTCTTGCTTTTATATATTATGATTCCAATGGTAGGAAATCAGCTGAACGATTTGATTGTTTCAGCACCAGCATTTTTTAACGATGTAAAGGATTGGGCAGATGGTATTTTTGTGAGCTTAAGTAAATCCACAGGAAATGATTTTGTTGATATTCAAGAAAATATTTATGATGCGATTAATAAACTTGGAGAATCTTTTACCGTTGGTCTTCCAGCACAAATTATGAGTGTGGTTAGTAATATTTTACAGGGAGGTTTAAATTTCTTAATTGGATTATTGGTAGGATTCTATATGTTGTTTGATTTTGGAAATGTGAAAGAACATTTATTAACCTTTATTCCTAAAAAATATAGAGAGGATACAAGGGAATTGGTAGATCAGTTAAATGGTAATTTACGTAGTTATGTTGCAGGAACTTTAAGAATTATGCTTATTCTTTTTGCTTTTCAGTCTATTGCTTTAGCAATTGCCGGACTTAAAGCTCCAATGGTATTTGGTTTATTTTGTGCAGTAACTAATATTATTCCTTATGTTGGTCCATATATTGGAGGTATTCCCGCTGTTTTGGTTGGATTTTCTATGGATCCAATGACTGGAATTTGTTCCTTGATTGCGGTTGTCATTGCTCAGGTACTAGAAAGTTATTTCCTTCAACCACTAGTGATGGGAAAAACGATGAAACTTCATCCAGTAACTATCATGATTGGTTTATTAGTATTTGGAAGTTTCTTTGGAATTATTGGAATGATTTTAGCGACTCCGATTATTTCCATTTTTAAAACAATTGTATTATTTTTCAATGAAAAGTTCTCATTGATGGAACGAATGACAGGTTAAAAAAATTAAAAATAAAAGAAAGAGGAATCGTGTATTGAAAATTTGGCCTCTTTTTGATATACTCATTATAGTTTCAAAAAATAGGAAAGTATATCTGAAAAGCGAAGAAAAAGAGGAGTATGATAAGAGATTCTTTTTTAGAGAACTAGGGGTAGGTGAAACCTAGTAAAGAACCTTATAGGAAGCTACTTTGGAGTGAAATAATCCGGAGAAATCCGTTATCCAAAATAAGATCTAACAAGGATGGTACCGTGATTATTCGCTCCTGTTTAGGTCTTTTAATTTATGTAAAAGGAGAACCTGTATGAGATTATATTTAATTAGTGGTCGAGCGAGGAATGGAAAAGGTACGATGAGTCAATTAATTCAAGAAGAATATGAGATTCGTCATAAGAGAGTATGTTTTATCCAATTAATGAGACCTTTAAAATGGTTATTGCAAGATTATTTTGGTTGGGATGGAAAAGAAGAAACGAAGCCTAGAGAAAAATTGCAAAAAATGGGGACAGAACTGATTCGTGAACAGTTAGAAATGCCATTATATTTTATCGATCGTTTAACTGAGAATATCAAAATATTGGAATCGTTTTATGATGTTTTTTTGGTAACAGATGTTAGGTTACCATTGGAAATTGAAACTTTAAAAAGTCGTTTTCCTGGAGCAGTTAGTATTCATATAAATAGAATCAATTATAAGAGTGAATTACATGAAAAAGAACAGGTTCATTATACAGAAGTTGCACTGGATGGATATCAGGACTTTGATTATGAAGTGGTGAATGAATCTCTTTTAGAACTAAAAAAATCTGTAAAAGAAATAGTAAGTGAGGTAGAGAAGAATGAAAAAGATGAGTAGTACAGAAATTAGGAATATGTGGTATCGCTTCTTTGAGAAAAAGGGACATGCCAAAATGCCTAGTGCTTCTTTAATTCCACAAGATGATAAAAGTTTATTATGGATTAATGCAGGAGTTGCGCCATTAAAAAAATATTTTGATGGTAGCGAAGTTCCAGAAAATAGAAGAATTGTAAATATTCAAAAGTGTATACGAACGAATGATATTGAAAATGTTGGACTTACAGCAAGACATCAAACATTCTTTGAAATGATGGGGAATTTTTCGATTGGAGATTACTTTAAAGAAGAAGCGATTGAATTTGCTTTTGAGCTTTTGACAGGGAAAGAATGGTTTGCAATTCCAAAGGAAAAACTTTATTTTACGGTTTATACGGAGGATCAAACAGCCTACGAAAAGTGGTTGAGTTTGGGGGTTTCTCCAGATCATGTTATAAAATTAGATGGGAATTTTTGGGAAATTGGAGAGGGTCCTTGTGGACCAGATTCTGAAATTTTCTTTGATCGTGGTGAAAAGTATGATCCAAAAAAAGATGCGCTTCAAAAATTTAAAAAAGATGAGGATCAGGAGCGATATGTAGAAATTTGGAATAATGTATTTAGTCAGTTTAATTCTAAAGAAAATGTTCCTCGTGAAAAGTATCAGGAACTTCCTAGCAAAAATATTGATACTGGTGCAGGACTGGAACGTTGGGCATGTATTTTTCAGGGAGTAGATTCTAACTTTGATACAGATTTGTTTGTTCCTATTATTAAAAAAATTGAGGAATTAAGTGGTGTTTTATATAATGGGGAATCTTCCTTTAAAATCATTGCGGATCATATTCGTACGATTACAGTTGCTTTGTCTGATGGAGCTATTTTTGAAAATGTAGGACGTGGATATGTTCTTAGAAGATTACTGAGAAGAAGTGTACGAATGGGAAAGAAATTAGGGTTAAATGAACCATTTCTTTATAAGCTTGTTCATACAGTTATTCAAATTATGGAAGAATCTTATCCTACATTAAGAGAAACTCAAGGAGATGTTGAAACTCTTGTTTATGAAGAGGAACAATTGTTTCATAAAACGCTTGCTTCTGGAGAACGTAGGCTTTTAGAATTGATGAAAAAAGCAGGGAAAAAAGTAATTTCTGGAAGTGAGGTTTTCAAGCTGTATGATACTTATGGATTTCCTTATGAGCTTACTTTAGAATATCTAGAAGAAAAGGGATTTACAACCTCACGTGAAGAATTTGATCGATGTATGGAGGAACAGAAATTTCTTGCGAAGTCTTCAAGAAAGCAAGAAGCAAATATGAATATTCAAAATGAGGCACTTTTGTCTTTTCAAGAAGCAAGTGAATTTCAATATCATACTTATACATTGAAGGGAAAAGTAATTGGGTTATTTCATAAAGAAAAACAAGTGGAGACTTTAGAAAAAGAGGGGTTTGTAATTTTAGATAAAACTTGTTTTTATGCAGAAAGTGGAGGACAGGTTAGTGATACTGGGATGTTGATTAGTAATACTGTGAAGGCAAGAGTACTTAGTGTGATGAAGGCTCCAAATGGCCAAAATCTTCATAAGATTAAGATTTTGGATGGAAAAATGAAACTGGGAGACACTTTAAAGGCAACTATTGATGAAGTACGACGTCATGAAATTGAAGTTAATCATTCTTCTGTTCATCTTCTTCAATATGCCCTTCAGAATATAATTAGTGATACCATTCATCAGGCGGGAAGTAAGGTAGATGAAGATTCTCTTCGTTTTGATTTTACTTATACTGGAAAATTATTAGATGAAAAAATCATAGAAGTAGAAAAATTTTTAAATCAATACATTGAAAGAAATATAGAATCTGAAACAGAGATTATGACTTTGGAAGATGCTAAAAAAACAAAAGCTATGGCGTTATTTAGTGAAAAATATAAAAACCAAGTACGTGTGGTAACGATTGGAGATTCTAAAGAATTATGTGGAGGAACACATATTAAGAATACTTCAGAAATTAAAAAAATTGCTATTTTTAATGTAGAGTCTAAAGGAAGTAATATCTATCGAATTGAGGCAGTAACGAATGACAAAATTGAAGATAAATTAATGGAAGTTATTAAGCCATATAATGATGAAAAAATTAAGTTATTAATGAAGGCAAGAAACATCATTAGTAAGGCGAAGGCAGAGGGGATTTTTCTAGACTTTGATATTCAAATTGATAATAAAGAACCAGAGAGCTATTGTGATCTTGTTTCTGAGAGAAATGAATTAGAATATACTCAAGTAGAAGTAAAAGAGTTAGAAAAGAAGTATCAACAAGAAAAGCAAAAACAGGCTTTAAAAAATACAGCTATTTATGAGGATAGAATTGAAGAAATTCATGGGGTAAAAGTGCTTTTAATGCAGTTAGAGGATCAAGATAATACAGTATTGAAAAATATTATTGATGATCTTTTAAATAATATGGGAAAAGGATTAATTTTGTTTGCTAATTGTAAGGGGGAAAATGTTAATTTTATTGCACGAAGTAACATTGATTGTAGTGCAGGAGATATTGTAAAAATGGCAAGTCAACTTTCTTCTGGAAATGGTGGTGGTAGTCAGACATTTGCACAAGGTGGCGGCAAAACTACGAAACATATTTCGGAAATCTTTGATAAAATTAGGGAACAATTTTCATGAATTGTTTATATGTAATTGTATCTAATGATCAAGTTACGATTGATGCTCAAATAAAAAAACTTTGTCCTAATTCTAATGGTTTAGAACGTATTTTTTATGATTTGTTAGAAACTCCGATTGAAAGAGTTATTGAAGACTTGGATACTTATAATTTTTTTACGAAGAAAAAGGTAGTGATAGCAACGAATGCTACTTTTTTATCGAATGAAAAGAAAAAAGGAGAAATTGAGCATCAATTAAATTCATTTGAAAAGTATCTTAAAAATCCAAACCCAGAAAATATTTTAGTATTGATTACTGATAGTTTAGATAAACGAAAAAAAATTGTTACAGCCCTTTTAGAAAAAGCAACTGTTTTAGATAAAGAGCTTTCTTTAAATGTTGTTTTAAAAGATCAATTATTAGATTTTAAAATGGAACAACAAACTTTAGATTATTTGATTACTTATTGTGGAAATCAAAAGGAGAGAGTTTTAAAAGAAATTGAGAAATTAAAGATATATAAATGGGAAGAAAAAGAAATTACTATTTTTGATGTTCAAGAAATTGTCTTTAAAAATCTGGAAAATAATATTTATTCATTAGTAGATTCTATTTTGAATGCTAATAAGAGGGATTCATTTTCTAAGTATCAAGATTTACTATTACAAGGGGAACAAGCTAGTAGTATTTTGAGTAAACTCGCAAATAAAATTCGTTTAATTTATCAGGTAAAAATTTTATTAAATGAAGGATTTCGGGATTTGGAAATAGCGAAGCAATTAAATATGCATCCCTATCCTATAAAACTTGCTAGAGAAGCTTCTTATCAATATAGTGAAAAGTTGTTAATGGAATATCTTTTAAAGTTAGCTCAAGTAGATTTAGAAATGAAAAGTGGAAATCCTGTAGCTAATCTCTCTTTAGAAGTTTTTATTGCAAGTATTTAAGTATTTTTAATGATTAAGAAGTGTATGATGAATATTGTTTTGAAAATGAAAAAGAATGAAGGAATCGCATAAAACAAAACTGTCCTGAAGTAGTATTTAGTGAAATGGAAAACGAAGTATGATTTTGCTAATCATTCTTTGTTTTTATATACAAAAAATTTTTAATTATTTGGAAAATCTTGATAAAACTTAAAAAAATAACTAAATAGTAAGAAAATTTTGAAGGTATTTCAATTTTTTTAAGAAGCATTGATTTCGTATATTAATTTATGATATCTTAGGAATATTAGGAGAATATTTTTTATTTTAATTTAGTGAGTTTAACAAAAAGTTAACAATTTTTATTTTTTTATGGAACAATAAAAAAAAATCGAGTATAATAAAATCAAGGAAAATGGATTATAGGAAAGGGATGCTTATATGTTAGATGTGAATTTGATTCCAACACCACATATTGAGAGTGAGTTATCACAAATTGCTAAAAATGTAATTATGCCAGGAGATCCTTTGCGTGCCAAGTATATTGCCGAAAATTTTTTAGAGAATGTTATTTGTGTGAATACAGTACGCAACTGTCTTGGGTATACAGGAATTTATAAAGGAGAAAAGGTTACTGTTTTTGCTTCTGGAATGGGAATGCCTAGTATTGGGATTTATTCTTATGAACTATTTAAGTACTATGGAGTTGAGAATATTATTCGAATTGGGACTGCTGGTAGCTATAGTAAAGATATTCAAATCTTAGATATCATTTTATCTAAAAAATCGTATTCAGATAGTAGTTATGCAAAAGTTCAGAATGGATATGAAAAAAATTTTATTGAATCATCTGATATTTTAAATGAAAAAATTATAAAAACAGCAGAGAAGCAAAAAATAAATGTTAAGCAATTAGATATTTATTCTAGTGATGTTTTTTATAATGATATAGAAAGCAGTCTTCTTAAAAAATATCAATTAGAAATCGTTGAAATGGAATCTTTTGCTTTATTTCATAATGCTAAAGTTTTAGGAAAAAATGCGACTTGTCTTTTGACAATTTCAAATAATTTTAAAACGGGAGAAGAAACAACATCGAAGATGCGAGAACAGGGACTAAAAGAGATGATACAACTTGCGTTAGAATCTTGTTTATAAAATAAAAATAAGGACATACTATAGAAGAGGTGAAATATTTTGAATTATAAAAAATTAGATATGGGTTCTTTTCAACTCCATTTAATTTCTACAAATCGCTTTAAGACAATTTTAACAAGGGTTTGTCTTAGAGATAAGATTGTCAAAGAAGAAATTACATTACGGAATTTTTTAACTAACTTTTTAACATATTCTACTGCCACCTATAAGACGAAAAGAGACCTTGTTTTAAAATCCCAAGACTTATATGCTGCGAATATTTATACTAAGGTTTATCGTGCTGGAAACTATAATATGATGAGTTTTTATTTATCCACATTAGAGGAGAAATATACAGAAGAGGGAATGCTTGCAGAGTCGATTGCTCTTTTATCAGATATCATTTTTCATCCAAATTTTGAAGAGGAAGAATATTTTCAAGAAGCATTTCATTTTTTATATAACTCTATGGAAAATGCAATTCAAGGATTAAAAGAAGATCCAACGCTTTATTCGACGGTTCGAATGTTAGAACATTTGGGAGATGGAGCTCCTTATTCTTTTTATGAGCATGGGTATATTGAGGATTTAGAAAAGATTAACCGTGATCTTTTAAAAGAATACTATCAAAAGGTGATGAATCATAGTCTTGTTGATATTTATGTAATTGGAAACTTTGATGATACAAAGATTGTAGAAATTATGAAGCAGCAAATGCAATTTGAAACATTTAAAAGACCTAAAGAATCTCAAATTTTGTATCATGAAAAAATGCCAAAGAAGATTAAAACAATCAAGGAAAGTACTGAGGGATCTCAGTCGAAATTATCGATTGGATGTAAGATTGATCGTTTAGATGAATTTGAAAGAAACTATGTTTTGACAATTTATAATTTCTTATTAGGAAGTGGAAGTGAATCTAAGTTTTTTAGAATTATTCGAGAACAAAATTCTTTGGCTTATTATATTTATTCTTCTTTAAATAAATTGGATCATTTAATGATTATCCGTGCAGGAATTTCGAAGGATAGTTTTAACCAGACCGTAAAACTTGTAAAAAAATTGATGAAAGAGATGGAAGATGGAAAGTTTGATGAAGAGAGTATAGAAGTTGCGAAGAGTAATTACATCACTTTCTTAAAAGAAATCGAAGATAATGAAAGTGCGATTATTGAAACCTATTTGGCAAAAGATTTATTAAATTTAGGAAATATTGAGGAAAGAAAAAAAGAAATTCAGAAAGTAACAAAAGAAGATATTATGAGAGTTGCTAAGAAAGTTAAAATAGATACCGTCTTTCTTTTGGAAGGAGATGTGGAAAATGAAGGAGATTAAATTAGTTGGATTGGATCAAAGTGTTTTTTATGAAAAATTAGAAAATGGATTACAAGTTTACTTAATACCATATCAAAATAAAACCAATTATACTATGCATTATGTAACTAAATTTGGTTCTATTAATACCAATTTTTGTCCAATTGGAGAAAAAAAGTGTATTCAAGTGCCAGATGGGATTGCTCATTTTTTAGAGCATAAAATGTTTGAACAGGAAGACGGGATTGATCCATTTACTTTTGCATCAAAATCGGGAACAACCTCGAATGCTTCTACGAGTTATAAGATTACTCGGTATTATTTTGAGGGAAGTAATAATTTTAAAGAAAATTTAGATTATTTATTAACTTATATTCATAGTCCTTATTTTACTGAAGAAAATGTCGAGAAAGAGAAAGGAATTATTGGGGAGGAGATTAAACAATATGATGATGAAATCGATTGGATATTAGATGAGGAGTTAAGAAAATCTATCTTTCAAAAAGATCCAACTAGGCTTGATATTGCAGGTACTATTGAGTCGATTGATAAAATTACTAAGGATCTTTTATATCAGACCTATGAAACTTATTATCAGCCTAGTAATATGATATTATTAATCAGTGGTGCATTCGATCAAGAAGAGGCATTAGAAGTTATTAAGAATAATCAAGCTTTGAATAATGCAAAAACCAATCATTCTATTAAAGAAAAGAGTGAAAAGGAACCCTTAGAAGTTGCCAGAAGCGAATATAGTTTTACATTTCCTATTGTTAATCCAAAGGTTGCCTATGGGATTAAAATTCCAGTAAAGGAAATTAAGGATAAATATAGATTTAATTTATATGTTGGGATGATTTTAAATGTCTTATTTGGGTTATCTTCTCGGTTTAGAGAGCGAATGAAGAAAGAAAAGTTGATGACTTCTTTTTATAACGAACGTAATTTTGTAGGGGATTATTTAGTGATTAGTTTTTATGCAGATAGTAAAGATGCAAAAAAATTAGTGAATGAAATTAAGAAGGAATTGAAATCTGGAAAAATTGAAGAAGAAGAGATTGAAAGGCTAAAAAAAGTATGGATTTCATCAGAAGTAGTGATGATAGATAATATTGCTTTAACTTTAGATAATCTTTTAGATGATATTATTAATTATGGAAAAGTTATTGAGGATAAAATTAGTTTATATAAATCCTTAAATAAAAAGGAATTAGATGAGATTATGAAAAAGATAGATTTTGAAAATGATAGTGTTGTTTATGTAACACCAAAAGAATCATAAATGTAAAAGCTTGTACATACAAATAGAATAGGTGAGGATGATGAAAAATAAAAAAATCCTAGTTACAAGTTTTGTGGTAGTAGTCCTTGGATTTACTACCTTTTTTAGTGGTTTTGGGAAAGTGGAATTACCAAAAAATGAAAAAAAACAAGTAGAAGAAAAGAGAGGGGTCTTTTTTTCCTATTTAGAAATTGAAGAATATTTTCAAAAGAAAGAAGAAATAGAAGCGAAAAAAAAGATTCAGGAAATTCTTGATTTTTTAAAAGAAAAGAATTTTAATATGATTTTATTGCAAGTTCGTTCTTTTTCTGATGCGATTTATCCATCCAAAATTTTTCCTCTTTCTAAATCTTTAACAGGAAACGAAAATGAAAGTTATCCATTTGATTTTCTAAAATATTTTATTGATGAGGCACATCAAAGAGGGATTGAAGTTCATGCTTGGATTAATCCTTATCGGATTAGAAATAATACAGATGTTAGCTCGATTAGTATCAAAAATCCAGCCTATGGATGGTTAGGAACAAATAAAGTGAAGGTAATTGAGAATCAAGGAATTTACTATAATCCAGCTTCTTTGGAAGTGCAGGATTTAATTGTCGAAGGGATTGTTGAATTGATTGAGAATTATGAAATTGATGGAATCCATTTTGATGATTATTTTTATCCAGATGATACAATCGATGAAGAGGAATATCAAGAGTATCAATTTACGATGTCTAGACAAGATTTTCATTTAGCACAAGTAAATCAATTAATTCGACGTGTTTATGAAATCGTAAAAAAGAAGAGTCTTATATTTGGAATTAGTCCAGAAGGAAATATTGATAATAATTATCAAAGAAATTATGCAGATGTAAAAACATGGTTATCAGAAGAGGGATATATTGATTATATTATGCCTCAAATTTATTACGGATTTGAAAATGAAGTAAAGCCTTTTCAAAAGACATTGGAAGAATGGCAGACTTTGATTAAAAATGACGTAGATCTTATTCCTGCTTTAGCAATTTATAAATCGGGACTTTTGGATTCTTATGCTAAAAATGGTGAAAAAGAGTGGCAACAGCATTCAGATATTATTCAAAGAGAAATAGAATTTAGTAGAAAGATGCCAAACTATAGAGGATTTTCTTTGTTTCGTTATGATTTTTTAACAGGAGATACTGAGAATCAAAACTTAAAAGAGGAAAGGGAACAAATTTTTGAGTTATTAAAAAAGTAGAGTTACTTTTAAAGACTTTACTTTTTCTTATAGATGGGAAATGCTTGATATTCTAAAGTTTTTAATTTTTGCTGTTCTTGAGCTTGAAAAACTGATAAATAGATTAGAAAGATTTGCTTTTCATATTCTAACATATCAGATGTACCTTTTGATAAAGTGCTAATCAAAGGAACGGGAATTTCTTTTTTGATATGATTTAAGTATTTTCTTCCTTTTTGGTTAAATCCTAGAATACGAATATATTGAATGCTTGAAAATTGTTTTGCTTTTTCTTTCGTGAAATTACATAAGATATGACAACACATTCTCTGAATTCGGTTATAGGGGTATCGCTTGGTTTTTACTTTTTGAAGGAATTCATCCCAACTATTAACAGAAGAAATTATTTTTTTTATACGATTTTCAATTCCCTCATCTACAGTTTGATAAATGGAAAGATCTTCTGAAGAGATTATCTTATATTTTAGAAAAGGAAAGTAAGCTTCTTCTAAATTTCCATTTTCTTTTAGATATTCATAGATACTATCAGGAACAGTACCTTTAAATTCTTGTTTTTGTGCGATTGCTTTTCGAATGCTAGTAGCACTAGTGATTGTAGAAAAAATATGATGTTCATGAAAATTATTTGTTCTTTGAATCGTTTTAGGGATAATTTTACTTTTTTGTTTTATAATTTCTCTAATATAGGAAAAACCTAGTAAGTCGTTTGGTGTATTGACCATTTCTTGATTTGAAAAGGCTTTTGCAAAGGAAGCTGGATAACTTTCTCCTTTGGATAGGTAGAGCAAAACTTGTTTTTCAAAGTTCTTTTCTAAGGATTTTTTAGCGAGTGATATCAGTTTTTCGACATTATTACATTCACTTCCAAAGTAGATTTTTTGAACTTTTAAAAATTCTAAGATTTGTATTGCCCCTTTCGCAAAAATATCGGCACTTTGTGTGGCAAATGGGAAGGGGAGTTCTATCACTAAATCAATTTCATAATCAAGACATAATTTTGTTTTGGTATATTTGTCTAAATAGCAAGGAGTTCCTCGTTGTGTAAAGGTTGTTGTAATTACGGCGATAATTAAGGAATCTGGTTCGATGGTACGAATTTGTTCTAAATGATAGAGATGTCCATTATGAAATGGATTGTATTCAGCAATTACTCCAATAATATTCATAAACTTCCTCCCTTTACAATGAACCTATTATATCAAAAATTAAAAAAGAAAAGAAGAGTACTTGAAAAAAATAGAGATGTACTGTATAATGAATAAGCGGTGGTGGTCCTATTGCTTATTGATTTGACAGAATTATTGCATTTTAAAAGAAAAGAAATTTTAATTGATGAGGTTTTTTCTTTTCCAGATTCTTATTTAATTGATTCTGAAATTAAAGGAATTGGACCAGTAACAATCAAAGGAAAATGTCAGTTTGAGGATTCTAATATTATCATTTCTGGAAGTCTTAGTGGAGAGTTTGAATTATTAGATTCGATTAGTTTGGAGAAAATTTCTTCTTCGTTTTCCTTTGAATTTGAAGAAATCTTATCAGAAAATATGAGAAATGATGAGAAATTTCTTGATATTACAGATATTTTATGGCAAAATATTGTATTAGAAGTTCCTTTGAAACAAACAGAAGTCTCTGATTTTGGCAAATATCAAGGGGATGGTTGGAAATTAATATCCGAAGAGGAAGCCAAGGTTGGTAATCATCCTTTCGGTGAATTAGCGAATATGTGGGGAGAGGAGTGATAATATGGCAGTACCATTCAGAAAAGTATCTAAAACAAGAAAGAGAATGAGAAGAAGTCATAATGCTTTAACAGCTGTCGGAACAACAAAATGTACAAATTGTGGAGAGATGATTCGTCCACATAGAGTTTGTCCAGCATGTGGTTTCTATAAAGGAAAAGAAGAAGTTAGTAAAGAAGACGCTGAATAAGCGTTTTTTTTATTCGACAAAATAGACGTTATAAAAAATTTAAAATGGAACTAGGGTGAAGATAAAATGAAGATTTACTTAGACCTAGTTTTTTTTATTAATTTTTTCTTTGACTATCTTCTTTTAATTACTGTAAATAAAATATTAAAAAGAAATGCAAAAAAGAAAAGAATCTTTTTAGGGGCACTTATAGGTAGTCTTAGTACCTTCTTTTTATTCTTTTCTTTTGATTCTATTGAATTGTTTCTTTTTAAGGTTTTTCTTTCGGTTCTTATGATTTTAATTTCTTTTTCTCATCATTCATTCAGGGATACTGTTATCAATTTGGCTTATTTATATTTTGTTAGTATTTTGCTTGGAGGCTTTCTTTACTATTTAAATTTAGAATTTTCATATGATGTTATCCGTAGTATATTTGTGAAGAAAGGTAATTCTAGAAATTTATTATTCCTTTGTCCTACAATCTTATACATTTATGTTAAGCAGAGTGCTTATCAAAAGAGGAGAAATGCAAATCTTTATTGTATTGAATTAGTTAGTGGAAGGAGGAGATATCAGTATACAGGTTATCTTGATACAGGAAATAGACTTTATGATCCTTATACGAAGCGTCCTGTTCATTTGTTGTATGATCCTTCCTATCAACCTTCTAAAAAACAAAAAGTATTATATGTTCCTTATCATGGGGTTGGAGGAAGTGGAATTTTACCTTGCGTTTTTTTTGATAAGATGATTATTGATCAAAAAAAAGAAGTTTCAAAAGTTTTAATTGGAATTAGTAAGGAGGCTTTTCATATCGATGGAGTTCATATGATTTTACAAAGTGATGAAATTCTTCAAGATTCCTAGTCTTCGACATATTTCTAGAAAATGAATTTCTATAATAAAATTATCTATCATATATTAAAGAAAGGGAGGATAATCATGATAGGAATATTTTTACTGATTATTTTATTTACACAAAAACAGGATGCGTTATTTTATGTTGGAGCAGTTGATCGTTTGCCAGAACCATTAAAAAAAGAGGAAGAGGAATTTTATATTGAACTTTCTTGTGATGGTGATGCTTTTGCTAGAGATAAATTAATTGAACATAATTTAAGGTTAGTTGTTTTTCTTGCTAAAAAATATGAAAATACGAGGGTAGATTTAGAAGATTTAGTGAGTATTGGAACGATTGGTTTAATTAAAGGAATTAAAACATTTAGTAAAGATAAAAATATAAAGTTAGCGACTTATGCTTCTAGATGTATCGATAATGAAATCTTAATGTATCTAAGGAAAAATAAAAGAACAAGGACAGAAGTTAGTTTTGATGAATCTTTAAGTTTTGATGCAGATGGAAATGAGCTTCACTTAGAAGATATTTTAGGAACAGAACCAGATATTGTTACTAAGGGAATTGAAAAAGAAACAGAAAGAGATTTAGTAATGCAAGAGATTAATAAATTAGAAGACCGAGATAAAGAAATTATTATGCTTCGGTATGGATTGATGGGAAAGAAGGAAATGACACAAAAGGATGTTGCTGATCTTTTAGGAATTAGTCAGTCATATATTTCAAGGATTGAGAAAAAGGTAATTCGAAGACTTCAAAATTTAGTAAAATGTTAAATTTTTATTGAGAAATTTTTTTAAATGAAAAATGATGATTTTTCATCATCATTTAAAATATACAGGTTTTTAAAATTCTTTCTGTATTTTTAAAGTTGTATTTTGCAATTTCTTTTAGTTTATCTTCTCCAAATTTTTGAACGATTTCTTCTCCAATTGTATCTACATTTTTACCAGCTCCTTTTGGAAGTGGAATATGAAGAGAATCAGAAAGTTTGTCAAATTCTTTTAAGAAAAGATAGCGACTAATAATTGAAGAACAGGCAACTGCTAAGTTTTTATCTTCTGCCTTTGTCATGAAAGTAATTCCTCTTTGAATTTGTGTAGAATCTTTGATATAGTCATAATATCTTGTTTCTTTGGCAAATTCATCAACTATAATATAGTCATATTCTTCTTTGACTTCATGTACTAGTTGATAGAGGACTTTATTATGTAGGATGGCTTTAATTTTATTCATATTGTGATCATTCCCATGTTTTTCGTTATATTCTTTATTGTTTAAAATGATACTTTTATATTGAATTTTTTTGGCAATCTCAGGAGCAATTTTTAAAATTGTTTCATCACTAATTTTTTTTGAATCACGGATTCCTAGCTTTTCTAAAAAAGAGATATCTTCTTTTTTTACGAAACTGGCAGTTACAACAATAGGACCAAAATAATCTCCTGTTCCTACTTCATCAGATCCAATTGAGGAACAATGATGGTATTTTTGAAGATGTTCTTTTTTCTGCTCTTGTGGTTCCTTTGTTTGTCCATCAATTTCTCTCCACATATTACTATCTATATCTGCACTAACTCCTTGAAACATGATTTTTCCACTTTCGTACATTGTAATTACAGTGTCTTCATCTTGTGCTTGAAATACAACATAAGGAATGACTTTTTCTCGTTTTTTTCCTTCATAATATTGAATCATTTTTTTTCTTGTTTCTTCATTTACTCGAATGACTACATTCATAAAATCCCTCATTTCTGTCTTTATTTTATTATACCGTAAAATTTTCGACTTTACCAAAAAAATAATCGATTGACTTGGAATTATTTAATTTTACTAAATTGGTATTGTATGATTCAGAAAAATTTATCCAATAATAGTTGTTACTATCAAAAAAAAGGAAAAGAAGATTAATTTATTTTTGTCTGTTGTAAAATCAAAAAAATATCGCTATAATAAATAATAGAAAGAGAGTGTGAAGGAAATGAACGTTACCAATATTGTAGATGTATTGATTGTATTGGGTATTTTATTATGTGGAATTACAGGAATGAAGCGAGGTGGGATCAAACAGCTTGTAGGCACGATTGGATTTATTTTTGTGTTAATTTTAGCATTTCAACTAAAAAATCCGTTGGCAGAATTTTTAAGTCTTCATCTTCCTTTTTTTAAATTTAGTGGTGCTTATCAAGGTGTTACGGCTTTAAATATTTTAATTTATCAACTGATTGCTTTTTTAGTTGTATTAGCCATATTAGAGGGAATTTTAAAACTTGTTCTTGCAGTTACTGGAATTTTAGAGAAACTTTTAAAGATGACAATTATTTTAGCACTTCCATCTAAGATTTTAGGATTTATTGTTGGTTTAGTAGAAGGATTTCTTATTGTTTTCATTATCTTATTGGTGTTACATCAACCAATGTTTCATATTCAATCGTTTGAAGGTAGTAAGTTGACTGATAAAATTTTAAAATCAACTCCACTTATGTCTAATTTTGCGAATGGAATTGTAACTACAGTGAATGATATTTATGAGGTAGGAAAAGGTTATACAGAACAGAGTGATTCTAATGAGTTGAATAAACAAACAATTGAGATTATGTTAAAACATAAGGTTATTACAGTAGATTATGTGGAGAAATTAGTAGAGCGTGGAAAGATTGATGTTTTAGGAATTGATAATATTATGAATCAGTATCGATAAGGAGGATATGATATGGAATTAAAAAATGAAAATTTTCACGAAGAAATTAAAAATGGAGTTACGTTGGTAGATTTTTATGCAACTTGGTGTGGTCCATGTAAAATGATGCATCCCATCATTGAAAAGATAGAAAAGAAGTATCCAAAAGTCAAAGTAATTAAAGTAGATGTTGATTTACATGAAGAGTTATCTAGAGAATATGGAATTATGTCAATTCCTACGTTATGTTTCATAAAGAATGGTGAGATTGTAGAAAAAAATATTGGGTTTACTTCAGAGAATCAATTAGAAAAATGGATAGAGAATTATCAATCAGAGGAATTATAATTCTCTTTTTTTTATATTGAGTTCATTTCTTAAGGATTGACGGAATCTAAAAAATAGGATACAATCTGAATAAATTTTTAAAATCTAAAAATTGTAAATGATAGAGGAGAAAGTTATGGAAAATATGCTGAAATCACAAGTAAGAGGAAATTTAGTAGTTATTAGTGGTCCTTCAGGTGCTGGGAAGGGAAGTATTATTCAAGAAATTTTGAAGGATAATTTAAATGTTTGGTTATCAATTTCTATGACGTCTAGAAAAAGTCGTGATGGGGAAGTCAATGGAAGAGAGTACTATTTTGTAACAAGAGAGGAATTTGAGGAGGGAATAAAGAATCAAGAACTTTTAGAGTATACAGAATATAGTGGAAATTATTATGGAACTCCTCGTGGGAAAATTAATGAGCATCTTCAATCTGGGCAAGATGTTATTTTAGAAATTGAAATCGAAGGTGCCTTAAAAATAAAGGAATTGGTAAAAGGGGCTTTATTTATATTTATTATGCCTCCTAATATGAAGGAGCTAAAAAGAAGATTAGAAAATAGAAAGACAGAGACACAAGATAAGGTAATGATGAGATTTAAGCGTGCCTATCAAGAGATAAATGAAGTAACAAAGTATAATTATGTTGTTGTAAATGATGAACTTAAAAATGCTGTAAATAAAGTAAAGTCTATTTTGCTTGCTGAGCGTTGTCGAGTAGATCGAATCGAAGAAATTTACATTGGAAATCAGGAAGAGCTTCTTCATGAAAGTCTTGTGGATAATAAGAATATTGTCAATTTAGAGAATAAAATATAAAAAAATTAGACATTTTTTTCTTTTTTCTTGTTGTTTTTATAAAAAGGAATTATACTTAAATAGAAAAGGAGTGAAGTAAGATGTATTGTGGTGAGTGTGGAACTAAGCTAAAGAAAAACGACATTTTTTGTGGAAATTGTGGTACTAAAGTCGAGCAGACAACAGAGGCCAAAGAATCTTCTTCTAATTCCTCGTCTAAGCAAGTAGTACCAAAAAAGCCAATGTCAAAGTCTAAAAAAATACTATTTGCGATATGTGCAGTTGTAGTGGTTGTATTAGTTTTAGGATATCAGTTTCTTGATAAAAAATATGGTCCTAAGGGAGTTGCCGCTGAATATATAGAGGCTCTTATTCATCAAGACGCAAATGCTTTATATGATTATTTACATTTGGAAGGAGATACTACTTTTACCAGTAGAGAGCAATTTGAAGAAATTGTTCGAGATTCAGAATCTAATTCATCTATTCAAAATTATAAAATTGGAGAAGTAGTGTATGGAGATGGGAAACTTAGTGCACGAGTAAAGATTCATTTCACTTTTAAGGATACACAAATGGAAACGACAGAAACAATTGATTTAATTAAGACAAAAAAGAAAAAATATTTGTTTTTTGACGTTTGGGAATTGAATCAAAATTTTGATTCTGTTTTAGTAAAAGATTATCAGGTAAAAGTTCCAAAAAATTCAGAAGTATCCATTAACAAAATTTTGTTAGATAAGAAATATTTTGATAAAAAGGATTCAACTACAGAGTGGGATGTTTATAAAATTCCTCAGATTTTTAAATCAGAAGTAGACATAATATCAACAATCGCTGGTTTTGAGGTAGAGGAAAAAGTGGTGCCATCTAGTTTTGGATATACAGCATCCTTAGAACTTGATTCTTTATCAAAAGAGGATAAGGAAAAACTAGAGAAGCAATTAATGACAGATATGACAACCATTTATCAAAATCTAATCGAAGGTAAGACTTGGGATAGTATTTCAGATTCTTATAATTTTGAAGGGGCAGATTTAGAGGAATTGGAGGAAACATATCAATCCTTATATGAAGATGTTGTAAATGATGAGTATAGAAAATTGAAAAAATTTGAAATTACTTCTATGAAAGTTAATTCTTTAACATCAGATGATGATGGAGAGATTCGAATTGGAGTAAAATTGAGTTACAACTATACAATTGACTATAAAAAATATGATGATTCCATTGAGGAGAGAACAGGAAAGAATAGTTCAAATTCAATATTGATTTACCAATTTTCAGGTAATAAGCTTAGATTAATTGATGCGTCTTATCTAGTATCATATTTCTCAGCCTATTAAAATAAAATAAAAAAGGAGTGAAAAAAATGGCAAAATTTTGCACAAAGTGTGGAAAAAAGTTAGAAGAAGGAGAAGTATGTAATTGTACAAAAAAAACTTCTAAAAAAACGGTAGAAAAAGAGGAGAAAGCAGTTAAGGAGGAAGTAAAAGCAGTAGAATCTTTACCAACTAGTTCTGCGAATGACTATATCAATAAATATATTGAAGTTGTGAAAGGAATTTTTACACATCCAATAGATACAATGAAAAAGTATGGAACGAGTGAGCATTTTAATTTGGGATTAATTATGATTGCTGTGAATTGTTTCATTACAGTATTATTTGTTTATTTAGGATTTAAGGAATTAATTTCAGTAATGACAGAATCTCGTGAATTAAGTTCTGTTTTTGGACTTGGATATGGTTTTGGTTATGGAGATATATCTCTTCCAATAGAAGTTTTAATTAAAATCTTTATAATGATGGCTGGAGGATTTGCTACCACTGCAGCAATGCTTTATGTAATTGCAGGACCTGTACTTAAAACAAAGGCAGATATTAAGCAATTATTCTCATTGGTTGGTGTTTGTTCTGTACTTACTACTGTTACAACGATTGTGGCTACTTTATGTATGTATATTTCAGAAAAAATAATGTTCATTGTATTATTGGTATCTGGTGTATTGTATTTGACACACTTATATCATGGATTTCAAAAATCAACAGAAGTGGAAGAAAACAAGATGGGGTATACCTATGTTGTGGCAATTTCAGTTGCAACATTTGTAGTAGTATATTTATTACCAAAAATTTTATTCTAAAAGGTGAATAGGAAGCTATGGATGATAGTTTCCTTTTTAATTTAGAGAATAGGTTTTGTTAAAACTTATGAAATAAAAAAGTTTTCTTGAATTTTTGTTAAAAGTGTTGTAAACTAATCATAGATTCTTAGAAAGAAGAGTAACGAAATTTCTTTTTTTAGAGAGGATATGGTTGGTGAAAATATCTATTAGAAATGAGTGAAGACACTTTCTATTAAAAGAAACGTAATTCTGCGTTAAAGAAGATAAGCATAAGTAATTATGGAAATAAGGTGGCACCACGAATTGATATTCGTCCTTTGTAGTGTTACCTTTTTCTTTTTAATCAAGAAAGGAAGAAGAATATGATAATAAAACAAAAAGGATGTCATGATATTTATGGATTAGAAGCAAAAAAATGGAATTATGTATCTCAAGTAATTGATGCTGTTTGTGAAAGATATCATTATGATTTTATTCGTACTCCAATTTTTGAAGCAAGTGAACTATTTCATCGTAGTATTGGGGAAGAAACAGATGTCGTTCGTAAAGAGATGTATGATTTTAAGGATAAGGGAAATCGTGACATTACTCTAAGACCAGAGGGAACAGCAGGAGTAATCCGAAGCTATATTGAAAATAAAATGTATGGTGATTCTGTACAACCTGTGAAGCTATATTATAATGGAACGATGTATCGATATGAGCGTCCACAATCTGGAAGAGATCGGGAACTTACTCAATTTGGAGTTGAAGTTTTAGGAAGTGATGATCCAATGATTGATGCGGAGGTTATTTCTCTTGCTGTTAATATTTATAAAATTTTGGGGTTAAAAGGAATTAAAGTAAATATTAATTCTTTGGGAGATCAAGAGTCGAGAGATAATTATCGAAAGGTCTTGATTGATTACTTTACTCCATATGTGAATGAATTGTGTGAAGATTGTAAGATCCGCTTAGAAAAAAATCCACTTCGTATCTTAGATTGTAAGATAGATTGTCAATTAGAAATTATGAAGAATGCTCCTATTATAGTAGATTATTTAAATGAAGAGAGTAAGAAGCGATTTTTGGCTGTTCAAAAGTATTTAGATTTATTAGATATTGAATATGAAGTTAATCCATCGATTGTCCGAGGATTAGATTATTATAATCATACGGTATTTGAAATTGAGGCAGATATTGAAGATTTTGGTAGTCAAAATGTGTTAGGTGGTGGTGGAAGGTATAATCATTTGGTATCGCAACTTGGAGGTCCAGAAACTCCTGGAATTGGGTTTGCGATGGGAATTGGACGCCTTATTCTTGCTTTAGAAAAAGAAGAAATTCAATTGCCAATAGAGGAAGGAATTGATGTATTCGTAATGTATGTATCTGATACAGAGAAAGAATATGCGGTTACTCTAGTTCAAGAACTTCGTATGAATGGATTTAAAGCAGAAACAGAATATATGAATCGAGGTTTAAAAGGACAGTTTAAGCAAGCAGACCGTTTGAAAAGTAAATTTTTAATTTTGTTAAATGATGAAGAATTAAAGGAAAATCAAATAAAAATAAAAAATAATCAGACTAAGGAAGAGAATTTTATAGAGCTTGATTATATTCTATATTACTTAGATGAGCAACTTTCCTCTTTTGAAGAGAGTGATTGTAATTGTGGACATCATCATGAAGAGGGACATCATTGTCATTGCCAACATAAAGATGATGGAGAAATTAATTTTTAAAGAAGAGAGGAGAAGTCATGAAGAAATATAACAATGTACAGTTTAATATAAAAAATGTAGGAGAATCTGTAGTTTTAGAAGGTTGGGTAGCGAAAAAAAGAAATCTTGGGGGATTAATCTTTTTGGATTTAAGGGATCGTTCAGGGATTATACAGTTGGTGGTACGACCAGGGCAAAAAGATTATGAATTAGCAAGTGGTTTGAAAACGGAATCAGTAATTAGAGCGAAGGGAAAAATTCTAGAAAGAGAAAGTAAAAATTTAAAAATTCCAACAGGAGAGATTGAGGTAATTGTCGATGAATTAGAAATTTTTAGTATCGCACATGATCTTCCTTTTGAAATTAGTGATGATACAACGGCATTAGAAGATACTAGGCTTAAATATCGTTATTTGGATTTACGAAGAACAAACTTAAAAAAGAATTTAATTGCACGAAGTCAATTAATGCATATTATTCGGAATTTCTTTTATGAAGAGGGCTTTATAGAAGTAGAAACTCCTATTCTTTGTAAATCTACACCAGAAGGAGCTAGGGATTATCTGGTTCCATCGCGAATAAATCATGGTAGTTTTTATGCACTTCCTCAGTCTCCTCAAATTTTTAAACAATTATTAATGATTGGTGGAATGGAAAAATACTTTCAAATTGCAAAGTGTTTTCGTGATGAAGATTTAAGATCAGATCGTCAACCAGAGTTTACACAAGTTGATTTGGAAATGAGTTTTGTAGAGGAGGAAGATGTAATTTCTACAACAGAAAGATTGCTTGCTAAAGTGTTTAAAGAAATGAAGGGAATTCAATTAACTCTTCCACTTTCTAGAATGAAATATGATGATGCAATTAGAGATTATGGTACTGATCAACCAGATTTACGTTATGATATGAAAATTCAAAGCTTAAATGAATTATTTAAGAAAACAGAATTTTTAGTTTTCCAAAATATTTTAAAATCTGGAGGAGAAATTGGATGTATTCTTGTAAAGAATAGTGCAGATAAGTATTCTAGAAAAGAAATTGACAAGTTAGCAGATTTTATGAAGACATATCAGGTAAGTGGAATTTCTTGGTTAAAGTATATTGATTCTGATTTTTCTGGAAGTATTCGCAAGGTGTTATCGGATGAAGAGTTGAGTGGATTAAAGAATCAATTAAATATTGAAGAAAATGATATGCTTTTTATTGTTGCTGATAAGTATGGAATAACAAAAACTTCTCTCGGTGCTTTACGAATTCGATTGGCTCATGAATTGGGTCTTGTGAAAAGAGGAGATTATCAATTTACGTGGATTGTTGATTTTCCATCTTTTGAGTATAGTGAAGAAGAAAGTCGGTATGTTGCTTGTCATCATCCATTTACAGCACCAAAAGATACCGATATTGATAAATTGTTAAATGATAAATCAAATTGTTATTCTAAGGCTTATGATATTGTCATTAATGGTTATGAAGCTGGAGGAGGAAGTATCCGTATTCATCAGGCAGAGGTTCAAAAAAAGATGTTTGAGGCTTTGGGTTTTACTTTAGAGCAAGCAAAGGAAAAATTTGGCTTTTTTCTAGAAGCATTTGATTATGGTACTCCTCCCCATGGTGGTCTTGCTTTAGGATTGGATCGATTAACAATGCTTTTAGTAGAAACAGAAAATATTCGAGATGTAATTGCTTTTCCAAAGACTACTAGTGCTTCTTGCTTGATGAGTGAGTGCCCAAATAGGGTGGATCAAAAGCAATTAGATGAGTTGGAAATATCAGTAGTAGAAAAAGACTAAAGAAAGACTAAAGGTCTTTTTTTTTATTAATGTATTATTTAAAGTTTTTCTGTCAATTTTTTTTAAAAATGTCAGTAAAATCGTTTTGAGAAAATGTCAGTTTGAAGTATAGTCATAGTAAGATCAAAAGATCAATTTTTGATGTGAGAAGATTATACTTCTTTTCTTTGTTAGTCAAGAATCAAGATAAACGACTGAAGTCGTCCTTGACTAACAACCATGATTTAGACAATAGTACATATTACTGTGAGAAGTAATAGGAGGTAACCCTTTTCTCCAAGGGGGATTTATAGATTTATGAGTTTTAGAAGAGTTAATATTGGAACTAGATTTCGTTATTTTGATATTTCTTTTTAACGAGGTATTAAAGTCTTTAACGGTATGTAAGTCATACCAAGTATCATTAAATAAAATATGTTCAGTACCATCAAGAAATGTATATACTCTAACAGATTTGCTAGTTGGGAGATATACTTTCTCATTATTTTTTAATATTACATGATAGACTTTATTGTATTTTAAGTAGGAATTATGAAATACCTTATGCTCACTCCAAACAGCTAATTGTTTGTTATAATCAAAATCATTGTCTAGACATATGAAATGATTTTTGGTATTATCAATAGGAAGAGCGAATCTAGCGTTGTATTTGGGGATAAAGACATCGTTTAAGTATTGATTTGCCTCTTCAATTGTATGTATGTGTTTCTTTTTGAGCTCTTTATATAAACGATCTTGAAAAGTTCTCCATAGTCTTTCAATCCTGCCTTTAGCACGTGGATTGATAGAAATAATATCTGTTCCAATATGTTCTAACATATTAGCGAAACGGGTATTTTTTATTTGTTTACCTTGAAGTTCGTCTTCTAAGGTTAACTCCTTTTTAGGAGATTTAAAAACGGTTCTATAATCGGTATATAGATATTCAGGAATGCCATAGTTTTGAATTGTTTGTTTCATAATCATTTGATATCCGAAAATAGTTTCTTCTTTATCAAAGAAACAAGAGGTTACAGTACCAGTGGAATCATCGATTCCACCATGAAGATAGTAATATTTATCATCACCATAGAACCATTGGTGTTTCGATGCATCAACTTGAATTAATTCTCCAGCATATTCTTTTCTTTCTCTAGGAGGATAAGATTTTTTATGTTTTTTATATTTATGAGGAGATTCAATACCATTAGAAGTAAGAAGGTTATAAATAAAAGAATCAGAAACTATAATTTTGTGATAATCTTCTAAAATGTCATTAAAATGGTAGAAATTCCAACCTTCATATTCTTTATGATACAGATCTATAATTTTATTTTTTAGTTCTTCTGAATATCCACGATGAGTGGATCTATTTCTATTTTTATGAGAAATACTTTTAATGCCATCTTTTAAGTAAGCCTTTTTCTTTCTATATATTTGTCTTTTAGATAGACCAGTTAATCTTGATACATCTGATATATTAATTTCGTTGGCAAGTAATTTTATTAAAATATTATTAATTCTTTCTTCTTTCATATTTAATGTAATCCTTTCATTCATTTTGATTGCTCCCTTCCTAAGGAGCATATTATACCACTTACTGCCATTTTTAAAAAATGATATATACTGACATTATCACAAAATGATTACAATTATTTAAAGTTTTTCTTGCATTTTTATTCATTTTGTAGTAGAATAATGCATACCTTGTATAAGAATCGGAAAGTAGCAAAGGGGGTTACATCAATGAATTCTTCTTATATATTTGAATACCAAAATGAAAACGAGTTTAAGGTAAAGGAGAGAACTTTACGAAAGTATAATATGATTGCATATAAGGAACTTGTCTTTAAAGATTATCCTGCACTAAGAAATGGGAAATTTTTAGGTAATTTAGTCTCTGAAAATAAAGAGGAAAAGATTAAAAGTTATGAATTAGAATTGCCAAGTGATGATTCGTTTAAAAAAGTTCATGGAAATGTATATTTGCATTATACAGTTTATGAAATTGGCAAAGTAGTATTATTAACAAATATTAGTCCAGATGAAATCTTGGAAGAAGCTCATCGTACTGAGCTTCCTACTTATAAGGGAGTATTGATTTCTAAAAGCAATCCTCAAAAAGATATTTTTAAGGTGAATTTGTTAAATATGTTGAATAAATAAAAGTAAAATCAAAAAAAATATTGCAACAATTGTAAAAATATGTTACTATTAAAAAGTCGATGGACCCTTAGCTCAGTTGGTTAGAGCATTCGGCTCATAACCGAACGGTCGATGGTTCGAGTCCATCAGGGTCCACCACAAAATATGCGGGTATGGCGGAATTGGCAGACGCACTAGACTTAGGATCTAGCGCCGCAAGGCTTGCAGGTTCAACTCCTGTTACCCGCACCAATCGACATATAGCCCTTGATTTTCAAGGGTTTTTATATGCCCAAAATTATCTCTGGTCTTGTTTTGGTCTTGTTACTATTCTTTATTTCATCAATATAACTAATACTATCGAAATAATCTTTAGGAATCAAATGAATATATGTTTTCATTGTTTCATCAACGCTGGAGTGACGTAATCGCTTTGAAACTACCGTAATTGGCAGTTTTAATGATATTAACCAAGAGGCAAAAGAATGGCGAAAATCGTGTAATCTAAAGTTTCCTTGAGTAATATTTGTTTTCTTCAAATATTTATTTACAGCATTACAGAGTGAATTCTCAGATATTGGTTCATCTTTACCAAATATAAACCATGTTTCTTTAAAGTTAGGATCTTTCATACAAATTAACTTCCATTGGTGTATTTTCTCATTTAATTGTTTATCTAGAGGCATTACATCTTTAGAAGATGGTGTTTTTGGATCTTTTAAATATCTTTTTTGTCCTTTCTTTTTTTTACTCATTGTATGATTTACAGTTAGAGTAGAATTTTCATAAGAATAATCTATCCATCTAAAGGCCATTAATTCTCCCGGTCTAGGCCCATTTGAGTAAAACAAATCAAAGATAGTATGATATTTATCATCTTTTTTCGTTACTTCTAATAGTTTTAAATACTGTTCATAGGAAATTATATTGTATTTTTTTTCTTTTCTTTGATTAGCAATCATCTTTTTAGTGCCAAACTTTCCGACTTTTCTAATTGGATTAGTCACAATTAACTCATTACTAACCGCAAATTCATACATCGCATTTACATAAGAATGTATTGCGTTTAAAAAAGAAAGTGAGTATTTTTTTTCTTTTTTTCCTCGAATGTATGTGGAATCTATTTTTTTGTCTTGCCATTGCTTATATTTGTCGCTAGTGTATGATATTATTTTTTTTACTCCTTCAGTTGGTAAAAAATGTTGTTCTAATCTGTTTTCAATAATCATTAAGCTATCATCATCTATTTTATGTTTTTTTGATTCTATGTACATCTTGAAAAGTTCATTATTGTTTATTTTTCTTACACCATTTGTAGATAATTGATTTTTATTATTGCTTAGTTCTTTAATAGCGTTTTCATATCCTTCTTTACCTAACCACATATTTCCATGATTGTCTAATCTTTTTGTAATCTGTTTTCCATTTACATAGGGTCTAATATAATATCTCGTTTGTCCATTTACTTTTTCTGGATATTCATAAATAGGTATTGTTTTCTTTGATTTTGGCATACTTTACATATTCTCCTTTCCGTATGCCCTCCTTTCAAGCACTATATTATAATACTTTTTGTGTACTTTTCAATGACATTTTGTAAATTAATTAAAAAAATCGAAAAAATGTTCGTGTTTGGTTTTTTTCTAAAACGAATTATATTATAATAAAAAAGTAAGATATCTTATGGCACAGGTTATCAATAAATTTTCATGAAAATATATGATAATATTGGATAAACATAGTATGTCGCAGTATTTGTACTAATGTTTATTAATTTTAATTATGGATTAAAAAGGGTAGAGGAGAGCGATGTAGTATGTATATTAAGTATTTGTATTTTATTTTAAAAGATTATAGATTGTATGATCGGTTTATAGAATATTTAGAAAATAAAAAAGACACTAATTAATGGTGTCTTTTAATCTACGCATTCAATACTTTTTAAATCTATAGAATAATTTTCAATATTTGTAATATTGCCTGAATACAAGCATTCAAAATTTTTTGTTTCTTTAGCTTCTAAGTTGTTTACTATACACAAATCCTCTTCTTTTAATGAACCACTTTTATATTCTAAATTAATCCATAAGGTATTACAACTCTTTGAACTATTATTTTTGATTGTTCCTGTGACCCAATTCAAATTTATTTTCTCAGACCAATTCATTTGAGATATTTCATATTTTGTATTCCTACATCCACACAAACACAGACAGCATAGTCCGATTAATAATATTTTTTTCATATTACTCCTTTCTGTCTCTATACTAGCAGACTTGTTTGATTTCATACTATCATATTTAAAGCAAAAAGAAAAGATACTATTTTTCAGTATCTACTTTCTTTCTATGCAATTAAATTTTAATACTTCATCTTCTTCAAGTTTCTTCATTTTTTCAATATACGAAATTTTATCATTAGAATTGTATATAGAAGTAAAACTTGAATGAACAATTTTACCATTTCGGCTGGCTTTGCAATCTTGCACTTTTTCATCTGTCTCTTTACACCATTCTTTATGAGATTGTTCATTTTCAATTGCTTCCGAGAGTGTTTCATAACCAAAAAATGCAACTATTTTTTCTTTTAAAATATATTTTCGACTTCTATCTAAATAATAGGTGTATTCAAGATAATTTTCGTCTTCCTTACTACCACTTGAGCAAATTGTATAGGGGTGAGGTTCGTTAGTGGTAAACGCAATGGTTCCAATTAGTAAAATACTAACAATGGTGATAATAATCAAAACTTTCTTTTTCATTTTATTTTTTTCTCCTTTAACACATCGACAATCTGTAGGGCTTTATGTAATTCATCAATTGTTAAGTCATCACCAACCATTAATCCAGATTGTTTTAATAATCGTTTTATTTGCTCAATTTCTTCTAAACCATCAATTTCATTCCCCAATAAATAATCAATTGTTACTTGAAATTGATTTGCTATTTCTTTAATTATTTCTAATGATGGTTGACTAATACCAGATTCCCAATAGGAAACTGTATTTTTTGCAACACCCAATTTTTCTCCTAGTTCTTGTTGAGTTAAATTTGCTTGTTTTCTTAGCTCTTTTAATTTGTTTCCAAACAAGTGAATCTCCACCTTTTCATATATACTAAAGTATATATGAATTATACCATATAAGTTGATAGATTAGTATGAAAAAGTCAATAAATATGAATAATTATCGTAAAATAATTAAAAAATTGATTTTATATATTGACTTTGTTCAACAATATTGATATATTTGTATTGTAGCAAGGATAAGTTACTTGTGAAGAATAAAAAAAGAAGTTAAGTTCTGTCGTCGAAAAATAGAAACTTAACTCCTAGGCAATTACTTTTTAACTACAACTTTAATTAATGAAATATCACTAATTTTAATTGTAATATCGTTATTAAGTAATCGTTTTAATAGAGTGATCATTAATTAAGACCTTTCTTTTTGTGCGTGAGCACCTAACTGTATTGGCCTCCTTCCAATGACACACCTCCTGCTACAAAAGACATTTAATGGCATTTGTAACACTTATAAAATAACACAAACGTCCATTATTGTCAATCAATGTATGGACTTTTTCTATACAAAAAAATATTGAAGCGAAGGGAGTGAAGACGATCGAATTAAAATCGCTAGATAGATTGTTTTATAAGGCTCTAGGAAGAGAATTATCTCTTATTAGACATCGTAAAGGAATCAATCTAAAAGAAATTGGAGAAGAACTGTCTTGTAGTGCACAAATGGTCGATAATTTTGAGCTTGGAAAGTGTAGAGTGTCCGAGGAAAAATTCGCCAGATATTGCAACTATTTAGGTATCGAACCAATTTTAGAAATTACAGTAAAATTTAAGAAAGAGTAGGGTTAATTATGCAACATAGTTTTGATGTAGAAATAGCACAAAAGTATGGGATTTTGGAAGCAATTTTATTGGAAAATATTTATTATTGGATTAAAAAAAATGAAGCCAATAACAAGCATTTTTATGATGGAAAATATTGGACCTATAATTCAAGAAAAGCATTCGCCGAAATATTCCCATATGCTAGTGAAAAACAAATACGAACAGCCTTAGAAAAACTGATTAAAAATGGTTTAATTATCACGGGAAATTATAACCAAGATGGCAGAGATAGAACATTGTGGTATTCACTTACAGATGGGGGAATTTCACTGTTTCTAAAAAGGCAAATGCAACAGACTAACAAGTCAGACACACTTGCCCAAGAGGGCGAACCATTACCAGATAATAAACCAGATATATTACCCCCTTATATTCCCCCTAAGGGAGAAACCAAGGAAAACAACAAAGAATTAATCGAGCAAATAATTGATTATCTTAACAGCAAAGGTGGTACATCATTCAAATCCACGAATAAGCAAACAGTACAATTGATTAATGCTAGAATCAGACAAGGATACAACCTAGAAGATTTTAAAGACGTAATTTGGTATTGCTATTGTGAGTGGGTTCAAGAACCGTTTAAATTCAAAAACGGAAAAATGAGTGACACATATTTTAGACCATCAACACTGTTTAGAGAAACAAATTTTGAAAATTATTTACAAGAATATCGTAAAAGTATAAGTGGAACGTAAGAGTTTTGTTACAGATGAAAACGAAATAGAAGAATTCTTACTTGCTTGTATATTCCTTTACCCAGAAGTTACCAAAGAAATTAACTTTGAAGATAAATTTTTCGTTAATAAAAAGTTATTGAACATGTTTAAAAAAGTCTATCAAGAATATGGCTATTTGGATATTCCATTAATTGTTCAACTTGCGAAAGATAAACAAAAAGCATTAGATAGAATAATGGCATTAATGGAATATGTTGTAATAAAAGACAGCACAAGTTCCTATTACCAAAGATTAAAAGAAAAATATATCAAAGATGAAACTAACAAATTGGTTGCAAAACTTAATACGTTAGAAATCGATTATCAAGAATTTACTGATTGTGTTAAAGAACTGAATGAAATTGAAATTTCTAACAACAATGGTTTATTAACAACCAAGGATATAGTTATAGATGAAAAAATCGAAAGAGAATATACAAACATAAGTGAGTTAGATTATTTATTGAAAGGTATAGAGTATGGAAAATTATCGTTATGGAGTGGTATTACTAATCATGGAAAAACAACATTAATGATTCAATTTGCTAAAGAATGTTTGAAACAACATAAAAAGATATTCTACTTTAGTGGAGAACAATCAGCTAGTGAATTTAAAAATTATTTATATGTTGGTATGTGTAGGAAAGAGCAATTGGATTTTATAAAAGATTCACATAATGACAAGATTTATGATACAAAACCCAAACAAGAAGTAATTGACTATTTCGATGATATATATTCAAGCGATTTATATATCTATGACAATAATATGTTAGATAATACAGTGACAAATATGCTTAAAACAATGAAAAATGCACTTCATAAAGGAGTACGAATATTCTTTATAGATAATTTTATGCAACTTGATAATAGCGAAAGATTAGAGGAACAAACAAGGATAGTAGAGTTGTTCAAAAGATTTGCAAGAGATAATAATGTGATTGTTAATCTTGTAGCACACCCTAGAAAGACTCAATTTATGAAATCACGATTAACTATTTTCGATATAGCAGGAACACAAAATATAGCTAATAAAAGTTCTAATATATGTACAATCATGAGAACGGACATTTTGTCTGATACGGAAAAAAGCGAAATTGGATATATGCTGTTTAAAAGTGGTTTTAATATAGAACGATGTGATGGAATAGTTGAAGTTATAAAAACAAAAGGAAACAATTGCAAGATGGTTGGTTTAATTTATGATCAAGAATTTAAAACATATAAGCAATCTCCTAAATTATCTCAAGACGAATTAAAAAGTTTGGAAATAAAGTATTCAAAAAAAGGTGGAAGAAGGCTTGACTGATTATTCAGAAACAAAAGATCTGCCAAGTTATATCTCAGGTTATGAGCAATATTGTGATGAGATAGAACGGAGTAATAAACGCAATCATAGTAATGAATTTACTGAATATGATGACGAAAGATATGAAGAATATCGCATACAGGAGGAGTTGAATGGAAAACGAAATTTATAAATATTTATTGGAAAATGCACTTGGTTTTGAAAATCGAATCAAAGGTCAAGAATTAATGAAAATATTTAATATTTCAGACCACAAAACATTACGTTCTTATATAGAAGAAGCACGGAATAATGCTAAATATGAATATTTGATAGGAAGTGAAGCTGGAAAAGACGGTGGGTATTATATTCCAATCAGTTTAGAAGAAAAAGATGTATCAACAAGTCATATTAGATTACGTGCAGAAAGTCAATTAAGAACATACGAAAATATGGAAGGAAAAAGATTTTATGAAATTAAAGAATCTATTTAGTAATCTCTATTGGAAAAAGAAATATAACACTTTAGAAAATAAATATGAAACTGAAATTCAAGCCAAATTGAAAGCTAAAGAAAAAACAATAGAATTACAAGAAAAATATATCACATTGCTTGAAAAAGTAGAGGATATAGATAAATTATTTAAAAAAATGAATTTAAAATTTAATGAGTTAGAGATGAAAGGAACAAAGTAAAATGGAAAATAAATTTAAAGTTGGAGATACAGTTAAAATTAACAAACAAGCAACTATAGAAGATTTTACAAAAAATCATTGGAATGGTTGTCAGAATGATACACTTGAATTTATTAAAGAATATGGGAATACAGATCGAACTTTTATAGTAAATAAAATTACTCCTATGAATAATTTATCGGTAGTGGAATTTGAATGTGTAAATCATAATATTTTTGAATTGATTAAAAAGAAAGAAAATGTCAAAGAGATGACAGTGTCAGAAATTGAAAAAGAGTTAGGAATTACTGGTTTAAGGATTAAGAAAGAGGATTAATGGAAAAGAAAATTAGAACATTAAAACCAGAAGAAATAGAAGTTAGAGTAAATCAAGTAACTTCTAAAGGTTGTCAATTATTGCTTTATAAAGACAGTCGTTGTGATAAAAGAATCCTTGATGAAACATTTGGAATCAACGGTTGGAAAAATAGATATGAAGAAATCAAAGGAAATTTATTCTGTATTATATCTGTTTGGGATGATGAAAAAAAACAATGGATTGATAAAGAAGATTGTGGAGTCGAAAGTTTCTCAGAAAAACAAAAAGGGGAAGCAAGTGACGCTTTTAAAAGAGCATGTTTCAATATTGGAATTGGAAGAGAGCTATATACAAGACTTCATTATTTCGCAACAGTTCCAACACAAAATGTTAGTACAGATCCTAAGAAACCAAAGTATGAACTTATCAACAAGTATGAGAAATTTTCTGTATCAGAAATTTTTGTAAATGAAGAAACAGAAAAAATTGAAAAAATAAAAATTGTTGATAGTAAGAAAAAAGTAGTATTTAATTATGGCTACTCTGGACTAACGGAAATGATTACTCCAGAACAAATAAAACAACTTCATACAATCCTTAGTAAAAAAGAAGGATTAAAAGAAAATGTTTATAAGCAATTGGGAATTACATCTTCTAAGGAGTTAACTTATGAAAAAGCAAAAGCAGTTATTGAAGACTTAAAAAAGAAGGTTAAGTAATATGTTACCACAAATTAAAACATATGAGATTGATTATCAATTCATTATTGATAATTATACAGACCCTAAGTTATGGGATAAAGTATGGAATTTATTTATATTTAGAAATTACGTTTATACATTGACTTTAAGTAGCATTGATGTTAAAAAATATGAGATTAGTTTTGAAATAAGGTTAGAAAGTGACTTAGATATATACAATCATAATAAATCAACAATTATTAAACATAATCTAAAAAATTCAACTATTGAAATACTAAAAAAACAAATAAATGGAACAATGTTTACATTGTCTGAATGGCTAGAAAAAGAAGTTATTCAAAAAAGCTCAGAATACCAGGAAATAGAAAATTCTAAGTATAATGAAAGACAATACTTAGAAGATATCGCAAACGATTTTTTAGATGATAATGGTGTAACAAATGGTGATATTAGAGAGGTATATGTTGACTATTATGTAGATAATAATGAGACCGTATATGAAAGATTAAGTGATTTAGAAGACAAAATGCGTTATAACTATTTAACAAACCTATTTTTAATATTAGTTGAATGTTCAAATGATGAGTTAAGAAAAGAACTTGTTATTAAAAATCAAAAAAATGAAGAAAAAATTCAGCAGATTATAAATGAAGTAGATGAATATATGCAATATGTTGAAACGGAAGAATGGTCCGATGAAATGAGAAATAAATTAGAGGCTATTTAATGTTAACTAACAAATGTAATTTACCAGAACCGATATATAACTTTTTAAAAAGTGATTATCAACCAAAAGAAAAACAATATAGTGTGACTACTATATTGAATCCAACAAGACAAATAATTTTAAAAAGAAGATATAACAATGCGATAGACCAAGATTGCTCAGATTTGATCTGGACAATGCTTGGAACAGCATTTCATCTTGTTTTAGAAAATTCAAAAGCAGGAGATAATCAATTACAAGAAGAATATTTAAAACAAGAGTTAAGCTGCTTAGATGATAGATTAAAAGGTTATTATTTAAGTGGAAAAGCTGACTTATTAGATATCAAGCAAAAAAAGATTATTGATTATAAAACAACGAGTTCATTCAAATTTATAAAAAAAGACTTTGAAGACTATCGTTTACAATTATTAATTTATGCTTGGTTATTTAAAAAGATTGGTTATGAAGTAAATAAGGGAGAAATAGTTGCAATACTTCGTGATTGGCAAAGAAGTAAGGCAAAATTTGATAAATCATATCCACAATTACAAGTGCAAACTATTACTTTTGAATTTACTGACAAAGATTTTGAAGATATAGAAATATATATCAAGAATCGATTTTTAGAAATAAAGGCATACGAGGACAAGCCGGATAATGAACTTCCAGAATGTACTATGGAAGAACGTTGGGCAAGTCCAACAATATATGCAATAAAGAAAATAGGAAATAAAAAAGCAATGAAATTACATGAGAATGAAAAAGAAGCTATAGATCATCTTAAAAATCTAAATTCAAAATTTGGAGACATATACGAAATAGAAGTTAGAGAGTCTTGTGATGGAAGATGTGAAAACTACTGTTCATGTAATAAATATTGCAAATATTATCAAGAAAAATATTTAGATAAAGGAGAAAAATAAAATGGGAATTGATTTTAGTGAAAATATATTTAGTATTGATACAAATGGACTTTTTCGTCGATTAGGAGTAGCTAGAAATTTATCAGAAAAAAAAGTAAATGGAAGATTAGATGAAATTGAATCCTATATTATAAATGATAAAGCAGTCATTATCTTTTGGAAAAATGGTAAAAAAACAGTAGCAACTGTAGATAAAAGAGATACATTTGACAAAGAATTCGGATTCTGTCTAGCAGTATTCAAATATATAATTTATGACATTTCAAGAAATAGTTATAAAAGAAAACTTGATTGTATTAAAGAAGATAAAATGAAAGATTATCTATTAGAATATTTTGATGAAGTAACTTTTAAAGATATAGAAAAGTCTAGGAAATTTCTTAGAAGTTTGAAAACAACAGGAAAGAGGGAAAAAATATGTTAGAAGATATTGATAGAACAGATTGGATTGAAGAAAGTAAAAATGCTTTCAATATTATTGGAAAAAATATTGGATTAAAAGATTTGATTAGAAAAGATAATTCCGAAGAAGAATATAAAACTAACAAATTATTTATTAATTCTAAAGAAGATGAAACAATTGAACATCTTACTTGCAAGATCTATATATTAATTGAAAAATGGTTTTTATCAAGAGGAATATTACCAGAATATATAGTTTTATCTAAGGAAGATTATAAGAAATTGTTAGATAGAACAATCGTTGTTGATGACAATTGTATTTTAGGAATAAAGATTGATTTATTAAGGGAGAAAAGAAATTATGAATCAAACAGAAATTCAAATTTTAGTTTTAGGAATCGTAAATATTCTACTGGCAATAGACATTCTTTTGCTAGATAGAAAAGTTAGGAAAGGAAAATAGATATGAAGAAAGGTTTAAAATTATTAAGCATTATGGTATTAGTTTTATTTATTACTACAGGTTGTAGTTTAGAAGAATCAGAAACTAATTCTAAGTTAAATAAAAATATAAAAAACTCAACTAGCGCCTCTTCTAATATTATTGAACATCAACCAGCACCTACTGATTTAGATTACTCATTAGAAAGATATAACTTAATTAAAAGAGCTTATTGGGTTAATGGAATGAGAGATAAAGCAAGAACACTTCCAAGCCCTATAGCTGATATGCCACTTGGATATATTGTATTAATGAGTGATAGTGGTGCAATTGTAGGAAAATTTGTAGTAGATGGGAAAGTTAGTAGTTTAGGAAGTTATTTATTTCCGTCATATATAGATCAAGATAGTGATGGAGATACACCGGGTAGTGGTGCAGGTTATAGTAGTGGTGTTTACTCTGTAGAAATACCTGGTATTGATGGTGCTTATGGTAGCAATGTAGAAGGTATATTCTTTTTTACAACGGATGGGAAATATATTGAATGGACTGGAGATTATTTATATAGTGATATCCCATTTGAAGTCAATAATCCAATTGTTAAGATAGGAGAATAAAATGAGAAATAATTTTACTAATAAAACATTTATAGTAGCATTTTTTACAATACTTTGTATTGCTGTAATAATGCTTAGTAGGGGGCTTAGGTAATGGGATATGTATTAGGTTGTTTTGGCGGATTAATAGTAGCACTATTATTGATATTTGGAGTTTATACAACCTTCTTCCCTAATGGAAGAGCAATGATTAATTCTTATGATAATATGATGAAAAAAGTTGACGACAGAACACAATATGAAACAAGAAAAAAAGTAGAAGATACAGCTCGAGCAAGTATTAGTTCCTACAAGACTGATAAAGAAACTTATGAGATGTATAAAGACAGTGATAACTTAGAAAAACAATCATGGGCAGAACAAGCTAAAATGAGAGCTAACAAAACAGCAAATATTTATAATGAGTATATGCTTAAAAATAGTTATGTCTTTGATGGAAATATTCCATCAGATATAGATTATCAATTAGAAATTTTAAAATAGGAGGAATACATGGAATTAGAATTAAAAGTATTAGAAGAAATCGATACATACGAAGATGAAGTTAGATATCAAGAAATAAATGATAAAGAAAACAATATTGCTTTCAGTGTTAGCAATATGGACTTTTGCCCAGAAGACGCAATTATCGGCAGAAGTTTATTTACGGCTATTGATTATATTAATACATTAAATAAAGGTATCGAATTAGCAAAAAAAGGATATGAAAAAGTAATATTTAAAAAGGAGAAAATAAATGATGAAAATTAATATAAGAAAAGGTGAATATGGTTATTATACCAAAGTAAAAAACATACAAAATGATGAAGAAATTATTGCTTATATGAATGTTCAATTTCCTAAAGATAAAGAACCAGCAGAAACGGCATTACAAATTAATATAAAAGATATGTTTCTTAGTTGTTATAACAGTCAAGAGGGAACAAAAGTAAAATTAGTTGTTACAGATTATGAAGTATTAAGAATATATGATGATTCTCAAAATACACAAGAAAGTGAAGTGTCTCAAACTAACGAACATGAAAACTTTCAAATAGATTTAGATTTAAGTGATGAATTACCGTTTGAATAGGTAGTGATAACTTGATAATTGTAAAATGTATAAAGAATGTAGAAAAAGAATTAGAAGTTATCAATAGTGAGTTAAATAGAGAATCAAAAAAGGAAGAAGTCAATCAACAGTACATTTGTGAATTATCTAAAACCAAAGATGAATTAGAAAAATATTTAGAACAATATAAAAAGAATTTATCGGAATTGGATGATATAGAAGCAAGAATATATTACAAAATAGTATATCAAGGGTTAAATCCAATGAAGGCAATTGATAAAGTAGCAGAGGAAAATTATTTAAGAGATATTAGCCCATGTAATCCTGATTATATAAGAAAAAGTATATATGCAAAGAAAATAAGAAATTTGATTTAGTATCCTTAAAATGTCCACTTTTTTCTTGATATAACATAATTGCAAGGAAGTAAGGAAACTTATTTTCTTGTCATAAAATCACCTCCTTTCTTTGGAGAGAGTAATCTCTCCTATATTGCGGGGTAGAGCAGTCTGGTAGCTCAGTGGACTCATTATCCAAAGGTCATCGGTTCAAATCCGATCCCCGCAACCAAAATGTATATTACTAGGGTGTAGTTAACTCGGTGTAATAGAATGACTTACAATTTGTCATGTAAAGGTTAGTTTTTTACCGCAAACTAAATTGCGTGTTAGGATTTTCACGAGAGATAAATCAAAAAAACATTAGACTAAACTGGTCTAGCTTCAGTATAGTGATTATTTATAATTTCTATACTGATATATGCTCTGTTAGGCAAGAGGTTAAGCCATGCGACTTTCTATCGTATAACATCGGTTCGAATCCGATACAGAGTACCATATTATTAGTTCTTTGAAAAAAATAAATAAATGAACCGTATGAAAGACTATAATGCAATATAGTACGGATATTATCTTATTCTTATTAATTGTGAGTGCGAATTTGCAATGGATTGAGTAGATATTGATGGTAACATTGATATTAGAACCTATAAAATGTAGGAAAAAAGACAGTAGTGGTTTATTATGAAATGTTATAAGGTATAGAGGTCTAGTCGCCGATAATCATAACCGCCTATGGATAATAGGACGATAACTTATTAGTAATACTTAATTATGGTGATTAAGAGTGAAAATAAGAATGCCAATAAATCGGTTTTGTAGTTGAAACATAGTGATATGTGTATAAGGCTAGTGCCTAGTTCAAGTAGCACAAATCTACAATTTTGGAAATGATTGAATTAAAAAAGATACTGACAAACGGAGTATAAAGATAATTTTCTAAAGTGTGTGAAAGATGTTGGTAACGAATCCAATATGGTCTTGGGCTTTATGCTAGGTATTAGAGGAAATAAGGTCGCACCTTATCAGGACTAATACTTGCCATTGACTGAATAATAATTGTTCATAATAAATTAGTGTGAGAAACACCATTTATTTATTGTTTTGAAAGAACTAATAAATAATATATAACTGCTTCTCTATCCAGAATAGATGAAGCCCTAACATCGACTTTTGTCGATAGTTGTTGAGTTGATAACTTTATGTTATTGACTTTATATTGGAAGTTAATTCAATTTGGTAGAAGCCTTGCTTTGGACGCAAGAGGTTGTCAGTTCGAATCTGGCACTTCCAACCATATTATTGTTTAAGAATTTTCTATTTATCTTGGCTAGAGCAAGCTTACGAACAAAATAGAGGTTGCAAATAACCATATATTTGAAAGATGGATTTGTGCGTAGCGGGTAAACGCATAGTATTTGATACTAATATCAAAAGCTCAAATAGGTTGAAAGTATCCTTTATCAAAACAAAAACGTATGGCGCTATTGCATGCTATAAGCCCCCAGTGTGAGTTAGATATAAAAACATAAACTATCGGTGCGTTTTTGCAATCAAGTTTAATATGACCGTATGTTGTGAGAAATAGAATTGGTAAGCTATTTCAAGAATAACCAAATAAAAAAACTTGTAGGATGATTTTTTGGCTCGGGTTGTACCTTGAACAACTGGGGCTCATACTGGCGAATAACTCAATTGGTTAGAGTTCCGAGCTTATATCTCGGCGGTTGTGGGTTCAAGTCCTACTTCGCCAACCATATAAATAAATATAATTTAATGAAATGATTAATTTTAAACCAAAGATTTATTTTAGTCCCTTTCTTATTACTATAGTTTAATTTAGTTTCCAAAGTTTAGAAAAAAATCTTTTATTAAAAAATATTTATTAAGAAAGCGAGGCACTGTAGAAGTGTCTTTTATTATAGGAGAATATATGAGTAGAACATATCATCATAGAAATAAACGTTGGTTAGTAAAAAATAGTTATTATAAAAAGTTACTCCATATATGGGGAGATGATTTTGGATCTAAAAAAGGAAAGAAGCGATTTTTAAATCAACAAGCAAGAATTAAACAGAAAAGAATAGATAATAGAGAAATATGTAGGGAAATGAATGAAATTTAGTATAAAAATAAAACCGAAAGGAAAAGATCGTCCAAGATTTGTTCGTAGGGGTAATTATGTTCAAACATATACAACAAAGACTACAAAAGATTACGAAGAAACCATAAAAAAAGCCTTTCTAAGTCAATATAAAGGACAATACGATAAAGATTACGATGGAACAATAAAAGTCGAAATATGGGCGTTTTTTGAGCCTCCTAAGAGTTATTCTAAAAAGAAAAGAATAGAACTTATTGATATGCCATACTTAAAGAAACCAGACTCTGATAATATTGCGAAAGCAATCTGTGATTCATTAAATGGTGTAGCATGGAAAGACGATTCACAAATAAGTGATTTAATAGTTCATAAATACTATGATGAAGAAGATATGATAATAGTGGAGATAAAGTATGAAGATATTAAGTAATTGTTATAATTATATTCATAAAAGAATACAGGAAAGTATGGCAGGCTATGACACCTTTCATACCTTTAGAAAAAGTAAAAATGGGAAAAAGTTAGAACATAGAAAGGCAAGAAGAGTATTGAAACAAGAAAAATTCTATGAGGGATACGAAGAATTTTTAAGAGAAAACAGTAAGAGGATTTTGAATAATGAAAAAGAATAGAAAAGAATATAAAGATGGAAGTTGTTTTAAAACTTGGTGTAAATTTAAGAAGTCAAAATATCAAATAAAATTAGAATTAATTAATAAATATAGTTTGAAAAAGTTTTCGTCTATTAAAGAATATAATAAGTTTTTAGATGAAGAAACAGAAAAAATATATAGTTTACAAGGATAATAATGGGAAAAGATAGACAAGTTACATTTGTAAGAAGTAGAGCAGAGATTGTAGAGATGATGGAAAAGTTATATGGATTGATGTTTCATAGTGAATTAGATCCAGCTAGAATTATTGTGATGACAGATACTTTAGAATGGGTAATATCTGATTCCAATTACTTAGAAGAACTGATTAATAATTATACAAAGGAAGAAGAAAATGCCGAGAACTATTCGAAATAGAACTTTTATAAATTTTGTTAATAAAAAGTATGGAAAAGAGTTAGAAAGACCATTACGAAGTCATATATTTCAATATTATGATGATTATGCTTGTTGGTTATTTTATAAAAAATGTAAAGAAGACTACGAAGAATATTATATAAGAGCTGAAGAAGATTGGAAGGAATATTCAGATTTACAGACAGGGGCTGAAAAAGATGAGTAATGATATGAAAAAAGCACAAGCAAAAGTTAAGGAAAACAAAGATACTGAAAAAGTTTTGAATCATGAAATAGCTGAAAAAGTTTTTGAAGCTACAAAAGAACAATTACTTCCATCAATTCGCCAAAAAGCTGAAGAGGTTTCGTTATATCTTGAAAAAGTTTTAAAAGAAAAGGATGACAGAGGTCTAACAGCGACTAAAATATTGCCTTTGATAGCAAAAAGAAGTTTGACCGATACAGTTAATACGACAAAGACGTTTACACCACAAGAATTGGCTGTTGCCTTTAATATTTACGTTGATATGATAGACAAGATTAATAACTACACAAAATTCCCGCCAAACAAAGGCACCTTCTGCCAAATGTTAGGAATCAGTAGGGCTACTTATGATAATTATATGCAAGATCCGAGCAAAGCCGAAATTATGCGTATTATTGATGACTATATCACAACGACTATTTTAACAAGTTCGCAAATAGGAGAATTGAAAGAGTTGTCAAGTATGTTCACTTTAAAGTCAAATCATGGTTTCGTAGAAGCAACTACTCCAATTGTAATTAAGCATGAAAAGACAAAAGATATAGATGATATAAGAGCAAAAATAAATTCAATGAAAAATAAAACTATAGAGGCAGAGTATGAAGAAAAATGATGAAATTAAGCAAGTAGGAGATGGAAAGGGATTTGAAAGAATAAGGAGAGTTACTGGATATCTTGCTGGAGATGTATCTAGATTCAATAATGGGAAGAGAGCCGAAGAAAAAGACCGTGTAAAACATAGTTTCCAAACAAAAAAAGAAGATTACAAATAGTCTTCTTTTAATATTTTTTACTAGCTTTACAAAGTTCTAACCAAAAGGCTAGTATTATAACAATTATATACATTTTATTTCTCCTTTTCTAATATTTCTAATATTTCAGATATATTTTTGACATTATATTCTTCTCTTATTTGCTTTAATTTTAAAGTTAATGATCCAATTGGATATCTTGTTTGTAAACATGCCTTACGATAGCCAATGTTTTCATTTATACATAATTTTAAAGTATTGATAAGATTTTCTTTTGATGAATCTGTATTGGGAGATGGTCTTCCAGGAAAATTTCCCTTTAATTTTGCTTTTTTTAAACCGTCTTTGGTACTTCTTGAAACCTCCTCGATTTTTTTACTAGCCACATAATTAATGGCATTAAAAACTATGTCTCGTACAAATTTATATTCAAGCGTAATAACTTCTTGTTTTTCGTTTGGTAATTTTGCACTTAGCATTGTATTATCTAAAATAATTGTGTTTATATTTTTATCAATTAAGAATTGCCATTCTTTTTTTGTATTGTCCCAATTTCTACCTAACCTATTTAATTCACTTACAACTATATAGTCATTTTCTCTCAAAAGATTATGCATTTCTTCATATTGTTTTCTTGTTGTCTTTTTTCCTGTATATTTATCACAAAAAATATGATCTATATAAATTTTAATACCTTTTTTTTGCGCCCATTCATACAATTCAAGAATCTGTCTTCCAAAATCTTGGCTTTCTGTACTAACCCTAATATATACATATAAATGACAATTATATAAGTTATAAAATTGATTTTCTTCTATAAAAATATCATTCATATTATTTTCGTTGATAAATTGCTTTATTTCTTCTATATATTCTTTATTCATATTTTATACTATTCCTTTCTAAAAATCTACTAGAACGATTTCTTCTTTAGGTATATTCCAAAACTTAACAATTTCGTTTTTTAAATCATCTATATCTTTAATCTTATATGTTGGAACGGATACGGAAGCAATAGAATCATCATTTATTGATTGAATAACATATTCTTCGCCTCCAGTGATTCGCATTCTTTTATTAATACTAAAAATCATTTTTTACTCCTATCTATTAGCCCAATATCCACATACATGAACATTTTGACTATATTTTTTAAAATATTTCTTTAATCGTTCTATATAATTATTTATAAATTCATCACAAATTTTATTGTATTCTTGTACTTCTTCATTTGTTAAATATCTTTTGAAATAATTCTTTTTGTTGTTGTATTCTAAATCTTGTAGATAGTCGCTAAAATAATTGATACTTAATACTGGTGATACTTGAATATCACTTGTACAATAATGTTTTATAAAATATGGCTTTGTTTGTTCGCTATATTCTTCTATTTTGTGATATTCGCTAGTATAATTCATTTCGTTATACTTTAAGAACAATTTTTCTGTCAATTCTGGTATCTCATATTCATCGTCGAAATATAATGTTTTTGTTATGCTGGGTTTATTTTTAAAACTTAATACAAGCCCATCATCTGTTTTATAATATGTATAAGTTTTTAAATACCAATCAATCATATCTGATCTTTCTTGTTCATTTTCTAACATTGTTCTAACTTCTTTTAGTTCCATTTTTTTCATATTATATCACCTAGATAGATGAGAGTAGAAAACTACTCTTCATCTTCCTTTCTTGATGATAAGAATGTAACTTTTTCTGCTACTATAACAAGTTCGTTGTCACTTTCTAATTTTTGTAATCTTCCTTTGACTCCAATAATATCGTTAGTCTTGCAATATTCTTTTGTATTTTTTGCAATTGTTTCAAACAATCTTATTTCAATAAAATTGGTATCATATTCACCATTCGCATTCTTAAATGCTTGTGAAACTGCTATGATAATATTTGTTCCTTTCTCACTTTCTTTGAATTCCTTAATTCTTCCTACTAATACTACTTGATTCATTTTTTCTTTCCTCCATTTCGTCAAGTTCTACTTGACACTTTCTTTCTTTTTATTTTATAATGGAGTAGCAAAGGGACTCAGTGTTCTTTTGTCACTGTATTAGAGTTTAAAAAGTTATGGCTTGGTCGTCTTTCTTTTTAACTCTTTTTTGTTTCTTTTACTATCCATTATGTAATAAATATCTTTCTTATTTATTACAATTATATTGTATCAAATTATAGATATATTGTCAACACTTTTTATAACATTTTTTTATTTATTTTATATATGTTTTAATGTTATAAATACATTAATGTTTTGATGATTTTATTAATCTATTTTATTACCGTATTTATGCTTTATATTAGTCATATTACAGATTATTTTTTACATAGGATTATAACACTATATTGATAGTATTCTTCTTATATTTGATATATGGGGGATATATAGGAACCGTCCATTTGATATATATAATGTGATAGTTTGATATAATTTAATTACAATATAAAATAATATAATTTGAATATAAAGAAAATTAACAGAAGTTTCTGTTTTTCTATCGTGCAAAAAAGTATGCATTTTTTTAGAATGTATTTGTATAACATTCTTTTTTTATGCCTATTTTTATATGTCTTTATAGTTTTATTTATATCCTTTATTTATAGGATATTAAAGCGCAATAAAACGACCGTTTTATTATTTTAAGGTACCCCATCCCTATTTTTTTAATGGTGTAGGGGTGCTTTTTTACTCCCTAAAATACACCAAAATAACAAAAAGACCTATATTTCAATCAAAATAGATATATTTTCAAATAAATGTATTTTTTTGTTAGATCCTTAAAATGTCCATATATAAAATGCTATATCTGATACAGATACAGTAATATAGAACGCTTTACAAAAGCTAAGCAAACTTAAGGAAATAACTAACTATACATACAAACTGAAAAAATCTTATGTTTGCCCTTATTTTATATGATTGTAAACAGAAATTGATATATGTTGAGTAAGTATGCTAAACGACAGTCAGTCAGCACCCAAAACCGGTATATATTGAGTTAGAAAGGAGAAAATTTAATAAATGCGTGTAACTAGGAAAATAGAAAATGTATCAAACAACAATATTTGATCAACTATATCCTCAATATAAAATTACTAAACCAATTAGACTTATAGAATTATTTGCTGGTTATGGTAGTCAAGCATTAGCATTAAAATATTTAGGAGTAAAATTTGAACATTGGAAGATATGTGAGTGGGCTGTTAAAAGTATACAAGCATATAAAGATATTCATTTCAGTCATTTAGGTAATTGGATATACATGAAAGTAGATTATGATTTACCTGACGAATATAAAAATTATGCACATTGGCTTTATGATTTAGGAATCAGTCAAAATTACAATGAGCCTATGACTTTAGAACAAATAGAAAAACTCGGGAAAGATAAACAAAAAGAAATACTAGCTAATATACAAATTACTAATAATTTAGTAAATATACAACGAGTTCATGCTAAAGATTTAGGAATAGAGAATACTGATAAATACACTTACTTACTCACTTACTCATTTCCGTGCCAAGATTTAAGTTTAGCTGGTAAAGGTAAAGGTATGAGTGATACTTCTACTAGAAGTGGTATGTTATGGGAAGTTGAAAGAATATTGAGCGAGTGTAACGAATTGGGAGAACTACCTCAGATACTTTTAATGGAAAATGTACCACAAATTCATAGCCAAGATAATATTAAAGATTTTAATAAATGGCAATTAAGATTAGAAGAACTTGGTTATAAAAATTACTTTGAAGATCTTATAGCTACTGACTATGAAATACCACAAACAAGAAACCGTTGTTTCATGGTAAGTATATTAGGAGACTATAGTTATACCTTCCCACAAAAGAAGCCTCTAAAATTGAAACTTAAAGATATGTTGGAAGAAGAAGTCGACGAAAAATACTTTCTATCAGAAAAAACTATAAAATTCTTTTACGAAAACGAGAAAAAGCAGCAAGAAAAAGGAAACGGTTTTAAGTTTGGTGTTTCTGACGGTAATACTATAGCTAAAACCATAACTACTAGAGCTGGTAGCAGAATGGACGATAACTTTATAAAAATTAAAAATAATACAAAAAAAGGATACATCAAAGCTGTTGAAGGCGACGGTATAGATTTCTCGCAACCTAATTCTAAGACTCGTAGAGGTCGAGTTCAAAAAAATAAAATACAAACTTTGACTACTCAAAATAACTTAGGAGTTGTAAATAGTGATTTAAGAATACGGAAATTAACCCCTAAAGAGTGTTTTAGACTTATGGGAGTTAAAGATGAAGATTTTAAGAAAGTTTCAAAAAATCAAAGTAATAGTAGTTTATACCATTTAGCTGGCGACAGTATCGTTGTAAATGTGTTAATGGCAATCTTTAAAGAATTAATAGACAGAAAGGACAGTGATAGATAATGAACAGAGAAATACTTTTTCGAGGGTTCAATGAAGATCCAGATGATATAAAATTATTCAATTATATGAAAGAGTTAATGTTATCAATTTATAAAGATTTATTAGAAAGGATAAAGAATAATAATTATGAAAACTCAAAGAACTAAAGATTTAGAAAAACTATTAGCAAAAAAATTTAATGATAGAAATGATTTTTATGTATTTGAGTGCACTTATGGTTGGTATGGCAAGGAAATAGTTGATTGTATCATGTATAACTGTCAAAGAGAAGTACATTGTTTTGAAATAAAGCAATCATTACAAGACTTTCATAGTAAGAATAAGCTTTCATTCTTTGGCAATAAAAATTATTTTGTAATGCCTTATGAGTTGTATGAGAAAGTGAAAGAAGAATTGAACGATAACTTCCTTGGAATTGGAGTATTAGTACCTATCAAAACACCAAAATATGGTGAAAAGGAATATATTTACGATGTTTATGATCAACTGTTATGTATTCGACAAGCAAGAAGGCAAGAATTAAAAGCAGATAAAGAGGTAATTCTATCATCAATGTTAAGAAGTATGCAAAGAGATAGAATTAGTTGTGTGAAAGGATAAAGAGTGGTAAGTATGAGTGATGAAATCAAATATATTAAATTAAGCGAAAAAGAGGTAAAAGAAATTATTGATAATTTAAAAGGAACTCAGTTTATAAATGCCTTTGCTATAATAAATCACATTGAAGCATGTCAAGAAGAAAACCAACAACTAAAAGAACAATTACAACAAAGAGATTCAGTAATTGAAGAAACAATAAAATATTTAGAGGGTAGTTATGAAATGTCTACTTATACAAAATCAGTAACATTAGAAAAAGAAAATATAGATGACTTGTTAGACATTCTAAACAAATATAAAAAAGAGGAGAGTTAATAAGATGGATAAAGAACATTTTGAAGCAACGTTACAAGCTACGTTTTTTGGAGATAAAAATGCTTTTAACTTATGTTTAAAGGAATATAAAAATTTAAGACAAGCACTAAATGAAATAAAAAAATATATTCATAGTGAAGAATTCTTTCTACTTATGAATAGTAATAGCATGAATGATAAGAATAAACCTGTTTGTGAAGATTATTTCAAAGTACAAGGTAAATTAGACAATATTTTAGATAAGGTTTTAGGAGAAGAAAAATGAGTGCCAAAGAAATGTTTGAAGAATTGGGTTTTACTTTTGATGATAGCTTAGAAAATGAAATTAATTATTTTAATAAAAGGTTTATTTCGGATACAAATGTTATCAATTTTGATTTAAAGTTTAGAAGAATAAGTGCTTTTATTGAAAGCGATAGTCCTTTCACACCAAATATACCATATACATTAAGTCTAAAAGAAATACAAGCCATAAATAAGCAAATAGAAGAGCTGGGGTGGAAATAAATGTTAAAAGAATGTAGTTATTGCAAAGGACAAATAAATACTGAAATAGATTCTTATTTCACGTGTCTAGACAACTTTATACAAGTTAAATATTTTGATACAGAAGAAGAAAACATATTTTGTAGTCAAGAGTGTTTCTGTAATTATGTTCAATTAGAAGAAATAGAGCCATTGGAGGAGGAAATAAATGTTAAAGATAAAAGATAGTGTAGATTTAAAGTTAGGCGATAAAGTAAAATGCAAAGGATATTTAGTGAAAAAAAGCATGGATTATATTTATGCTAATAAAAAACATTTTGATAAAGAAAACCAAAAGTCAGGTCATCTTTTAGACGAGCCAAAGCTTTATTTAGAAGATATGGATGATGAAGAATATTATCAAGTTACAATGGAGTGCAAAGAAAAAGATTTTTGTGGTATAGCGGTAGCTAGAAAATACATTTCTACAAAGAATTGCTATACACAAGTAGAAAGAGATGTTTTTGATCCAGTTACTTTTGGATATGTAGATACTGAACTTATTGATAGTGTAAAAGTTGAAAAAACTAATTATGTTGAGTGTTACCTAGTATTTTATGCGTTAGGAAAGAGCAGATTAGTACCTGTAGATTTAGTAGAGAAGGTGGAAAAATGAGTAAATTATACAAAGCAACAATTTATATTGATGATATAAATGGAACATTTAATAATATAGAAGATATAAAACAAGAATTAGAAAATCATATAGAAGATTTAACATTCACTTTTGATGATATTGTAGAAAAAGATACTACAAATTATATAAAAGATGTAGGAGATGATTATGCTTGGAACACTATTGATGAAAATACTAGAGCAGTAGTTTTGCATAATTTATTTACTGAAGCTGAGGTGGAAGAATGAAAGTAGATGGAATAGAACTATTACAGATGATTAAAGCTGGAAAAATAAAAGATAAAACTAAAATAAGAGAATACTATTATGGGTTGCCTACAAAGAATGTTTTGGAATATATAGATTATAATTTGCAATGGAAACATGGGGAATTTTTAATCTGTAATTTATGGGATATTAATCGTACATTTGAAATCATAGAAGAAGAGAAAAAAATAGAAGAATTACAATTATGTAGTTTAAATAAATTTAAAACAATGTCATCAGACGAGAGATATTATATAACAGCTATAGAATATGACAAACTAAACGAAGTAATAAGAAAATTAAATAAGATTGAGAAAGAAGGTAAGTAAAGATGAGTAATATAGAGTTTTATATACCAGAAGGAGAAATTATTCCAACAAAATTACGATTACTTGTTAGTAAGGATGAAGGTAAAGATATTCAAGTGCATTATAAAAGTTTAGAGGAATCTTTTGGTTATAATTTTGAATTATATGATATTACTTCAGAAGAGGAAGCCGAAAATATTGTAAAAGAAATAGCTCAAAAGATGTGTAATCAAAGTTACGATCATGGACAAGAATGGAGAGTGGAAAATATTGAAAAATTAAGTTGTGAGATAAATTATGCATTTCAAAAAGCTGAATATAATGTCTTGTTTAGAATAAGAGACAGTTATTAAAAATGATTAGTATATACACATTCATCTACGAAGATGAAATATTTATTGAAGAGGAAGAGAATGATGAATAGAAATTTAAAAATATTTACTTTTAACATTGAACCAGAGGCAATAAATCAAATTGACCTTTTATTAAATCAAGAAGCATTTAAAAATAGTAAGGTTCGAATAATGCCAGATGTCCATGCAGGAAAAGGTTGTGTAATTGGTTTTACTGGTGATTTAGGAGATAAAGTTATTCCTAATATAGTTGGGGTAGATATCGGCTGTGGAATGCTGTGTGTAGAGCTTGGCAATATCGATTTAGATTTAGAAAAACTAGATAATATTATTAGACAATACGTTCCAAGTGGATTTAATGTTCATGATGAAAGAAAATATAAATTTATCGAACTAGAACAATTAAAATGTTATCGAGATTTAAAAGATACAAAAAGATTGGAAAGAAGTTTAGGAACTCTTGGTGGAGGAAATCACTTCATTGAAGTAGATATTGATGAAGATAATAATAAGTGTTTAGTAATTCATACAGGATCTAGAAATCTAGGAAAACAAGTTGCAGAATATTATCAAGAACTAGCTAATCAATTATGCAATTACAATATTGGTGAATATAAACAGAGACAACAAGAGTTAATCAAAGAGTATAAAGAACAAGGAAGAAAGCAAGAAATACAATCAGCTCTAGAAGAATTAAAAAAAGAATATCAAGTAAACCAAAATAAAATACCTAAAGATCTAGCATATTTAGAGGGACAATATAGAGAAGATTATTTACATGATATGAAAATATGTCAAGAATTTGCTAAGGATAACCGTTTATGTATTGCCAAGCAGATATTATGTAATTATTTTGAAGTTCCATATTATCAAGGTGCTAATAGTGTTAGATTGAAGTATAAACCGAATAGCGCTAGTGATTGGTGTACTCAAGATTATATTAAATATGATTTTGACTATTTTGAAACAATTCATAACTATATTTCATTTGAAGATAATATAGTTCGTAAAGGCGCAATTTCAGCTCGACAAGGAGAGCAAGTATTAATTCCTATGAATATGAGAGATGGATGTATTATTGCAAGAGGAAAAGGCAATGATAATTGGAATCAATCAGCACCACATGGGGCAGGAAGAATTATGTCTAGAATGAAAGCAAAAGAAACTTTCGGTTTAGAAGAATATAAGAAATCTATGAATGGTATTTATACTACATCAGTAAGTGAAGATACGATTGACGAAGCACCTATGGTGTATAAACCTATGCAAGAAATAATTAATTGTATTGGAGATACTGTAGATATTTTGAAAATAATTAAACCTATTTATAATTTTAAAGCAGGTGATTAAAATGAGAAAAATTGAAGATATCAACTTCGATAATATTGATCTTTCAAAATATCAAAAACAAATATCTGAAATTCAAAAAGATTTTTTATCTTTAAAATCAGATAAGATATTTATGTGGAAATTTAATAGATATAAAAAGAAAAAACATAAAGAAGAATTGAAATTTATGAGAGTTTTCAATAAGTATAAAAAGGAGAAAGAAAATGTTAAAAAAAGAGATTTATCCTAAAACAAAAAGATTGAGTTGTAATGGAGATAAAGTGTATATTACAGAGAAACTAGATGGTAGTAATCTATGTATCTTTAAGAAAGATGATACCATCTATATAGCACAAAGAAATAATATTTTTTTAATAGATGAATTGGAAGAAGTGAAAGGAATAATATATAAAGGTCTATATCAATGGTTGATCGATAATAAAGAAGTATTTAATGATTTACATAATAATAGTGCTATATGTGGTGAATGGTTGGGAATGGGAAAAATAAAATATCCAGTAGATGAGTTTGATAAAAGATTTTATATGTTTGCTAAAGCTAATGTAGATGAAAATTTCAATTTATATAATTTAATATACGAACATGAATTATTTATTTATCCTTTTCAAAGCCAAGAAATACCAAAATGTATAGGAATAGTACCAGAAGTAACCTATTTAGTTAATTTGCCTAATAAGGAACAATTAGATAGTATTTATCAAAAATATTGTGATAAAGTATCTCGAAATGTAGAGGGATTTGTCATTAATTATAAAAATATTATTACAAAGTATGTAAGAATGAAGAATGGTAAATTACAAGAACATTTTGATAGAGGAGAATAATGAACTTATTTTATGATAGTGGAAAAAGGTATGATAAAGAAGGAAATGTAATAGTAAAAGGAACACCTTACATTAATAAAGAAAAACAAAAAATAAAGTTGGAACGAAAAATACGAAAACAACATAGAAAACAAATGAAAAGAGAATGTAATGCAATCTAATACATTACCATTATTTAAAACAAAAAACGGAAGCTATATAAGTCCTAAAATATCTAAAAAAGCATTAGAAGAAATGTGTAAAGAATCATTTCAAATAGTTATTTCCAAAAATAGAAACAAAGAAAATGAATTCAGTCCAGAATATACAATTTTTATAGTAGGAGATAGACATTAATGTATAAAATGACAAACTGTAAGAATTGCGGAAGTGCATTACATAATCAAAATTCTAGGATATGTAAATGTGAATATTGTGGAACAGAGTATCATTTAGATGATTTAGGTCGAATAGAAGAATATAAAGTAAAATTAGACGTTATGGGAAGAGAAATGATGTTTTATATTTCTGAGATAAGATGTGAGCCAACAACTATTGATTGTACTTGTTGGTACGATAAAATTCCACGTCATATTGTAGAGAGAAATAACTTTGAAATAACATTAGTGAGTTTAAATTAATGCAATATTTAGTTGATGAAAACGGTGAAGTTAAAGAAATATTTAAAGAAGATGAAAGTGTTGCTAGATTAAAAAAAGGAGATAGAGTTGTAAGGGGTGGTAGTATCGAGTATTTACTTGGTACTATCACTGTTAAATTCAATAAATTTATTAAAGTAAATGATCTAGCCTGTCTTGAATTAAAAAAATATGGAGATTATATCTTTCTCTTATTTCAATATGTCGGCTTTGCCGATGGAATTCTTTCCTTTAGCAATGGTAGAAGATTAAGACCTAAATTTTTATATGGATTATTAGCAAGTAAAAGAAAAAATGGCTCTACTGTAGTAAAAGAATTGGTTGAATTAGAAGTATTACACAAACACAAAGATGGTAGAACATATTATTTTACATTCAATCCATATATAGCAGTAAAAGGGAATAGAATTACAAAAGAATTATATGAAGAATTTAAAGATAGTAAATATAAAACATTGGGAGATAATTTGTTGAATGTGAGTAGGATAATAGAAGAAAGATGATAAATGTAAATGATTATATAAAAACATTATTAAAAAAGAAAAAATGGACTTTACAACAATTTTCTGACGAAATTAATAAAGTAAAAGAAGAAAGTGGCCTTTTAACTAAAACAACACCACAAAATATATCTAATTTTTTAAATCAAACAGACGATAAACATATTTTGAGACCAAAACAGTTAGTTACATGGGAAAAGGCATTAGGACTTCCTTATGATACTTTAGTAAATATGGTAGAATTACCAAAAAGTAAAAATGGAATAAAAGAATTAGAAGAACTAAAACGAAAGGTAAGAAAATGAAAATATATGCAATAAGAAAAAAGAAAACAGGTGAATTAATTAAACCAGATTCATACCGCAATAGCACGCCTAAATTTTATCCAAAAGTTAGATTTGCAAAATGTGCAATGACATTTCATGATTTGTCATTAAATGATTATGAAATAGTTGAATTTGAATTAACAAATGAAAAGGTAGTAAGTTAATGTGGAAAATTATCATTTTAAGTATATTAATAGTGGCACTATGTTTTGTACTTAGTGGGATATTCTTTTGGGGGTTAGGTTTATTAATAATTAGTGTATTTAATATCGCCTATACTTGGACTTTTATGCATGGTTTATGTGTATCAATAGTACTTTTTGTATTGAGCAGTATGTTTAAAGGATAGTAAATGAAAATATTTAGAAGAAAACAAAAAACTAAAAATAGGATGTTAAAAGCTCTTAGAAGTTTTGACATGGGTATAGAAGGATATCATGTTCGTGAAGGAGAATATATATTTATTACCAATGATAAAGAATATCATAAAATACTCTTTATTACTGAAGATAGAGCAAAAGAACTTTTAGAAAAGAAGATAGATGATGAAGCCATTGTAGAAGAAGCGGAGTTATAAAAAAACAGATGGCATATAAAAAAGGCGACAAGATCGCAATTAATATGCCAAAGCAAGATAAAATAATAAATAAATATGAAGATACAATTAGAGATTTAACTAATATATTATCCTCTAAAAAATATAACGAAACAGAAAAGTTGGAATGTGCTAATATGCTTATTCCAGTTTTAGAAGGCTGGTTTAATGATGATGAACACCAATCTACTCAATATGCTAAAAGACATTTAATTCCTTTATTATATAAATTAGTCGATAAATCATCAGTAGAGTTGATGAGTGACTTTTTTGATGTATATAAAAATTTATATTGTTTTTGTGCTAAAAGAGACTTTGAATGTTTTGTAGATTATATGGAATGGGATATGCCTAAAAAGGTCTTAGCACCACGTAGAGATGTTTTAAAACCATATATTGACGCATTACAAGAAATAGCTTTCAATACTAAAATTGAATATTTGATTGTGTCTCTCCCTCCATCTTTTGGAAAGAGTTATATATTAAATAATTTTACCGCATGGTCTTATGGATTAGATATAAATAATTCTAATTTAAGAATATCTTATTCTTATGACTTAGTTGCTGGATTCAGCAGAATGGTTAAAAGTCTTGTAGCAAGTCCCAAATTTGCCGAAGTATTTTCTCAATATTCTTTATATAATGGAAAATGTTTTGATGTAGATCAATTAGAAAACTGGCATATTAAAAATGCAATGGCGCCAAAAAGTCATATAGCAAGAACACGTGAAGGTTCGACTACTGGTGAAAGAGCAAACTTTGCTATTATGTTTGATGATTTGTGTAAAGGTGCAGATGAGGCAAATAGCGTTGAAGTTCATAGAAAGAATTATGATAGATGGTCAACTGAATGGTGGAACAGAAAAGCAAATAATAATGTTAAGTATATTTTTGTGGGTACATTGTGGTGTCCAGAAGACCTATTAAATAAAATAAAAGAAGATAGAGAATCTTTATCTAGGTTTATTGATACAGACAAGCCATATACACAAATTACTGAAGATGGTACAACAATTCTTATTAGAATACCTATGCTAGATGAAAACGGAAAGACTACTTGCGAAGAAGTGTATCCGCAAGATAAAGCAGAGTTTATTAAAAAGTCAACTGATCCATTTTTATATAGTGCTATTTATCAACAAGAACCAATTGCGCCAACTGGAAGAGAGTTTGCAGATGAATTATTATTACATTATGAACAATTACCATTAAATGAAGATGGAACACCTGCTTATGGCAATAGTTGTTTTGCCACACTCGATCCTGCAAGAAAAGGAAAAGATAATGTTTCTATGCCAATCTGTGTACATGGGAATGATGATTACTATTATATGATTGATTGTATTTTTCAACAAAAACCTATGACAGATTTATATGATGAAATAGTTGATAAAATTATAGAGTATCAAATCATTGATTTTGTAATAGAAAATAATACAGATACATCGTTAAGAACTGTTATTGAGGACAAGCTTAAGGCGAAACAGTATTATTTATGTAATATTAGAGAAAAATATAATACGGTTAATAAAGAGCAAAGAATAAAAGACTCGAGAGGAATTGTAAGAGGAAGAATAAAATTTAAAGAAAAACAGAAATATTTGCCGAATAGTGATTATGGCAGATTTATGAAAAACTTGAATTATTATTCTTTTGATTATCCATCTAAACACGATGACGCACCAGATTCAATTAGTATGTTTGCAAACGAAATAATTTTAGGAACAAATAAGGTATCAAAACCTATTCCAATTGACAGAAGAGAATGGGGAATATAATTTTTTTAAATAGGTACAACACTTCCTTGATTTAATATTTTATATGTGATATAAAAAGCACGATAGATATGTTTTTATATATTTATCTTGCTTTGGTCGGAGCATAAGGACTATGAAAAAATAAATGGTTTTTATGCTCTGTTTTTTTATTTTATAGAGTATTTAGTAAAGGATATGAATGGAAGAATATGTAAAGGATGTTCCTATAGAAAAAAGACTATATGGACGAAAAAAAATTTATGCAGATTATAGCCCAAGCGAGATAAATAAGGAAACAATTCAAAAAATATTAAATGATAAATTTTATATACACGAAAAAAATTCTCAAGAAATAGATTATTTATACAAGTATTACAAAGGAAAACAACCAATTTTAGGAAAAAAGAAAGTTGTTCGTGAAAATATTAATAACATAGTTTTAGAAAATAATGCTTTATTTGCTGTTGAATTTAAAAAAGGTTATGTTTTTGGTGAACCTATTCAATATGTTCAAAGAGGAGACATAGCTAATGCAGAAGTAGCTATATTAAATAGTTATATGACAGCTGAAGATAAACATGGAAAAGATTGTGAACTAGCAGAGTGGCTATATATTGCAGGAATTGGTGTACGAATGATACTAGCTGAATCGGAAAATGAGGAAAGTCCATTTACTGTTTATAATTTAGATCCTAGAACATCTTTTAAAGTTTATCAAAATGGATTAGGCAATAAAGAATTATTTGGTTGTGTATATTTTATACAAGATGATGGATCTAAAAAAGGTTCTATATATACTAAAAACAAGGCATATGCCTTTAAAGGTGATATAGGAAAGTTTGAGGTAAGCGAGATTAATGATAAGTATAATGGTAGTCATATTTTAGGAAGAGTTCCTATTTTTGAATATCAATTAAATCAATCGAGATTAGGAATATTAGAAATTATATTATCGATGACTAATGCCCTAAATAAAATATCATCTAATGACTTAGATGGCTTAGAACAGTTCATACAATCATTAGTTGTATTCGTTAACAATGACGTTGACGCTGAAACATTTAAAGAATTGATGGAACTAGGGGCAGTTAAAGTCAAGAGTGAGAATCCAAGTTCTCCAGCAGATGTAAAACTATTAATTAATCAATTAAATCATAGTGATACAAAAGTAATTTATGACAGAATTTATAATAACTTATTGACTATAATTGGAATTCCAACTTCTAAAAAAACTTCTTCTGGTGGAGATACTGGACAAGCTGTTCAATTATCAGAAGGATGGGAAATTGCAAACGATAGAGCTAAGCAAGACGAACTTGCTTTCAAATCAGTTGCAAAAGAAGAATTGAAATTTATTTTAGATATTTGTAAGAAAGCTGTAGCAAGTGGAATTACAAAATTGACTGTAAAAGATGTTGAGATTAAATTTACAAGACATAAATTAGATAATTTATTAGTAAAAACACAAGCATTATTAAATATGGTTAAGTCTGGAATGGCATTTGATTGTGCTTTGATTATCAGTGGATTATGTAGTGATCCAAATGAAGTATATTTAAAGTCTATGGAATTCTATGGTGGTAAGGAAAAATGGATTTCCTATTTTGCTAATCAAAGTAAAAATAGTAAAGAATCTATAAATCAAAAACAAGATAGAGCTTAAGTTACCTGTGTTGGGCTTAAGCCAATACTGGTAGATGATGTAATTGGTAACATAATGGTCTCCAAAACCATTTTTCTAGGTTCAAATCCTAGTCTATCAGCCAAAATGGGATATTAGTATAAAGGTTAGTATAAGTGCCTTCCAAGCATTTGGTATCAGTTCAAGTCTGATATATCCCTCCATGGGAAGTTAGTGTAATGGTTATCACGATTGACTGTCTATCAATCAATATGAGTTCGATTCTCATACTTCTCGCCAAATGTCTGTGTGATGGAATTGGCAGACATAACGGACTTAAAATTCGTTGGGGAAACCCGTACAGGTTCAAGTCCTGTCACAGACACCAATAAATAGTTGCTCTTCGTATCAGAGCATAGATAGATACGACATTCAATTAGTCCACGAATGACTATAACTCGTAGAATGGAAAGGTTAAATGAAAGAAAAAATTACAGAAATCTTAAATGACGAGACAATTGAGACAACAGAGGATAGAGTTGAGAAACTTGCTAAGGAATTAGCTTTATTAGTTATTCCTAAAGATAAGTATAACAAGTTATCCGAAAGAGTTGAAAAATTAGAATCAGAAAAGAAAGAAGCTCAAGAAAAGCTCGACGAATTAGAAAAGAAAAATATGACTGATGAGGAATTAAAAACAAAAGAATTGGCTGAAATTGAAAAAACAAAGAAAGAATTATCTTTTGAAAAAAATAAATTAAAAGCAAAAGACTTATTTAAATCAGCAAATGTTGATGAAAAACAGATTGAATCATTATTAGACAAGGTTGTAAGTGAAGATGAAACTAAAACACTTGAATTAACTAATAGTTTTATCGAAATTCTTAACGTTAAAGTAGATGAAACTAAGAAGAAAATTGAAACAGATTTATTGACTGGTACTCATAAACCTGATATCAAATCAAATGGAAATGAACCAAAGGAAATAACTTTGGAAGATTTTAAAAATATGTCTTATGGAGATAAGAAAAAATTATTTGCAGAAGATACTGAAAAATATAACGAATTAATAAAGCAAGTTTAAAAAGAACATGAAAATCTTTGCACAGATAATCTTTTTATGTTCTCAATAGGGAGAAAATAACAAATTAATGGAAACAAACTTAACAAAAATTGCAAACTTGTTCGTTCCAGAGGTTGTAGGGGCAGAAATTATCACAAAATTAGTTGATGATATTAAGTTTATGCCTTATGCAAAGTATAGAGATACTTTAAAGGGTACAGCTGGAGACGAAGTAACAAGATGGAAATATACATATATTGGAGACGCAGAAGAATTTACCGAAGGTAATGATATCAGCTATGGAGAATTAACACAAGTTCCTACTAAAATGAGAATTAAGAAAGCTGGACGTGGAGTTAAATTAACTGACGAAGCGGTATTAAATTCAGTAGGAGATGTTGAGGGAGAAGCAGTAAAACAAATTAGAATTGCAATCGCTCAAAAAATTGATAATGATTGTAAGACAGCTTTAGACGGAATTGAACCACAAATGACTGTAGGAGATGGAACTAAAACAATTGGTGCTGAATTGGTAGAACTCGCACAGGAAAAATGGGGAGAAGATTTAGAAACACCTATGACATTATTAATTAATCCAAAACAAAGAAAAGAAATTCGTCATGATCCAGATTTTATTCCTGCAAGTGAAATTAAAGCAGAAATGATGATAACAGGTTCATTAGGACAAATTTTAGGATGTAATATCGTAGTTTCTAACAAAGTAAAAGCTGTAGATGGAAAGTACAACAACTATTTAATTAAAGGACAACCTTTAGTAATTGAAGTAAAAAGAGATATCATGCCAGAACGTGACCGTGATATTGATAAGAAAATTACAAAAATGAATGCCGATGTACATTATGGTGTTTACTTAGAGGAAGACCAAAACGCTGTAAAAATTGTTTCAAAAGCTACCGAAACAGACGCAACAGTTTAATAATAAGGAGTGTATCTAATGATAGAAAATGATGTATTAGAAGATGACTTTTTAAAAGATAACATGGCAATAGATGATGTTTTGGAAAGTCAATTATCAGAAATGAGATTGATTGAGTTTCATAAAGGCAATTTAGAATCTGATATTGATACCAGTAGAGATGAAGTATTTAAATTAATGCTTAAAAGAGCAAAATATATCGCATTAGATACACTTTATCCATTTGACTTAGAAAAAGAAGAATTGCCAAAAAGAATACAAGATGATTGGCAAGTAAGATGTGCTTGTGAATTGTTTGAAAAAATTGATAGTCAAAATGTTCAATCTTACAGTGAGAATAGTCTATCAATTACATACTTCACAGGACTATTGTCTAATGATTTAATGAAAGAATTAACACCTAAAGCAGGTGTTCCTAAATGAGCATAAAGAATTGGAAGAAAACGATTTATATTGCTAAAAGAATTGAAACTACTACAGATGACTTTGCAAATGAGATTGTTATATATGAAGAACCACAAAAATATCAATTTAATGTTCAACCATTAAGTTCTGATGTTGATTTGAGGGAATTTGGAGAAAAGGCAAGTATGATTCAAAAAGCAGTTATTCCAATAAAATATAAAGATGTTTTTAAAGAAAATGATATTGCTTATTTAGATGGGATAAGTCCAATAGATGAGATTGTCTATGGAACTAATGCCAATTATAAATTAAAACCACCTAGAAATCAAAATAGGGCTATTGTTATCTATTTTGAGAGAATAACAGGGAAGTAGGAATATATATGAACAAGTTAATTAAAGGCATGTTAGTTATGACTAATGTTGCAGATAAAGATGTAGATATGTATGTAAAATCTGGTTGGAAACTAGAAAAAACAAAACATAAGGTTTCTCTAAAAAAAGCAAATAAAAAAGATGATCCTAATATAGATGAATTGCTAGTAAGTAATGTCGAAAATTCAATTACAAGCGACACTATCCAAGAATAGTTTTAAAAATATTTCAACATATTTAGAAGAATATAAAAAAGCAATCCAAAAAGGTGCTGATAATGGTGTTAAAAAGGTCACTGAAAAGGCTTTTGACATTGTTAAAGCAAATTGTTATACAAAAGGAATAGATAAGCATACAAGTCAAATAAATGCTGTATATGATGAAGAAACAAACGTAGGAAAAGTATATACTGACGATTGGGTTCTTATATTTAATGAAATGGGAACAGGAATTACTGGTAAAAATAACCCATATCCTAATTCTTCTAAAACATTTTCTTCTTGGAAATACGATGTCAATCAACATGGGGAAAAAGGATGGCGATATCCAAAGGATGATGGAACTTATGGATGGACAAAAGGATTACCATCTAAGCACATGTTTTATGATACATTTAATCAATTAAAAGATATTTTAGGAGATACTGTTTCTGTCGAAATAACTAAAACTATGGAGAATTTATACAATGGTAAATAAATTGCATGAACTTTATGAAGAAACTTTTTTAAATTTAAAAAAATACATATCAGATAATTCAATATACGAACCAGAATGTAAAAAAGTAAAACCTAATGAAATAGCGAAATTTCCATTAGTAACTTGTGTTGAGGGAGAGTATGAATATTCTTATACAACTTTACGTCATACAGATGAAATATATATTTTTAATCTTATGGAAATTAATATTTTTGCCCAAAACAAAGAAATTGATGGAAATCTAGTTAGTGGTGTGACTATTAAGGACGAAATTCGAAGTCATATAGAAAAGTATTTTCAAAATGAACTTCGATTAAAAGTCAAAACAGTCCCAAATGCGCCTAATGTAGATGAGACTGTTTATAGATGTATTATCTATGTTAGTTGTAAAGTAGATACTAAATTCAAGGATAAACTGGTACTTTATCCATATTAAACAAAAAAGACTAGCAACTGGTACTTGCTAATCTAAGTGTAGATAATTTTCTTTGCACAGATAATCTTTCTACGCTTTCATTGTACCACAAATAAATAAAAATATCAATGGAAGGAAAATTAATGGACGAAAAGAAAATTGCTCAAAGTGATGTTGGAACAATGTTATATGCAAAGGGTGCAGACAATAAGTACTCTGAATTAATAGAAATTATATCAGCACCTGCTGAAAGTACTGCTGGAGGAACAATTGAAGTTACGGTCTTAAAAAGCCCAACAAAACAATATATTCCAGATAGAGTGGATGTTCCAGAACAAGACTTTGGATATAACTATACAGAGGCTAATAGAGAAAAAGCAAATACTGTATGTGATGGTTCAGTACACGAATTCTTAGTAAAATTTCAAGATGGATCTGGTTATACAATTACTGGAACTGCTCAAACTTGGACAAATGAAATTGGTAGAGGACAAGCTGTAGAGGGTACTTTACATATTGTAGCTACTGATATAGATTGGAAAACTTCAACAGAAGTAACAGCATTACTAGCTGAGTAATTAAAGGGAGATAAAAATATATGAATACATGTACTATCGAAATAAATGATAAAGAATATACACTTTGCTTAACTCGTGAATCAATAAAAACAATTGAAAATATGGGATTCAATATTCAAAATTTTATTCAAAAACCAATAACATATCAAGATATATTGTGGTATGGAGGTTTTATCGCAAATCACCCTGATGTAAACCCTAACTTAGCGATTAAGTTAATGGAAACTTATCAAAAAGAGGGAGATGTTAGTGAAGTGTTAGAGTTCTTAAGCGAAGAATATTCAAATTTTGTCAATGCCCCAGCCGATACAGCTTCAAAGAAGAAAAAAGCGAAGATAGTCAAGGCATAGACAATAACGAAATAGAGGAAAATAAGTATCAGAATTTAACTGATTATTTTAAAGACTTATTACCTTATGCGATTGAATACGGTATGTCTATAAAAGAGTTTTGGGAAGATGACCCAGACCTATTCTGGGCATACCGTTTTTCTTATATTAATCAAAAAAAAGTAAAACAAGAAGAAATGAATACACATTGTTGGTTACAAGGTGCCTATTTTTATGAAGCAATATCGGTGGCTTTATCTAATGCTTTCAGTAAAAAGAAAATAGAATATCGTAATCAGCCTTATGATTTCAATTCTACAGAGGTAACAAAACAAAGTAAGTTAGAACAACGATTAAAGAAAAGAGCAATGGAAATTAAAAACTTACTTGGAGACAAGAAAAATGGAAAATGAATTAAGTATAAAAATTAGTGCTACAGCTGAAAAGGCACTAAAGTCTATAGATAAATTAATTCCTAAAATCAACAAGACTGAAAATTGTGTAAGTAAAATGCTTTTACAATTTGATAGAAAAGGTCAAATAAGTGGTTTTACTGCTGAATTAAAAGATCTCGATTCAGAAATGAATAAGGTTACTAAAGGTAGTAAAAATTTAAAAAATGCTTTAAATCTTGGTGCTACATTTGCAATAGCTAGTAAAGTTTTTAGAAGTGGCTTAGATTGGATGGGGAAGTCAAATGAGTATTCAGAGGCATTGAACTTATTCAATGTAGTTCTAGATAAATCAACAAAAAAAGGAATTCGTTTTCAAAATGTTATGAATGAGGCATTTGGAACAAACCAAGCAGAAACATTAACAAGGCAAGGTTTATATCAATCTATGGCAGAAAATATGGGTATAGCACAAGAATATGCCTATATTATGTCAGAAACATCTACAAAGTTAGTTAATGATATATCTTCTTTATATAACAAAAATGAAAATGTGGTTGCAGAAGCTTTAAGAGCAGGAGTATATGCCGGACAAACAAAACCTTTAAGAAGTTTCGGAATGGATATTACTGAAAAATCTTTACAACCTATTTTAGATGAAATTGGATTAAAAAATTCGGATGGTAGTGCAAGAACTGTGCGTGATTTGTCACAAGCAGAAAAGCAAATAGTGAGATATTTATCAGTATTAAAACAGTCAAGTGAAGCACATGGAGATTGGGCTAATACAATAGAATCTCCTTCTAATCAATTAAAAATATTTAATAACCAATTAGTAGAAGCGCAAAGAGCTTTTGCCAATCTATTCATAGGAACATTTGGACAAATATTACCGTATGCAAATGCAATATTAATGGTTATTAAAGAAGTGTCTAATGCAATTGCTACAATGTTTGGTATTGAAATAAGCGACTATAATACTGGAATTGCCGATATGAGTGACACCTTTGTTGATGTAGAAGATAATATTGGTGGTGCAACTGGTGCATTAAAGGAATTAAAAAGAGAAACGTTAGGTTTCGATCAAATAAATAATATTAATGAAGATAAAGGAAGTAGTGGTGGTTCTGGTAGCTCAATAAATGGGGGTATAGATAAAAAATTATTAGACGCCATTAAGTCTTATGATAATGGTATGGATTCAGTTCGAATGAAAGCCTTAGATATTAGAGATAGAATCATGGAATGGCTTGGCTTCACGAAAGAAATAGATCCATTAACTGGAAAAGTATCTTTCAGATTTGCTGATACAAATTCAACATTATGTAAAATTGTAGTAGCTTTAAAAAACATAATTGTTAATGGTGGAAAAGCTATTGCAGGAGTATTTAATGTATTAAAAAAAGATTTTGATAATGGCATTTTTGGAAAAGCAATTGTATTTGCTTTAGAATCAGTTAATAACGTTTTAAGTTTTATTGGTAAAAATAAAACAGCACAAAAAGTAATTGCTAGAATTTTAGAATTATTGATGGGAATCAAAACTTTAAAATTAATTCCGGGTGGAAATCAATTATTATCTCTAATTGGAACATTATCAAAAAAAACAAGCAGTTTTGGAACAATTTTATCTAATTTAATTGGACACATAAGAGTATATACCAATTTGGCAGGAAAAGATGGACTAACAGCAACTAATAAGTTAACAGCAGGAATTGTTGAAGGAACTAAGGCATGGCAACAAAATTTATCGACAATAGATAAATGGAAGGTTGCTTTGACTGGAATTGCAACTGGAGTGGCTGGATTAACTGGTATTGCTATGGCTATGGAAGATATTTCGACAAGTGGCTTTAATATGGCGAATAGTCTTGGGCTTGTTGCGAGTGGATTAGGAACGGTGACAAGTTTTGCAATGACTGGAACTGCAATATTACCTGGTTGGGGAACTGCTATTGGTGCATGTGTTGGAGTTCTTGCAAGTTTAACTACTGCTTTAAGTGGCTATAAATCAGAATCTCAAATGGCCTTAGAATCGGCAAAAAAAAGAAGAGAAGAGGCAGAAAAATATGTAGAGTCAGTAAAACAAGAAAAACAAGCTATTGAAGATTCTGTATCAAACGCAATTGCCATTACGACTTATCATGAACAATTATTAGCCGAATTACAAAATATTGTTGACGCAAACGGAAAGGTAAAAGATGGATATCAAGATCGAGCTAATTTTATTTTAACTGAATTAAATAAAGCTTATGGAATAGAGTACTCATTAGTAGATGGGCAAATTCAAAATTATAATTTATTAATAGATAGCATTAAAGGTGTTATAGAAACAAAAAAAGCTGAAATTTTATTGAATGCTAATGAAAAAGCGTATTCCGACGCTATTCAACAAAGAGCCACAGCATGGAAAAATGCCAATGACGCTTATAAAATATATGAGAAGTCTCAAGAAGAAGCCAACAAAAAAGAAGAAGAAATTGCTAATTTAAGAAAACAAAGAGATGAAGCTATGGCAAGAGGGGGATATGTGAATGCTGAGATTGCACATAAGTTAGCTTTGGAAATAGGTATTCAAGAGGCAAACTTAAAACAGTTAACTGAAACTGCAAATAAAAATAAAGATACTTATGATCTCCTAAACTCTACTTATAAGGGATATTGTGAAGATATTATAAATTATGAAAATTTGTCAACTGATGTTATAACAGGAAATGCAGAAAAAATAGAAGAATCAGTAAAGAACTATTCAGAAGTTATACAAACAGAAAACGGAAAAGTCAATATGTCAGAAGCTGAAAAACTTGCTTTTTATAAGCAAAATGGCGATAAAATTATTGAACATTTAAGAAGCCAAGGCGAAGAAATAACTGATGAAATGAGAAATCAAGCATATTCTCAATATAATATTCTCGTAGAAAATTTAGTGAATCAAACTAAAACAGTTGAAGATTTAACTCCCGAAAATGTACAGAGGTGGGCTACTTTAGGAAGTCAAGACGCTGACGCTTTTAAAAATGCTATATCTAAATTGCCTGAGGATGTTAAATATTCATTATATAACAAAATGATATTATCTGGCTCAGAGCTAGGGAAAGTATTTGGAGATTCTTTATCAAATAATATGAAAGTTAACAGCGCAACCTTAAACTCTACTTGGAATCATTCTATACAAGAAATTCAAAAGAAAATTAGTCAATTAGGTGGAATTGCTGGAGGTTCTGTATTAGGTGTTGCAGCGAACTTACGAATTAATGGATATACAAATGGTGGTTTCCCAGAAGACGGATTTTTCTTTGCTAATCACAATGAATTAGTAGGAAAGTTTTCGAATGGTAGAACAGCAGTAGCTAATAATGGACAAATCATAGAAGGTATAAAAGCAGGTGTTTATGAGGCAGTATCAATGGCTTTAGTAAGCAACATGAGTTCAACTAATGTTGATATTAATGTTCATGCAGATGAAGGAATAATTGTAGAAAAAGCAGTGAATGGAATACAACAACACGTAAATCAAACAGGAGAGCTTCCTTTTACTGTACCAGTATAGGAGATTAATGAACGAAAACTTAACAATATCTCCATTAAATTTTACATCACGAGGAAATAACTATTCGTTAAATGCTTCAGCTTTAACATTCACAGTAAAAATCAACGGAAAAGACGTATCTAATTATTTAACAATGGGTACGTCTGTCGGTTGGTATGATGTATCAAAAAACAGTGGACGTGATGTAACGAATGCAAATGGAACAATGATATTAAATGTTGTTAATACTAAATATAGACTTGATTTAGTATGCAGACATTTAACAAATGAAGAATTTATAGATTTTTATAGTGAAATAAAGAAAAAACCTACTATGAACGTAGAATTTTATAATCCTTTTACAGGACAAATGCAAACTGCACATGTTTATAGAGGAGATAGAAGTGCAAGTCCTTATATGCCTTATGGCAGTGGAATATTATTTGAGGGACCGACACAAGCACTTATTGAACTGTAGGTGTTAATGACAGATAAATTTAAACTAAAATGTAAAGAATTTACTTATCAAGATAGGTTAGGAAAAATAGAATATGACAATGATCAGGTTATTTCTGGTTCAGATTATTTACAAAAAATAGTTATTGATGATTCTTGTATAACAAATGGAACAATTGTAGGATCTATTTATGCAAAATCTATTACTTTTGAAACTTTAGAAGTATATGATTTATCAGATAAGGAGATAGACGCTCAAATAGGTGTCATATACGACGATAATTCGACAGAATATATCAAAATGGGTAAATATACTATCCAAGACGAAACTAACCAAGAAACGGCTAAAAACGGGCAATACAAAGGCCTTGATAATTTAAGATTATTAGATACAGAATATGTATGTAATATTACAGATTTTGCAAATATAACTATTAAAGATTTTTTAGTAGATGTATGTAATCAATTAAATTTAACATTAGGAACAACTAATTTTACTAATGATAATTTACCAGTCAAAGGAAATCCTTTCACAAATAAGGAAACTTGTAGAACTGTACTGAAATCTATTCTTAATTGTAGTCTTAATTTTGCAATTATAGATGTAGATACAAATAGTTTAGTAATTAGATGGCTTGATGATGAAGTTAGTGAAACTTTTACAAAAGATGATTATGATAATTTAGAAAAAAATAATGTATATAGTCCAATTAATTCACTTATTATAAGAGATTCTGTTATAAGTGGAGAAAATGTAATAAGACAAGATGAAATAAGTATTGCAGAAATTGGAGAAAATCAATTTATTATAGAAGATACTTATTTCTTATATACAGAAGAATTAAGAGATTTAGCAATAGATAATCTTTGGGATAAAGTAAAAGGATTAACTTATATAGATTGTAAGTTAACCACATCATTAGGAAGACCTTATTTAAAAGTAGGTCAAAAAATATCTATTGAAGACGATAATGGAAATTATTTTGATACTTATGTATTAAAACATCAGTTTACTTATGATGGGACATTTTATAGCGTCATAGAAAGTCCAGCTCTAACAAAAGAAGAAGAAAAAAGAAAAAATACTACTGATATAAAAACTAGATTTCGTAATACAGAAAGAATAGTAGATAAGATTAATGGGCAAATAATAGATATTATTGAAGAACAAACTGATACAAAAGATAGATTAAATCAAACTATATCTACTTTAGATGGAACTACACAAACAGTTAGTAAAGTAGAAACAGATATTGCAAATATTACAAATACAACCCAGGAATCTATTGGAGGAAATCATTTATGTATAGATGATACTTTTAATAGCAATGCTCTAGAATATACAATTCATGGTAAAAGTGAACAAGAAGTTGCAATTTTAGGAAGTAGAATTAATTATTTTAACTTTAAAACATGGAAAAATAACGTTGGAGTAAATCAAGGAAATATCTCTTTCGATGGCGAGACTTTGATTATGTCTAATCCTACATCAACAGATCAATACACCATTTTATTTCCGAATGTTATAGATTCGACTGAAAAAACAAAAAAAAGTTGTCTAGAAGCAGGAGTAAATATTGAGAATTGGTCTTATCTAACATTATCTTATGATAATCCAAATCACGTAAAAAGTCAGTCGCATATTTTTCTTTACGACGAAAATTTTAATTTACTCGAAACATATAGTAGTGAAATCACAACTGATGAAAACGGAAGACATGTCCAATTAATAGTTGGCCCAAACGCAAAATATTGTTATTTTAGAATAGATAATAAAAGTTTTGGAGAAGATAATACAACACTTATTGTTAAAAACGTAACAATAATAAACAGTGTTTGGTATAATTATATACCATTTATAATACCAAAACCAACACCAACTAATCCATCAGAAATAAAAACAATACCAAATATTAGAAATCTACTTGACACTGACTTATCAAAAATTACAAATAAAGGATTAAATTTTGAATATGAGGGAAGTACAGTTAAAATCGACGGAACTTCTACGAACGTTGGGCAAAACATTGTAAAAACAAAAACAAAATTAAAGAAAGGAATATATACAATTTCATTTTGGAAACTAGGAGGAACATTAGAACGGAAAGATTCTAATGATTGCCAACTATTTGTACAAACGTCTGATGGTACAACTGAAAGATTAACTAACATTACAGGAACAAGACTTGAAAATGGTGAAAATGCTAAAACAACTATAACTTTGAAAGAAGAAAAAGAAATATATCTATATTTTTATCATAAAGATAGCTTAATATTTAACAATTACGAGATTGGTGTTCAAATTGAAAAAGGAAGCATTGCTCATGATTATCGTCCATCAGGTTCATGGGCAAAAATAAGAGTTACTGGTGAAAATCAATTTTTTCTAAGAAATCCTAGTTGTAGAGGCTATTCTTATGGTTTGCCACATAACACAACGAATTCTATTGAAATAAAGAGTTACGATAGTAATAATTTATCATTTTCAATGACAGCAAATGGGTATGCCTATATTTTAAGCAATACTCATTATTTAAAACCAAACACGGATTACCTTTTATCTTATAATCGCAAAAATAATAATTATCCTGCGCCTAGTAATACAAGATATTATATTTATGATTTTGATGAAAATGGTGATTATGTATTAAATCAAAATTCATCAGATCCAGACGGTGATAAACAATATTTATTTACTACAAATAACAAAGGAATGGTAGCTTTTGCTTGGGGTGGGGATAACAAATGCTCGGGAGCTTCATCAATAATTTCTAATATTATGATTGTAGAAAAAGTAGATAATGTAGAGTATGAACCATCTAAAGAAAATGAAGTTCTGATAGATTTAAACAAACCTAACTTATTTAATAAAAATGACTATGGGTTTGTTCAAAATGCAAATATTGATTCGACTGGTTTGATTAAGGATGATTCAGTATTTGATCTACTATATTTCAAACTTTCAAAAGGAACATATAAAATCTTTAACTCTATAGAAAACGATTATCTTGTTATCACAAATACAACAGATATTCCAAATATCGGAACACAAGGTAATGGTAGAGTTGTAAAACGTTCAGATACTTGCATGTACACAATGAATAACGATGGATATTTAGTTATAAGAGTAAATCGAGAGAGCGGTGTATCAATCAATGAATTAGTTGAAAATCTTAAAGCAACAGAAGGATATGAAGATTATTACGAATTATGCACAGATGATACCTTAAAAATTGAAGGCGATAATGTTGAATTACATAAGGAGATTGAAAAAATTATCTTAGATGGTAGTGAAAATTGGGGATATAATAATGGGCAGTTTTATATTAATGGAAGTGGTTATAAAACCTATTCCGAAGGTGGAAAATGTACAAGTTCACATTATTTATATAAGTTCCAAGAAGATAAGGAAATATGGATAGGAAATAGTAATTTTATACTAATTAAAGATAGTAATTTTTCTAATCTCAGCGACTTTAAAAATTGGTTGTCAGAAAATCCAATAACTGTTTATTATAAACTAGCAGAACCACAAGATATTTTACTTCAAAAAGCAGAAATTCCATTATTTGATGGAGTAAATCATATTCAATTTATGGATGATATACAAACCGAAACTTCTGTTTATTTCATAAAAAAGACATTACTGTCTGATGAATATGTTATTCAGCCACAGTTAAATCAAACAAATAAAAATCTATCAATTACTGATGATAAAACAAACAAAAATGCTAGTGATATCAATTCAACAAATACTAATTTGAATAATAATTACTATAACAAAGATCAAATTGACGTTATGAATACTTCAACAGAGCAGATTATCACACAGATTCGAAATCAAGTTGAAATGACAACAAGCGCAACTAATTTGCAAATCTCAGTATTAGAAGAAAAAATAATAAATGGTGCAACATCTGTTACTACCGAAACTGGATATAAATTTGACAAAGATGGGCTTTCTATTTCTAAAACTGGAGAGCCAATGAGGTCATTACTAGATAACGATGGATTGACTGTATTTAGAGACAATGTAGAAATGTTATCAGTTAGATCAGATGGAGTAAATGCAGAAAATATTACAGTTAGAACTTATTTAACAATTGGAAAAAATACTCGTGTTGAAGATTATAAAACAGGAACAGGCTTCTTTTATATAGGAGGTGCTAGTTAATGGCTACGTTTTTAGGATATAGCAATTTTAGTGGTAAAAACGGAGATAAATTTAGTGCAGATTTACTTTACGATATTATAGAAAAAAATATTGCAGGAAATTACTATATAGTTCGTCTATATGGTTATATCCGTTCATGGGGATATTCTGGTAGTGGTAAGTATGCTTCATTTTATATTAATGGAGTAGATTCAGGCGGATTCAGTTCAATTTCTGTCAATCAATATTCACAAGTTGCCGTTCGTGACGTAGCTGTTTATGGAGATTCACTTGGAAGGTGTACTTTAGATTGGTCTTTATCTGTTAGTACAACATGGACTTTAGGGAGTGCGTCTGCAAGTGGAAGTATTCAATTAGACACAATTCCAAGAGTATCCACAATTACAGCTACTGATGGGAAAATAGAAAGTGCAATTTCAATTAATATCAATCGAGCAAGTAACGATTTTTTACACCAACTTAGATATAGTTTTGGTTCTTTAAGTGGAGTAATTGCACAAGGAGTATCGAACTCCTATGGATGGACAATCCCGAGTTCATTTTATACTCAAATCCCTAATGCAAAAAATGGACAAGGTGTGATTTATTGTGACACGTATTATGGTAGTACTTTGATAGGTACTTCGTCATGTGTACTAAATATTGGAACGGATGAGGCAAAATGCAAGCCAACAGTAACAGCTACAATTGAAGATACTAATACTACAGCAATAAATTTAACCGGAGATAAAAATAAACTGATAAAGTTCATATCTAACCCAAAGATTACAATTACAGCTACAGCTAAGAACAATTCATCAATTGCAAGTAGAAGTGTGTCTTGTGCTGATGGAAAGAGTGGTAGTGGCACTACAATAACACTTAGTAAAGTAGAAAGTGGAAATTTCACAGTATCAGCAACAGATTCAAGAGGTTATGTAACCTCAATTACAATAAATAAAACATTAATAAACTATTTAACATTGACATTAAATCCAACGTTTTCACGTCCGTCTCCTACAACAGGCGAAGTCAAATTAAAATATAACGGAAATTTCTTTAATGGTTCTTTAGGAAGTGTTGCCAATACTTTAATAATTAAATATAGATATAAAGAGAGTACAAGTTCTACATGGAGTTCATATACAACTTTGAGTCCATCTAAATCTGGAAACACATATTCACAAGAAATAAGTTTGGGGACTAATTTTAGCTATCAAAAAGCATACGATTTTGAAATCGTTGCAACAGATAAGCTCAATACAGTAACTCAAAATGCACATGTTTTGGAGGGTATTCCAATGTTGGCTTTATTTAAAGCAATGATTGAAATGTTTGGGATTGAAGCATTTTCAATTTCAGATGATGGAACTACACTAATTATTAATGGAAATATAAAAATAAGCGGGTCAAATAAATTATTAAAAAACTTATAGGAGAATAATGGAAGAATTTATTACACAAATGATGGCTTTAAACGAGCCTAAAATTTTATTTATTTTATGCGGAATTTTTATTTTCGCAGATGTTATTACAGGATATTTAAAAGCCTTTAAAAATCGAAAAGTTAACTCATCAATTTCACGTGATGGATATATTAAAAAAATAGCTTGGATTGTAGCATTATTGCTAGGATTTGCAGTTGATTTTTTAGTAAAAGTGGAATTATTCTTGATTGGTAGTGCTTTAGTATGCGTTGCTACAGAAGGAATATCATTTTATGAGAATTTGAACGAATTAGGCGTTACATTGCCTTTTAACAAATATTTCGAAAAAATGAAGGGAGAGTAAATTATGGAATATTTTACTTTTGGAATGAAGGAGATGAGAGTAACCCAGTCATATTATGGAACAACCTCTCATAAACCACATTGGTCTAATTCAAAAAATTATGCAGATTATCCAATTGATCTTGCAGGAAAAGATGGAGGACAAGATGGGTATTATGCTACAGTTGATATGAAAGTAGTTGCTATTAAAGGAAAAGGAAATAGCATGACTAATACAATTTGGTTAGTTGCTACAGAAAAATGTATGACTCCAATTGGCGAAATAACTCCTTTTATCGCACTTACTCACTGGAACGATAATGATCCATACATTGCAAAATTAGGCAATGGTTCTATTGTAAAAGCAGGAAATATTATTTGCTTAGAAGGAGTGGATGGCGCAACAGCAAATCACCTTCATCTAGTCTGTGGAAATGCAGATAAAGGATGTGGAAATGGTCTAATCAAAAATTCAAATGGCAAATGGGTATCAAACGGTTATTGTATGAAGCCAGAAGAAGTAATGTTTGTTGATAGAGATTTCACAACTAAAGAGTTGTGGGGTGGTTGTCTTCCTTGGAAAGATAAACCACAAGTAACATATTACCCTAAAACCCCATATAATGGGTCTAGCTTCGTTGATGGACTTAAAACAGTAGGAATACCTAGTTCATATATAAATCGTTCTAAAATTGCCTTAAAAAACGGTATAAAGGCATATCTAGGAACGGCTTCTCAAAATACACAATTATTAAATTTATTAAAACAAGGAAAATTAATTCAAGCATAGTAAAAGCTAGTCATAATGGCTAGTTTTTGCTTGTCAGAATTTGTCGAACGAATTTAATCGATTTTTATAGTATTTTGTAATATAATATGCAACCAAGAAAGGGGATATTATATGTTAAAAAGATTCAATAGAAAAGAAGTACAATTATTTACTAATAAGTTTGAAATAAAATGTACTTCAATTACATTAGAAAAAATACAAGATGAATATTTTATTATTATTAATGAACAATTCAGATTGCAAGTTCAGTATAATTATATAAGCGAATTTATATAATTGAAAGGAGGGATTTTCTGATCTTGTTTCTGGTCTTGTTTTCATCAAATAATATATAAAAATATAGAAAATTTTACTTGATAGAGTTTTAAAAAGTATTGTTTTTCTGACATTTAATCATTTCCCTTTCTTTACAAACTATATGTATTTTAGCTATGATGTCTTAAAGATGTGCATGGAAGATAAATGGAATTACAATATGCCCCCTGCCTACCATGTGTATCAGATAATGCTCTCTCATATGTTCTTTAATTTTTATTTCTATTTTCATGTATATGAGTATTTTTTCACTGTCTTCAGACACACCAGAAGAGGGCATC
>CANOYR010000004.1 GCA_947571655.1 uncultured Caryophanales bacterium
GGTTTAATGGCACTTGTAATAATGGTAATTTCTATGACACTACTGATAATTCTGAGGATGTATATTATTACTATGATTATAGTAATCAGGGAAATATTACTAATAATAATACGAATATTAACCATGAGAACAGTAGTAATAGTAGTGAAGAAAGTACCTCTGATCAAACTAGTAGTTTAATTACAGAAAAAACTAGAATAAATTATCCAGTGGAAAGTAACGAAAAAAGCGAAGAAAATCCAATGATAAAATTGTGTATTAGTTTATTTCTTCTTATATTTGGTGCAGGTGTAATTATAATTATTTTATAAAATTTACATATAATATATTTTAGTTTTCTTGGGATTTTTCCTGAGAAAACTTTTTTGTAAATTTGTTTCATAATAAAATATGATATAATAGAATAAAATATGGAAGTGAAATGTTATGACAATTAAACAATATATAGAAAAAAAGGGAGATTTTACCTTTGATGAATTACCATTTAATGAAGTTGATGGTTTAATTCTTTCTCTTTTAAGTTACATTGATTTTAATGGAATTGTTTCAGAAGATGATCGTCATAAAATTCCCTTATATGAGGTATGTGCTCTCTTTTTTCAAAAATATAGTCCAAAAGAAATTAAAAAATTTGTTCCTAAATTTCTTCGTAAATTAGTTTTTACATTTCAAGCAATGGCGGATACTGTACGATATCGAAATATATTATTTTATAATTATATAAAAAAGGTAGAGAAGGATACTCAATTTGGTGCAGTTTGTATGTTACTAAGTGATGGAACTTTGTTTGTTTCTTTTGAAGGAACCGATGATTCTATTTCTGGATGGAAAGAAGATTTTCAAATGGCCTATCAATTTCCTGTTTTGGCTCAAAAACGAGCAGGGGAATATTTAAAGAAATGTGTTTCTCTTTTTGGACCAATGGTACGTGTTGGAGGGCATTCTAAAGGTGGAAATCTTGCGATGGCAAGTTATTTATTATCAGATTTTGTTACTCGTAGTAAAATCTTATGTATTTATAATAATGATGGTCCAGGTTTTCGACGAAAGGAGTATTGTTCTAAGCGTTATCAAAAAATGATTAAAAAATTGCATATGATTGTTCCTGAGGAAAGTTTAGCAGGAATGTGTTTGAGGCATCCTACGAATTATAAAGTTATTAAAAGTAGTTTCAAAGGTTTTTTTCAGCATGATGGAAATAGTTGGTTAGTAGATGATGTTTCTTTTCAAAGAGGAGTGTTATCTAGTCGAAGTAAAAGGATTGAAAAACGAGTATTTCAGTGGATTTGTAGTTATGATGATGATTCTCGTGAAAAAATCGTTACTTCTTTATTTTCTATATTAGAAAGAGCAAAGGTTCAAGGATTAAGTGAGCTTCGAATTACTAAGATTAATAAAATCATTGCTTTAATTAAAGAAAATCAGAATATGGATAAAGAAACTAGAAGATTTTTATTAAAAGCTTTTAAGAAGCTTTTATTGCAAAAAGAGGAAAAAAATCCTTCTTAATATTTTTTTATATCGTTGTTATGAATAGGACTGGTTCGATTTATTTTGACCAGTTTTTATTTTATTTTTTGTGGATTTGTTAAAAAAAGTAGAATATTAGCTTGGAACCATAGAGAGAATTGCAAATATTATGATATACTATAATCGATAAGTAAAAAGTAGGTGTGTCTATGTCGGCTAAAATTAAGAAAACAATTCAAAGAACATTAATTATTACAGGAGTCGTATGTTTAATTTTAATTGTTACTGCTGTGATTGTGATGAGTAATGATAATCTTCGCTTTAAACTAGAGTATGAATCTTTAAATAGAATTCCTTATGAAAATGGACGAAAGATTTCAGTAAAGATTCCTTGGAATAATCAGATTCAATATATAGAGGGAGAAGAGGTATTAAAGGTTTTAAAAACAGGTTCTGGGGTTGTTTATTTTGGATATAATAGTTGTCCATGGTGTAGAAATATTATCGGTTTATTGATTGATGTTTCTAAAAAGAATCATGTTGAAGTTATTTACTATGTAGATATTCATCATGCAATTGATGGCATTACTGATGATTTAAAAGAAATCCTTAGCGAATATCTTCGAGAAAATGAGGAAACAAAGGAGAAGGTATTAGCTGTTCCTGATGTTTATTTTTTAAAAAATGGGAAAATTGTTGGACATCATATTAGTACTGTTGAGAGTTATAAAAATCCATATCAGGGAATGAATCAGGGACAAAGAGATGAGTTAGAAAAAATATATCAAGATTTAATTGAGGAGATGAAAAAATGAAAAAAAAGAGTTTAAGAATTGTATTTATGGGAACTCCAGTATTTAGTGTTCCAGTTCTCGAAGGGTTAATTGAAAATTATCAAGTGGTTGGAGTAGTAACACAACCTGATAAGGCAGTTGGAAGGAAACATGAAATTAAGTTTTCACCGGTTAAAGAAATTGCGATTCGACATCAGATTCCTGTATTTCAGCCAGAAAAAATTAAAAAAGAATATCAAGAGATTATCAATTTGAAACCAGATTTAATTGTTACTTGTGCTTATGGGCAGATGATTCCAAATGAATTACTAAAGTATCCAAAATATCATTCTATTAATGTACATGCTTCTTTACTTCCTAAATTAAGAGGAGGATCCCCTATTCATAAAGCTATCATTCATAATTATTTAAGAACTGGTATTACTATTATGTATATGGTAGAAAAAATGGATGCAGGGGATATTTTGGCACAAAAGGAAACTGTGATTAAGCAGGAGGATACTGCAGGTACTTTACATGATCGCTTGAGCTTGATGGGAAAAGAACTTTTGCTTTCTACTATTCCAGATTTAGTTCAGGGGAAGATCACTCCAGTTCCTCAAAATGAAGAGGAAGTAACTTATGCTTGGAATATTCAAAGAGAAGAGGAAAAAATAGATTTTACAAAAAGAACTATCGATATTTATAATCAAATTCGGGGTCTTAATCCATTTCCTGGAGCTTATGCTACTTTAGATAAAAAAATCGTAAAGATCTATTCTTCTAGAATTAGTGAGAGTTTTTTTACAACAAAAAAAGATGGGGAAATTGGCAAAATTTATGAAGATGGAATTGGAGTAAGTACTAAAGATGGAGAAATTATTATTACAGAATTACAATTTGAAGGAAAAAAGAGAATGAAAGTTCGAGAATTTTTTCATGGTTTTGATGGAGAAAAGTTATTAGGAAAAATTTTTAATGAGGAATGATAAAATGAAGGAAGTATTAAGAAAATGCTTTGGTAAAGAAAAAGAAGAGCGTTTTCATGCGATTGCGATGTTAATTATTTCTTTTCTTTTTATTTCTATAGTTGTTATTGTTGTGAGAATAAATGATGAACAGTCTTTAGAGAAAGTACCAGAAAATTCTTTATCTCCTACTGCTTCTAATATTCCTAATATAATCGATGAATTGGAAGAGAATATAGATGATACTGTAGATTTAGAAGCGGAGATTAACTATAGTTACTTGTATACATTTACTTTGGATCAAACACAAGAAGTGATTACTGGAAAGCGTTTTGATGAAAAGGAAATTTTTACAGTTGTTTCATCTAATGGAAATCAGGAGTATGTAAAATTTAATGGGAATTATTTGGAGAAGAAGGAAGGAAAATATCATCTTGTGGATGAATTAAGTCCTAATATTATGTATTCGAATTTGGATTTACTATTTGAAGTTTTAGAAGAAATGATACCTGATGTTTCAATTAATCAATATACTTATATGATTCCTACTTTGGAACTTTTAAAGGCTTATTATAAAGATTCTACTTTTACTGCTCCTAATACATATAATTCGGTGGTTATTACTAGAAATAATCAGACAATTGAAAAGATTCAATTGGATTATTCTAATTTTTATTCTTTTCTTCAAGGAAGGTCTGTTTATTATGTGATTGAAATGGAGTTTAATAAAGTTGGAACTACAGAGGACTTTATGATTCATTTGGATTGACAGTTTAAAAAAAAGATGAGATAATGTTTACAATAGGAGTGAGGTCTATGTTAGAAACTGAACTAGAGCTTTCCAATTATAATCAGGATGATAGTTTTATCAATACAGAATCGTTTTCGTTGTTAGAAGATACTCTTTATTTGGGAGAAGAGTCTCAAATGGATGGTTTTACTTTAGAATTGACGTCTTCTTTTTCTTTTTTTCCTAAGGAAAAAATAGAAGAACTCGATTACGATTGGAAGAAGGAGAAGAAGGTTTCTTATTCTACTCTTCAAATTTTTACGATTACTTGTTATATTAGTAGTTTTTTGATTGCAAGTATCGGATTGATTTTTCTTTTTTTACAGAGATAGGAAAAGGAGAAATTTTATGGAATTTGATGAAGAAAAAAATGAAAAATTTCTAAAATTGGTACAAAAGCATCAACATCGTTTTGATGAAATGGGTTATGAATTTTATGACTTAGATACCCCGTCTTTTGATGGTAAAATTGAACGAGCTGTTTTTGTATTTGAAGTTTTGGAAATTTACCATTTGTTGGATGAGAATACGGTTATTTCTAATATCGAAGAATATCATCCTCAAATATTTAAAAGAGATGAAATTGATGGATTTACTTTTTTGAGAAATCAGGTTCCTTATTGTATTACTTTTACAAATATGGTTCCTAAGGATGGTCAGAAAGTAATTACGTTTGGTGTAACCAATGATTTTAATCTTGTAGAGAAAGAAAACCAGTTAATTGAAATTTTTGAGTTATTTCAAAAAGGAAATAGTATTAGAAAGCTTCATCGTTGGTGAAAATAAAGAGAGGGATGCAATATGGATAATGAGATTAAAGAAAAGGATTTCATAATGATTGATGGGGTTTCTTATGTGAAACCACATTTTGTTGTAAAGGCAGATCCTCAAGCTAGGAATGATGTAACTTTAAATGAAATTCATTCTGAAAAAATACCTACAGAATCAGTGGAGAAGATGAACCAACCTATGGTTTTTCTTTCTGATGATATTGAATCTGTTTCTAAAAATCATCAGGAAAATTTAGAGGATGAGGAGCTAATAGAAATTATTCCGAATGCTTTTTCAGGAATGTATGTTTTTATATCAATTTTGATGGTTATGATGATTGCGATATCTATTCTTGGTATCATCTTGTCGTAAACTTTACACTTTATTTTTCAAAAAAGAGGATTATCTTAGTAGATAGTCTTTTTTTCGTATTTGGAATGTAGTAGAACGTGCTATAATAAAAGTGTGGAAGTGAAGCCTATGCAAAATATTTATGACTTGACTTTGAGTAATCTTGAGGAATACTTTGTTCGTAAAGGTGATAAAAAATTTCGTGCTGTTCAGCTGTTTGAATGGCTTTATCGAAAAAAAGTGTCTTCCTTTACAGAAATGTCAAATTTAAAAAAAGAAGTAATTATTGATTTACAGAGTGATTTTACAATTTCAAGTGTTAAAATTGTAAAGGTAGAACGAGATATTGATGTTCATAAATATCTATTTTCTTTGAATGATAAAGAAAAGGTAGAAGCGGTTTTAATGAATCATGATTATGGAAATAGTGTTTGTATTTCTACACAAGTCGGTTGTAATATGGGGTGTAAATTCTGTGAGAGTGGTCGATTAAAAAAAGTAAGAAATTTAGAAACTCATGAGATGGTAGAGCAGCTTTTGGCAATTGAAAGAGACTATGGAAAAAGAATTAGCCATGTTGTTGTTATGGGAATTGGGGAACCGTTCGATAATTATGATCATTTGGTTCACTTTATTGAAATTATTAACAATGATCATGGTCTTGCATTAGGAAGTAGACATATTACAGTATCTACTTGTGGAATCGTTCCTAAGATTTTAGAATTTTCTACGTTACCCTATCAAGTTAATTTGGCAGTTAGTTTACATGCTTCTAATAATGAGCTAAGAAACAAGATTATGCCAATTAATAAGGTATATCCATTAGAAGTATTAATCGATGCTTTAAAAAAATATGTGGAAAAGACAAATCGAAGAGTAACCTTTGAATATATTTTATTAAGTGGAGTAAATGATACCGTAGAAGACGCAAGATGTTTGGCTCATTTGGTTCGAGGACTTAATTGTTATATTAATTTAATTCCTTATAATGAAACAAATCATATAGAATTTAAGAGGAGTAAAAAGGAAACAATTTTGTTATTTTATGATATACTTAAGAAGAATAAAGTAAATGCTACCATTCGTAGAGAATTTGGATCTAAGATAAGTGCTGCATGTGGACAGCTAAGAAGTAAGAAGGAGGAAGACGATGAAATCATTTTGTATGACTGACACAGGAAAAGTGAGAGATCATAATGAAGATAGTGTGATTGTTGTTAGAAATAAAGATAATGATTATTTACTAGCTGTTGCAGATGGAATGGGAGGACATTCCGCTGGAGAAGTAGCATCTTCTATCGCAATTAGTTATTTAGGAAAACATTTTCAGGAAACGTTTTTGAGTCTTAGTAAAGAAGAAGCAATCGATTGGCTTCGTCATTCAGTAACAGAAATTAATCATATGATTTATAGTTATGCAGATGATCATCCAGAAAGTAAAGGAATGGGTTCTACCTTGGTTGTAGCGATTCATACGAAGGATTATATTTTATTTGGCAATATTGGTGATTCTAGTGGATTTGTCATGAAAAATAATAAGCTGCATAAAGTAACCTATGATCATACGCTTGTCAATTTATTAGTAACTGCTGGTGAACTTACCAAGGAGGAAGCGAAAAATCACCCAAAAAAGAATGTATTAATGAAGGCTTTGGGTGCGACTAATCCGATTGACATTGATGTGTTTGACTGTGATATGGGGGTTACCCAGTTATTCTTATGTAGTGATGGATTAACAAATATGTTAGAGGAGGATCAAATTCAAAAGGTATTGAACAGTGATGAATTTGTTGAAGATAAGGTTAATCGATTAATTGCAAAAGCTAATAATCGAGGGGGTCTTGATAATATTTCAATCGCATATTTAATTATAGATAGAGAAGGTGAAGAAGAATGATAGAAAAGGGGCAAAAAATTAACGATCGTTATGAGATTATTAAAAGTATTGGTGAAGGTGGTATGGCCAATGTTTATTTAGCCTATGATACTATTTTGGATCGCCGGGTTGCAATTAAGGTGTTAAGAGGAGATTTATCTAATGATGAGAAATTTGTTCGTCGTTTTCAACGTGAAGCATTGTCTGCTTCTAGTTTGTCTCACCCCAATATTGTAGAGATGTATGATGTAGGAGAAGACCATGGGATTTATTATATTGTTATGGAATATATTGAGGGGAAAACATTAAAACAGCTAATTAAGAAGAGAGGTAGTCTTACTTTGAGTGAGGCAATTGATATTATGCTTCAACTTACTGATGGAATTAGTCAGGCACATGATAGTTATATTATTCATCGTGATTTAAAGCCTCAAAATATTTTAATTAAAGAAGATGGGTTGATTAAAATTACAGATTTTGGAATTGCGATGGCACTTAATAGTACTCAATTAACTCAGACCAATTCTGTGATGGGTTCCGTTCATTATCTACCTCCAGAGCAAGCAAGTGGAAAAGGTTCTACTATTCGTAGTGATATTTATTCTATGGGGATTTTATTTTATGAATTATTGACAGGAACTCTTCCTTTTAAAGGGGATAATGCAGTAGAAATTGCTTTGAAGCAGATGCGTGATGATATTCCTAAAATTCGCAAAAAAAATCCTGCGATTCCGCAGAGTGTTGAGAATGTCGTTTTAAGAGCGACTGCTAAAAATCCAAAAAATCGTTATGCAGATGTAAAAGAGATGCATGCAGATTTGTTGACGGTTTTAAATGATGAACGAATCGATGAAAAGAGAATTGAATTTAAGTATCCAGAGCATGAGTTAGATGATAGTACCAAAAATATTGCAGCAGTTAAGAAAAAAACAGAGGAAAAAATTAAAGATACAGAAAAGGAAATAGAAGAGAAAGAAGAAGAATCTTCAATTCCTGCAATTTCAGAAGAGCCTGAGAAAGAAGAGGCTGTTTTAGAAAAGGAAGAGGAGGAAGTTGAGGAAATAGAAGATGACAAGATTATTAAGCGCACTAATGTTGTTATTTGGATTTTAACTGGTATTTTTACAGTCGCTGTTATCGCGGCAGTTAGTATTTTTGTGATACTTCCTGCAGTTACTAAAAATCCAGATATAGAAATTCCTAATGTTTCTAAACTTACTGTAATTGATGCTGAAAGGCAGCTAAAAGACGCTGGGTTTGAGGTTGCTTTAGAAACGATGAAAGAGGAAAGTGATACTATTGAGAAGGGTCTTGTTACTAGGACTTCTCCTGGTGCTGGAAGAACTGTAAAAAAAGGAACGATTATTACAATTTATGAATCTACTGGGCAGCAGACTTATGAGGTAGAGGATTTTACTGGAAAAAATTATATTGAAGTACAAACAGAACTGGAGAAGTTATATGGATTAAAAGTTGAAGTTGTGGAACGCGAGATCGATGATTCAGATCAATATACTTCTCAACAGATTGTTGGTCAAAGTGTAGATCCAGGAACTACTTTGAAAAAGGGAGATTCAATTACTCTATATATTCCAGAAGCAGATGATGGATATCCTGATATGGTTGCGGATGGTTGGACACTAGATGATGTTCGAGCATTTTGTGATAAGTATGGAATTACTTTAACAATTGAGTACTTTCCAACGACAGATTCTCCTGAAGGTACGTTAATTTCTCAATCAAGAAGTCCAAAAACACCAATTGTTAAGGGAAGTGTGTTTAAAATTACGGTTGCTCAAGAACCAGTTGCGACACCAACTCCAACCCCAACGAAATCTCCTGATTTAGGTATTTTTCCAACACCAACACCAACATCATCACCAAGTACAAATCCAGTTGAATAAAAAAGAGGGGGGTTTATGGAAGGACAGATTATAAAAATTGTTAGTAATTTGTATACAGTTTCTAGTGGAGGAAATCGTTATTCTTGCTATTCTAGGGGAAAATTTCGTAAGGATAAAATTATTCCTCAAGTTGGGGATTATGTGAAATTTGATGAAAAAGAGTGTTATATTTTAGAAATTCTTCCAAGAAAGAATTCTTTGATACGTCCCTTTGTAAGTAATATAGATCAAGGACTTATTGTAACAAGTGTGAAACATCCAGATTTTTCTTCCAATTTGTTAGATAAGTTAATTGTCGTTTTAGAACAACATCAGATTGAACCTATTCTTTGTTTTTCTAAGTGGGATTTATTATCTGATTTGGAATCTTTTGAGATGGAGAAAATTTGTGTGTATTATGAGGAAATCGGTTATGTGGTTTTAAAAAATACAGAACTAGATAGAATTAAAGAACTTTTGAAAGGAAAAACAACAGTTTTTACAGGTCAAACAGGTGCTGGTAAATCTAGTTTAATGAATCGTTTAGATTCTAGTCTTCAGTTAGAAACTGGAGAAATTTCGAAAGCTTTAGGACGTGGAAAACACACCACCAGACATGTTGAATTAATGGAACTTTATGGTGGTAAGGTCTTAGATACTCCTGGATTTTCTTCTATTGACTTTTCAGAAATTTCTAAGGAAGAAATTCGAGATGCTTTTGTTGAATTTAGAAATTATCCGTGTCCATTTCGAGATTGTATGCATCAATTTGAAAAGGAATGTGAGGTTAAAAAAAATGTAGAGAATGGAAATATTCTCTCTTCTAGATATCAGAATTATATTAAATTTTTAAATCCAAAAAGGTAAAAGTGAGGTGAAAATTATGAAGATAGCGGCATCTTTTTTATCTTGTAAGAAAATTGGTCCAGCAATTGAAAAATTAACTTTTACAGATGTTGATTTGATCCATGTTGATTTTATTGATAAGACTTTGATTGATGGAAGAAAAATTTCCTTTCGTAAGTTGAAAAAGGCATTAAAGAATACGAAAAAGAGATTAGATGTGCATTTGATGGTAAAAAATCCTAAGAAATATATTCAAAAATTTGCATCTTTAAATGCGGAAACCATCGTATTTCAAGTAGAAGCAGAAAATGATATTGAAAAGAATTTGGAGTTGATTCGCAGTTTTGGGATTCAATGTGGACTTGCAATTTCTCCTACTTCTGAGCTTTCTAGATTACGTACTTATTTAGATAAGGTTGATGTGATTTTGGTTATGGGAGTAGAGCCTGGATATGGTGGACAACCTTTTTTAGAGAATACTATTTCAAGGATTGAAACATTAAAAAGAATGATTGATGAGAGACATTTAAATGTTTTAATTAGTGTCGATGGTGGTATTGATGAAGAGGTTGCGAAAAGGTTAAAGAATGTCGATATTGTTATTTCTGGTAGTTATATTACCAATCAAGAAAATTATCAGCAGCAAATTGATCGATTGCGAAATGCTATTAGGTAAATTAAGAAAGTAGATAAAAACTACTTTTTTATTTGTTATTTTAAAACTAATTCATTTTCTTTTTATATCAAATTTCTTATTTATGAAGTAGTAAATTGATGTTCAAATAACTTTAAAATTTTGGATAAATCTCTTTAGATAAAATATTTTTTAGAAGTGATTTTTTGTTCCAATAAAAAATAAGTGAACTTATTCACTTACTTTGGTGTTTTCTTCAACTTTTTCTACTTTTTCGTTTTTTCTAGAAGTTCTAATTTCTCTAGCACTTAGTCTTACCTTTGTACCATCTTCTAAAGTTACTACTTGAAGATTTACGCTTTGTTTTTTTCTAGTAGCATTTAGTGCATGGGAACGTTTATTTCCAAATAAGGGTTTTTTATTACTAACTTTAACTGCCATTTCTTTTTCCTCCTTTTGATACATAATGAACTTGCGCTTATAACTTTATCATAGTTTTCATAGATTGTCAAATGAAATAGGTTAATTTTATACGAATCTTTATGATAATAGTGGGTTGTTTAAAAAAGGATAGAAAAAATAGTACTCATTTTCTTTTTTATGTTATTGTATAAATTGATATTATTATGTATGTTTTGTGGTAGAATATATTTAAGAAAGGAGGAGAATTCTATGTATGCACCTCTTTATGTTAAGACGAATTATTCTTTGTTATCTAGCTTAATAAAAATTGATGATTTATTAGATTTTTGCCTCCAAAAGAAAATTACTTCTCTTGCCATTACAGATTCTAATTTGTTTGGGATGATGGAGTTTTATAAAAAATGTAAGCAAAAAGAAATTCATCCAGTCATTGGACTTGAAGTATTGTTAGAGAATGATACAATTCTTTTGTATGCTAAAAACTATGTAGGGTATCAGTCCTTAATTAAACTTTCTACAATTCAGGATGAAAGGACTATTACGACTGAAGATATTCAAAAAAATAAGACTGGGGTTTTGGGTATTGTGCCGATTTCTTATTTATCTACTTTTCGCGAGATGAAAGCGATTTTAGAAGAAGTTTACTTAGGATATGGGGATAAACAAGAGGAAAGAGAGGCTCGCTTAGAAACAAAGCAGGTTGTTTTTTTAAGAAAATGTCAGTATTTGACAAAGATTCAAGGTTCCTATCTTAAATACTTATTGATGATTCGGGATGGGAAGACGATTGCCGATGAAAATCAGTATCATGTGGATGGTTTGGAGTTGGATTTAGATTCTATTTATGATTATTCTAGTAATGAAGGATTGTTTCAAACATTAGAAATTGCTAAAAAATGTAATTTAGAATGGCCAAAAAGTGAGCTGTTATTACCGATTTATGAAACAAAGGAAGCGTGTTCTTCTCATGAGTATTTAATTTCTTTGGCACAAGCAGGTCTTGTTCGAAGATTAGGCAATCTTGTTCCTAGAAATTATCAAGAACGATTGACATATGAGTTGCAAGTGATTGAAAAAATGGGATTTTCTAATTATTTTTTGGTCGTTTATGATTTTATTAAATATGCGAAAAAGAATCATATTTTAGTAGGTCCAGGAAGGGGAAGTGGTGCGGGGTCTTTGGTATGTTATTCGATTGGCATTACAGATTTAGATCCGATTCATTATGATTTACTGTTTGAAAGATTTTTAAATCCTGAAAGAATTAGTATGCCAGATATCGATACTGATTTTCCAGATATTTATCGAGATCAAGTCATTGATTATGTTAAGAATAAATATGGGGAAAAACATGTTTCAGGAATTGTTACTTTTGGAACACTCGCCGCGAAACAAGCCATTCGAGATGTTTCTAGAGTTCTTAATATTCCAACTTATCAAGTAGATCAAATTAGTAAAAAAATTCCTAGCTTTACAAAATTGAAATTAAAAGATTTTTATACTAACGATCAAGAATTTCAGAGATTAATTGATGCAGATGAAAAATTAAAATTCATGTTAAAAATTGCGACTGTAATTGAGGGATTTCCAAGACATACTTCTTCTCATGCTGCAGGAATTGTGATGTGTAAAAAGGCTTTGGATGAAGTGGTTCCTTTGACCAAGAATGATGGAATTTACTTAACAGGGTTTCCTATGGAGTATTTGGAAGAATTAGGACTTTTAAAGATGGACTTTTTAGGACTCAAGACCTTAACTACAATTATGAATATTTTAGAAGATATAGAGTTAGGAGAGAATAAGAAAATAGATTTTAATATGATTCCTTTAGAGGATAAAAATGTATTAAACCTTTTTGCTCATGCAGATACGACTGGGATTTTTCAGTTTGAAAGTGATGGTATGAGAAACTTTTTAAGAAACTTGAAACCTTCTTCTTTTGAGGATATTTTTGCTGCGATTGCTTTGTTTCGACCAGGTCCAGCGGTGAATATTGATTCTTATATTCGAAGAAAAAATGGGGAAGAGAAAATTACTTATTTGGATGCTTGTTTAGAGCCTATTTTAAAAAGCACAAAAGGAATTATCATTTATCAGGAACAGATTATGCAGATTGCTTCTATTTTTGCAGGATATACGTTAGGAGAAGCAGATATTTTAAGACGTGCAATGAGTAAAAAGAAGATGGATGTATTAAAAAATGAAGAAAATCGTTTTATGGAAAGAAGCTTAAAATTAGGACATTCTATGGAGGTAGCAAAAGAAATTTTTAATTTAATATTAAATTTTGCTAATTATGGATTTAATCGTTCTCATTCTGTTGCTTATTCTTTGATTGCTTATAAGATGGCTTATCTTAAATATTATTATCCAAAATATTTTTATAGTAATTTGCTTAGCTCTGTGATAGGAAGTGATAGGAAGACGAAGCAGTATATTAATGAAATTAAATCTCTTGGAATTCCTATTTTAAAACCTTGTATTAATCGTAGTAATAAAAACTATGTAGTAGAGGAAGAGGGTATTCGATATCCTTTATCTGCTATTAAGAACGTAGGAGTTGTTAGTGTTGATGCGATTTTAAAGAATAGGACTACTCCTTATTTAGATATTTTTGATTTTTTGGCGAGAACTTCTGGAAGCGGGATTACGAGTAAGGGATTGGAATCACTCATTGATGCTGGATGCTTTGATTCTTTTGGTTATAATCATCATACTATGCACCATAATTTGGATAGTATTGCTACTTATGCAGATTTAACGAAGGATTTAAATCCAGAATTTGTATTGAAACCAGAAATTGAAATCGTAGAAGAATATGATAGGGATTATCTTATTCAAAAAGAAAAGGAATTATTTGGACTTTATTTAAGTAATCATCCGGTTACGAAATATAAGGCGAGTTGTGAAATTGTTGTTTCGTTAAATCGGGTGAAGGATTTTTATAATCATAAAATTACTACGATTGTCATAGTGGATAAAGTACGTACTATTCGTACAAAGAATGGAATGGATATGATGTTTTTAGTAGGAAGTGATGAATATCAAGCATTAGATTTTACGTTGTTTCCAAAAATTTATAATCGGTATCGTGATTTTAATCTTCAAAATGGGATGATTTTAGAAATTTTTGGGAGAGTAGAGAGAAGATATGATACTTATCAAATTGTTATTGATCGATTAAAGGTGTTAAATGGGGAAAAGGAAAAGTATTAAGTTAGGAAAAAATAAAAAATTCGGGGGAATTTGGAAATCTTGTTTTGATAAATTTAACATGAAAGAAAGTAATCTTGTTCTTCTTATTATTCGACTAAGTAGAAGCAGGAGGATTTTTACTAAAGAAATTAGATGTTGAGTCAATCTATTAGAATTAAATTTTATCGAATTATCCAAAAGAAGAAATGCTAAATATTGTAGAGAAGTGAAAAAATTCTAAGAAAATAATATAACGATTATTTTCAAATAAAAATAAGTATGATATATTTATATATAGGCATAGATAGTAAATAAAGGAGGGGAATTTATGAAGTTAATCTTTCAGGTTAATGATTATTTGCTTGCTTGGAATTTGTTATATGGAGCTTCGATTTCCCAAAGAGTGCATACATTTAAACAAAAATTGTGGACAACTTATAAGAAAAAATATAGTTTAAGTAGTAAAGATAAAGATGAAATGCTTTGTGATATTAAAAATTATCTTCCTAATGATGATACTCTTTATAATTTAGTTTTTGAAACAGAATTGTTTGAGATTATTAAAAGGGATGCAGAGAAACATCGATTATTACTTATGAAAATATGGGATAAATATAAAAAAGAAGTAGTGAAGAATATTGATGATATTTTAAGGTTTCCTTTGTTGAAAGAATATCATGTAATTGTTTTTCATCCTAAGATGGATTCTTATTTAACAACGAATCAATGTAAAACTAATTTTGGGTGGGGGTTTAAAAAAGATTTGGATGATAAAATCATGACTATCACGAATCTTATGTATACGATTGTTAAAATGGACATGGTGGAATTTGAAAGGGAAAATAAGGAGTATAAAGAGATTATTCAGGCGATTTTGGAACTTGCGATTCATAATGAACTATATACAAGGCTTAGTAATCAATCTAATTATTTAGATGGAGATCCAGCACTTACCTTTTTAAAAAGACAAATTTATCCATATTGGTTAATGTATTTAGGATGTGATCGAGAAGATATGACACATTATATGATGCGTGATAAGGTTGTGTTTGATATTGATGATTATATTATTGAAAAGGGATTAAAGAAAGTAAATTTATATGATTTTATTAAATTTTGTATTAAAAATCAGAAATATATTATTCGAATTCATAATTTAGAAATAATATAAGTAAAAGGTTTCGTAATGAAATCTTTTTCAGTAGTAGGGGGAGTTTTCATGAATAAGGAAAAAATTCAGATTTTATTTGAGCAAATTGGTTTAGACGAAAAAGAAAAAGAGATGTTTCAAGATTTGTCTTTAGTTAAAGTGAAAGTGGATGAAAAGAATTGTAGTTGGACTTTTGTATTAGAAAGTCCTTGTGTATTAAATTTAGAACAGTATCAACTTTTGGAAAAAAAGACAAAGGAAGCTTTTTTTAATATAAAGAAAGTTCAAATAGAAATTACTCCCAAATATAAAAATTATGATTTATTACAAGATTATTATGAGTATGCTTTAAATCAGGTAAGAGAGTTATTGGTTTATGCATTAATTTTTAAGGATTGTTTATTATGGATGGATGGGAAATATGTTATCGAATCAACAAATATAGAAGAAGAGAAACAAGTAAAAGAAATCTTGCCTAAATTAAATTATTTACTCGAGTTATACGGATTTGATATTGAAATAGGGACTTATTTAAATTTAGAAAAAGAATATGAATTTAGAGAAGGAATCACTAATGAAATTAAGCAGGCATCTACACAAACTTCAAAAGTAGAAGTAAAAGAAGAAAAACAAACTACTGGATTTTATCAAAAATCTAATGATGGAAAATCTCAATATCGACGACAAAAAAAAGAAGATAATCCCAATGTAATTTTGGGGCGTACGATTGCAGATAAATCAATTCAAATGCATTCGATTGTAGGTGAAACAGATAATATTACAGTCGAGGGATACGTTTTTGGTGTTGATTACTTTGAGTCTAGTAAAACAGATTTTAAGATTATTACTTTAAAACTTACTGATTATAGTGATAGTATTTACTGTAAAGTATTTTCAAGGGGCGATGAAGACTACCAACGACTAAAGAAAGCCTTAAAATCTGGAAATTGGTACATGATTCGTGGGTATACTAAGAATGATACTTTCTCAAAAGAACTGGTATTAAATGCAAGAGATATCTGTATCTTAGAAAAAGAAGCAAAGAAAGTAGAAGATTTAGCACCAGTAAAAAGAGTAGAGCTTCATGCTCATACGATGATGAGTCAGATGGATGGAATTACCAAACTAGATCTTGGAAAACATACATGTGAACTGGTAGAACGTGCAATTAAGATGGGTTATCGGGGAGTTGCGATTACCGATCATAATGGATGTCAAGCGTTTCCAATTTCTTTTGGAATTATTAAAGGACATAATAAGTCTATTCGAAAGAAAATCAAAGAAAAAATAGAATCCTTAGAAGCAGAAATAGAAACAGAAGAGGATGTAGCTAAGAGAGAAAGTCTGATGGCAGAATTAGAAAAAGTCAAGGAAGAAAAAAAGAATCCACCAAATTTTAAAGGACTCTATGGAGCAGAACTTACTTTAGTAGAAGATATGGTTAATATTGTAGTTCGTCCTAATGATGATAATTTACTTCACAACACCTATGTAGTATTTGATACAGAAACGACAGGATTTAATGCTGGTGGTGCTGATCAGATGATTGAAATAGGGGCGGTTAAAATCAAGGATGGTCAAATCATTGATCGTTTTGATGAATTAATTGATCCGAAAAGACATATTCCTGATAAAATTACGGAATTAACTTGTATTACCGATGATATGGTTCGAGGTAGAAAATCTGAGGAGGAAGTAACCAAAATGTTTTTAGATTGGGCTGGAAATTTTCCTATGGTTGCTCATAATGCGAAGTTTGATATCTCATTTATTGAAATGGCAATGAAAAAGTATCATCTTGGTGAATTTAAAAATACTGTGATTGATACATTAGAATTATCTCGTACCCTAGATCAAGGTTTTGCGAGGCATTCTTTGTCGGCTCTTGTTAAAAGATACGACGTTCCTTGGGAAGAAGATGCTCATCACAGGGCCGATTATGACGCCGAAGGAACAGCTTATGTATTTAGTAAAATGCTTAAGAAATTGGAAATGCAAAAGTATGAAAAAATTAGTGATTTAGATACACTTATTTCTAAAGATGAAATTCATAAATTTGGTCGAACGTATCACTTTAATGCCATTGCATTAAATCAGACAGGATTAAAGAATCTATTTGAGATTATCTCCCTTGCCAATACGGTTTATTTATATAAAACACCAAGAATTTTAAGAAGTAAACTAAATGAATTAAGAGAAGGAATCTTAATTGGAAGTGGATGTTATGAGTCGGAAGTATTTAACGAAGCAAGAAGTAAGGATGGGGAAGAACTTACGAACATCATTAATTTCTATGACTATGTAGAAGTTCAACCACCAGAAGTATATGATCATCTATTACAATTAGGAGATTTTAAAGAAGAAGAGGAATTAAAACAACAAATTAAGAAAGTTGTAACGGCCGTAAAAGAAGCTGGGAAAATAATAGTTGCAACGGGAGATGTTCATCATTTTGAAAGAGAAGATAAAATTTACCGTGAAATTATTGTCAATCAAAAAGTACCAGGAGGGGGAAGACATCCACTAGCGAAAAAAGATATTACGTCGATTCCTTCCCAACACTTTCGAACGACCGAAGAAATGTTACAGGACTTTTCTTTCTTAGGTGAGGAATTAGCCTATGAAATTGTAGTAGAAAATACAAATAAAGTATTGGATATGGTAGAAGAAATTGAAGTTATTCCAGATACGGGAGGAACCCCATTTTCTCCACGGGTAAAAAGTGATGATGAACAGAGTTATTTGGATTGCCCAAGCGTAGTAACGGAACTTGTTTATACAAAAGCGGAAAACTGGTATGGAAATCCACTTCCTTATTCGATAGAAGAAAGACTTGGAACAGAACTTTATGGTGATATTGTATTAACATCCATTAAGTATGATTTATCAAACTTAGAAGGGGAAGAACTAATTACAGAATCATTTAAAAAGTTGCATGAAATTATTCTAAAGGGACGAGATAGTGTCTTTGATCAAGTAAGAAATTATTTGAAGAAAACAAGTGAAGAAGAATTTGAGGAAGACGCATTAGAAAAAAAATTAAGAGGATCCTTGGGTGGCGTTATTGGTGCTGGATTTGATCCAATTTACTTAATCGCTCAAAGACTAGTAAAACACTCCAATGATGAGGGATATCTAGTTGGTTCTCGTGGATCTGTTGGTTCTAGCTTTGTCGCAACAATGATGGGAATTACGGAAGTAAATCCACTCCCAGCGCATTATCGTTGCAGTGAATGTAAAATGAGTATTTTTGATGATGAAGAAGGAAATCCATTAGGAGCTACTTACTCTTGCGGATTTGATTTACCAGATAAAGAGTGTCCTAACTGTCATATTCCAATGATTAAAGATGGTCAGGATATGCCATTTGCGACTTTCTTAGGATTTAATGCTGATAAAGTACCAGATATTGATCTTAATTTCTCAGATTTAAATCAAGCGAGTACTCATGCCTATACCAAAGTATTATTTGGTAGTGATAATGTATTTCGGGCAGGAACGATAGGAACTGTTGCCGATAAAACAGCTTTTGGTTTTGTAAAAGGGTACTTAGAAGATCATGGAATTTTAGATATGCGTACTGCGGAAGTAGAACGTTTGGCGATGGGATGTACAGGTGTCAAACGAACGACAGGACAACATCCAGGTGGAATTGTTGTTATTCCAGATTATATGGAATGTTTTAACTTTACACCTTACCAGTTTCCAGCCGAAGATCCTACTTCCCCTTGGAGAACGACTCACTTTGATTACCATTCTATCGAAGAGTGTGTATTAAAACTTGACATTTTAGGTCATTCAGATCCAACGCAATTAAGATTGATTCAACTTCAATCTGGAACCGATATTATGAAAGTACCTATGGATGATAAAGAAACAATGAGTATCTTTACGTCAACCAAAGCTTTGGGTATTACTACCGATGATATTATGTGTAAAACAGGAACTCTTGGAATCCCTGAGTTTGGTACTCCTTTTACAATTAAATTAGTAGAGGATACCAAGCCAACTACTTTTGGCGAACTTGTCAAAATTTCAGGTTTGTCTCACGGAACAGACGTATGGAACGGGAATGCCAGTGATTTAATTGCACAAAATATTTGTCCATTTAAAGAAGTTATAGGATGTCGTGATGATATTATGGTAAACCTAATGAACTGGGGAATGAAACCAATCCGTGCTTTTAAAATTATGGAATTTGTTCGTAAAGGAAAGGCAAGCAAAGATCCAGAAACTTGGGCAGGAATGACAGAGGAAATGAGAGCTATTAAGATACCAGAATGGTATATCGAGTCATGTAGAAAAATTAAATACATGTTCCCAAAGGCACATGCTGCTGCTTATGTAATTAGTGCTTTTCGAATTGCATGGTACAAAGTACATATGCCAGTTTACTTTTACGCTTCGTGGTATTCTTCCAAAGCAACTGATGTTGATGTGGAAGCAATGATTGCGGGATATACTCCAATTAAGAATCGTATTATCGATATTCAAAATAAAGGATATGAAGCCACCAATAAAGAAAATGGACAACTTGAAAGTTTAAAGATTGCGTTAGAAGCAACAGCACGTGGTATGAAGTTTTTAAATATAGATTTATATAAGAGTGATGCTACTGTTTGGAAAGCAGTGAATGATACAGAGATATATCCTCCATTTAATGCTATTGATGGTCTTGGGGATACGGTTGCACAAAATATAGTTGCAGAGCGTGGAAATAAAGAATTTTTAAGTATTGAAGATTTACAAAAAAGGGCGAAAATATCACAAACACTAATTGATAAGATGCGAATAATGGGAATTTTAAAAGATTTACCAGAGTCTAGTCAAATGACTTTATTTGAATTTAATTAAGAATGATTAAAAAATCGTTCTTTTTTCTATTTAAAAAGGGTTTACTTAAAAAAATTTTGAAGTTTTTCAAATATTCTTTAAAAAAATTGGTTTCATAGAAAAAATATGATAGGTTGAAATTGGTGATATTATGACAGAAACATTTTTAATGGTACAGGAAAAATTTAAAAGAGGTGTTTATCGAGAATTAGAATTGTTGACAGAGGAGGAATTGCATCAGGAAATTTTTGAAATTGAATTATGGCAGGAGAGAGATTTATGGAGGGAATGTCAAAAATATATGGATGTTTCTTTGAAAAAAGAGTTTCGAAATTATCGAAAATTATATCCATCGATGGCACAGGGACTTTTTTATTTACATCATCATTTTTTAGATGGGAACGCAATTTTTACTTATTCTCTTCATCAATGTAGTAAACGATGGGCGATTCAATATCTAAAAGAAAAGGGGGATTCTTTTGACATTCCAATTGATCTTGAGATAAAATTTTTGTCTTTTTTATGTGAACTCTCAGATGATTGTCATGAACATTTGATTCCTATTTATAAACTTGAATATTATTTTACCATTTTAGAAATGACTAAAAAAATTAGAAGGCAGGGTAGTAAAGTTTACTTGACAAAAAAGGGATATTTGGAGGGGCAACGATTTTTGTAATGTTTACAGTTGAAAATAACAAATTCATTGTTTCCATAAAGTAACTGGTGTTATAATAAATATGGTGATAGGATGAAACTACAAGTTAAAAATCAAAATATTCATTATCTTCAATATGGTAGTGGAAAGGACGTTGTTCTTCTCCATGGTTGGGGGCAAAATATTCAAATGATGAAACCTCTTGGAGATGAACTTTCTGAATGTCGAATTACCATTCTCGATTTTCCTGGTTTTGGAGAGTCTGAAGAGCCAAAGGAGATATGGACAATTGGTGATTATAGCGAGATGTTAGAGCTTTTTCTTGAAAAATTAAATATAAAAAAACCTATTATTATTGCCCATTCTTTTGGAGGAAGAGTAGCGATTTATTATGCTTCTTCTAATCTAGTTGAGAAGCTTGTTCTTTTTGGAAGTCCTTGTGTTCGTCATCAAAAAAAGTCATGGAAAGAATCTTTTTATAAATCTATGAAGAGATTACCAGGAATGTATCAGTTTTCTGAATATGTTAAAAAGTATGTTGGTTCTACGGATTATAAGAATGCTTCTTCTATGATGAGAAATATTTTGGTAGAAGTGGTAAATCAAGATTTAACGAAATATGCACAAAGAATTCAATGTCCTACCTTATTAATATGGGGGACTTTAGATGAAGCTGCTCCAATTGAGGATGCACGGGAATTAGAGTCAATTCTTCAGGATGGGGCTTTGATTGAGCTTCCAGGATGTACCCATTATGCTTATTTGGAGGTACTTCCCCAAGTTTCTAGAATTTTAAAAAAATTTATATAGAAGGAGGTTTTCATGAATTATATAGCAATTTCTTTTTTGATTTTATTGCTTTTTGATGTGATTAAAGGTGAATATGCCTTGAGTTGTTTTCAGCGAAATTTATATAATGAAAATCGTAAATACTTTCAGTGGATTTTTAGAAATAAAAAAATTGTTTTTTTATCATTGGATTTATTTGCTCTTCTATGTTTATTTTTAGCAGCATTTTTAAACAATAATTATTCTGTGATTATTATTATTCTAGCTTGGTTATTTTATATTTTGGAGATTTGTAGAATATTGAGTTTAAAGAAGATGAGGTTTTCTAAGAAGTCTCTTGTATTATCAAAACGATTGAAGCGATTGATTGTAACATTTTCTTTATTCTATCTTTTTCCATTAATTTTGTATTTGTTTAATTATGAGTATGCTTATCTTTCTTTACTTTTAGAAGGAATTTTTGCCTACTTTATTTATTTTATTTTGTGGATTGCTAAGGTTATAAATATTCCGTTAGAGGTTATGATTGGTCATTATCATTTTCAAATGGCAGTTCAAAAGATAGATCAAATGAAACAGTTGGAAGTAGTCGGAATTACAGGTACTTATGGGAAGACAAGTACTAGTCAAATTGTTAATGTTGTTTTAAGTGAGGTTGCTTTTTGTCAATCAACTCCTAAAAATTTAAATACACTTCATGGATTAATTACAACGATTAATAATTATTTAAGTAAAAAGGAGCAATTTTTTATTGTAGAAATTGGTTCTTATCGATTGGGAGAAGTTTCTTCTATTTGTCAATTGGCAAGACCAAAGTATGCGATGATTACGAATATTGAAACGATTGATTTAGGTTCTTTTGGTTCTATGGAAAATGCAATTCAAGCAAAATTTGAATTGGTGGAGTCTTTAGATCAAGAGGGGATTGCCATCTTAAATCGTGATGATCATCGACAAGTCGAATATAGAATTCAAAGTAATTGTAAGAAGATTTGGATATCTTTAGAAACAGATGCAGATTATATGGCTAAGGATATTAAATACTCTAAAGATGGAACTCGTTTTACGATTTATGCAAAAAGGCAAAAAATTCATGATTCTATTGAAACTAGACTTTTAGGAAAGCATAATGTATATCATATTTTGTCGGTGATTGCCCTTGCTATGGAGATTGGGATGAATCTAGAATTGATTAAGCGGGCTATTTTAAAATTGAGGCCATTAGAAAATCATTTGGAACTGCGAAATTATGGATATATGAATCAGATTAATAATACTCATCGTTCCAATCCACAAGGAGCGAAAAATGCACTTGATGTTCTTTCTTTAATGCCTGGTGAAAAAGTAGTTGTAACAACTGGAATGCAAACTCTAGGGGAAAAGGGAAATGAATTTAATCATATTTTTGGAAGTCAGGTGGCAAAAGTTGCAGATTATGTTATACTAATAGGTGAAAAGAGTACAAAATCAGTATTTAAGGGGTTAATAGAAAGCGGATTTTCTCAAAGAAAAGTATATATTGTAAATCACGTAAAAGATGCATATACTTTATTACAGGAAATAAAAACAAAAAAGGAAATCTATGCACTTTTTGAAAGTGATGAGGATTTAGAATGTTAGGAGTGGAAAAATGAAAATAAGAATTGGTGTTATTTTTGGTGGGGAAAGTGTCGAACATGAGGTAAGTATTATTTCAGCAATTCAGGCAATGAATAAAATGGATGGTGAAAAATATGAAGTCGTTCCTATTTATATTACAAAGGATAGACAGTGGTATACAGGAGAAGCATTAAGAGATATTGAAACTTTTCAAGATATTGATTTAATTAAAAGATATTGTAAAAATATAGTTTTATATGAGAAGAATGGACATTTTTTATTACAAAATAAAAAAGGTGTATTAAAAAGTATTGTAGCTGAAATAGATATGGTTTTTCCGATTGTTCATGGAACGAATGTGGAAGATGGAGTTTTACAGGGGTATTTGCAATCTATTGGAATTCCATTTGTTGGAGTAGATGTTTATGCAGCTGTGGTTGGGCAAGATAAAATTTTTATGAAACAGATTTTTGAACAGGAAAAGATCCCGATTGCTCCTTATGTTTGGTTTTATGATGTAGAGTATCAGGAAAGTCAGTCAGAAGTAATTGAAAAAATTGAAAAATTAAAATATCCTGTTATTGTAAAACCTTGTACTTTGGGGAGTAGTGTTGGAATTGCTGTTGCACATCATCGGGAGGAATTAATAGATGCTTTAGATTCAGCAGTTACTTATGATAATCGAATTGTTGTTGAAAAAGTGATCGATAATTTAATGGAAGTTAATATTAGTGTACTTGGAAATTATGAAAATCAACAAGTAAGTGCAATTGAGGAAGTTACTCCTAAAAATGATTTTTTAACTTATGCTGATAAATATATTGGTGGTAGTAAAACAAAAGGGAAAGCAGCTACAAAATATAAAAGTAATAATAAAGGAATGGTAAATACTAGTAGAATTATACCAGCTGCTTTGAGCGATAAGTTAAAATCTGAAGTAGAAGATATTTCTGTTCGTGCATTTAAAGCTTTGAAGTCCTCTGGTGTTGTTCGAATTGACTTTTTAATTAATAAAAAGACGAATAAGGTTTATATTAATGAAGTTAATAATATTCCAGGATCTTTGTCATTTTATTTATGGTCTCCACTTGGAAAAGATTATTCTGAGTTATTAGATCAAATGATTAATATTGGGATTAAGGATTATAAAAAAAGAAATGCTAAAATTCATTCTTTTGATACGAATATTTTAAAAGGATTTTCTGAAATGGGAGGAAGTAAAGGGTTAAAAGGAACGAAAAAATTTCATTAATTTTTCCATTCTTTTTTGGTAAAAAAAGACACTGTCAAAAAGTGTCTTTTTCTTGTTTCTATTTTGTGCTTATGTTAGTATAGAAAACAAGGATGTGATAATGGATGAAAAAATTAATTGGAGTTTATGACAATACAGGTATGGCTCTTCGAAAACGACCAATTAGTGTTTTTCCCGTTTATACAGATGGAAAAAATTATTTTCTAAAATGTATGTCAGAGAATTTAAGTAATTTATTAAGTGTTTTAAAAAAACTAGATGATAGAGAAATAGAAGAGGAAATTGAAGCATACATTAACAAGGAAAATAGTTTATATTCTACTAAACTTATTAGGTATAATGATGATTCTAATTATTGCTATTATTTGTGCTCTTCTTCTATTGAATCGATGCCTGGATTTTATTCTATTGAAATGTTTTCAAATATTCAATCGGAAAGCTCTAGAGAAAATTATCATATGAATACTTATGCAGTTATTGACTATGGAGAAAGGTTAATTGTGGGTAGCTTGGGTTATGTTAATCGATATGTTTCATATGTTGAAAATCTTAATATACCTCAACTATTGAAACAGGAGAGGTTAATTAAGAAAATTAATTCTTTATTGGAAATTCATCGTTTTTTTGTATAGCGTATAGTTTTTTTTGAAAATAGGAGGATTTTTTCATTTCTTTCGATGATTCATGGTATAATATTATTAGAATAGGGGAGAGTGAAAATTGATTTTTATTGGTTTAGGATTATTGTTTTTCTGTTTTGTTTATTCTTTTTGTGTTGTTTCTGGGAAGTGCTCTCAAATAGAAGATATGGAAGAAATAGAAAGAAGAATGAAAGATAAGATATGATAATGTGTAATTCTGTAAATTTAGGTATTTATTTTTGAATTATTTTATGTTATACTAAGTGAGTAATTCAAATTTATGGGCTGTTAGCTCAGTTGGTAGAGCAACTGACTCTTGGTAATACACTGGGAGCTTGTTATAGTAATATAACAATGAAAATCGAGCAAAAACGGTAAACGCTGAAATGCCAATACCGTGCTAACTTAATAGATTGCGAAAGGCTATTAAGTAGTGTAACGCATAGAAGTTGAATAAATATAATACTTCCACGAGTGTTCGACAACCAATTATTTGGTTGATAATGTATGCTGAACTACATAGAATTCGTAATATGTAGAAATATTAGATAAAAAGCTAATATGATAACATTGTTGTAATCAGTGGGTCTAGGGTTCGAATCCCTAACAGCCCACCATTTATTTGAAAACTGGTTCCGAAATTTTTAACCTTATCTGTGCAAAAAGTTCGGTGGATGATCTTTTGGTGTAAAAAGGTCTATATACTATTATATTTATTTATGTAGCAGGTAAATGTAAATAAGTATAAATAATATGATGTTCCTGATTATTTGGTATTTATATATAATAATTAGTTTCTATTAGATACTATTAAAATATATAAAAAAAGACTCTTAATCAGTGAATTTAGTGTTTGAATCCCTATTTTAGGGATTTTTTATATTTTTAAAGCTAATAGCCAATTGTATTTTTATTTGTTTTGGTTATTTTTTGTGCAAAATTGGTGCATTTTTTTCGAAAAATACTTTTTAACAAATTGACTTATATTTTTTGTAATTCTTTTGGAAATCTCCATAAGTTGTTTGAATAACTCTTCTATGCATAGGTTGAATCTTTTGTGGCCAATTTATTATCTTTTTTACGTCATCTTCTGTTTGAACAGAAAGTGCACCATTTTCTTCTAAATAATTTAAAATTTTTGCTTCATAAGGTACAAAACTTCGAGGAAATATGACCTTATTTTCAACATCAAATTCTTCATTACCTGTATAAAATTTTTTGGTAGCTCTATCAAATACTATTAACATATTATTTTCTTTGACTGCATCCATCAATTCTTTTTCTTTAGTTTTTATCCAAATAGTATTTTGATCATCATTTTCATTTATACAATAATCGGTTGAATTTAAGCTAGGAACACTAAAACAAAAGTAGTCAATCTTCATAAATATTTCTCCTATATTATTCCCTGAAACAAATATGTATATTGATAGTCAATATACAAATGTGTTTACTAAATTGTCATAATTTAGTTTATATTTATTGTTATATAAATATTAATTTTTTATAATTGAAGTAGGGAAACTTAATTGTTGAGTGCTTGCCAACTTTCTTACGAAAGGAGGCTTGATATTATGAAGAAAAAAGATTTATTAATCTCATTTCTAATATTAATAATCATTTTATTAATAGTCTCTTTAATGATTCTATCTATAAAAAAATAGCACTCAATCTAGCATAGATTAAGTGCTTAACTATTTACAGGTAAGTACTCAACTCGCCAAAGTTAAGTATTCCCTCTTTTTATTTTATGCAAGTTTCCTTGACATATTCATAATAACATAAAAACGGCTTTTTGACAAGTCGTTTTCTATTTTTACCCGAAGGTTCGAGTTTCCTATCAATCTGGTGCCGACTGCCGGATTTGAACCAGCGACCTACGCGTTACGAGTGCGTTGCACTACCAACTGTGCTAAGTCGGCATAACTTTTTCTTAATTTATAATAACATACTTTGTTCTTTTTGGCTATCCTTTTTAAATTATCTTGTACCGAAAATTGGATTTTGATAAAATGGTTTAAAAAGTGATGTGATTCTATGAATATAAAAAATTTGAGTCTTTCTTTTGGTTTGGAAACAATTTTTGATGATATTACGATTTGTTTGCCGGAAGGGAGGAAAATAGGAGTTATTGGTGTTAATGGTGTGGGTAAAACCACGTTTTTTCGATTATTATTAGGACAGATAGAACCTGATTATGGATCTATTACATTCTTTAAAAAATTGAGAATTTCTTGGCTTCCTCAAGTAATTACTGATGAAATTTTAGGAATGGATATTTCAGTTTTTGACTATTTGTTGACAGGTAGACCGATTCAGAAATTAGAGAATGAGATTACAGCACTTTATGAAAAGATGTCAACGATTTCTAATGAAAAAGAAGTGAATCAATTATTAAGAAGAGTGGCAAAATTACAAAATGAATTAGATTGCTATGACCCATATCATGCTGAGGAGGAACTATTAAAATTACTTTCAGGAATGAAAATTGATGATACATTACTTGATTTTCCTTTATCTAAGCTTTCTGGTGGGCAGAAATCGAAAATTGCTTTTCTTCGTCTTCTTTATTCAAATCCTGAGATACTTTTATTAGATGAACCAACGAATCATTTAGATGAATCTTCAAGGAAATTTGTAGTTCAATATTTAAAGAATTATTCTGGGACAGTTTTTGTAGTTTCACATGATTCCTCTTTTTTAAATGAACTAGTTACAGATATTCTTTATTTAGATAAAAGAACTCATAAAATGGAGTTGTTCTCTGGAAATTTTAGACAATTTGAACAAATTCAAAGAGAACAGGCTGCTTGTTTGGAGAAGAAAGCAAATATGCAACAAAAGGAAAGAGAACATTTACAGAGGATTATTGATAAGTATATTCATGGAAATGAAAAAAAGGCAAGAATTGCGAAAGATCGAAAGAAAAAGCTTGCTCGATTAGAAAAAGATTCTGTTATTTTGAAAGAAAAACAGAAAACGATAAGTCTTTCTCTTCATCAGGGAAGAGAGAGTACTCTTTTTCCTTTAAAAATTGAGAATCTTTGTTTTAAATATGAAAAATCAGCAAAAAGGTATTTGCTTTATAAAATTAATGTGGAGATTCCAAGGGGAGAAAAATTTTTGATTGTTGGAGAAAATGGAGTAGGAAAAAGTACTTTATTAAAACTGATTGTTGGAGATTTGACTCCAGATTTAGGTTCTGTTTTGTTAGGACCAAAAACAGATATTGGATATTATGCTCAGGAACATGAGTTATTGAATTTTCATAAAAATATTATTGAGAATTTGCAGGAATTTAATTTGACAGAAAGAGAGATTAGGGAAGTACTAGGAAAATTTTTATTTCATGATGATGATCTTTATAAGAAGATTTCTATTTTATCTCCTGGGGAAAGAGCTAGATTGGCACTTGCGAAATTAACATTAAAAAAGGCAAATTTATTAGTTTTAGATGAACCTACCAATCATTTAGATCCAGAAACTCAGAAAGTGATTGCTACTAATCTGAGAGATTTTCCAGGAACGATTATTTTGGTTTCTCATCAACCAGAATTTGTAGATTTTTTAGGGGTTGAGCGAACGTTGATTCTCCCAGAGGGAAGATTGAGTTATTATCAAAAGGAAATGATTCAAATCTATCAAGAATTAAATGAAAAAAATTCATAATTTTTCTGTTTTTTTTTAGACAATATATAATATATGGAGATGTTTTTATGAATGTTACTCGTATTTTATTTTTGACAATTTTTTTTGTTCCTCTTATTGTTTATTATATATATTATCGTATTGGTCAGTTTTTGAAGTATTATCAAAGATATTCAAAAAAAAGAACTTTTCTTTTTTCAATTGTTTTTATTCTTACGATGATTAGTTTAACAACGATAGTTTCTATTATTTTTTTGTTTTTGCTTCTTAGCTCTTTGATTTTGGATTTTCTTTTCTTTTTTTCTTGTTTCTTTTTTAAGAAATCATTTGGTCAAATTTTTAATAAGTGTTATCAGAGTGGAATTATCGTTGTTATTTTGACTTTATTTATGATTGGATATGGCTATTGGAATGCTCATTTTATTAGACAAACGGTTTATCAAGTTGAAACAAATAAAAAACTTTCTAAAGATGAGATGACTGTTGTTCAAATTAGTGATCTTCATTTTGGAGTAACACTTAATGTTGAAAAGTTAGAAAAAGAAATCCAGAAGATTAATCAGCAACATCCAGACTTGGTTGTATTAACTGGAGATATTTTTGATGAAAATACAACGAAATTGGAAATGAAGCAAGCATCTAAGTGCTTGGGAAGTTTAGAATCTACTTATGGAATTTATTATATTTTGGGAAATCATGATTCTAATCATTATGCCAGAGATAAGAAGTATACGGAAAAAGAACTTCTTATAGAATTAAAGAATAACCATATAGAAGCTTTGATTGATGAAGTTGTGAACATTCATGATGACTTTTATCTAATTGGAAGAAAAGATTTTTCTTTAGGACAAAGGAAGAGTATTGAGAATTTGACGAAAGGAATTGATTTGACGAAGTATGTGATTTTACTTGATCATCAACCAGTGGAGTTTTCTGATGCCCAAAATTTTGGAATTGATTTACAATTCAGTGGTCATACTCATGCAGGACAGATTTTTCCTCTGGGTCTTTTTATGGATTTGGCAAAGATTTATTTGATTAACTATGGTAAATATCAATCACAGAATTATACATTAATTGTGTCTTCGGGTATGGGTGGATGGAATTATCCACTTCGTACTTCTAAGTATGCAGAATATGTTGTAGTCAAGATAAAAGGATAGATATCATTTTTCAAACTGTAGAGGGCTAAAAATGTATATAAATTTTATAGATGTTATAGATATTTATCAAAATTTTCTTTTTTAAATTATTAATATCTTTTTTATAATTTTAGACTATGGTATACTTGAAAAGTATAAAATAGAATAAGGAGAATTATGGGAGTAAGGTAGTATGAAGTTTAAGTGTATCTTAGGAAATTGGATTGGGATTGTATTGCTTTTGATTATGTTGATGAAGTTTCATATATTACGTGGGACTTTCCAGACTTTATTTTTTTTAATTTCTGCTTCTTTTTTACTAACTTTAATTGTTACTATTTTGGAAAATGTTACTCAAAAACATATTCAACAAGGAGAGGTTCATTATGAAAATTTAGATGGAGTTCGTTATTTTTGCTCTATCTTGGTAATTGTTTTGCATCTTCGTCCTTTTTTAGGTACTTTTGATTTTCTTGATTTGATTATTAACTATATTTTAGGTAGAGTTTGTGTTCCTATTTTCTTTTTTACTACTAGTTATTTTATTGCTAAGAAAGAAAAAACGGATCCTCAATATATCAAAAAGTATATTCGTTCTTTATTACCAGTTTATTTTATATGGAGTCTTTTGTATCTTCCTATTTTAATTTCTTTTTTAATGCCATATATTCCTCAAGTAGTGGGGTATTTAAATTTGATTCCTTCTGTTTTAAGAATTCCAATTGTTTTATTGTCTATTCCTGTTGGATTGATGATTGCCTTATTGTATTCGGGAGTTTATTATCATTTATGGTATTTTCCAGCACTGATATTGTCTTTACTTGTTTTAAATTGGTGGAAAAGACGGCATCGACTTGTTTCTTTATTGTTCATTTCTTTCTTTTTGATTTTATTTGGTGCCATGGAAACTTATTATGGAGTACTTCCAGATGTTATTAAGCCAATTGTTTCTTCTTATTTTAAAGTTTTTGTAACAACTAGAAATTTTTTGTTTTTTGGTTTATTTTATATTACTTTTGGCTATGTAGTTGGAAAGAGGAAATTTCATTCTCCTAACTGGGTTGTATTAAAAGTAGTTGGTTGGGGTTTTGTTTTAGTAATGGAATCTTTGTTTATTCAGGGAATCGATCGTTTTAATAGTAATATTTTATTATCCTGTATTCCGTTTGTTTATTATTTGTTTTGTCTGTTAATTTATAATAAACCGCTTTATCATAAAAAGAGAGTATTTCCTTTGCGAAATTTATATAAATATTATTATTTAATTCATCCACTTGTTATTTATTTATTTCAGAGATTGATATTCCCTTGGAGTGAATCCATTTTTCATAATTGTTTTTTGGAAGTTTTTCTAGTTTTGTTTATTACTCATATTGGGTCATTATTTTTGTTATGGATTAAGTCAAAATTTCCTAGATTAATTTTATAGAATCATTTTGAAATTGAGTTATTTTGTTTATAAAATTTAAAACTTAGAAAATATTTTATATCGTGATAGTAGAACTTATGTTATAATTGTATTAGAATAAGAGGTGGCGGAGTGATACATTTTTTTCGTGATATTTTAGATGGTCCTATTTATATAGTACTTGTTGTGATATCTATTATATTAATTATGGGTATTTTGGGTTTTATTATGGAACGGTATCAAAAGAAAAAAGAAGGGCAGTTAGCTGTAAAAGTAGTTAATGCTTCTAATCTTAGAAAAGGAGATAAATTAATTATCAACTCTAATCAATCTAGTCAAGAACAAGCTTCCTCTAAAAAGTTAAAGAATTCCAAAGATTTAGAGAAGACGGAAGTTTTAGATCTTGCTTCTATTTCAGGAAAAGCATCTTCTAAAGATTTGGAGAAAACAGAGGTGTTAAATGTTGTTTCTATTCCAGAGAAACCACCTTCTAAAGATTTAGAAAAAACAGAAGTTTTAAACGTTGTTTCTATTCCAGAAAAAGCACCTTCTAAAGATTTGGAGAAAACAGAGGTGTTAAATGTTGTTTCTATTCCAGAAAAAGCACCTTCTAAAGATTTAGAGAAAACAGAAATGTTAAATGTTGTTTCTATTCCAGAAAAAGCACTTTCTAAAGATTTAGAGAAAACAGAAGTGTTAAATGTTGTTTCTATTCCAGAGAAACCACCTTCTAAAGATTTAGAGAAAACAGAAGTTTTAGAACTTAATTTTAATAAGATTATGAATGAGCCAACTAAAATTTTTCAGTCAGAAAATGAAAGTCGTTCTGTTAAGCCAGCGGTTTTATCTATTAATAGTGAAGATATTCATGTAAAAGGGGATTCTAATATGGATGATACTACTTCTTTGCCACAGAAAGTGAAAAAAACTACAGTTATTGACTTTGGATCTACAAGTAATGTAAAGGCTCACAGAGAATAGTTTAGATATGGACTTTACTATTTGTGTTCTTTTTTGTTATAATAAGGAAGTTAGACGGAGGTAAAACAAATGACTTTAGATGATATACTAGTAATAGTTAGAAAAATTGTTGATATTTCTTTAGTTTGGTTAATTATTTATTATATATTAAAAAATATTCGAAATAATGTAAAGTTAACGTTATTGTTTAAGGGTGTTGCACTTATTTTGATTTTGAAGGTCGCTAGTGATTTTTTTGGTTTAACGACAATTGGATTGTTGTTAGAGTATATTATGATGTGGGGACCACTTGCTTTGATTATTATTTTCCAACCAGAAATTAGGAATGTTTTAGAACAATTAGGAAGAACACAACTTTTAGGGCGTCATAAAGTATTAACTGTTGATGAGAGAGAAAGACTTGTTTATGAAATTGTTCAGGCAGTGGATTATCTTAGAAAAGCAAGAATTGGAGCATTGATTGTATTAGAGAGAGATACTAGTTTATCTACCTATATTGATAAAGCAAAACATATTTATGCAGATTTATCTAGTGATTTATTAATTTCTATTTTCTTTCCTAATAATCCGCTTCATGATGGTGGTGTTGTCATTCAGGGGGATCGAATTAGTTGTGCAGGTGCTGTATTTCCAACGAGTAGTAGTTCCAAAGTAAATAAGAAATTTGGAACAAGGCATCGTGCTGCACTTGGAATTGTTGAAGAAAGTGATGCAATTAGTGTTGTTGTTAGTGAGGAGACAGGAAGAGTATCCATTGCAGTCAAGGGAGAATTGTTTTACAATTTATCTTTAGATGATGTAAGAATGATGTTAATTGATGAACTAAGACCAAGGCAAGAGGATGAAATGTTAGATGAATTAGATGAGGAAGAGATTTATGAAGAAAATAACTAGTATAATAAGAAAGATTCTATTATTCTTCGATAAATGGCTAATTACACCAATTACTAAGGGAATTTTGTCATTTACAGATTTTACTAAAAATAATGGAAAAGAATTAGAAAAATTTCTAAATAAAAAACAGACATTAATTATTTTATCTTTACTTTTTGCTTTTATTATTTTCTTTGTTGTTGATCAGAATACGAATACAATTATTAATAAACAGGCAGAGGTTTTGTATAATCAACCAGTTACTGCAGAATATAATGCAGAGGCTTATGTAATTGAGGGACTTCCTCAAACAGCAGATATTACGTTAATTGGTTCTAAATCTCAATTATATATTGCTAGGCAATATCCTAATAACGGAGTTTCTATTGATTTAACTGGTTTAAAGCCAGGAAGTCATAAAGTTAGTCTTAAATATAATCAGAGTCTACCTTCAATTAATTATAAAATTGATCCTTCTACGGCTACAATTATTATTTATGAAAAAGTACCAGAAACTAGAGAATTAAATTATGATATTCTTCATCAGGATCACTTAGATAAAAAATTATCGATTGATGGAGTTGATTTAAGTAGAAACGATGTAATTATTAAGGGAGCAGAGTATAAATTAAAAGAAGTTGCTACTGTAAAGGCTTTAATTGATATTGATAATATTAGTAATATTCGTGCTGGAAATATTACTTTATCAGATATTTCTTTAATTGCTTATGATACGAAGGGTCAACCTATTGATGTTGAAATTGTTCCAGAAACAGTGGAAGCAACTCTTAAGATTGCCTCTCCAAGTAAAGAGGTAGAACTAGAAATTATTCCAATTGGAGAACTAGCTTTTGGAAAATCGATTAAAGAAATTACTTCTTCTATTCCAAAAGTTACTTTATACGGAGATCAGAAAATTTTGGATACGATTACCAAGCTTCCAGTAGAAATTGATATTAATGAATTAACGGAGAGTAAGGATTATAATATTAACTTGAAGAAACCTTCTGGAATTCGAGATATTAGTTCGAAGACTGTAAATATTAAGGTTATACTAGATGACGTTGATACTAAGGAGATTGAAGGAGTTCGAATTACTCCAGTCAATTTATCTTCTACTTTGAAAGCTCAAGGTGTATCTGAGGCAGATATTCAGGCAACGGTTGTAGTAAAAGGAAGTTCAGAGGTTATTGAAAATTTAGATATATCTACGATTACAGCTACTGTAGATTTAAAAAATTATACTGAAGGTGAATACGATGTGGATGTTATTGTTACAGGACCAGATGTTCGAGTAAACTATGAATCTAAGACAAAACGTGTACGTATTCGAATTCTTCCAAAATAAAATAATAAAATAATAAAATAAAAAAGTCACTTTTTATAAGTGGCTTTTATATTTAAAAAGAAGGGTATATTAGTCATCCCAGTCTTCAAATAATAAACTAATATTGATAATACCAGCAATTCCAACTAGTACATAAACGATTCTGGTAATTACATTATCTGTTCCAAACATCGTTTCTACTAGATTGAAATCAAAAAGCCCAATTAAGCCCCAATTAACTGCACCAATAATTGTAAATACTAGACATACTTTTTGTAATGTTTTCATTTTTTCCTCCTTTATTAATTTCTAGTATTAGAATAGGCAAAACAAAAAAAATTATTCATGAATATCGACTTTTTTAATTCATATAATGAAATGAAAGATAATTGAGGTGATAAAGTGAAAAAGAAAATCTTGATATTACTTATTGGAATTTGCTTTTTCGTAACAGGATGTTTTGGAAATAGCAAAAAGAACATTTTGAAAGATTTTCAAAAAAAATATGATAATCTAAAAGCTTATCAATTGGAAGGAAACTTAGAAATTTTGAATAATGAAGATGTTTATCAATATGATGTGAAAGTATCTTATCAGAAAAAAGATAAATTTAATGTAAGTTTGAAGAATAAAGCGAATAATCATGAGCAAATTATTTTAAAGAATGAGAATGAGGTATATGTGTTAACACCATCGTTAAATAAAAGTTTTAAGTTTCAAAGCGAATGGCCATATAATAATTCGCAAGTATATTTAATTCAGTCAATTTTAGAAGATATTTTGGATGATGATAAGCGTACGATTACAGAGAATAAAGATAAATATGTTATTGAATCTACAGTGAATTATCCGAATAACAGGAGATTAGTAAATCAAGTTGTAACTTTGGATCAAGATTTAAATTTAAAAGAGGTTAAGGTAGTAGATGAACAAGGAATTGAGCAAATGAAAATTACGTTTACGAAAATTGATTTAAATCCAAATATTGATAGTAGTACTTTTGATATTAATAAAATTATGACACAAAGTGTACCAACGCCAACACCAAGTCCAAGTGTTTCACCAACTCCTTCTAGTGGAACAAGTACAACATCTCCATCTCCAACACCAAGTCCAAGTGTAACACCAACTCCGACTGCACCAGCTGGTAGTATTGAAGATACTATTTATCCACTTTACATTCCAACAGGAACTGTTTTAACGAATGAGGAGAAGATTGCAAAAACAGATGGTGAGAGAATAATTATGACTTTTGATGGAGAAAAACCGTTCTTGTTGGTTGAAGAAACATCTAGTATTGAAGAAGAATTTTCGATTATTCCTACTTATGGAGAACCTTATTTATTAGTAGATACAGTAGGTGCATTGACTGATAGTTCTATTTCTTGGAGTAGTAATGGAATTGATTATTATATTGTTTCTGATGTGATGAGTCAAGATGAGTTAGTGGATATTGCTAGAAGTGTTATGGTAGTTCCAAATTCAAAATAATAAAAAAACAATGTGTTTGTTTTGATACACATTGTTTTTTATTTGATTTTTAAATATTTTTTTAATAAAATGAATACAATTATACCTAATAAGATGTCGCTAATTAATGCAACTAAAGTAAAGTAATTGATTTCTTTTGGAGATTGTGTAGATTCCTGTTTTTCTCTTTTTGTATAATAAATTTTTATGATGTTTTTTTCTTCATTATCACTAATTGTTAAAGGATAATTTACAGTTTCTGTTAAGACATAATTTTCTTTTTCTTTGTCAATATAAGAGCGAATTATTGAATTTTTTTCTGCTTTGGATATAATAGTATCTTTTTTACTGAGTATATTATCATAATAGTATTCAATTTTATATTGTTTGAGATCATCAATTATATTTGAGTTTGTTGCTGTTGGTGTTGGTGTTGCTGTTGATGTTGGTGTTGGTGTTGCTGTTGATGTTGGTTCTTCTTTTTCTTCAATGATATTGATGGTACCAACATAATTGGCTCCCAGATTATTATTATAGATTTCTTTATTAGCAAATTTAATACAATGATAATTATGGTCATTTTTTAAATTGGCATATTCAGAAAGTCGGATATAAACCTTATACTCTCCTTCTTTTATTTCGTTTGGCAATGTAATAGAAAAATTTTCTTCTGTAGTTTTTGTTGATTCCCAATCTGTAGCATTTAGAGATGTTTGAATTTCATAAATTTCATTTTCATTTTCTAAGACAATGGAAACTAGTTTTTCTTTAATTAGATTGCTAAATCCTACATTCTCAATTCTTAGTTTTAATTTTAATGGGTCTGTTTTTTTTATTTTGGTTGTTAGATAAGAACTTTTTAAAACAAACCGATATCCTAAATGATTTTCTATATACTTATAGGCTGTTTCATTTTTATAAAAGGGGTTTTCTCCCATATAAGGAACATTTTTAAAACTATCAATTACTAGATTATTCCAGCTGATATTCAAATAGGTAGTGTGAGTTTGAAATGCTTCTGTTGATAGATATTCTATGGTATTTAGTGGGGTACCTGAAGCATAGTTAGCAGAAATTTCTCCACCATAAAAGGTATGTTTTGCGTGGTTAGATAGCCATGCAACTTCAATGTTTCTATTTGAAAATGTTCCTAAGTCGCTTTCAGATCCTAGATAACCATCATTATAGATTCCAACTTGGTAATCCATTGTTCCTTTTGTTGAAATATCTAAATTTAAAGCTCCTCGATCTATTTTTTTCCATGCTGCATAATGTCCAGGTGTTCTTAAGGAAATTTTAATTTTTTGATTTGTTTCATTTAATAGTTTGGTAGTTATTAGAGAAATATTTTCATAATTACTAATAGTACTTCCATGTAATTCTCCCCACAATCCTAAAAATCCCATTTCAATAGTAGAAATTACATCTTCATATTCTATAAGAATTTTTCCAAGTTGTTCTAAATGTTTTAGAATCATCTCTATTGCAGGTTCTTTATTTGGTTGTCCATAAAAATTATCATAGGAGAATCTTATAATAACGGAGGAATTATTGTTTCTGATATTTTCAAATGTTTTTTTAATTGCATTTAGTGCATCTTCTGTGATTTCTATGTCTTCTTGGTTATTGTGTTTTCTTGAAAATGTAGCAATTCCTATTCTTAAATGAATTAGATTTCCTTTTGGATTTATCGCTTGGTTTCCTTCTTGCTTTAAATTATAACCAACAGGATTATAAAATCCTCTTTCTGGGTTTGTTAGTGTATCCAAGCTTTCGGAGTAATCAATTGAATCTATATATTGAAAAGAAGCTTCTTTCTCTGTAATAGAGAGACTACTTTGAAGTATGAAACATATAATAAAAAGAGTAAGAATGAATAGTAAAGCTCCTTTATATTTTTTTGTTATCATGTTACAACCTACCTTATAATGGTATTTTACTATAAATACTAAAAAAACCAAATAATAATCGATTAATTTATGTAAAAAAATTTTAATAAGAATTCGTTGCTTTAAAAAATTAGTTCCAATATTTTTTGTTTATTTTTTATGAGAATTATGTTATAATTTTGGTTATAGGTGATAGTAATGCAGAAAAAAAAGAAACAAAAATTAAATTATGAAAAAAGTTTTAATTCCAATAATGATGAAATTTTAAGAATTATTAAAATATTAGTAGGAGTTATTTTATTTTTAGTTTTATTTTATTTTTTGGCAATGTTAATGACAGGTGAAATAAAATTTGGAAATAAAAATCAGAATCAACAGGAAGATATCGTTATTCAATATGATGAGATTTTAGCAGGAGAAACTTTTAAAAAGAGTGATCTTGAATATTATGTTTTGTATTTTAACTTTTCAGAGGATATTTCTTCTACCTATTTAGCTTATAGGAGTAGTTATTTGGAAAAAAGTGAAAAATTTCCGATGTATATGGTAGATTTAGAAAAGGGATTTAATGCTAGCTATGTTCAGGGAATAGGAGAGGAAGATGAGCAATATCCAGAAACAATTGATGATTTGAAGGTTTCTAATCCAACAATCTTAAAGATTAAAGATAAAAAAGTTGTGGAAAGAATTGAAGGGAAAGACTCAGTTAAGGAATTTTTGAAAGCAATTTCTAGCGAAGAAAATTAAAATATTTCTTAGAATGATGTTGACTATTTTAAATGTCTATTATATAATTAAAACGTTCCTGTTGAAATTTATTTGTTTTTCTTAGAAAAATAGTTTAAAATTTAGACAGTGAAACGTTCTAAATGGGCTTGTAGCTCAGGTGGTTAGAGCGCACGCCTGATAAGCGTGAGGTCGATGGTTCAAGTCCATTCAGGCCCACCATTTAGAGTATAAAGATATCCTAGTGGTATCTTTTTTTGTTCTGATAAAACGTTTTTTTATATTTATATTTGTTAGATTATGTGATATTATATATGGAAAATCAAATTTAGGGGGAGAAAACCAAATGTTTCAATACGCAATACGCAAAAGATTTTTTTAAAGCAAAAATAAATCAAAAAAAAGAGTGAAAAAGAAAAAAGAACAAGAGAAAAATGACATCGAAAGAAAATTAAATACAATCACAGAGTATGATCATTTAAAAAAAGAAATCCATGATACCAAAATAGGAATTTCTTCCATCAGTTCTGAAATATTTCTGATTGTATGTTTATTCTTATCATGTGGTATCCAGGAAGTGATAATCCTAACAGCGATGTTTAGTCTTGGAGCAACAGTTATTTTTTGTCAAAAAGATTTCTTGAGTTAAAAAATGTAAAAAAGAATTAAAAAACTTTTCTCAAGAAGAAGTTGATGAATTCAGAGAAAATGAAGAAAGCATGAAAGAACTTTATAAAAAGTTAGAAAAAGAAATTACTAGTAGCCAAAGGTCTATTGATCAATATGAAAAAGAATTAGGAGAAATTTCAATCGTAGAAAAATTTAAGAATACAAACTCTATGAATTAACCATTTTATCAAGCCGATACAGAAAAAGAGTACAATCAGTTGATGAATGTCCAAGTAAAATCTGAGATGTCTTTGACAGAATTCCTGAATGAAAAAGAAAAATATGAAACATTTTTTGATAAATTCTTAAATGAAAAAGCAAACTATGGAAATGTACATTTGGAATCAGAAGTAGATACTAACACAAGACAATTTATAAAGAAATACTAATAAAATTATCAGTATAGAAAAAAATAATTGACAAGTAATTAAAAAAACGCATATAATAATAACAACGACTTAGAAAAAGAAAAGTAGGACTTGAAAAGTTTTATCTAGCGAGTTAGGTATGGTGGAAGCTAACATAAAAGTCAGTCTGAAGAACACTTTGGAGTTGCTTATTCGAACCTCTTATGGGAAGTAGGGTAAGTCGGTAAGTAAACCGTTATCGTATTACTAGATTTTGTTAGAAATCGAAAGTGATCATAAATAAAAAAACAGAAATGTTTATGATAAAATGGGTGGCACCGCGGAAGACTAGTTTCGTCCCATACATGTATCTTCATGTATATGGGATATGACTAGTCTTTTTATATTAAAAAATAAAGGAAAGAAGGAAAAAAATATGAGTAAAGTGATGTTACCCAATCGAAGAAGGGGATTATGAAAAAATATTAAAGAGTTATTTACAAAAAGAGGGATTACGTGCCCAAGTTAAATGGGAAAAATTAAAAGAAGCTAGTCATTTTTGTTCTTACTTAGAACAAGAAGAAATTGACTATCATTATTGCATTAAACATCCAGAAGTATTAGGATGTCAGGAGTCAAAGATTTATTATCAAAGGTTTCAAGACTATATTGGAAGTAGTTATGGTATTTGTAAGCATTTGGTACTAAGGGAGAGAAAAGGGGAAAAAAGATATTTTCTAATTGTAACAGAGGAAGGAAAGTCAGTTGACTTAAAGCAATTAAAAGAACACCTTAGTTGTGGGAAACTAGAATTTGCATCTTCTGAAGATTTAGAAGTACTTCTAAGAACATACCCAGGAAACGTATCTATTTTTCATTTACTATATGATGAAGAAAAAAAGATAAACCTAGTATTAGATCAAGAATTACTAGATTACCCGTTACTAGCATTCCATCCTTTATATAATGGAATGAGTTTATTCTTAGAACCAAAAGAGGTCTTAAAGTTTTTGGAAAGAATTGAACATGAAGTAGAAATTAGAGAAATTCCTAAGACTTTAGAAAAATGTTTAGTAAAAGAAGCATAAAATAATTGTTTTAAATGATTGAAAATACATAAAATAAGATATAATAAAAATAGGAAATGATGGAGGTATACGTATGACATTAAAAGAACTATATGAAAAAATAGAAGAATATTTAAATCAAACAATTGAAATCAAAGGATGGATTAGAAGACATAGAAAGCAAAAAGAATTTGGCTTTATTGATTTCTCAGATGGAACTTGTTTTAAGCACATTCAAATCGTCTATGACAAAGAAACAAAGGATTTTGATAAGATAGATGCTTTAAAACATGGAAGTGCTATTCGTGTATTAGGAACGTTAGTAAAATCTGAAGGAAAAGGGCAAGACTACGAAATTAAAGCAACAGAAGTGACACTAGAAGGAGATTGTAGTGACGATTATCCATTACAACCAAAGCAACATTCTCGTGAATTTTTAAGAGAAATTGGATATTTAAGACCAAGAGCAAATCTTTTTCAAGCAGTATTTCGAATTCGGAGTGTTGCTGCTATGGCAATTCACACGTATTTTCAAGAAAGAGGTTATGTTTATTTGCATGCTCCTTTAATTACTGCGAGTGATTGTGAGGGTGCTGGAGAGATGTTTCAAGTAACAACACTTGACTTGAATCGGGTTGCTAGTGAAAAAAAAGTGGATTATGGAAAAGATTTTTTTGGAAAACAAGCAGCTTTAACGGTTTCTGGGCAACTACAAGGGGAAACATTTGCAATGGCCTTCCGAAATATTTACACATTTGGACCAACTTTTCGTGCTGAAAATTCAAATACGAAAACGCATGCCAGTGAATTTTGGATGATTGAACCTGAAATGGCATTCTGTGATTTAGAAGGTTTAATGGATGTTGAAGAGGATATGCTGAAATTTATTGTGAGATATGTATTAGAGCATGCGAAAGATGAAATGGAGTTCTGTAATCAATTTGTAGAGAAAGGTCTTATTGAAAAATTAGAAAAGCTAGTAAATAGTCATTTTACGAGAATTACTCACGAAGAAGTAATTAAGATTTTAAAAGAAGCAAAAGTGGATTGGGAATTCACTCCAGAATATGGAGAAGATATTGCGAAAGAACATGAAAAATATATTACAGAATACTTTCATGGACCAGTATTTATTACAGATTGGCCAAAAGATATTAAAGCTTTCTATATGAAACAGAATCCAGATGGGAAAACAGTTGCGGCTGTTGACTTAGAAGTTCCAGGTGCTGGAGAATTAATGGGAGGTTCCCAAAGAGAAGAGGATTATGAAAAACTCTTAAGTCGAATGAATGAAATGAAGATTCCTGTTGAAGGTATGGAATGGTACTTAAATCTAAGACGTTTTGGGGGATGCGTGCATAGTGGCTTTGGAATGGGATTTGAAAGATTGCTAATTTATTTGACAGGAGTAGAAAATATTAGGGATGTAATTCCGTATCCTAGAACTCCAGGAAATTGTGAATTTTAAAATTAAAATGGGAATTTGCAGCTGATTTTTTTTAAATCAGCTGTGGATATTTTCTATTATTTTAGGAAAAATTTTTTTATAAAAGGTATTGCCAAACAAAAAAATGTATTATATAATAAAATAGCTTTATTTAATTATGTTGCCTGATTAGCTCAGTTGGTAGAGCACTCGGCTGTTAACCGATAGGTCGTAGGTCCGAGTCCTACATCAGGCGCCATTTATTTTGTGCCTGATTAGCTCAGCTGGTAGAGCACTCGGCTGTTAACCGATAGGTCGTAGGTCCGAGTCCTACATCAGGCGCCATTTGGCCAGTTGGTGAAGTGGCTTAACACACCGCCCTTTCACGGCGGCATTCACGGGTCCGAATCCCGTACTGGTCACCAGATAGTAAATTACCCTTATTTAATAAGGGTTTTTATTTTTTAGGTACAAATTAGGTACAAATTTTTACTCCTTTCTATAGATTATCCAATAAATTAATAATAGGTTTTTGCATTGATGGGAATAAATGTAAATAAACTTTTGTCATTGTATCAGTAGTATCTCCAATTCTGTTTGCAACCATTATAAAAAAATATGCAGTATCTATTTCTTGATGGGTTTTAGAACAGTTCTCTATATATTGATTTATTAATAATGATACATGGCTATGTCTAAACTCGTGAACGGTGATAGGGGTTAAGTTTGCTAATTTAAAATAATAATTTTTATATCGATCAATAGTTGTTTGTGGTAGAAATCTGGTATACCTAAATACAAACTAGCTTTCTTTAAAATCTGTATATTTCATCATTTCATTTTTATATAGCATTAATTGTTCTCTTAATTTTTTACTCATTGCTACTTTTCTATTTTTGTAATTCTTCGTTGGTGTTATTTTATATCCATTTTCATTTTTCGTTTTTATGGATAAAATTTTATTAACAATAATATTATTATTTTTAAAACCAATATCATTCCAATTTAGAGCTTGAATCTCTCTCTTTCTCATTCTGGTAAAATAGAATACCATAAATAACGTTTTATGAACTTGATTTAACTGATATAAACTGCTGAAATTGATTATAATTAATATATCTTAGTTTCTCTTCATCCTTAATTATTTCATCTTGCTTTTTTCAAAGCGACCTGATAATTGGGTGGGATTTGACTGTAAACCATAATTTTTAATAGCATAATCGAAGATTCCTTTTAGAATATTATAAAATCCATTCAAATATTTCAACGATCGGTCATTTATATCGATTCTAAGCTTCCATTCGTTAATAGTTTGGACAATTTTGCTATCTATGTATAAATTCGCAAAATAGGGCTTAATATGATGCTTATAATCATCTTCATAAGAATATCCTGTTGATTCTTTCCTAATTTTGTATTTTTCTTCTAAATAAAGTTGTGCCACAATATCAAATTTTATTTTAATTTTTCCTTTATGTTTTGTTATAAATAGTGCTTCTGCGGTTTTTACTTCTAGTTTAGTAAGATATTTCCGTGATTTATAACTTTTTATTTTTTGTTCTAATTGATTAAGATATTGTAATTTAAAAAAGTATTTTCTACCATCTTTGGTCTATTCTGATTTTGGAGCTATATAAACTGGCATAAAATTTCACTCTCCTTATTGCTTTGATTTTTTAATTTTGCTATAATGAGAGTGCACAAAAAAGATTGTCTGCCTGACATTTAATTTTGTGTACCCTTTATGGGTTTGATCCGTGCTCCAACACGGGTCTTTTTTTAGTATTAATATTAATCTAGTTTAAATTGTAGAGTATATTTATCATCAAATAAGGCATTATTATAATATCTTAATCTTAGGCTGTTATCTCCAATTTTTTGTTCCCAAACAAGTACTCCTTCAACTTTTCCACCAGCATCTAAGTCTCCACTAGACAAAGTGTTATCATTATCTGCTGTGTATGTCCCCCAAGCATCTTCTTGCCCATCGGCATTTACCATCTGCCAATCTAATGGATTATAAGAAATTTTTTTATCAGAATTATTTTCTATTTTTAATGTGACCTTAACATATTCATAACCTTCTTTTGGTTTAAAATACTCATTGTTTCCTTGTGTTTTTTCTACTTTAATAATAGAATACTTTACATTTTTATATGTTGCCACCTCGTTTTGTGAAAAATCTTTTTTTCTTTTCTTTTCTTCTTTTTCTGTCTCACCTTGTCCTGCAACTGCAGCTATGATAATAATTGCTAGTACACCTAGCGCAATCCATTTAACAATTCCTGATTGTTTTTTTTGACAATGAGGACAAACTTTTGCTTTGTTATTAATTTCCTCCTTGCAATGTTTACATATTTTTGTTTTCTCCATTTTAACACTCCTTTACTACAAAAAATATTTTTATATTAAAAGCACCTGTACTAGCATACTTTTAATCATAATTAATCATTTTTATTTTCCAATAAAAACTTTATATACTTGTCTGCTTCATCTTCCATATTTTCAATAGAGAAAGCAAACATTTTACTGTCTTGATCCAAATGATGCAATTCTAGGTGTGCTAGTTCGTGTAGGATCGTTTTTTGTTTTTTCTCTTTAGATATATTCCAATTAATAGTAATTCTATTAATTGGAATATATCTGTGTATAAAACCATAGATTTTTCTTGGTAATTTTTTATATATGATCTTTACATTATTTACAATCAAATATTCTTTTTCTTCAATGTCATTATTTAACAGATTAATTAACACAATATCACTCCTTACAACTATTTTTTTGTAAAGTACGATACTGCTGTACTTTGCACATATTAATTATCTAGTTCTTTGTCTATATCTTTATGTATTGCGTTCATAACCTTCAATATAGCTTGTTTTTCTTCATCGTTTAATTCTTTTGCTTTTGAAAAGAGAAGATTATCTAGTTCATTATCTTGTTTTATTTTAGGCGAAATAAAAGTATCTACTAGGTACCCATTAAAATCAGTAACATCATCATATGCTAAATAGTCCATAGAGCACCCCATAAAATTTGATAATTTCCTTATTGTTGATAATCTTGAGTTATCAGCACTTTTTTTTTCATAGAAATCTCGCAAGGTTGTATATGGTATCTCACTGGCTTCTGCTAGTTGCTTTAAATTGTTATAATTTTTATTTTTCATATATAAATCGATTTTATCATTGAAAGTCATATTTTTCTCCTTTCTGTTTTGATTATATATGTTTATTTTAAAAAAGTAAAGTAAAAAAACGGAATTCCGTATTTTTTGCAAAAAAGCATCAATAAAATATGAAATACCGTAATATAAGCGTCTTGTCAATACGGAAATCCGTATTTGGAAAGGAGGAAAATATGTATCCTAATTTAAATGCAGAATTAACTAGAAACAATAAAAAACAATCGGATATTGTTGAATGCTTGAATTTAAACAGTTCAATGGTTAGTGACAAGAGGTTAGATTGGAAATACAAATATCGAAAAAAAACCGTTGCTTTTTATTAAACCTGTGGTACAATGATATTGAGGAAGATAGAAGAGTGATGAACTAGTATTGCTATAATGTTTTATTGCCTTTTTTCTTCTTTAGATTTCTAAATTCATTGTTGACTTTTTATTAAGAAACGTTTATACTATTAAGCATTTCTTACAGAAAGGAAGTATTTTATTCATTTATTTGAATAAAATAAAAAAAAGAGATATACTTAATTTTGCCGTTAAGTGCTATCTCTGTTCAATATTTACATATTGTTTCAGAAAAAAGACACCAATCGTGATGAAAGGTGCCTTTTTTCTAGTTCTTTGATTTCAATTCTATAACCGTATATAGTACTATCATAGCAAAAGCTATTAATAATTCCATCTTTCGTATTTCCTTTTCTCATTGAACATCACCTCCATTCTTTTTAATATTTCAGTCATTTATTATTCCTTCTTTACTAAATTGAACAGAGGAAGCACCTAACAATAAGTATATCTCTATTTGTCATTATAATATAAAAAGATTTTTTTCACAACCTAATCGAGATAACTTTTTCCGAATATTTCCAGAAAGTCTAGATCAGAATAAGTTTCTTGGAAGAGTGCTTGTCCTTTTTTATTCCACTCATCACGTAGTGTCTTGTCAAAATGTATTCCTTTACATTCTACTTGATTGTGATGTTCACAAGTACAAAGAGGTATCACTAGTTTATATTTGATAGAATTTAATCTATTTCTACCTCCAAATATTTCATGCTTATTTATTGGAGAACGTCCACAAATAATACAGTGTTCCAAATCATCAGTGAAGAGTAGTTCTCTTTCTTGTTCCATTTTTGCTAGTTTATTTGATTTTTTTCTAAGTTTAACGGTATTTAATGGCTTTTTACGGTTATCTATTATAATTTTCTTTATTTGATTGTTATTTGATTTATATTCTTTATAAGGACAGTTTTTACAATCATTTAACGTTATTTTCTTTTTAGTTCTTTTACATATTATTTTTTTAAATCCTTGCTTTCTACATTCTAAATTGTTCATTTTTCTCTTCAAAATAGGTACAAATTAGGTACTTAAAAATAAAATTTATAATAATTCTAGGTTAAGTAAGATTCCTTTTAACTATATAAAATAAAGTTTTTGTTATTTAAATGTTGTTATTCGTAAAGTCCCATACTGGTCACCAATAAGTTAAAATCCCTTAAATTTAAGGGTTTTTATTTTTTTATTTCTAATTGTTGTGATGTTCACAATTAATTATATAAACTTGGTGATAAAACTAAGTTTTTTTTGTGATAGAAGAGAAAATCTAACTAATTAATATTTATACTAAATTGTTTTGTCAATTTTGTAATAGAGAATGTGATAAATTCATTATAGTAAGAAAATATTTACACATACTATTGTTGGTGATATCAGTGTCAGTAATTGATGAATATTTACAAATGATTTGTATGATTGAGTGTGCAAAAAAGAATTTATATGAAAATAAAAAAATAGATTTAGAGTTTAAGAAAAGTTATTTACAAAAATATGAGGATTTATTGAAGAGGCAATATCAGTTATTATGGGATTTTACCATAGAAATTATGGGAGGAGAAAAATGTAAATAGAGTTTTATTTTTTATAAAAATAGCCTATTTTTTCTAGAAAATTTATGATACCATAAATAGTAGAGAATAGGAGGGATTATATTGTATATACTGGACACTATTTATAATGATTATGATATTACCTATAAGACAAATATTAATGAAAATGTAATTCCTATATTGATTATGATTGGGCTTTTATGTGCATTAATTCTCTTTTTCTTTATTACTTTGATGCGAGTTTATAAAAAGGCAAATCGTTCTGGAATTTCGGCGATTATTCCTTTTTATAATTGTATTGTATTAATGGAAATTATCAATGAACCGAAATGGAAATTTCTTTTGTTAATTATTCCAGGAATCAATATTATTTATTTTTGTATTTTTATGTATCAGTTAGCTAAGTGTTTTCGGAAGAATCAGTTTTATTGTATTTTAACTGCTCTTTTTCCTCTGATTATGATTCCTATTTTAAGTTTTGGAAATAGTGAATATATTGGGATTAATGAGGAGGCAATGTTAGGGGTATCGATTGCTAAGGAACTTCCTGTAGACACGGGGAAGAAGCCAACACTTTCTAATCCAGATCAACCAATTAAAGAACGTACCAAGGTAAATATGTCAATTGGTGGAGGAGTTTATCAAAAGGAATATCGAGATTCTTTATTAGAAGCAAAGAGTATTAAGAAACCAGTAGAGGATGGGATTGCAGATTTTAGAGTTGATCGTAGTGAATTGCCTTTAGAGGATTCTTCACAAAATGGAATTGATTTACTTCAAAATGTGGCGTTTGTAGAAACAGATACTAATTCTTCATCTTCTCCTGTTGATTCACTATTACAGGTACAGTCTGTTGGTTCAGTGATGACTCCTACAGAAGCTTCTATGGAAGAAAGTTCTTCTTCTAGCTCTCAAGAAGGAGGAACTCCTTCTAGTAATTCTTCCGTTGAGTTTTCTGTAAATCATATGATGGAACCGCCAGTTTCGTTACCAGAGGTGGCAGTTTCTTCAAATTCATCAAAAGATTTTTTGATTTCTCCTGTTGTTTCTAGTAATGATTCTAACCCAAGTATTTTATCGGTACCTGTAATTTCTTCGGAGGTAGAAAAACCAGATTTATTAGTATCTTCCTCTTCTTCTGTCCAGAATATAGAATCTTCTTCTATATCATCTCCAGAACCAGAATTTATTCAGTGTCCTTATTGTGGGGCAAAGGTAAGAAATAATGCAAAAAAATGTTTTATGTGTGGAAAAGAATTATAGAAACAATCAGGAATTAGTTGACAATAAAAAAAGAATACGGTATGATTATTAATACGGATGCAATAGGTACTGTATTCTATTTGGAGACATACTCAAGAGGCTGAAGAGGCGCCCCTGCTAAGGGTGTAGAGTGGGTAACTGCTGCGAGGGTTCAAATCCCTCTGTCTCCGCCATCGATTATTACTCTTACAATGTAAGAGTTTTTTTATGTTTTTTTTGTAAAACGATTCTAATTATTTGACAAAAATCATGAAACTTTTTCATTTTTTCTGTTTTTTCGTTTGAAACTCTTGTCTTTTTCTAATAATAATTATATACTTTATAATAATAGGAGGCTTATATTATGACTAGGAAAAGACAAATGATAATCTCAATTTTGGCATTGTTATCTTTAGTTTTAGTAACAACAGGAGTTAGTTATTCTTTATTAGATTATGATGAAAATAGTGCTTTGAATCGATCACAACTTACTTATAATTATTCTAATATTCAAGAGAAACCTGAACTTTCCATTACTAGTTATGTCCCTTTAATGGATGAAGATGGGAAGAAGATATCTACAGATGGGGAATTTTTTCATTTTTCATTAGATGGAACGGTTCCAAAAGGTAGTGAGGTTCCCTATGAAATTACAGTAGCAAGAGATCCTAGTTCTACGTTATCAGGGGATTTAGTAAAGGTTTATCTTACAGAGGTAGTTCATGATAAGGAGTATCCAATCGAATCTACTGTAAGTCAGGATGGTGTTGTGAAACGATATACGGAACTTGGGAAAAGTGATTTATCAGATACTTGGGAGAATCGTACTTTATATCAAGGTGTTTTAGATTATGGTCGTGATGGTAATTTTCATAAAGAGTATAATCTTAGAATTTGGATTGATGGAACAACGGGACTTCAGCCAACAGTTTTAGAGGATGGAACGATTGCTTATCCATATCAAGGAAAAACTTTTATTTTAAAAGTAGGTGTATCTCAAAAGGATAGTTAAAAAGAACAATTCAGTTCTTTTTTTTGTATACTTTTGTATAAATGATTGACAATTACTCTTTTTCTTTGCCACAATTAAATTGTCGAAAATTAGCGTAGATTGGGGGGATAAAATGAACGCGAACGACAAGAAGAGTTTATGGATTGTAGCTTTTCTATTAATACTTTTAGTTTTATTTCTAGTCATGATTCGAGGTTGTGATCAAAAGCAATTGCGTGATGATCAAGAAAATCATTTGAATGAACCAGAAATTAAGGATTCAGAAGTTGTTGATCAACAAATAGAGGATGAGAAGAAATCTGAAGAATCTCAATCTATATCTTCTATTTCTGCATTTTTTGTTAAAAATGCTACCAATAATCAGATACAAGAAGAAACAAATTCTATGGAGAAATTGAAAGAATGCTTTACTGAAGTGATGCCTTTTTATCAAGTAGAGGTCGGAGATTCTTCATTTTCACTTCCTACCATACATACAGAGGCAGGGATGTATTTAAAAATTGAATACTTTCTAAAAGGATTGTATGAAAATGAGTATCAAGAAGTTTCTGATTTTGATATCAATCAACTAGGTATTTATAAAATTATTTATCATCTTTCTTTTAAAACAAAAACATTTACAAAGGAAGTGATTGTAGAACTTCAAGATACACAAGCACCAATCATTGAAGGAATTGTAGAAAGATATAATCCGAATACAGGGATTAGTAGTTATGAGCCTGTTTCTTCTGGAAGTAGCATTAATCAGATGGTTCAGATTTCATTTCGAGATAATCATGAAGTTAGTTATGTAGAGTATTACAAAGCGAAGTATGAAATGATTGGAAATGTTAATACGATTGAACAAGAAGCAATGCAAGAAGTTATTTCAGTAGATTTTAATCAGGACTTTTTCCTTTATGAAGATGGAGAATACCATATTAGAGCCTATGATTTTTCTGGAAATGTAAGAGAGTATATTGTTACTATCGATCGTACACATCCAGTTTTGGTTAGAACTTATTCTAGAATTGATAAAAATTATACTTATGTTATGATTGAGTCTCAAGAAAAGTTACAACCTCTTTCTGGTTGGGAAGTTTGTAATGATGGATATGCTTTAAGAAAAATTTATTCTAATGGTCAAAGTGAAACAGTTACGGTTTTTGATCTCGCTGGAAATGCTTCAAGTATTTTTGTGGAAACAGAGATTATCCAAATATCTATTGATGTTTATCAAAATAGTCAAAAGACATCTAGTATTAATTTAAATACTAATGATGGAATTATTTTTGTTAGACTTCAACATCATTTGGAACATTTAGAACTTTGGTATTCTGATGGAAGTAGTGGCTTTCAACTTTATCAAGATGAAAATTTGATAAAAGCAGGACATTATACTTTCCAAGCAGTTCTTGATGGTATCGTTATGGATACTTTAGAATTTGATATTTCTGAAATGCAAGTAGGAGATTAATTAGTGATAAGAAAAGCAAGTAGTCAAAGTACTTGTTGAAACAATTGTCAAAGAATTGTTTCTTTTTTTAGATAGATGATTTGTTTAAAATCATCTTTTTCTTTTTTTTACAGTATGATATAATCTTTTTAAGATAGAGGGTGTTAGGATGCTAGGAAAAATTCTTTCCATTGAAGGAAGCTATGTTCAGGTAGAATTAGGAATTGATATTACTTCTCAGGCTAGTTTAATTCATATTCATGTGATATTTGAAGATGATAAGAGCAAAATCGTTGGAGAAATTCAAGATGTTAATCGGGATACGATGAGAGTTGCTATTGTCGGGGAGATTATTGAAGATTCTTTTTATTCTGGATGTTTAAAAAAGCCATCTTTTCGATCAACACTTCGAATTATTCGAATGGATGAATTGTCTTTAATTTTAGGAAATCAACAGATTCGAGATAATCGTCAGGTTTATTTTGGACTTTCTACTGTCTATCCTAATTATCGTGTAAATGTCGATATTAACCGTTTTTTTAATCATCATTTTGCGATTCTTGGGAACACAGGTGCTGGAAAGAGTTTTACTGTTTCTAGGTTAATTCAAAACTTATTTGCAGGAAGTAGTTATGTTCCTATTAATTCTAATATTTTTATCTTTGATGCTTATGGAGAGTATACTAGTGCTTTTACTTCTTTAGAAAAGAAGAATCCGATGATTCGTTATAAGGTAATTACTACAGATATAGAAAATGGAACAGGTGAGTTGTTAAAAATTCCTTTATGGTTGTTGGATGCAGATGATTTTGCGCAATTACTGAAGGTTGATCATCCTAATCAATTACCGATTATTGAAAAGGCATTGACTTTGGTTAAAGTGTTAAATAGTAATCATCCTGATATTTATAAACATAAAAATGATATTTTAGCTCGAGCAATTTTAGATATTTTATTAAGTGGGAGTGATTCTGGAAAAATTAGGGATCAAATTACTGCCATTTTAACAAATTTTCATACAGAAGAATTAAATTTGGAAACAAAGATTTCTCAGCCTGGATATGTTCGGACTTTGAAACAATGTTTATATACAGATCAAACTGGAAAAATGCAGGAGATGGAAGCTGTTGTTGATTTAGTTAGTCGATTTGTAGTGGATGGATTAGATTTGTCTAAATATCAAAATCAAAATACTGTTTTTTCTTTACAGGATTTGGAAAATGCGATGGATTTTGCACTGATTAGTGAAGGAGTCTTGAAAAGTAACCGAGTTTTTGATTATGCAAATATTTTAGGAATTCGTCTTCATAGTTTGGCAAATAGTGAGGCTTCCAAATATTTTGATTGTAGTGAAATGATGTCTAGAGAAACTTATATTCGAAAGTTAATTACAGCAAGTGATGGGCATAAGGCACAAATTGTAAATTTTAATATTAGTCATGTTGATGATCGTATGGCAAAGGCAATTACAAAGATTATTTCTCGTATTTTGTTTACTTTTTCTTCAGAACAGAAAGAGCGTGCGAAGATTCCTTTTCATATTATTATAGAAGAGGCTCATCGTTATGTACAAAATGACTTAGATACAGAAATTTTAGGTTATAATATTTTTGATCGTATTACAAAGGAAGGAAGGAAGTATGGGATTATTTTAGGACTTATTACACAAAGACCATCAGAATTATCGGAAACTTCTATTTCTCAATGTAGTAACTTTTTAATTTTAAGAACTTTACATCCAAAGGATTTATCATTTATTAAAAATATGATTCCTAATATTAGTGGAGAAATTGTAGAACAATTAAAATTATTACAGTCTGGAAGTTGTATTGCTTTTGGAACAGCATTTAAGGTTCCTGTTTCTATTAAATTTGAAAAACCAAATCCAGAGCCTTTAAGTAATAATGCTGATATTCAGTCTGCATGGTATTAGAGTTATAAAAATTTACTTTATGTCGTAAAAGGAAGAAGAAAATAGTAAAGAAATTGTGATAATCTCTTTTTCTTTCTATTGGATTGTGTTACAATAACAGTTAGATAAGATAAAAATGGAGGAATAAATATGGCACTTGATAAAATAAAAAACTTTTTTGGAGTAACGGAGTCAGAAGATGTAGCAGTTACAGAAACAGGGGCAGAAGACATGTATTATAAAGTATCAAAGGCAGAAGTACAGGAAGAAGCTCCTAGTTCGAATAAGATGATTCTATTTGAGCCAAGGGCCTATTCAGAAAGTTCGCAAATTGTTGATTATTTAAAATCAAGAAATACTGTTGTTGTAAACTTAAAAAGAGTAACGCCTGATCAGGCAAAAAGAATTATTGACTTTTTGACAGGAAGTTTATATGCAATGAATGGAAATTTACAAAAATTAGGTGGTGGAATTTTCTTGTGTGCACCTAATAATATTAATATCGAGGGAAAGATTTCAGAAGATACGAAGCCGGTAGCGGCAAACAAGGGGAAGGCCAAAGAAGCGAAAGAGGATGAATTTAACTGGTGATAGATAGCTTTAGAGGTGGGGGTTATGGAAAAATTTCAGAAAGAGTTTTTAGGCTACAGAAAAAAGGATGTCAATCAATTTATTCAGGAAACAATTGAGAAAACTGAGAATTTCTTAGAAAAGTTGAAAGCTCAAGAGCGGCAAATTGAAACTTTAGAAAAGCAGATTATCCATTATCAAAAATCAGAGGCTGATTTGAAATCATTCTTAGAAAATTCAGCAGGAGATCCTGTTCGGATAAGAAATTATTCTTATCAAAAGGCAAGTCGAATGATTGAGGATGCTCAAAGGAATGCAGATCGAATTATATCCGCTGCCATTGAAAGATCAGAGGAATTAGAACAGAAAGTCATCGTAGCAGAAAAAAAGTTACAAAGATTTAAGAATCAGTTGAGAACGATTATTGAACAACAGACGGATATTGTGGAACAGATTAAGGATTTGGAAATGGAAAGATAACGTTTCCTTATCTTTTTTATTTTAAAAGAATGGAGGTTCCTATGAATTGTAGTAGAGATTTTAAGAGTAAATTAAAGGGATTTACTTTAATTGAATTATTAGCAACAATGGTAATTTTATCCATCATATTAGGTCTTGCGATTCCTGCCTATGGAGCCTATGTTCGTTCTGCTAGAAATAAGGCTTATAAAACTGCAGAGGAATCTTTTCAAGTAGCGGCAAGTAATGCACTGACTCATTGTATGACTGCTCCAAGCGATGAAATGATTAATTTTTGTAATATTCATCAAGCTCCTAAAAATCAATATGAGTATAATGTTGTTACGGGATCTGAGCTTATTAAATATAATTATATTGATCCAATTGTAGATCCTGAAGATACTGATCGAACATGCGATATGAATCAATCTTATGTTTATATTTCTAATAAAGCTAATTCTGAAGAAGAAAATAATAATGAGTTTGTATATAAAATTTGTTTAATTTGTGGTGATAGAAGAAGTAGTGATTGTAGAGATGATATTTTATCGGAAATTGCTAGTGAATGGAAAAGTAGTTGTGTCGTTTCTTATGATGAAGCTGGTATGATGAGTTATGATGGGAAATGGACAGATGAGGATTTGTTTTTAAGTTTATCTTCAACAGGAAACTATAAGTATGGGATCAATCAGTATCGGTATCAAATTGGTGAAGAGGCATGGAATGCGATTCGTGCAAGAGAGGATGTTGCTAAAGTAACATTAAATCGTACGATTGGTGATAAACAAATTCATGTTGAATCTTATGATGGTGTCAATCAAATCAGAAAAACGATTTGTACTAGTAGTGGTGGGAGTTTAATTAAGCTTGATAAAACTGTGATTGGTGGAGTAGGAATTGATGGAAAACAGACTGATGGAACTCATGTTTCTAGTAATGAATGGGCTGGAACGGATGTTATTTTAACTGCTGTTGTAAATCCTAGTAAGTCTGTGAGTGGATATCAATATATTTGGTATAAAGATGGGGAAGTTATTTCAGATGCTACGGAGGTTACTTATACGGCAAAGACCAACGGAACTTATACTGTTGAAGTAACGAATGGTGTTGGTAAACAACATGTTACTTCTCATCCTTTTGTTGTAAAAATTGACTTTAAAGCTCCAACCTGTGAACTTTCTGCAAGTGGGGAGATGTCAGGGGAATGGTATGTTGGTGATGTTCATATTGCATTTAAAAATATTAGTGATTTAGAGGAAGATGGAACTTTGGGAAGTGGGGTAAAAAGTCAACAGTTGAGTCATACTGTAGTGGATAAAGATAGTGCGCTTTTAAAGGTTACAGGAACGGTGATTGATCAGGTTGGAAAAAAGGGAACTTGTAGTATTGTGATTAAGAGAGATACTGCTACTCCAAGTGCAAAACCAAAAAAAGATCCTCTAGCAATTGGAAAAAAGAATTATAATTTTACTGATAATTTGCAGATTCAATGGGGACCTTCGAAGGGAACTGTTGTTTGTGATCCTAAAACTAGTATTGATGCTGAGAGATATACGGTAAATTGTACATTAACTTCTACTGCTAATCATAAACAATCCACAGTGAATTTTTCTGTTGGACGTACGTATCCTGCTACTCATGTTGAAAAAATTTGTACAAGAGAGGTTAATTGTCGAGAAGAGAGTTATTGTGTGAGTCATGAAGCTTGTAGTCCTTGGGAATGTACCTGTGGTTCTTGGCCAGATGGTTGTTGTACCCAATATCCGAATACAGTTTGTTGTGTGGGGGATGAAATTAAGAAAACCGTATGTGATATTGAGTCTTATAATTGTTCTTATTATAGTTGTCCAGACGGTGGAACTTTGAATGGGAAAACTTGTGAGTTTTAGGAGGATAAGATATGAGAAATAGAATATGGCTTGTATTCTTAATTTTGGGGATACTATTTGTTTTTTCAGGTTTTCTATTTTCTTTTTTTGAAGATTCTTTGAAGAAGAATCCAATCGATAATTCTGATTCTATTGTTACTGTTGAGGCTAGTTATTCTTGTTCTCAAAAGACTGAGAAATTTAATGGTCAAATAAATGGAAGTTTCATGGAATTTGAGTTTCATCGTTATTATCATTTTAGTTATCAAGATAATGAAATTTTGTATGCGACACGAGGAGTACATTATCAATTTCCAAGTTTAGATATTTATAAAAAATTTGAATGGTCAAAGGAAAGTAGCAATACTTTACCAGATCATGTAGAAGAGGATTTAGAGAATTTAGTAAAAAATTATAGTTGGTCTACGACAATTTTGAAGGAAAATGATTCTGATGGATTGAATGAGTATTTAGATTATTTAAGTAAGTTAGGTTATACATGTAAAAAAATAGGAGAGTAATTTCTATGAAATTTATAGTATGGTAATAAGAAATGACAATATTTATTTTAAATAGAAAAATCAGAAAAAATTGTGTAAAGTGATTGAAAGCATTTTTCTTTTATGATATATTAATAACGTTAAAGCAAGTGCGAAAGACGGAGTCTTTAGAAGTAATTAGAGAGTTCCTTGATTGGTGAAATAGGAATTTATGGAAAAAGATTTGGATCACTTTCAAGATTGCACTTTATGGATAAGATAGAGTCGGGTCGTTTCCGTTAAAGACAAGAAGAAGATAAGTTTTACTTATAAATTAAGGTGGTACCGCGATTTCCTCGTCCTTATGATGAGGAAATTTTTTTGTTTATTGTAATTCTTATTTTCTTAGGAATATTATAGAAAAAGGGTGATTTTATATGTTTAAGGAATTATCAAAGGAAAAAGTTAATGAAGTAGAAGAAAAACAAATGGAATATTTTTTGAAAAATAATATCTTGCAGAAATCTATTGAGCAAAGAAAGGATTATTTTGTATTTTATGATGGTCCAGCTACTGCGAATGGGATGCCAGGCATTCATCATATGCTTGCGAAATTATTAAAAGATTCTGTTTGTAAATATAAAACAATGAAGGGATATAAGGTTATTCGTAAGGTTGGTTGGGATACTCATGGATTGCCTGTTGAGGTTCAGGTTGAAAAAGAGCTTGGATTTCATGGAAAGACGGATATTGAAAAATATGGAATTCAACAGTTTAATGAAAAGTGTCGAGAGTCAGTTTGGAAAAATGAAGCTTCTTTTCGTGATTTTACAAGTAAAATGGGACAATTTATTGATTTAGAAAATCCATATATTACATATGATAATAATTATATTGAAACGGAATGGTGGATTTTAAAAAAATTCTTTGATGAAGGATTGATTTATGATGGATTAAAAATTCTCCCTTATTGTCCTAGATGTGGAACTGGACTTGCTTCTCATGAAGTTGCACAGGGATACAAGGAAATTAGTGTTAATACGGTAACAGTTCCTTTTAAAATGAAGGATGAAGAAAATACGTATTTATTGATTTGGACAACGACTCCTTGGACTTTGATGTCCAATGTTGCGGCTTGTGTAAATCCAAATGAAAAATATGTCAAGTGTTTGTCTAGAGGTCATTACTTTATTGTTGCAGAAAAGCTTTCTCATAAGGTATTAGGGGATGATTTTGAAGTTGTTTGTGAATATATGGGAAAGGATTTAGAATATCGTGAATATGAACAATTTTTACCTTTTCTTAAAGTTCATAAAAAGGCTTTCTTTGTAACAACTGCAGATTATGTAACGATGGAAGATGGAACTGGAATTGTTCATATTGCCCCAGCATTTGGTCAGGATGACTATGAGGTAGGATTAAGGTATGATTTACCGGTTTTAAATCCAGTGGATGAGAATGGATGTTATACAGAGGGACCATGGAAAGGGAGTCTTGTCGTAGATTCAGAACTTGAAATTGAGATTATTAAATATCTTTCTAAAGAGGATAAATTGTTTAAAAAACAGAAAATGGAACATAATTATCCACATTGTTGGAGATGTAAAACACCTTTGGTTTATTATTCTAAACCAAGTCTTTATATTAAAACAACGGCTTTTAAAGATGAGATTATAAAGGCCAATCATTCCGTTCATTGGTATCCAGAGTATGTTGGTGAAAAGAGATTTGGAAATTGGCTTGAGAATATGAATGATTGGGCGATTTCTAGAAATCGTTATTGGGGAACTCCGATTCCATTATGGAGATGTTCTTGTGGTCATGATGAAATGATTGGTTCTAGGGCTGAATTAATAGAGAAGGCAGTTGAAAAGATTGATGATTCTATTGAACTTCATCGTCCTTATGTCGATGATATTCATATCAAATGCCCAGAATGTGGAAAAATGATGACACAAGTTAAAGAAGTTATCGATTGTTGGTTTGATAGTGGTGCGATGCCATTTGCTCAATATCACTATCCATTTGAAAATGAAAAGTTATTTGAAACTCAATTCCCAGCGGATTTTATTTGCGAAGGAATCGATCAAACTCGTGGTTGGTTTTATTCTTTACTTGTGATTTCTACTTTTGTAAAAGGATGTAGTCCATATAAGAATGTTTTGGTTAATGATTTATTATTAGATAAGTTTGGTCAAAAGATGCATAAATCAAAGGGAAATGCGGTAGAACCATTTTCTATTATTCAAAAGTATGGTGCAGATGCTACTAGGTGGTATATGCTTTTGGCATCTCCTGTTTGGACTCCTTTGAAGTTTGATGAAGAGGGAATCAAAGAGGTTCAATCAAAGTTTTTTAATACATTAAAAAATGCGTATACTTTTTTTGTACTTTATGCGAATACTGATCAGGTAGATATTCCTAATTGTAAAGTCAGTTATAATGATTTAGAGGAAATTGATTGGTGGTTGTTATCAAAATATAATAAACTGATAAAGTATACGACTGCGGCGATGGATGAATATGATTTGAATCGAGCTGCTCGTCTAATTAATAACTTCGTTAATGAAGAATTATCTAATTGGTATATTCGTAGAAATCGAAGAAGATTTTGGAAAGGGGAACTAGATACTTCTAAGAAAGCTGTTTATCAAACGACTTATGAGGTGTTGGTAGGAATTTGTAAATTAGTTGCTCCTCTTGCTCCTTTTGTTGTTGATGAAATTTATCAGAATTTAACAGGAGAACAGAGTGTTCATTTATCAGATTATCCTATTTGTAATGAGGCATATATTGTAGAGGAAATTGAGCACCGTATGGATTTGGTTAGAGATTTGATTTCTCTTGGAAGAAATGCTAGAGAGGAAGCAAAGATTAAGGTTCGTCAGCCAATTGGTGAAATTATCTTAGATGGAAAAATAGAGGATACGATTTCTGATATGGTGGATTTGATTCGAGAAGAGTTGAATGTGAAAGAAGTACTTTTTGTAAAGGATTTATCTAATTATATGAATTATGAAGTAAAGCCAAATTTTAAAATTTGTGGAAAACTATTTGGATCTAATATTAAGGAGTTTGGAGAAAAATTATCTAATTTAGAATTAGAAAAAATTACTTGTTTAGATCATGGAGAATCTATTCAAATGGAAGTGAATTTAGAAGAGATAGAAGTTACTCCAGAAATGGTAGAGATTCGTGTTTCTTCTAAAGAAGGATTTAATGCTTCTCATGAAGGAAGTAATTTTATTGTACTTAACACTTCTTTAAATGAAGAATTAATTCATGAGGGAATTGTAAGAGAGTTTATTAGTAAAATTCAAAATTTAAGAAAAAGCAAAGGTTTTGATATTACAGATCGTATTCATATTTATTATGAGGAAAATAAAGAATTTATATCTGCAATTGAGAATTTTTTAGAATTAATTCAAGAGGAAACGTTGGCTGTTGATCTTCAAATGATGAAAAATTCTGGAAAAACTTATGATTTAAATGGACTTCATGTTACCTTTGATGTAGAAAAAATATAGCGAAAAGATAATTGATAAAAATCTCGTTTCAATGTTTAAGAAACGAGATTTTATTTTTTTATAAATGTTGATGATTTCATTTATAGAGTTGATTAGGGATTGATTTTTTCTTGTTTTTCATTTTTGAAATTTGTTTCTAAGAGTGTTTTAAAGATATGAAGATGTAGTTTTTCATCCTCAATAATTCTTTCTAATAGTTCTGTTATTTCGGGATTATTTATTAATGTTTTGCTTGTTTCATAATTTTTAATTGTATTTTTTTCTGCGTTGATATTAATCTCTAGAATTTCTTTGAGATTTGTATCAGTATTTACTTCTTTTCCACTCCAGTAATCAATTTTATTTTCTTTAATTGTTCCATAAATTGGGGCCATTCCGAGTAATAGGATGGTTTCTCCTAATAGAAATAAATGTGTCATTTCTGTGATTGCAATGGACTTTAGTATTTTAGATATTTCTGGATGAGAATTTTTTAGAATAAGAGATTGATATATGTATTGATGAATCACCGTATTTTCACTAATATCTCCAGAGTATTCTTGAAGAAGTATTTTAGCATCTTCTAAATTTTTAGTGATTCTTGTTGGAATTTTGTAGGGTTTATTTATTTTTGTATTCATAGTTCCTCCTATTGTTACTTATTCTAAAAAAATTTAATTATACCAAGGATTCTTTTTATAAAAATATTTCCTATTAAGAAATATGTTTCTATTAGTTTCATGAATTGTGATTGAAAGATTCATTGAATTTTTATATAATATTTAAAACGAGGAGGTATTTATGACAACAATGGAAGTTGAACATTTATTAGAGAGGTATTTGTTAAAACGAGATGGGGTTTATTCTTTTCATGATTTTCAAATTCAATCTGCAACGGAAGTATATGTAATGAAAGAAGGAGCTTTAGGGGATGATGATTTTATTATTATTCGAGGAAATTTTACTTTTTCTATGATAAAAAAAATTATGGAAAATCATCCCAATAGAGAGATGAGGGATATTAGAAATTATTTGTTTACTCATCCAGAATTAGATTCTATTTTATATAAAATTTTAAGGAGAGAAAGATTTCAGAAAAAGTCTCAAGAAGAAATTTCAGAAAAATGTAAATTGGCAAAGGAAGAGTTTTTGAAAAAGATGATAGAGGAATCTAGAGATGAAGAAATTTCTGTTCGTTATTATTTTGTTTTTTCGGAAGCAGAACTTTTTCATATTCTTCAAATTATTCAAAAGGAAGATTTTGTCAATCAGGAAGTTTCTACTCAAGATCATAACTCTAATTTTGATATTTCGTGTTATGCAAAGATTAAAAAATTCAATAATTTTAGTGATGGATAAAATATTTCTTGCACTTTTTAGAGTTTTTTAGTATATTATAAATGTACCTTTTCTAGGAATTGGAGATGAATTCCGACCAATTCTTGGTGAAGGCAAATATGAAAATAGGAGGAATTACAATGGCTTTAACAAAAGAGAAAAAAGAAGAAATTGTTAAAAAGTATGCAAGAGGAGAAAAAGATACTGGATCTGCTGAAGTACAAATTGCGATTTTAACTGAAGAAATTAAGGAGTTAACAGAGCATTTAAAGGTACATATACATGATCATCATTCTCGTCGTGGACTTCTTAAAAAAGTTGGACAAAGAAGAAGTATGTTAAATTATTTAGCAAAGAAAGATGTTCAAAGATATAGAGAAGTTGTTAAGAGTTTAGGATTAAGAAAATAGGCACTTATTTTAAGTGTCTTTTATTTTTGAAGAATTTTTTAAATAAAAATGGATTGGTAAAGAGAGGGAGGATTTTATGAAGAAAGTATTCGAATTAGATTTTAGAGGAAAAAAATTAATTGTTGAGCATGGAGAAGTTGCTAAGCAAGCGGATGGTGCAGTATTAGTAAGATATGGAGATACTGTAATTCTATCTACCGTAGTTGTTAGTAAAACAGCAAATGTTCTTTCCGACTTTTTTCCATTAATGGTTTTATATAATGAAAAATTATATGCGGTAGGAAAAATTCCAGGAGGATTTATCAAAAGAGAAGGTCGTCCTACTGAAAAAGGAACTTTGGCAGCTAGGATGATTGACCGTCCAATGAGACCAATGTTTCCAGAAAATTTCAAAAATGAGGTACAAGTTGTAAATACTGTATTATCTGTAGATCCAGATTATTCACCAGAATTAACTGCAATGTTTGGGTCAAGTTTATCAACTTGTATTAGTAAGATTCCTTTTGATGGACCAATTGCTGGAGTAAAAGTGGGGCATGTGAATGGAGAATTTGTTATTAATCCAACTCCAGAAGAGTTAGAAAACTCCGATTTAGATTTGACAGTTGCTGGTACTAAACATGCAATTAATATGGTAGAAGCGGGAGCAAAACAAGTCAGTGAAGAATTAATGTTAGATGCTCTAATGTTTGGTCATGATGCAATCAAAGAGTTAGTTGCCTTCCAGGAACAAATTATTTCAGAAATTGGCGAAGAGAAAATGGAATATGAAATTTTAGAAATAACAGATACTTTAAGAAACGAAGTAAAGGCTTTAGCGGAGGATAAACTAAATCAAGCATTAAGAATTAAAGAGAAATTAGAAAAGTATGCAGCAATTGATACTATCAAAGAAGAAATCGTAGATAAATATACAAAAGAAAATGAAAATAGCCTAAAAGAAAAAGAATTGGTGGAATTAATTACCAAAGTAAAACTAGTATTAGAAGAAATAGAATATGAGATTTTTAGGCAAATTGTAGTAAAAGAAAAAATTCGCGCAGATGGTAGAAAAATGGATGAGATTCGTCCACTTTCAACAGCCATTGATTTACTTCCAAGAACTCATGGTTCAGCTTTATTTACAAGAGGTGAAACACAAGCTCTTGCGATTACAACATTAGGGGCTTTAGGAGAACATCAAATATTAGATGGATTAGATATGGAAACAGAAAAAAGGTTCATGCTTCATTACAACTTTCCGGCATTTTCTGTTGGAGAAACTGGTAGATATGGTGCTCCAGGAAGGCGTGAGATTGGGCATGGTGCTTTAGGAGAACGGGCTCTTTTACAAGTAATGCCAACTGAGGAAGAGTTTCCGTATACTATTCGGATTGTATCTGAAATTCTAGAAAGTAATGGCTCTAGTAGTCAGGCAACGATTTGTGCTGGTTGTATGAGTCTTATGGCAGCAGGAGTTCCAATTAAGGCACCTGTTGCAGGGATTGCGATGGGATTAATTACGAAAGATGAAGATTATACTATTTTAACAGATATTCAAGGAATGGAAGATCATTTAGGGGACATGGACTTTAAGGTTGCTGGGACTAGAGATGGAATTACCGCTTTACAAATGGATATTAAGATTAAAGGAATTACGAAGGAAATTTTGAAAGAGGCATTAGAGCAAGCCAAAAAAGCTCGATTTGAGATTTTAGATACTATTCACAAACAGATTTCAGAGCCTAGAAAAGAAGTTAGTAAGTATGCGCCAAAGACTTTGATGTTTATGGTAAAACCAGAAAAGATTAAAGATGTGATTGGTCGTGGTGGTGAAATGATTACTAAAATCATTTGTGAGGCTTCTAATGTTACTGCAGTTACAGATATGAATGCTGTGAAGGTAGACTTGGGGGATGATGGAAAAGTTGTTATTTATCATTCTGATCAAGAAGTAATTAATAAAACAAGAGATATGATTTTAGATGTTGTTCGTGAAGTTGAAGAAGGTGAAATTTACCCTGCAAAGGTCGTAAAAATAGAGGATTTTGGTTGTTTCGTTCAAATCTGGCCAGGGTGTGAAGGACTTGTTCATGTATCAGAACTTTCTTATGAAAGAGTAAAAGAAGTAAAAGATGTTGTTTCTTTAGGTGATGAGATTGTTGTAAAATGTTTAGGGTTCGATAAAAAGGGAAGATTAAATTTTTCTAGAAAACAAGCAATGCCAATTCCTAAATCTAAAGAGAAGACAGATAAAAAAGAAAATTTAAAATAGAAAAAGGATGCAAGATTTTAAAAATAGGTAAGTGTTTTATGAAAAATATAGAAACTCAAAGATTAATTCTTCGAAAGATTAATAGAAATGATTTGGATCAAATATATGAAAATTGGGCTTCTGATAAAATTACAAATGAATATTTGACATTTAAGTATCATGAAACTAAGGAACAAACTAAAAAAATGATTGATTTTTGGTTAAATAGATATGACAAAGGTGGTTATGAATGGTGTGTTGAGTTAAAAGAAACACATCAAGTTATAGGAATCATTAGTGGTGATACCTCTTACAAATATAAATGTGTAGAAATAAGTTATAGTATTGGTTCAAAATATTTTAATAAGGGATATACTACAGAAGCAATAAGAGGGGTCATTGATTATTTTTTTGGTGAATGTGATTTTAATGTTATTGAAGCAGTTATTCCTAGTAAAAATATAGCGAGTGTTAAATTGGCTGAAAATTGTAATATGAAAAAAGAGGCTGTGTTAAAAAACAGATATAAAAATAAAGTTACTAATGAAATCAATGATTTATATATTTATTCAATATTTAAGGAAGATTATATATAATAGTATAAAAAATAATGTTTTTAAATTTTAATGTTAGAAAAGGAACTCTAATTACTGAGAGTTCCTTTTTTATTCAATGAAATTACTTGCTTTAAATTTGGCAATTATTTTTTCTTCTGATACATTTCCTTCGATTCTTGCTGAGGTTGTTTCTTCTTCTCCATTTGTATAAAAAATAATTGTAGGTGTCGCTGAGATACCAAGAGTATCTAGCTCTTCTTCTTTTAAATTTTTTATATCAATGTATTTGATTTCTATTTTATATTTTTCTGCTATTTTTTTTAGTTTTGGTCGAATTCCTTTACATGAGGAACAATCATTTTTCATAACTTCTAATACAAAAGACTCTTTGTTTTCTAATAATTGTTTATATTCTTTGTAAGATATTTCTACTAGATAATTTTTTGTACATCCAGTAGTTAATCCTATGATTAGTATTAGTATTAAAAATCCATATTTTTTCATAAATGCCTCTTTTCTAATATTCAATTTATCACTTTAAAATAGAGATTGTCAATGTTGTTTTTTTATGGTTTCTTAGTTCTTGATGAAATTTATGGAATTACCTTTTTCTTTAAAAAAAAATATGTTATAATGGTAGAGAATAGATAATAGGAGGGGTTCCTTATGGTATTTAGAAAGCCATATGCTTTTTTAATTAGAAATTTTAAAAAAATTAATGTTTTATTACTTGCTCTTGTTATTTTTATTGCCTATAAGGATATTGCTCTTTATGGTTTTTTAAAAGATTATGCATCTACTGCAATTTATAATAGTGCACTGGATTCTATTACCAATTATGTGAATATTTTTGGATATTTATCGTTATTGTTAATTCTTGGTATTTCTTTGGCATTAGCTTATCTTTTAAAATATAAAAATAAACCGTATGCTTTTTATTTATATATTGCGATTTCTAACTTTTTAACGCTTCTTGTATTTTTTTATGTATGGTATTATTTTTCTAAAGGAGTATTTTCTGGCTATAGTATGGAGGCCTCTCGTAATTTAATGTATATTACTTTAACTACAGTGCTTCCTTATATTGTCAGTGTGCTTTTGTTATTTGTTCGTTCTATTGGATTAGATTTAAAGAAGTTTGGGTTTAATGAGGATAGAGAATTTTTAGAAACTAGCGAGGAAGATCGTGAAGAGGTCGAAGTTGAGGTTGCTTTTGATAAAGATATTTTTGTTAGACAGTTTCGAAATAAGGTTCGATTGTTTAAATATTTTTTTATGGAACATAAATTTTCTTTAATTTCTATCTCAGTTGTTCTTGTGCTTGCTTTTTGTTTTGGAGTTTATCATTATGTTTATGTTTATCATAAGGTCTATGATATGAATGAAACTTTTCGTTCAAATAATTATAAACTGACGGTTGAAAATACTTATATCACAGATAAAGATTATGCTGGGAATTTAATTTCTAAAGAAAACCGATATTATGTAATTTTAGATTTTCGAGTTGAGAATTTGCTGAATCAAGAAAGAGATTTTGATATGACAAAGTTTCATTTATTTGTCGATGACACCTTTTATGATCCTGATTTAAGATTTAATAGTTATTTTAGTGATATTGGAAGAGTTTATGAAGGCAAGAGCATTGGACGAAAAGCGACTGAAAATTATTTGTTAATTTATGAGATAGAGAAACCTAAAGAGGATAGTAATTTCTTACTTACTTATCAGGATTTAATGACAAAAGATACAAAGCTTATTAAAGTGAAAATAAAACTCCGAGATCTTAGTAAATTTGTCAGTAAAGATACAAAGAAAATTACGGAAACTTTGGAAGTGCCTATTAATTTAGAAGAGAAAAAGCTTTTTTCTTTTACTGATTTTGTAATTTCAGATTCTATTACTTATACTTATGAGAAATGCTATGTATTAAATTGTCCTATTTATGAGGGAACTTTGGTAGGAAAAAATGGTAATACGATTTTACGATTACGAGGCGATTTTGGAGAGGATAGTGTTTCTGACTTTATTAAGTTTTTGAAAAAGTATGGAAAAATTCGATATACGGTAAATGGAGAGGAAAAACAGGAAACTTTACAGTTTATGCTGGAGAGGGATTATCGTGGAAAAATGATTTATTTATCAGTTCCTTCAGAGATTAAAGAAGCTTCTAAGATGGAATTATTGTTTACTGTTCGTACTTATCAATATATTTATCAATTAAAAGGAGATGTGTAAAATGGGACATTTTGATTCAAAAAAAATCAGAAGATTATTAATTTTATTAGGATTTGGTCTTTTCTTTATTTTAATTGGTGTAGTTTCTTGGAAGTTTTTCTTTTCAAGATATTATCAATTTGGTCGACAGGAAAAAATGTTTTTAGATGGTGCGATTAGTTACTATGACACTTATCCTCGTTATTTACCGAAGGTCGGTGAAACTAGAGAGGTATCTTTACAGGATTTATATGATGCTGGAAAGGTAGAAACATTATATGTTCCTGGAAGTCATAAGTTTTGTGATACAGATAGTTGGGTTCGTGTTTATCAAAATGAAGATAATGAATATGAGTATTTTGTCAATTTAGAGTGTAATAAATTTAACTCAAAGATTGACCGAAAGGGTCCTGAGGTTGAACTTAATGGGGATTCTTCTATTATTGTTGATTATGGTTCTGAGTATCAAGAACTTGGGGTAAAATCTGTTCGTGATGATACCGACGGTGTGATGGATGTTAGTAAGGTCAGTATTGATAGTTCCAAGGTAAATACTAATCAACCTGGATTATATAAAGTTACCTATACAGTTTATGATAAGATTCATAACGAAACGAAAGTGGTAAGGAATGTACAAGTTGTTGATAAACTTTATTCTTTTGTTATTCGTAATACAGATGAGAGTAATTTTTATAAAGGAGGAGAGGTCGATAACTATGTTCAATTTTCTGGAATGTTATGGAGGATTGTCAATGTCAATGTGGATCACTCAGTAAAGTTAGTGTTAGCGAATACTAGTTCTAATGTGATGTTTGGTACACAGAAGAAATTTACAGATTCTAATGTTTATCATTGGTTAAAAGATTATTTTTATCCACATTTGAAAAAGTCAGAAAAGTATATTGTTCAAAATGCAAGTTGGTGTAGTAATGATACGATTTATGATTTGGATTCGCTTCCTACAGAATGTAATCGTGAAACGTTTACAAGTCCAATTGGATTGTTAAATGTCAGTGATTTAGAACAATCTCGTGTTGATTCTAATACCTATCTACTAGGAAAACAGTATTTCTGGTTATTGGATCGCATTAATGATTCTAATATTAATATTGCTTATTCTTCTGGATCTGATGGGTTTATGGCATGGAATGGTAGAAGTTTTAGTGCGGTTCGACCAGTGATTAATTTAACAACAGATATTTATATTATGAGTGGTTCTGGAACGATTGATCAACCATACAAATTAAATGATTATGAGTATGCAAAGGAAAATGAGAAGATACAGGATCGCTATGATGGGGAATATTTTTCTTATTCTGGATACCTATTTAGAAAAATAGGGGAAGATAAAGATGGTAATGTAAAAATGATTATGGCTAGTAATATGAGAAATCCAGAGACTTTAGATCAATTTTTGTTGGATTATAAGGACAATGTTGAAGAATGGAGATTTGATCCCAATGTTGTTGGAAATGTTGGTCATACTTTAAATGATGAACTTTTACTTCATTTAAGTGATAAATATATCGTTCAACATGAATATGAAGTTCCTGAAATTGATCCTGATCAGTATTTTGATCAATGGAAAAAGACAAAAGTGAAGACTTGGCTTAGTTTACCAGCTAGTTATGAATTATTTTCTTCTTATAATATTTTGGGAGATTCGATGGATTTTAACTTCTTGTTGTTAGATTATAGTCCAAGTAATGAGATTACTTTTGTAAATACAGGAAATAGTATGGCATTTACGATGGACCAAGAGATTTTAGGAGAAAATACAGTGAAAGTAGTTTTATATTTAAAGGGAAATTTAAAAATTTCTAGTGGAAAAGGGTTATATGATAATCCTTACTATCTTAAATAGAGGGGCAGTCTATGAAAAAAAAGAAGCAATCAGAAAAAAAATATAAAAAAAGAAGAATATATACTCTTATTATTGGTGTTGTTCTGTTAGTTATTATTTTGAGTGGCATTTTGATTTTAGGAACTTCGAAAAAAGAGAGTTATTACGTTCCTTCTTCTCGTCATGAGCAAGTGCGTTCTACGATTATAGAGGATAGTGAAACGTTGGGATGGATTCAAGTTCAAGGAACGGATATTGATTATCCAGTTGTTTATGAAACCACACAGGTTTATATAGGATTAAAAGATTATTTATGGCTTTCTAATCAATATATTGAAGGAAATAATCGAATTGCCATTTATGGTCATAATATTAAAAATGTTTCTAGTGAACCATTGATTCGGGATAAAGATCATGTTCGATTTGAGCAATTGATGAGTTTTGTGTATTATGATTTTGCGAAAGAAAATTTATATATTCAGTATAGTCAAAATGGAAAAGATGAACTTTATAAAATTTATGCGATTGGTTTTTATGATCGGTATGATGATGATGGTTCTTTTCTAGAAGAGAAAGAGGAAATAAAGGAGTATATTGATTCTGTTAAGAAAAACAGTATCTATGATTATCAGATTGATGTCAATGAAAATGATTTTTTGATTTCTCTTCTTACTTGTACTAGATTTTTTGGTAGTACTGAGAAGACTACTTTTAAGATCGATGCTAGAAAAGTAAGAAATGATGAAAAAATAGATAAATATGGGGTTCAAAAAAATAAAAATTATGATATACTTAGTTTAGAATAGAGGAGTGAAAGATGAAAAAAAATACTTTGGTATATGGAATTTTAATTCTAATGATGTTATTTTCAATCATTTTTGTTTCAGATGGAGAAGTTTATGCTCGAACAAAATTAAATTATTCATTTCCTGATTATGTGAGTGTGAACAAGAAACTTTATAAGGCAAATTGGCGAAAAAAATCTGGCAGTACTTATCAAAATGTGAAGGGTGCTGAGAATGTAACAGAAGAGAATCTTGTTAATTTGACTTATGATAATATTGCACTTAGTTGTGTTTTATTTAAAGGGGATATTCAAGCAAAACAACAGCGAGGAAAATATATTGCGGTCAATAGTGCTGGAGAACAAGTTGCTGATTATTGTGAGGAAGGATATTCTGTTTCATTTGATCAAGCCTTAGGTAGTGGATCTATGGTTTTTGAAAATGGTGCTTGGAAGTTACAGATGTGTGAGTTCTATGCGAATGGATTACAAGATGCTATCGATAGTATTGCGGATCCTTCTAATATTACGATGAAAGAACTTGGTGGTGGAAAATATCAGATTACGTTTAATGTGATGGAACAGTATCCAAATACTTTTGTTATGAGATATTTGCATTCTAGTCGTTATACAACTGATAATGGAATGGTTCAATATGATTTTGATCATTCTGGAAATCCAGGAAGTTATACAACTTATACAAGTCCATCGATTGTGTTAGATGCTGGTACAGAGTTTTTTATTGAATTTTATGTGAATGGGAATAATGCTTCCTGTTCTGAAGAGTTTGTAGCACAACTAAAAAGTGGGGCTCCAAAGTCGATTTCTAATCCCGTATTAAATTATGCTTATGATAATGGAAAAAATATTTGTAGTTCCCTTAAAGAATCCCATGGTGATGATGGGGTTGCAACAGGAATGGTTCCTTTCTGTTTTCGTTCAACAGTAAACTATGATGAATCGATTCCTTCTAGAAGTGATATTATTCAATCTGTTGAACAAGTAAACGAGATGTTAACTGGAAAAACTTCAATTAGCAAGAATACTAATACACCGACACAGAAATGTAATTACTTAAGAAGTGGTAGTGATGGAATTAGTAATAGTGCTGGTACTCCTGAAGGAATTGCTTCTAATAATGTGTATACAACGAGAATTGATGGTAAGTATTTAGATTTTTCTTTAAAGTATACTTATTGGCGTGCTGAATGTAGTGAGGAGATGACAGTTTCTTACGATGATCCAAAAGCAGTAAATGCTGGAGGAGGTTTCTCTTATACGACAATTATTACAATTACTAGAACTTGTACTCCAGTACAGATTAAAACGCCGACGAAGAAAGCAAAATGTGAATACTCTGCCGATTGTATGGGAAAAGGACATACAGGAGGTCCAGGAGCTGGTCCTACTGAGGACTTTGATCAATGTATTAACACTTGTGATGGTGGAAAATATACACAGTCTTGTATTAACAGTTGTTATGATACTGTTTATGGAGAAAGTGATGTAAAGTCTCCAAGTCTTACTGATGGTACTGATATCGGATTATTATCCTATCAAGATAAGAATCAAACTGGAATTGTTCCTGTTATGACTGGTTCTACGCGTAAGAATTGTAGTTACTTAGGAACGACAATCATGACACCACGACCTGTATCTAGTTGTTATGTTATTGGTGGAAATAATGGTTGTCAGAAACGAAATCCTAGTGATAATTGTCCTACTTGTTATACAGAGCATGGAGTTGCGGTTTGGTATTGTGATGGATGTAATGGTAGTAGTGCAAAATCAAGCGATGGAGTACAGTGCTATGAAGTTTGGGCATCTACTTCTGATTGTGCACAAGATCCTGAAAAAGATTATTATGATCAAGTAACAGCGGCAAAAGCTGAATATGAAGCTTTAATTGCTAGAATTCGTCAGTATACTAATGAAGATTATAAGGGAGAAGAAATTTATACTGGTGTTTATGATAGTTATTTAGAAAAACAGGTAAATTTTGGTAAAAATCAGCAACCAATTACAGATGTTTCCATTACTAGTAGTACTTCAGATGAACATCAATCAATGATTTCTCAAGTAACTCAAGGAGGAACTTATCCAGTAACTGAAGAGATGCTTACTTATACTTGGAAACAATATACGACAACTAGAACACAAACAGTTCATTTAACACAAGCTTATGTTTCTAATACTACGAATCAACAACTTGGAGTAGGAACGGTTTATCAAAAAGATACTTTGAATTGTGAACGTGATGATAAAAATAATGATTTATGTACAAAATATTATAATGGTGGTTATAAATATTATACGAATTTATTTACAGATACAATTAATGATTATCGTAATTGGCCTTATTTCAATTCGAATAATAAAGATTATACAATTAAGACCTTTACTGAAAAAGGTGATCGATATGAAAATATTGATGTTGATTTAAGAAACTTTGGTTCTTGGGGACAATGGGATTTAGATATTGATTGTATTTATGGTTTATTTCAAAATTATATGATTGATAAAAATGGTTCTGGATTAGATGATTGGTTAAAAAATTGTGATTCTAGTAAGGATATTTGTAGTGGTGGTACTCAATATATTTATCGTGAAATTGAATTAGAAGATAATTTTCCAAATGAGCGTGATCCAAGATGGAATTGGACAGGAACTATTGATTCTAAATCAGTAGAAGGTGCAAAGTTAACTACAGGAGCAGCAAGATCGACGAAAACTTCTTATCGAGGGTATAATATTGATCCTTTGGCCCTTATTAATCATATTGAAACTTTAGGAAAGGATATTTATGATGTTCAAACAGATAGTAGTGAAATTGATTATGAATTTGTTTTAACAAGGCAAAATTTGAAAAATATTCGTTCTTATAATTCTTCTGTTCAAGACTTCAATCGTGATGGAGAGAACAATTATGCCGATTATGATACTTCATGTTATACAAAGAAAGTCGATGGTCAGGATATTCAAATTTGTACAAATAATTTCTTAGATGATGAAAGATATGTAACTTATTCAACTCCAGGTTATACAGTAGCATCAAGAAGAGCAATTGCTGAATGTAATAATACTAAAAATCAGGAATGTTATGATATCTCTTCAGGTAATTAGGAGGTAATAAAAGATGAATAAAGCGATGACAATTGTTGGGATTGTAATATTGGGTGTTTTGACATTAGCAGTTGTTAATATCATTAATCAATATTCACAAGGAAAAGAATTAGACGAACAGTTATTAAATGAAACTACGAAATCAGCAATGATTGATTCCATTGACTTGGGTTATTACCGAGTCAGTGGAGGTCTCATTCGCTGTGATCGGGAAAAGTTTTTAGAAAGTTTCATTCGTAGATTTGCAGAGAGTGTAACTAGTAGTACTGATTATAAGGTTCGTATCTTAGATTTTAATGAGGTTCCACCTAAAGTTAGTATACAAATTGGTACTGGAACTGTTGCTGAAATCGCAGGAGATGATTTTGATATCATCAATAAAATTGATGCAATTCTTGAAACTAAATATTCAGAAAATCGTTTGGTTGAGCAAGTGAGATAGGAGGAGAATAAAATGGGAAATATATCAATGGCATTTAAAAAATTTCTTACCAATAAGAATACGGTTACAGTAGTGGGAGTATTAATAGCAATCGTTATTTTATATGTTGGTTATAATTATCGAATTAATTCAAAAATTAATCCACAATCTGTTCCCTATGCTTTAAATGAATTGAATCCAAAGACAAAAATTACAAAGGAAATGATTGGTACGACAGAGGTACCACCAGCAATGTTAAGAGGGGATCCATTGACAGATGCTAGGGACATTATTAATAAATATGTTCGTTCTGATACTGTGATTCCTGCTGGAAGTTTATTTTATAAGAGTACTGTTGTTTCTTTAAGTGAATTACCAGATAGTATTATTTATAATTATCCAGAAGATCATGTATTGGTTAATATGGCAGTTAATACAACGAATACTTATGGTAATAAAGTATATCCAGGTAACTATATTGATATTTATTTAAAAATTGTAAAGGAAGATGTAGTTGAAGGTGCGGTTACGAATGAAACAACAGATAAGATTATGATTGGAAAGCTTCTAGAGAATGTCAAAGTAATCGATGTATTAGATTCTGCTGGAGATTCTGTTTTTGAAAATGTGGAAGAGAAGAGAACTCCTGCACAGATTATCTTTGCTGTTCCAGAGGAATATCATATTTTACTTCGAAAGACGATGTATTTAAGAACTTATGAAGCTACTTTGATTCCAGTACCAACTGCAGAGTCTTTGAAGAAAAATCCAGGAGAGGTTGCGATTTCTAATACCGATTTAAAAGATTTTATTAACCAGATTACAGTATGGACAGATGATAATTCTGGTGGAAATCTTTCAAATACATAATACTCAATGATAGAAATAGGCTGGGATAGTCTATTTCTCATTATTGTATAGGGAGGAAATCATGAAAGACAATTTGTTTGAACAACTAGATTTTGGGGCATTTCAAGAGTATATTGATAATGATGATATTACTGATATTTCATATACCAATAATGGACAATTATGGATTCGTTCTCTTACACAAGGTTCTCTTCGGGTAGAAAATGGCAATATTAATAATATTGTTGTTGAGAAACTTGCCTTTCAATGTTCTAATGTGATGGGAGTATCCTTTAACAATGCCAATCCATTTTTGGATGCTGAGAGTCCTGAACTTCGTATGAACTTTGTACATGATTCTATTGCTACAAATGGGATTGCGTTAGTTATTCGTAAGACACCAGCGAAGATTCGTTTAAAGGAGGAAACTCTTTTAGATGAGGATTATGTAACAAAAGATATCCATGACTTTTTAATTAAATGTGTTCATGGACACTGTAATATTATTGTTTGTGGAGAAACTGGTTCTGGTAAGACAGAGTTTGTTAAGTATTTGGCATCTCATACGTTTGAGAGTGAGAAATTGATTACAATTGAGGATACGTTGGAACTTCATTTGGATAAGATTTATCCACATCGTGATATTGTTGCGATGAAAACTAATAATATCGCTTCGTATTCTGATGTACTTGTTACTTGTATGAGACAGAATCCAAAATGGATTTTATTATCCGAAGTTCGTAGTGCAGAAGCTGTTAGTGCAGTTCGTAACTCGATTTCTTCGGGACATAATATTTTATCGACTATCCATTCAGATAAAGCAAATGCTATTCCTCATCGTATGTATTCTTTGATGGAAACTGATTTGGATGTGGATCAGTTCTTGAATACGATTTATCGTTATGTACAACTTGGTGTTCATATTAAGGCATACTATAGTCCAAAATATAAAAAATTTCATCGTGAAATTGATGAAATTACAGAGTTTTATATTAATGAGAATAATGAACCTGTTTATAATATTATTTATCAAAAAACGATGAGTGGAAAAGTGGTAAAGAAAAATCCGAGTCAACATTTACTTGATTATTTGGCTGCGCAAAATATTGATATCACTGATACGGCATTTGGAGAATCTTCTACTGGATTGTCATTAGAAGATGTTGTTGGTGATAAGAGTGAAGGGGAAGTACTAAGAGAGCAACGTGAAAAAGAGGAAGCAAGAGTACAGACAGAAACGATTGAAAGTGAGATGTTGGAACCTGAAGCTATCGTTGATCCTTCGACCAATTCTACTGTAGGTGCTACACCTAATGTTACAAATTCTGTACCAAGTAATCCTTCTTCTCCTTCAGTAACTTCTCCACCAGTTGTCAATCAACCAGTACAAAATCCAGCTCCTGTTTTAGAAAAATCTTTACCAACACCAACAGTAACACCAACTCCAGCACCAGTGGTTGATAATGTTGGTTCTATTCAAACAGAGAATTCTGCTGTTTTACAGCCTGTTTCGAATTCGAATGTACAAACGACTATGAATCAGGGAATTCCAATTGTTAGTTTTGGAGCTCCTACTTCAGATTCTTCTAATGGAAATCTATAATGAGGTGGTGATATTATGGAATTAATTTTTATTTTACTAATTGCACTTTTTATCATGCTATATCGATCTTATCAGGGTCAAAATGTCAATAAGTTTGTTACAGAACATGTAGGTACTATTTATGATAAATTTGCTCCATATTCTTTTAAAGTGGTTCGTGAAAAAACAAAAGAGTTGGGACAAGAGTATACAGTGAAACAATATACAGTACAGATTATAACTTTTGCTGCTTTTGCTGCAGTAATTTCTTATATGTATTTTTATAACATTGTAGTTTCTTTGCTTTATATTATTTTGGCTGTTTCTGTGATTCCGTATTTGGCATATTTACGTTGTAAGAGGGTTTATAGTGAGTTTATTTTTGAACAAGTACAAATCTATACAACCAATACGATTATGGAATTTGCAACAACTCAAAGTTTTGTGAAGGCACTCGAAGGTGTTTCTAGTTCTGGTGTTTTGGAGGAACCTATTTTGGGAGATGTCAATATGATGATTTCTCTGGCCTATCAGAATGGATCTATTGACGAATCGGTTCAGTTTATGAGTGCGAAATATCCATATTATATTGTAAAAAATATGCATCAGTTATTTTTGCAAATTACTAAGGAAGGTGCAAAGGATTCTGGAGAATCTTTGGAAAATATGCAATTGGATATTGATATGCTTGTTGAAAGCGTTTATCGTGATCGAATGGACCGAGCAAATTTCCATAAGGGTTTTTTGAAGTATGGTGTCATGCTTTACTTAATGGTAATGCTTGTTCAGTATTTGCTGGGACGTGAAACTTATATTGCGATGCTTGGAAATCCTTTGATGGTAGTTATTTTGCATGCAGTTTTACTTGTAAATAGTTATTTTCTTCTTCGAGGAGAAAAATATTATAACGAGAATGTAGGTGCCGAGTAATGGAAGTAATTATTTGTGGTGCGATTATTATGTTTGTTTTTTTCTATAATAATACCATTGATGGTAATAAGTTTTTTCAAGATAATCAAGCACTATTTGCTGGTTTAAAAGAAGAGGATTATGATTTTTTAGTAGCTGCAAAGTATGGGGATCGTGCAGATCCTAATGTTTTATATAATAAACGCTTAAAAATGGCCTTTATCTGTATTGTTGCATTTTTATTTATCTTTTTAACTGAGTTAAATACTGTTAATATTGTTCTTTCTTTAGCAGTTGGATATATTGTTTTTAAATCTGATTATAATAAGTTAAAAAGTTATTATAAAAAACATTTACATGATATTGATGTGATGCTTCCTTATTATTTAAAGGGATTAGAGATATTGATTCAGCATTATACTGTTCCTGTAGCACTTGCGAAATCAATTGATGAAGCACCTGAGATTTTTCGATCTGGACTTCGTGATTTAATCGCTAAAATTGATGCAGGAGATTCTTCTATTCAACCATATATGGATTTTGCGAATGAATATCCAGTACGTGATTCTATGAGAATGATGCGTCTACTATATCGTTTGGGACTTGGTTCTCAAGAGAGAAAGCAAGAGCGTTTATTAATGTTTTCTAGAACGGTTTCTAATTTACAAGCAAAAGCTAGAGAACAAAAGTATAAAGAAAGACTTCACTATATGGAAAGTCAAACAATGATTATGTTAGTTGCTACTGGTGGTGGAGTCATGGTTTTAATTTTAATGGCTATGATTTATATGTTTACGAATATGTAGGGATAGAAATTTAAATTTTACATATGACTATTTTTAGTATTTATTTTACACCTTAATAAGGTTTTCATGTAAAATTTATATTGTAAATAAATATTTTATGATATAATCAAAATAAGGAGGGTAGAGAGTATGAAAGAAGCGACAGGTGAATTAAATATGACTGTAGTAACAATTATTGCCATTGGTGCAATTATTGCATTCTTCTGGTTTATGTGGCCACAAATTAAGAATACTGTTACAGATCAATGGAACTCAATTAGTACAGATTGTAAAGATAATCCTGAAGAATGTGCACAAGGATAGTTAGGAATAGAGTGGTGATAGCATGAGAGATGCAATCGGTGGAGTTTTTTCTCTTCAAATTATTGTAATATTTATGTTAATTGTAAATGGTTATTTAGCTTTTACTGTAAATTATACAAAAGCATTTCGAGTAAAAAATCAAATTATACAAATTATTGAACAACATGAGGGATTTACTGAAGATGCAAAAGAAAAAATTGATGAGTATATGCGTAAAACCAATTATGAACTTAGTGATGCCTATACTAGTTGGTGTCAAAGAAATGGCTTAGAAGTTTATCGTTCTTCTACGAATGGTGCTTTTTGTTATACTCGTTCTAAAGTTGATATTTCTGGGGGAAGTACCAATAAAAAGAACTATCAGGGTTCTTATTATTCTATTCAAACATTTGTAAATATTGATATTCCAGTAATTAATAAATTATTGCCATTTACTGCTGGCTTGTTTCGAGTTGGTGGGGAGACTTCTATGATTTTCTCATCAGGAAATAATAGTGAGGTAACTGACCAAGGTGGCGGTGGAATTATCGATCCATCTTAGTAAGAAAAGGTGATGTAGATGAACGTAATTATAAGTAATGAAAGACAAGCAGAGCTTGCAAGCTTAGATATTGAAGTTATTAAATCTATTCATGGAACATTTGAATCTGATGAACTCATTCAAATGTTTTCTAACTTCTTTTTTGGAAGAATGATTTTAGATTTAACGGCACTTAAGAATTATCGAGATATTCGTAATTTACAAAAGCTTTCTATGTCTTTGGATGTTGAAAAAATTATTGTATTACTTCCAGATACTCCAGAATGTTTAGCTCCACAGTTTTTATCACGATTAATTTCGATGGGAATTTATAATTTTACAACAAATTTGGATGGTGTTAATTACTTGCTTCAAAATCCAAATACATATCGGGATGTTGCTCATCTTCATCAAATTGATGATGGAAGTAGTGGTGCTGGGGCTGCCGCAGCTCCTGTTGTTACTCCTACTGGTAATAGTGAAGGTACAACACTTGTTAGTAATATTGTAAGTGGAGGTTCTTATATTTTAGGAATTAAGAATTTAACAGATCATGCAGGTGCTACGATGCTTTCTTATTTGTTAAAACAAGAGTTAATTCGTTTGGGAAGAAGTACAGTTGCGATTGAAGTTGGTCGTAGAGATTTTCTATATATTAGTGATAAAGAACTAGTTTCTACTACGAAGGATGGACTTGCTGCTGAGCTTTTGAAATATCGAAATGCTTCGGTTGTTCTTGTTGATTTGAATAGTGATGGGGATGTTAATCTTTGTTCAGATGTTATCTATTTAGTGGAGCCTTCTTCCATTAAATTAAATAAGATGATGAGAAAAGATCCTAGAACTTTCGAAAAATTGAAAGGAAAGAAGATTATTCTTTCTAAGAGTATGTTAACGATGCAAGATATTACTGAATTTGAATATGAAGCAAAGACAAAAGTTTTCTTTAATTTGCCACCAATGGATGAGAGACAAGATAATTCTAATGTATTGCAAGATTTACTAAATCGTTTGGGAATTAGTACTTATACTGGTGGAATGATGTAAGATTAAATCACAAGTTTTTTAAATCAATCTTTTGGGATTGTATCGTAAATATCTGTCAAATTATTGACGAATAGTAATTTTTACTATATAATTGTTTTATGTGAAAAGAGGAGGAAGTATTATGGATTTTGTACAACTATTAACGTGTCCAAAAGATTTAGTACCAATATTTAAGTTTTTAAAATTCGGTGTTTATCCTATTATTCAAATCGGTATCCCAATTATTTTAATTATTATGGGGTCAATTGATTTAGGAAAAGCTGTATTATCTAGTGATGATAAAGAAATCAAGGGTGCAACTGGTAAGTTGATTAAAAGAGCTATTGCAGCTGTTGCTGTGTTCTTTATCGCAACAATTGTTTCTCTATTGATGGGCTTATTTGGAACGTCAAATTCTGGAGTTTCTACTGAAACAGATGATGAAGCTGGAAATTGGGCTGATTGTTGGGGTGAATTAAAGAGAAATAGTTAATTGAGATTGGAAAAGAGAGATATTGTCGTCTTTCTTTTTTTTTGTTATAATGGGTATGGAGGAAATGTATGAAAGAGTTATTAAATGAGATAGGAATCAAAAAAATTGTTGTTACTGTTGGTATTATTGTTGCTATTGTAATTGTGATTATCTTTTGTTTAAAATTATATAATCGTATGTTTGCTGGAACGAGTTATTCTAAGATAGAAACAATTATGGTAGATGCAGCAAAGGATTACTATCAAAAAAATCCTAAGTTATTGCCACAGATGTCTGGAGGAAATGTAACAATTGATGTTGGGAATTTGAAATCTTCTGGTCATATGAAGGATTTATCAGAGTATACCAAGAAACTCGATGGTTCTTTGTCTTGTAGTGGAAATGTTTCTGTTACGAATGTAAGCGGAAAGTATCGTTATACTCCAAATTTAAAATGTGGTGATCAGTATCAAACGGAGACATTAGTTGCGCATATTAGAAATTTGGAACCATTGAAAAGTTCGGGAGCAGGTCTTTATGAATTTAATGGTGGATATATTTTTCGTGGGGATACTCCGAATAATTTTGTAAAATTTTCTAATGATTTATGGAGTATTGTAAAAATCGAAGATAATTATATTTATTTGTTTTACCGAGGAAAGGGAGATTATGTTTCTGTTTGGGATGATCGTTTTAATGTCGACAGAGGAGATAACAGTGGGATTAATACCTATTCAATTAGTCGTATCGCTACTTATTTAGATACGTTATATACCAATTCTGCTTTTTTAAATGAAGAAGCTAAGATGCTTCTAACTCCTTATTCTGTAGCGATTGGAAAACGTGATGAAAACGTGATGGCGAATGATGGAAGTATTGAAAAATCTGAAGTTTTAGAAAATAAATATTTGGGATTACTTCCTTTGTATGATGTTATTAATGCAAGCTTGGATGAATATTGTAATTCCGCTGCTTCTAGAAGTTGCTCTAATTATAATTATTTTTCTTATATTATGGGTTCTTGGTGGACTGCTACTGCTGATTCTTCTACTACGCATCGGGCTTACAAAATTAATGGTGCTTCTATTTCTTCTTCTCCTACAGATACGGATTTAAGAGTTCGTCCAGTGGTAAGACTTGTGAATGATGCTTTATATGTTAGTGGAGATGGTACTGAAGAGAATCCTTATATTATTAAGTAATTGTACTTTATTCTTTTCTAGGAAAATATATTATATATCAAAGGGGTGTTCGTGATGAAAAAAATAGAGTATTCAAGTTTTATTTATTTGTTGTTTGGAATTTCAGGTACTTTGATTGTAGGAGGAATTCTTCTTTCTTTTTTTGGTCCTTTCTCTTATTTTTCTTTTCGAAAGAATCAGATGCAGAATTTAAAAAATTCTTCTACACAAACAGTGGTTCCTACTCCAACTCCTACAGAGAATAACGATGAGAATTTGGAAAGTACACCTTCTAGTAATCCAGCGGAAACTCCCAATGTTTCTAATCCAAGTCCTTCTTCTATTCCTGTGATTCCTATTCCAACTCCAGATTCTTCTATTAATAATCAAAGTCCTGGAATGGAAGAGGAAGGTCATGCAGTGGTTCAATATTTTGAGCAAGGGTATCAACAAATAGAGGCGGTTAATTCTGAAGATCCTTCTTTTTTAGAAAAAGCGAAAGCTACATTTACTGGGATTGTCGATTTTATTTTTTATGAAAAAGAGATTCAGGGGTATACATTTCAAGGACTTACTAATTCTGTAAAACTTAAAGTAATTGCTTTGGCTTTGAAGATTGATTATGGAATTGATCAGTATTTTCCTAATTATAAAGAGGTAATCAAGGATAAGTATTCTTCTTTTAAGGGGAAGTTGGCTGTAAAATATCTTGAAGTTACAAAGAGTCTTTGTGAAACTGTTGGAGATGTTACTTGTAATCAGGCCAAAAGTGATTTTGAAGCAATGAAGAATAGTTTTGGTTTTACTTGGAGTTTATTAAAAGAATTGGCAACAGCAGGAAGAGAAAAAATTTCTGATTTTTATTTAAATTGGCGTAATTCTTGATTTTTTTAAATTTTTTGAATATTTTAAAATGAAAATTCAATACTAATAATGACTCTAGAATAATAAAATAAACTAGGTGGTAGTATGACTCGAATTTTCTTTTTTTTGCTTGGATTTGGATTGATGGTAATTGGTTTTACTTATATTATTACTTATTTGAATTTACTTACCTTTGGATATAGTTTTCAAGAGTATTTATTATTTATTTCTAGAAGATTGGAGTGTTATTTTGCCTTGTTTGGATTTTTAATGGTAAGTGCAGTGATTTTATTGGATGGGAGAGGTTATCATGGTTTATATTTATGATATTTTAGTAAATTTTAATGATTCTTATCTTTTGGATTTTTTTGAATGGAATCTAAATGATGAAATAGAAAATATAAAGAAGGTACGTCTTTATAGAGTTTCTACAACTTGTATGGACGAACTCGTTAAGAATCAGGTTTGTGTTTCTTCTTCTTTTTTAGCTGAAATTTATAAAACGTGTGAAGTATATACTAAGAATAGTATTAAAACGTTTGCTTATGTTTGTCTTTTTTCTGATGGATCTAGAGTGATTGCGATTGAATGGGACTCTCGTGGATTTAGTCGAGCAAAGAGTCGATTGATTTTAGAAGAGGAAGAAGATATTTTGGAAATCGCATTTGATACGGATGTTTATGATCTTTCTTATCATTGTGTATGCTTGGAAGATGTTCGTTTCTTTTTAACCCGAAAGGAGTTAAAGATGAGGAAGTATTTGATTTCTGAAATCGAGGATGCTTATCAAAGAAAAAAGTATGAAAAATTAAAATTTTTATATGAAGAGTATTTTGAAAAGAAGATTCATAGTTATCGACAAATGAAGGAGGAATTAATTTCTAGTATGAGGATGTTTTTAGATTCGAAGCATCTTTCTTTATATGAGGTGTTAAAGCTTTCTCATAAGAAGAAAACAGTATAAAGAAAAAGAACTTTACAGTTCTTCATAGTTAATATTCATTTGTGTTTTTACATTTTTTATGGTAGTTTCTGCTCTTTTTTTGGCAGAAAGTGTTCCTTTTTCTAAAATTTGTTTAACTTCTTCTGGATGTTTTAAGTAATAAGATCTCTTTTCTTTGATTGGTTTTAGAAATTCATTCATTTTTTCAATGAGTTCTTTTTTGCAAGCGACACATCCACGTGTTCCTTTTTTGCATTCTTTACATACGATTTCTAAATTTTTATTTTTAATTAGTTTGTGATAGTAATAAACCATACAGATTTCTGGATTGGCAGGATCATCTTTTTTAATTTTTTTAGAATCTGTTTTTGCGTTCATGATTTTTTTAGAGATTGTTTCTTCGTTATCAGCTAAATAGATAGCATTTCCTAAAGATTTTCCCATTTTTTCATTTCCATCTAATCCTTTAATTCTAGGAGTGGGAGATAGAAGTGCCTCTGGTTCTTTTAATGTTTCTCCATAGATATGATTGAATTTTCGAACGATTTCTCTACATTGTTCAATTAGTGGGAGTTGATCTTCTCCAACAGGGATTAATTCTCCAGAAAAAGCAGTGATATCTGCGGCTTGACTGACTGGGTATCCTACGAAACCATAGGTAACGCTTTCTCCCTCGTTCCCAAATAATGCTTTTTTTTGGGCAATTTCTGTTTTTACTGTTGGATTTCTATAAAGTCTTGCGATGGTAACTAGATTTGAGTAAAATACTGTGAGTTCTGCAATTTCTGAAATTTTTGATTGGATGAAAAGATTTGTTTTTTCTGGATCAATTCCAATAGATAATAGGTCAATTGCTAATTCTTTTACGTTTTTTCTCACTTTTTCTGGGTTGTTAAAGTTGTCAGTTAATGCTTGAACATCTGCAATTTCTAAGAAAAACTCATAATCATTTTGAAGTTTTAACCAATTTTGACATGCTCCAAAGTAGTGTCCCAAATGAAGATTTCCTGTTGGTCTGATTCCAGTTAAAATTGTTTTTTTCATAAAATCACTTCCTTTTATTATTTTATCATGAAAGTTTTACAAAATGAATAGAAAATACTAGAATAAGTTTCATTAAAGAGTAAGGAAGTTTTCTATCTTCAAAGTTTTGGAATTTATCAATTAGAAGACTTTATTCTTTATAAAAAGGAAAAGAAAAAATTTTACTGTATTTAACTCGATTTTTTTGTATAATTTTTTAGTTTTTGAACATTCTACAAGTAAGGAGGAAATTTATGAAAAAGAAATTGTTACTCTTCTTTGGAATCTTTTTGCTTGTAGGATGTCAGCAGATGATGAATACGCCTACGAAACAGGTCGAGGAATTTTTAAGTAAGTATCAAACGATGGATAAAAAAGTAATGGATCAACTGGATGAAGTGATTGATTCTGCAGGAACTATGACAAAGGAACAAAAGGAAAAATATCGCGATCTTATGAAAAAACAATATAAAAATTTATCTTATAAAATTAAAGAGGATACAGAAGATGGAGATGAGGCAACTGTTGAAGTTGAAATTGAAGTCTATGATTACGCTACAGCTATCAAAAATGCAGAGTCATATTTACTTACGCATAAGGAAGAATTTTTAGATGAAGAGGAAGAAGTAGATGATGAAAAATTTATGGATTATAAATTATCTGAAATTGATAACGTAAAAGATAAAGTAAAATATACGCTTCATTTTGTATTAGAAAAGAAAGATAAAGAATGGGAAGTAGAGGATATTACAGATATTGATCGACAGAAATTACATGGATTATATTCATAAAAAAATCACTGTTTATTTTTTAGACAGTGATTTTTCTTTTTGTATTTGGGAATTTTCTTGTTGAAAGTATTCTATATTATTTTCAAGAATTGTTAGTAGTTCTTGATTTTCTTTATTTGTTTTTAATTCTTTTTTCTTGAAATCGTAATTTTCATATTGTTTTTTTAATTTTGAATCGTGATATTTTAACTGTAGTTGTTGAAAAAATTGATTTTCTATTTGTTCATAGTCTTTTAAATATTTGAATCTAATTTCTTCTTTGTTTTGAATTTCTTGTTCTATCATTTCGTTTTCTAAAATATAAAGGCTATATTTTTTATTTAAGGCGATTAGGTAAAATAAGTCTTCTTTGTCGTATTTTTCTTTTTTTTCTAGTATGTTTTTAAAAAGATTACAATTGATTTTTAGAATCGCAGTTCTTAATAGTTTTTGATCTTCGTCCTGAAAATTTTCTATTTCCTCTTTAAAATATCCATGATATAAATCTATTGTATGCATAATTTTATGTGCTTCTATTTCTTTTCCTTTTCCTTTAAATAATTTATAAAAATCTTTTTGATTTTGATTAAAAGAAAGGGTAGTTAATGTTTCTTGAAATTTGTAGTTTTTATTTGGTAAAAAAGAAAGTTCTAATAGATATAAAAAATCGAAGTTTGGAGTATCTATTTGATATTCAGGATTTATTTTTTGTGATTGAATATAGGCAATGTACTCGTCTAAACAGATGGTTCTAAGAGGAGAGGGAATTGTTTTTTGAGCATATTCAATAGGTTCTTCCCAGACACTTTGTTTTGTTTTTGTTTTTGAGGTGTCGATACAAGAACCCTGTAATAAGTGTGATTCTTCGTGAGCTTTGGTAATTTCGTAGTAATCACTATCAGAGTCTTCTAGAAAAATCATGGTTTGAGTAGATGCTTCATAATTTGCGAAATAGGGAACTTCTAGTACTGGAATTCTTGTGTCTTTTAAAATTTCTTGTTCTGAAAGATTGCAGGCTACATTTTCTAAATTAATGTCATATTGAGAATTCATAAGGTTAATAAAATCTTTGTGGGTGTTTAGAATTTCTTTTAATTCTGTATCTGAAAATGTTGTTAGATAAGATAATTCTGGATGTTCTTTTAAGTAAATGATATTATTTTCTTTGATTTTTAAGAATGCGTTTTCCCAAGAAATTGTATTTGTTTCCTTTTGATAGATTGAATTTTTTCTGTGGGTATTGTTTATGTCTGTTTGCCAAGAACTATCTTTTAATAAATATTCGATTTCTCCATAGGAAATATCTGGATTTTCAAATTGAATTTCGTTTAAATCTTCGATTGTTTCCTTTTTATTTTTTTTCTCTGTTTGATTTTTTTCTTTTGCCATAACAATCGATGGTGTTGTTAAACTAATGGCTGTAGTAAGAGCTAGAAGGTAAATTTTGAGATTTTTCATGGTTTTTCCTTTCTTTTATAGATTCTGATTTTAACATATTCTATAGAAAATGTAAAGTTTATAAGTAGAAGAGTGTTATTTCTAAAAAATTTGATTTTATAAAACTTCTAAAAGACAAAATGAATTTAAAAGATTAAGTTTACAACCAAATGAAATATCAAAAAAAGAAAGAAATAAGTAAAATACTAACAATCAGAGTAATAAAATCAGCAAATAATCCAGCTTTTAGGGCATAACGAATATTCTTAATACCAATACTACCAAAATAAAGAGAAATTACGTAAATCGTTGTATCAGTTGCTCCCTGCATTACAGCTGCAATTCTTCCTAAATAAGAATCCACTCCATAATTCTTAAAAATATCAATCATCATGGCAAAAGAAGCATTTCCTGAAATTGGCCGAATAATAGCAAGTGGTAAAATCTCTCTAGGAAAATGAAAATAAGAAAAGAAGGGTGAAAAAAGTTTAAAGAAATCAGTAACGATATTACTTCGTAATAATAAATTAATTCCAAAAATCATTCCAAGAAGACAGGGAAATACCTGAAATCCTAATAAAATTCCCTCCTTTGCTCCTTCAATAAAAACATCAAACAAAGGAACCTTTTTATAAAGAGCAACGAAAATAATTAAAAACACAACAATTGGTAATAAATAATTTCCTAGCGCAACAAAACTCATGATCCTCTTCTCCCTAAATAAGCATTCATCAACAAAGCTAAAGTAGTATTAATTATGGTTGCCAAAACTGTAACCAATAATAAATCCGTTGGAAAAGAAGCTCCCATACTACTACGAACAGCAAGAATATCAGTTGCAATCAAAGTAACTCCACTGGTATTCAAAACTAAAAAAGTAATCATACTCTTACTCGCTGTGTCCTTTTTTGGATTTTCTTCTTGTAAACACTTCATAGCTTTTAATCCAAAAGGAGTAGAAGCATTATGAATTCCAAGCATATTAATTGTTAAGTTGCTAGCAATATATTCAAGTGCTGGATCATCCTTTTTTAACTCCGGAAAAATCAAAGAAAAAAGGGGACGCAACAACTTGGATAAAAAAGATAAAATTTGTGCTTCTTGTGCAACTTTCATAATTCCACTCCATAGAATCATCATTGGAAACATATGGAAAAAAAGTTCTAAACACGAAGACCCACAATCGATAATTTCTTGATTCATAATATCCATTCTACCTGTTAAAAATCCATAAAAAAGGCCGACGACAATAAAAGTACCCCAAATCTTATTGACCATTAAAAAAACCCCAAATCTTATTGACCATTAAAAAAACCCCAAATCTTTTTCCACCAAGAATTTTTATGTTCTTTCTTTCTAACATAAATCTTTTGCTCATGAATGGTATCATTCGAAAGCTTTACAAAAACAACTCCTACTTGATCTCCATCCTTATATTGATTTAGTTTCGTAAGTCGAACTTCCACACGAATTTGATCTTTTTCCTCCTCTGTAAGTGGATAAGTAAAATCTTCCTTAATATAGATTTGATCAGGATAATAAGCATCGTCAATTTTAAATTTCTTTTGCTTTAAAATTAAATAGTTTTGATAATTAGAAAATCCATACTCATAAAGTGTTTCATGAGTATCATACTCATTCCCATCATTTAGAGTAACCACAGTCAAATTTAGTTTCTTATTTTTCGCAGTAGTTACCAATGTCTTTCCTGCTCTAGGAGTATATCCTGTTTTTCCACCAGTTGTCTTATCATAAGAAGTAAGTAATTTATTTCTGTTATACCATAGATAACTCTTTTTATTACTCTGTACCTGATACTTTTTAGTTCCAACAATTTGCATATAAGTATCATTCTTAGAAGCATAGCTAGATAGAAGTGCCATATCATATGCACTGGATTGGTTCTCTGTTTCTTCATCTAAACCATGAGGATTTTTAAAAATCGTATTCTTCATTCCCAAAAGTTTTGCTTTCTCATTCATCATTTCAACAAATCGTTCTTCTGTTCCACCGATGAAAACACTAATCACAATCGCTGCATCATTACCACTGCGAAGCATTAATCCATAAACCAAGTCCTTAAGTTTCATCTTCTCTCCAAGTTCAATATAAATATTTGATCCATACATTTTTAAAACTTCTTCTCCAACAGTTACCTCTTCTTCTAAACGACCTGATTCAATCGCCAAAATTGCTGTCATAATTTTAGTAATTGATGCGATAAGATGCGGTTCATCTTTTGCTTTCGCAAATAACACTCTTCCACTATCCATATCCATAAGGCAAGCATTTCGACTGCTAACGGTAAGTGCAAAAACATGACTAGGTAAAAGACATAAAATCATAAAAATTAGTACTCGCTTTCTCAAGAATAATCACCTATCTTAATATATGAAAAAAAAAGGATAGTTAGTCCTCATATATGAAAAAAAATCTGGTATATAAGAAATAAATGGAAGGAATCTTTTTTTTTCTTCTACTTATAAACTTAGGTAAATCGTATCATGCAATATTAGAAACCTTGATTTTTCTTGTTTCTATTTCTAGATTATGATATAATACGTGGTATTAGGGGTGGCGAATGATGGAACGCTTACAAAAAGTAATTGCAAATTGTGGAATTTGTTCAAGAAGAAAAGCTGAAAAATTGATTTTAGAAGGAAAAGTTACCGTAAATGGGGAAGTAATTTTTGAACTAGGAACCAAGGTTAGTGAAAAGGATCAGGTTGAAGTATGTGGAAAAGTTTTGGAAAAAGTGCAACCTGTTTATTTTCTTCTTAATAAACCTCGTGGAGTTGTTACAACTGTGAGTGATGATAAAAATAGAAAAACAGTTGTCGATTTGATTGATACAACGATGCGAATTTATCCAATTGGAAGGCTTGATTATGATACTACAGGGGTTTTATTATTAACAAACGATGGAGAGTTTTCTAATTTGATGATGCATCCAAGTGGGCAGATTGAAAAAGTTTATGTCGCTAAATTAAATAAAACGATTCACAAGGAAGAATTAATTCAATTAAAACGAGGTGTGATTGTTGATCATCAAAAACTTTTTGCTGATCGTGTGAAACTTCGTAGGGTAAATTCTGACGGAACTTGTATTGTGGAACTTACGATTCATGAGGGAAAGAATCATCAGGTGAAAAAAATGTTCGAATCTCTTGGCTTTTTAGTTGATAAGTTAAAAAGAGAGAGGATTGGTTTTTTAACTGTTGGAAATCTAAAGTCTGGCGAATATCGAATTTTGACGTCAAAGGAAGTTCATCAATTTTATGTACTTGCGAAGAAAAAATAGTTTTTTTGTTTTCTCTTTTTTCTATTCTTTTTATCATACGAAAATTTAATTGACTTCTCCTTATTCATTCATTCATATATAATAAAGTTAAAGAAAGGAGTAAGGGAAGATGGATAAGGTTAAAAAATATTGTAATTATATTGGTATTTTAGGGTGCCTATTATTATTAATTGGAAATCTTTTTGCTTTTGTTACCGTTAATGCTTTGGGAATGTCTAAATCAGTTAAATTTGTAGATGGTGATGGGATTTTTGTAATCGTTGCTTCTATTGTAGCCACTGTTTTCATTTATCTGAAAAAAGGAAAATGGAATTATGCACCTGCATTGATTAGTGCAGCTGTTGCTATCTATGATGTAATGGATGCAAAAGATGTAGCTGGGTCTGTAGGTTCCATAGTAAAAGTAAATGTTGATTATGGAATCGGATTCTTTTTGATTATGTTAGGAGCAATTGCTGTTGCCACTTATGTATTCTTATATAAGGTAGATGATAAAGATATTTTACCATTAACAAAAGAAGCGTTTACAAGAAAAAAATAGTTAAAAACGAATAAAAAAAAACGATTTTAATCGTTTTTTTTTATTCGTTTTCGATATCGATTGCATCTACAGGACAACTTTCTTTGGCATCTCTTACAGCTTCTTTGTCTTCCTCTTTAATTTTTTTGATGTCTTTTTTGACTTCTGCTAGACCATCTTCTCCAAATTCAAAAACGTTTTCTGCAATTTGAGTGCATGCACCGCAACCAATACAAATATCCTTATTTACTTTTGCTTTCATTTTCTTCCTTCCTTTCTTTCTGTTTATTAAATTATACTGAAAAGATTCTAAAATAACAATTGTATTTCTCTTTTTTTTTAGAAAAAAATATGCTATGATTAGATAAATAGGATATAGGGTGATGCTATGGCGAGTAGAATGGAACGATATACTACAAAAGAAGATCAAGTGGCAAGTCGTGCACTTAAAAATCAAAAGATGTATGAAGATTTATATACGAATGCTACTTATACAACATTTTCTTCCATTGATCCAAATGTTCAAGTAATCGATTTATCTGATCAGCGAGTAAAAGGAATTAGTAGAAGAGAGGCTTATCAGAAATCTAGAGGGGCTTCTACATTCGGAAAGGAAGAGGTTCGAGAAGTTAAAGATTATGAACTCGAATATCAAAAGGCTGAGAGTATTAATCGCGACTTTGACATTAACCATGTATTAGAAGAAGCAAAAAAAAATCGAGAAGATGAAGATGAATTAGAGCGAAAGAGGAAGCTTAAGACTACAGAATATAATATTTTAACAGAATTAAACGAAGAAAAAATGAAAGAATATAAGAATAATAAGGATGTTCTTTCTAAGGAAGAAGAGAAAAATTTAGAGGAATTAATTCATACAATTACTTCTAAAACAATGGCTCATGATGTAAATGAGATTTTGGAAAGGGAAAAGAAAGAGAGAAAAAAGGCGGCGAAAAAAGAAGATTATTTATTAGATGATTTGATGCCAACTAAATTTGATGAAACCATTGTTACGGGAGATTTTTATGAACAGCTAGGAGAGTCTTTCAAAGAAGAGGCAAACGATAATACTAATCTTAATATAAAGGCAGAAGATTTGGAAAAATTACAAAATTTAGGAGAATCAGAAGAACTGGGAAAATTGGAGAATTCTCAAACAATTATTGATAAATCTTTTTATACTAAGTCTATGGATTTATCAAAAGAGGATTTAATGAGAGACGATGATGATTTTTTTAAAGAAGAGCAGAAATCTCCAATTTGGGTAAAGATTTTAATTTTATTTGTTACATTTTGTTTAATGGTAGTGATTGCCTTTGTTGTTTGGAAATATCTTTTAAAGTGAGAAAAGTAGAAATTTGAGAAGTACATTTTCTACTTTTTTTGTTTCTACATAAACTTATAGTAAAGAGGTGGACACATGAGTAGGAAAGTTCGACTAAAGAAAGTAAGAAAAAGGAGGAAAAAAAAACTATTACTTTTTGTACTATTGATTACTTTTATTGTCGTATTTTTAACTCTACAATTTTTTGGAAAGTTAGTAAATCCTATTTTATTAGAAACTTCTGAACTAGAAATGCAAAAGATTTCAAGTTTTGTTGCGAATCGTGCGATTTATAATGTTGTAAATAATGATTTGTCTTTTCAAAATTTATTTGAAACAGTTACTAGTTCTGATGGAACTATTCAGACAATTGATTTTAATCCTATTACTGTAAATCAAATATTGAGTGTTGCGACAAATGAAGTTTTAAAGAATTTAAAACAATTAGAAAATGGGGAGTTGGATTCTAGTTTTTTGGAGGGAGGATATTTTTCTCAAAGTCAATTAAAATGTTTAAAAAAGGGAATTCTTCAAGAAGTTCCTATTGGATTGATTACCAAAAATCCGCTTCTTTCTAATATTGGACCAAAGATTCCAATTCGAATTCATTATATTGGAAATGTTTTAGGCAATATTACAACCAATATTACTTCTTATGGAATTAATAATGCACTGGTACAAATTGGATTGCATTTAGAAGTGACTGCTCAAATTCTTCTTCCTTATTTAACGAAAGAAAAAGTGGTAAGTTTTGATATTCCTTTAACAATTAAGATGATTCAAGGAAATATTCCTACTTATTATGGTGGGACAATGAATAAGGATTCTTCTTTATACACATTGCCAATTTATTGACCTTTTTTTTAAATTAGAGTATGATGTAATATAAGGTGAAAATATGAAGAAAGAAGTTCAGCTCGATGGTAGAAAATATCGATTGATAAGAGAGTATAAAGAAGGATTTCATTTGGAAGATGTTATCAATAAATATACAGAATATTTTTATGATTTTGATTATATTTTTGGTGATTATTCTTATGATAAGCTTCGATTAAAAGGTTTCTATAAAAAAGAAAATCCAAGTTGTAGGAAATTTAATACAATTGATGATTTAGATTCTTATATTCGTAATTATTGTGCTTTTGAGTGTTGTTATTTCCTATTAGAAAAATTAGATTAAAAAACTCTATAAAAAAATAGTTGAAATCTACTAAATTTATGTTAAAATAGATATATATGATAATAAAGGGAGGATAATAGGATGAAAGAAGCAAGTAGAAAAATGGTGATTGTTACTGAAGATGGTTCAGAAGAAGAAGTAGAATTATTATTTGCTTTTGAATTTAATGATACAAAAAAGGAGTATGCTGTTTATACTCGGAATGAAAAAGATGATGCTGGGAATATTACAATTTATGTTTCTTCAGTGATTCGTAATGGAGATAAAGTTTCTTTGGGTGGAGTTGAAAGTGATGAAGACTGGTCTAGAATCAAAGATGTTTTAAGAGAACTTTCAAAAAAAGAATAGAAAGGTGGTAGTTTTATATGGAAAATTTAGATATGTTGAATACTACTCCCTATATTGAGTCAAAAGTTCAGGATAGTAAAATAAATAGATCAAATACACCAAAAAAGGTGAAACTTCGTCCTGCTAGTATGGAAGGAATTTATGCAAACTTAGGAAAGTTTCCTAAAGAGGAGTTAAAAGTATTGAATGAACCTGTGGTTAGTAATCCTGTAGAAAGTGCAGAAGCTCAGGTAGTTACTCCAGAAGTAGTGGTTCCTACTGTTGCGCCAGCTCCAGCACCAGTTGCTTCTAGTGATACTGTTGCTAGTTCTGTTCCTACGGCACCTACGATTCCAGAAGTTTCTACTAGTGTAGAAAAACCAGTAGAAAAGGTTTCTCAACTTGCTAGTCTTACTTTTGTTGAAACTCCTTTTCCAGAAAGAGTCAGTGGTTCTAATACAAGTTTACCAAAAGGTTTGAAATTAAAAGAGGAAAAAGAAAAGAATATGTTAGCAAAGGCTCCAGTCCCTGTGATACAACCATCTGTTAAGGATTTAGAGCCTTTAGATGCTGAAGATGAACAGTTTCAAACTGTTGAGCTTCAACTTGATCCGAAACCTGAAAATAAGATGGATGTTTCTTCTTCTATAGAAGAACCTCAAATTGATGGTATGAATCAAAGTGATGCGACGGGTCTTTATGGTACTATGAGTTTAGATGGTATGTTATCTGTTGGTGGAACTTCATCAGATTCTTTGGATGATACTAATGATTTTGAGGAAACTCCTGTTTCAGAGTTTGTATCTTCTAAGAGAAGAGCTAGTAAATCTACAGATGATGAAATTTCTGATCTTAAAGAAGTTTTGGCAAAGCAGGAAGTAAAATCTGAACCTCCAAAAGAAACAAAACAAGTAGTTCCTATTTATGAACTTTGTGAGGCTATTGATACACAGCGTTTGAAAACGAAGGAAGCAGAGGAAAAAGCTAGTCGTCTTTCTCAAGATTTCCAGGTTTATAAAGAAAAATCTCAACTAGAAATTGATGCGTCTTACCGTGAAGTGAAAGAGGCAGGAGATAGTCAATCAGAAGCAGAAGCAAGATATCAAATTGCAGAGCAGGAACATAAATCAGCATTACAAAATTTAATTGATACTGGTAAAAATCAGCAAAAAATGTTGCAGCAACGTCAAAAGCAAGCAGATGAAACGGTAAGAAAAGTTGTACAAGAGAGAAAACAATTGGAGCAGACCAATAATACAACATTAGCTCAAAATAAAGTACAGTTACAGAAATATTTGAATCGTACCATTGAGCTAAATAATCAGACACAGTTGAAAAATGAAGAAAAGGCAAAGTGGGAAGCGATTGCTAGAGCAATGCAAGATCCTGAAGAAGATTTGATGGGATATATTAACCCAGATGATATTTATGAAGTTGATAGTGATACTTCTATAAAATCTTATGGAAGAAGGATTGCCTAGTTTTTTAAAAGCACTAATAATTTTAGTGCTTTTTTCATATTCTTTAATAGGTGTATGCCATGAAAGACTATATTAGTTATTATTATCATTTGATAGTCGAGGAGCTTCGTTTAATTAAAGGAAAGTATTTTTTTCATAATCAACAACATTATTATTTACTAGAACCAGTTTCTTTTTCGATGGATTCTTTAGATAAAATTAATCAATTTCAGGAATTTCTTCATAGTGAATCTAGTTTTTATCATCAAATTATAAAAAATGTTCAGGGAAATATTGTTTCCATGATTGATCAGAAGGCTTATGTTTTATTGCGTCTTAGTAATGTTTTGAATGAGAAAATTAGTATTTATGATTTAAGAGTTCCTTGGTCTATTGTAATTCCTCAAAATAAGCGATTTTTAAATACTCCTTTTCCATGGTTTCAGTTATGGGAGGCTAAAATTGATTATTTTGAAGATTTTTCTTTAAGAGAGAATAAAAGTTTTAGTGGAAATCCTGTAATTTTTGATTATTTTATAGGAATGGGTGAAAATGCAATTTCTTATTTGAAGGAATCTTTGAAGGAACTTCCTTCCTTTGATGATTTACCTTTTGTTCCTTCCCATCGTCGTGTTTTTACTGAAATGAGTCTTATTGACTTTTATGATCCTCTTTCTATTATTTTGGATGTTCGTGTGAGAGATATTGCTGAATATGTTAAGGAATGTTTTTGGAATAAAAATTATGATTTTAGAGAAATCGAGGATTTTTTAAATCAGGCGAATTTTTCTAAGATTGAGTTTCAACTTTTCTTTGCGAGGGTTCTTTTTCCTAGTTTTTATTTTGATTGTTTAGAAAAAAAAGAAATTCCTAAGGAATTTATGGTTCGCTTGGAGGAATATCAGTTTTTTATTACAGATATTTATTATTATTTAAGGGAACGTTATTTCATAGAGGAAATTAAATGGTTAAAGAAAAAAACGTAGATTATTCTACGTTTTGAACTTCTATTACTTCTGGTATTTCGGATGTAATTGCTATTTCAATTCCTTCTTTTAAGGTCATATCCATCATCGGACAATTTGCACAGTGTCCCATCATTTTAACATAGGCAATTCCATCTTCGAATTTTATAAATTCGATATTTCCACCATCACTAATTAAAAATGGTCTTAGTTTATCAATGACTTCTAAGATTTTTTTTTCTATTTCTTCATTAGAATCTTTTTTCATATTTTTTCCTCTTTTCTTTTTTATTATATCTTATTTCGTTTTTTTTATCAATGGAATTGTAGTTGTGTTCCTTTCGGGAATTTGTTATAATTAAGACGAAGGTGGATGTATGCAAAAGTACGAAAATGGAAAAATAGTCACAGGATGTGTAACGGGAATCGAAAAATATGGTATTTTTGTTGGTCTTGATGAATTTTATAGTGGGTTGATTCATATTTCGGAAATTTCTTCTAATTATGTTCGTAATATTTCCGATTATGTATCACTTGGTGAAACAATTAAGGTTCGTGTTATGGATGTGGACGAAGAAAACTATCATGTACGTCTTAGTATTCGTGATCTTGATTATCGAGTAAATATGAAGGATCGCAGTAAGGTAGTCGAGGTTGGTAGGGGATTTGATCCTCTGGAAAGGCGTTTAGATGATTGGATTCATGATAAAATGAAGGAAATATCGAAAAAAAAATAAAAAAAATAAAAATGGGGCTTGCTTTTTAGATATCACTATAGTATAATTTAACTTGTCATCAGTGAAATGTCATTGTTTTAAAATTTATATTTTGGGCGATTAGCTCAGTTGGTTAGAGCACCTGCCTTACAAGCAGGGGGTCATAGGTTCGAGTCCTATATCGCCCACCATTATGCCGAAATAGCTCAATTGGTAGAGCAACTGATTTGTAATCAGTAGGTTCCGGGTTCGATTCCTGGTTTCGGCACCATTTTTTGCCTGAGTGGCGGAATTGGTAGACGCACAGGACTTAAAATCCTGCGAGCTTCAACACTCGTGCCGGTTCAAGTCCGGCCTTAGGCACCAATGTGGAGAGGTAGCGAAGTGGTCAAACGCGGCAGACTGTAAATCTGCTCCCTCTGGGTTCGATGGTTCGAAACCATCTCTCTCCACCATGAAATTGCCTCATAGCCAAGTGGTAAGGCATCAGACTTTGACTCTGACATGCGCTAGTTCGAATCTAGCTGAGGCAGCCATTTTTAAATTTGCTTCGTTAGCTCAGTCGGTAGAGCATTTGACTTTTAATCAAAGGGTCTGGAGTTCGAATCTCCAGCGGGTCACCAATTTTTTATTTAATGGTGCTGCCTCGGTGGCGGAATAGGTAGACGCAAGGGACTTAAAATCCCTCGAGTGTTAAAGCTCGTGCCGGTTCAAGTCCGGCCCGGGGCACCAATTTATTGGAGGAATACCCAAGTCTGGTTGAAGGGACCGGTCTTGAAAACCGGG
>CANOYR010000005.1 GCA_947571655.1 uncultured Caryophanales bacterium
TAAAATCCTGCGAGCTTCAACACTCGTGCCGGTTCAAGTCCGGCCTTAGGCACCACGGAGGAATACCCAAGTCTGGTTGAAGGGACCGGTCTTGAAAACCGGGAGGTCGTGTGAGCGGCGCAGGGGTTCGAATCCCTTTTCCTCCGCCACTTTATATCGCGGGATGGAGCAGTTCGGTAGCTCGTTGGGCTCATAACCCAAAGGTCATAGGTTCAAATCCTATTCCCGCAACCATTTTGGTCTCGTAGTGCAGGGGTTAACACGTCTGCCTGTCACGCAGAAGATCGCGGGTTCAATTCCCGTCGAGACCGCCATTTGGCTTCATAGCTCAGTCGGTAGAGCAAAGGACTGAAAATCCTTGTGTCGCTGGTTCGATTCCCGCTGGAGCCACCAGATTGATAGGAAACTCGAGCTTTTCGAGTAACAATAGTAAAACGCACTTGATAAAAGCGCGTTTTTATGTTATTATGAATATGTCAAGGAAACTTGCATAAAATAAAAAGGAACATTCAATATGCCGATGTTGAGTGTTGCCATTTAATTGGGTACCACCTAAATCATTGGATGAGTTAGGTGGATTTCTTTTATATTAAAGTTATAAATAGTAATAATACTAATAGGAAGTTAAGAATTACTAGAGATAGAATTAAAAAATCCTTCTTGTTCATTTTATCGCCTCCCTTCTTTAATGAAGATTGGCAATCACCCAACTATTAAATGTTCCAAATATATCATAGCAAACATTTGTTCTTGACACAATAATTTTATACTAAATTTTGTCAATTTAGAAACACACTTGTATATTGATATAAACAATATATATAACTAAGGGAGAAATTAAAATAAATACTGAATTAATTGATGTACTTAATGAAAATGGAGTACTAACAGGTGAAGTTTTACCAAGATGCGAGGTCCATAAAAGAGGGTTGTGGCATAGGGCAATCGCAGTTGCGATTATAAATGAAAAAAACGAAATATTATTACAACAAAGAAGTGAACAGGAAGAAAAAAATGCAAGAATGTGGGATATTTCTGTTGCAGGGTATATCTCTGCAGGACAGGATTCTCTATCAGCTGCAGCCCGTGAAATAAATGAAGAAGTAAGTGTCTTACTTGGATATAGAATTGAAATAAAAGATTTTAGATACATATATTGTTTTAGAAAAGAAGAAAAATATAGAGAAGATTTTATCGAAAGACAATTTTATGATTTCTTTATTTTAAGAACATCAAAAGTTGATGATAAAACTTTATGTTTCCAAAAGGAAGAAGTACAAGCTGTAAAATTTGTAGATTTATCAACAATACAAAAAATGATAGGAAATCAAGAACTTGTTGAGCGACTTGAAATTTATCAAATTTTAATAAATTTTTTATTTAGATTTTAAAGTTGTTGAATTCCATCCTTTAGGGCACTATTGACGAATCTGTTCGAACTATTAGATATAGAATCAATCGAAAGATTGTTTTTTTTTGTTTTTGGAAAGAAATCATAGGAAAGGTTGATGTCTATGATTCATGTAATTAAAAAAGAAATTGATATGGAGTAATCTTTAGGGAAACGATTAAAGATTATATGCGATTTTTGTAATACTATTCTAACGATTATAAATGGTTATATTCATAGAAAAACCTCTGTTATTTTATGGTTTATATAACATCAGGTCTTTCTTTTTTTATGTCTTCTTCTAAATTATTTTACACTACTATTATCAAAAATGTTTGACAATTTTTAAATTTTGTGTTATAATATGTGCTCATAAAAGCAAATATATTTGCTTTGAGGGGTGGTTTTATGAAAAAGAATAAAAATCTATTTATTTTAGTTATTATTGCTTTTCTTTTTATTATCTGTGGGATTTGTACTAGTATTTTTGACGAAAAAGAATTTGTTAAGGAAAATGTAAAGAAGGAAACAATTTCTAATCTTTCTTATCAGGATATTGATAAAGAAGAAATTACAATAGAATCTGAAACTACTAATGTATTAGGAGAAAATGTAGTTCAAGAAGAGGAAAAACAAAAAGTTTCTGAAGAACCTATAAAGGAAAATTATGTTGTTAAATCAGAATCTTTAACAGTAGTTCCAGAAACTGTACCTACTGTTAATCAAACTCAACAATCAATTTCATCAATTGTTGTTGATCCATTAGAAACAGTAAAGCAGAATGCCGATGTTTTAGGTACTGTAGGAAGACTTTTTCTTCCTTCTGTAGATTTCAATGTTGGAGTATACTCTGCAGATATTTCCGATGGAGGTAATGCTCAAAAAATTGTTGATGATAGAGATAGTGCTGCTTATTTTCAAATGGGTAATCAAACCGTTATTGCGGATCATAATCATCAAGGATTTCGTAGAATTATTGATATTTCTGTAGGTGATAAAGCTTATTTGAAAAAGACAGATGGTCAAATTAGTGTTTATAGAATGACTCAAAAGTTTGAAGGTATGAATCTTGGACAAGATTTGACAGATCTAAATGGAAATAGTGTATTTAATGGGGATGGAAGTCTTATTATGTATACTTGCTATAAAACTCTTGAATATGATAATCATGTTATGGTAACTATATGGCAATTAGAATATTAATTCATTGAATGAGTTTCAGAACTGTAAGTGATATACAGTTCTTTTTCATTGTATTTTACTTGTATTATGATAATATAATATATAGGAGTGATTCGTATGTTTCAAGAATTGCGTAATCAATATAGGGAGTTTATCTATGAATCTTTTCAAGTAGAAGAAACTTCTAAACAATATACTGTAACTTATCATTTCCGTATCAATGAATTATCTTTTTTTCCACAGGTTATTGTAGAAAAAGAGCAAATTAAAAATAAGAATATAGATAGGGAGTTCTTAGATTATCTATTTTTTCAATATGGGCTATTTGATTTGATGAATTATTACAAATTAACTTGTTCACCTAAAATTATTATTAAACCGATGAAAATTAATGAAGAACAATGTGAATTTTTTAAAAAGATTCTATATCATGGGTTGGGGGAATATTTTTATAAAAATGGAATTGATTTAACGTATCAAGATTTTGTAGAATTTGAAGTAGATTCAGAGTGTGAATATTCTAATCATATGATGGATGGTGATTTTTCTGGGAATTTGATTCCAGTTGGTGGTGGAAAAGACTCCGTTGTTACACTAGAATTATTAAAAGATTATCATTCTGATAATAAAGTATTTATGCTTGAGAGAAATCTATATCCAAAGAATCAGGCGGGATATGATTCAATTCAAGTGGCGGGCTATCAAGAAGAAGATATTGTGATTTTTAAAAATAATCTGGATTTAGAGTTGCTTGAGTTAAATAAAAAAGGATATTTAAATGGCCATATTCCTTTTTCTGCTTGTTTATCAATGGCCAGTTTTTTGATGGCGTATTTGACGAATAAAAAATATATTGTATTATCGAATGAGGCAAGTGCGAATGAAGGAAATGTGAAGGGTACTAAGATTAATCATCAATATTCTAAAAGTTATGAGTATGAGAGAGACTTTAGAGAATATACAAAAAAGTATCTAACAGATAAAATAGAATATTTTAGTCTTCTTCGTTGCCTTAATGAATATGAAATCGTTCAGGAATTTATCAAACATAAAGAGTATTTGAGTGTTTTTCGAAGCTGCAATCGTGGAACCAAAGAAAATATTTGGTGTAATCATTGTTCTAAGTGTTTGTATGTTTATATTATGCTTTATCCACATTTAAAAGAAGAGGAAATGAAACAAGTATTTTCTAATGAAATGTTAGATGATGATTCTTTAAAAGAGATATTTCAGGCTTTAGTTTTAGAAGATGTAGATAAACCATTTGAATGTGTTGGTGAAAAATCAGAAATTAACTATTCACTACAAAAGGCTTTGAAATTAAAATCAGAAAATCTGCCATATTTATTAAAACAGTATAAAGAAAAATATCATCCTTCAATTGTATCTTCTAAAGAAATCGAAAAATATTTTAATAATCAACATTTCATTCCTTCAGAATATTTGGAAATTTTAAGGAGAAATTCATGAAAAATAAGATCTTTGAAGAGTTAAAAAATAAAAGAGTTTTATTATTAGGTTTTGGAAAAGAAGGAAGATCTAGTTATAGATTCATTCGAAGTATGGATCAAACAAAGGAAATCGGAATTGCTGATTTTCATCCGATTCAAGACTTTGATTTTTTGAATGATTCTTATCTAACTTTTTATATTGGACAAGATTACTTGAAAGCTTGTAATGATTATGATATTATTATCAAAGGTCCTGGTGTCATTATCAAAGATTATTTGAATGAAGAGATAAAGAATAAAATCACTTGTCAGACGGATTTATTCTTAAAATACTGTTTAAATCAGACCATTGGAATTACTGGAACAAAAGGGAAAAGTACAACTTCTAGTTTGCTTTATTATATATTACAGAAACTAGAGAAGTCGAGTGTATTAATTGGAAATATTGGAACTCCTGTTTTTGATGTACTAGATGATTTAAAAGAGGATACGATTTGTGTATTAGAATTAGGAGTTCATCAATTAGAGTTTATGAAGCATTCTCCAAATATCGCTATTATTTTGAATATTTATGAAGAGCATTTAGATCATTATCTTTCTATGGATGAATATGTAAATGCCAAAAGAAATATTTATTTACATCAAACTGAGAAAGATATCTTTTTGGCAGGAAATTCTTCTTATTTAGAATCTTTAGAGGGTATTTGTAGTATAGTATATAAGAATCAAGCGATGAATAAGAATTGTTATTTTCTAGATCAAAATTATTTAACAATTTATAAAAACGAAAAGAAAATAATAATTCCACGTTCTAAAATTGAAACTACTTTAAAGGGCGAGCATAATCTAACCAATATTTTGACTTGCCTTACTGTAACTTGTATCTTGGGGTTTGATTTGGAAAGAGTGGTTCAATCATTGAAGAGTTTTAGGGGGCTACCTCATCGTTTAGAGTATGTAGGTAATTATCAAGAAATTTTATTTTATGATGATGCGATTGCCACTAGTATTCCGTCTGTAATATCTGCGATTGATACATTAGAAATTGTTGATACTTTAATTCTAGGGGGTATGGATCGAGGACTTGACTATTTACCACTTGTTACTTATTTACAAACGAGTAGTATTCGAAATATATTACTTCTTCCTGAAACCAATCAGAGAATAGAAAAATTATTTGAAAACTTAGCATCTCAGTTAAACATCATCTCAGTATTCGATATGGAAGAAGCAGTTTCTCGTAGTTTAGAAGTTACGAAAAAGGGGAAAATTTGTTTATTATCTCCTGCTGCGGCTAGTTATAATGTTTATAAAAACTTTGAAGAAAAAGGTAATCATTTTAAGGATTTACTTGAGAAAAGAGGAGAAAAAAATGACAGTTGAAGATCATTTAAATAATATTATTAAAAATCTTGATAAAAAAGGATTCATTGATACAAATAAAATTAGCGATGGAGGTCATACTTTTGACGAATTATATAATCATCGTGCAAAACTATTTAGTGTGATTTGTAATTTGCATAAGGAAATTAGCTGGAAATCAAGACTTCATGATGATGGAACAATGTTTGAGGGATATTTCATTGTGGGGATTGAAACAGAAGAGGGACAAGCAACTTATCATTATGGATTAGAACTTTGGGATTTATTTGATGTTGTAGAGTTACCTAGAGCTCCTAAGTATGATGGACATAATTCAGAGCAAGCGATTGAAAGAATTCAATCTTTAGGAAAGATAAAGACAAAGGGAGGCTATCAAAAACAATAGTTTTCTTAAATTTTAGTTTTGATTTTTAGAAAAGAGGTGTGAAACATGGCTAGTTCTGTGATTCATATGTGTATTGCGAAAAAGGTAAATGAGAAGTTGAAACTTCCTTTAAATATGCTTCTTCTTGGCTCTATTGCTCCAGATATTAGTAAGCATATTGGGGAAACTAAAACAAGAAGTCATTTCTTAACAGACGAGAAGGTAGAGGATATTTCTCGTTTTTTAGAAAAGTATCAGCCTCAGTTAAATCATCCTTTTATGATGGGATACTTTATTCATCTATATACGGATTTTTTATGGAATAAGTATTTTATTAGTGAAATTGTTGAGAATAATACGATTACCTTGTTAAACGGGAGGAAAATTCCAGCCGATCATGAGTTATATAAGAAATTGATTTATAATGACTATACGAATTTGAATGTTCAATTATTAGATGAGTATGACTTGGATTTATCCTTATTTTATGAGGAAGCTATATTACCAAAACTAGAAATGGATGAGATTCCAATTGATAGACTTTCTTTATTAATTGATCATACAGGTGTGATTATTGAAAATACAAAAAAGAGTAAGGAGTACACTTTTAATTTGGGGCAGATAAAAGCATTTATAGAAACAACTTCTGATTTAATTTATTTAAAGATTCAAGAATTGGATTATTAATTTCTTTTTTATTTTGTTACATATATATAATTGGAAGGGAAGTTCTTATATATATTGATTAAAAAACAAAAAAAGAATTTAAGTTGTTGACTTATATTTATTTTAGTGATAGAATTATAACTGTCTTATGGATTAATAAATAAGATTTCGGTCGTTACCCTGCGCTCGTAGCTCAGTTGGATAGAGTGTTTGGCTACGAACCAAAAGGTCAGGGGTTCGAATCCCTTCGAGCGCACCACTTCGGGAAGTGGCTCAACTTGGTAGAGCACCTGGTTTGGGACCAGGTGGTTGCAGGTTCAAATCCTGTCTTCCCGACCATTGAATTTTCAACCTTGAATTTTCAAGGTTTTTATTTTTGTTACCTAATATTTTTTGATTATTTGTCTTAAATTTATTTAAAATTTTATTTATATTTGATTTTTATGGCTAGTGTGAGTAGAAATTGTAAGGATATGTGATTATATAAAGTCTAACTTATAAATTATAGATATTAGAATTCTACTTTATTTTTATAATTTTATTTTTTAATTAGGAAAAATTTATTCTTTATAAAAAATACATAAATCTGCTTTTGATTTATGTGTTTTTATTTGAATCATTTTTAACTTTATTTTCGAAGTTTGCTTCTTCCTCTACTAATATGGCATATTTTTTATAGTAGTGAAGTAACAGTTTTTCCATTTGTGCTAAATATCGTTGATCTTTTTTTCTAGTAAATGAGAATTTTTTTTTAAAAACTTTTATTCTTAGTTTTTCAACTTCTTTTTGTAATGGAGTGATGATAATGTCTGAGTACATTTTTATTAATTTCATTTTTTATTTCCTCTGTTTCTTTTGTTTTATGCGAATACTGCATAAAAGTCAATATACGACAAATGCATAATATACAATGTTGTTGGTGATACTATGAATCGCATACGAGATTTGAGAGAAGATTTAGATTTAACACAACAAGATCTTGCTAGTTTATTGGGTTGTTCTCAAGCAACATATTCGAGATATGAGACGAGAGAATTGAGTATTCCTGTAGATGCTTTGATCAAGCTAGCTCTACATTTTCATACTAGTATTGATTACTTGGTTGGATTAACAGACGAGAGAAAACCTCATAAGCGTTCTACTAGAGGAAATAAAATGTAAATATCATGAATGTTTATCTTTTCTGATTTATTCAGTATGAGAAATCATTGTTTTTATAGTTGTTGTATGAATGGAACAATGTTTTTTAGTAGAGTAATAGTTTTTCTATTTGAGCTAAATATCATTGCTTCTTTTTTCTAGCAAATTTTTATTCGTGATTTTTCAATTTCTTTTTGTAATGGAGTGATGATAATGTCTGGGTACATTTTTATTATTTCCTCTGTTTCTTTTATTTTATGCGAATAATGCATAAAAGTCAATATACGACAAATGCATAATATACAATGTTGTTGGTGATACTATGAATCGCATACGAGATTTGAGAGAAGATTTAGATTTAACACAACGAGATTTTGCTAGTTTATTGGGTTGCTCTCAAGCAACATATTCGAGATATGAGACGAGGGAATTGAGTATTCCTGTAGATGCTTTGATTAAGCTAGCTCTACATTTTCATACTAGTATTGATTACTTGGTTGGGTTAACGGATGAGAGAAAACCTCATAAGCGTTCTACTAGAGGAAATAAAGTATAAATATCATGATTATCAATTTTGTTATTTATTTTTTTATATTATTGGATAGGATTTATAGTATTCATTTATTTTTTTCACATTTTGATGACGATTGTGAATTATTATGCTTATAATAAAGTTATTATGAGAGGCGATTATTACTTTTATATAGTAATACTCTCTTTTTTGATGGATAGAAAGATAAGATAAAAGACCATTTAAATTGTATTAAATGGTCTAAATAAAAGCAATGTTTTTTATTAGGCGATATTACTGATTTCCTCTGCAACCACAATTACAGTTGTTATTAGAACCAGCACCCCAGAATATGAAGAAAATTACGAATATGATTATAACAATCCAAAGCCAATTTGAATTAGAATTGTCATTATATCCTTGATATCCGTAAACTGGATATGGACATCCACCGTACATAAAATCACTTCTCCTTTCTCTATATTATATTTCATAGGTTTTCTAATCAATATAGCAAATACCTATAGTTTGATGAATATTTTTGTTTGTTGTCAGAAATAAAGATTTTATGTTAAAATAAGGAAGAATTCTTTTGAAGTTAAAAATAGTGGAGAAGTTTATGATTTTAAAGATGTTTTAGCGATTATGAAAATTAAATGGAGTAGATTTATTTTTCTATTTCTGAAAGAATTTTATGGTTTATTTCGAGATATTGTTTGTGTGGGTTGTATGGATTTTCTACATTATTTGGTACCAAGGTAGATTAATTTGTTAGAACTTTTAAAATTTGAGTAAATAAATTTTTTAGAAGGGTAGGATGTATGAAAGAATTAGTGAATAGAATTATAAAATGGTATCAGAAAAATCAAAGAATGCTTCCATGGAGAGAGGATAAGGATCCCTATCATGTTTGGATTTCTGAAATTATGCTTCAACAAACAAGAATTGAGGCGGTTCTTTCCTATTACAAAAGATTTATGAAGGAGATTCCAACGATTTATGATTTGGCTTCTATTGACGATGAAAAGTTAATGAAATTATGGGAAGGATTGGGATATTATAATCGAGCTAGAAATTTAAAGAAAGCAGCTCTTTTTATTGTAGATAACTATCATGGTCAATTTCCTTCTACTTATGAGGAAATTTTACTTCTTCCAGGAATTGGTGAATATACAGCTTCTGCTATTTCTTCTATTTGTTTTTCTCTTCCAGAAGTAACTGTTGATGGTAATGTTTTAAGGGTCTATACTAGGCTTTTTGAGGATTCTTGTAATATTGATAAGGAAAAAGAAAAAGGGCGAATTCGTCAGAAACTCATGGAGATTGTTCCTAAAAATAGTGGAGATTTTAATCAGGGATTGATGGAACTTGGTGAAACGATTTGTGTACCCAATGGGATTCCAAAATGTGATTGTTGTCCTTTGAAGGAATTTTGTCTTTCTAGAAGACATCAAACGAGTCTTCAGTATCCAGTGCGTAGTCAAAAAAAGGAAAAAAAACTAGAGCACTTTACTGTTTTTCTTTTTGAAATCCATCATAAAATATTCATAGAAAAGAGAATGGAGGAAGGATTATTAAAGGGATTGTGGCAATTCCCTAATTTTAATCAAAAAATGACCAAAGAAGATGTCATAGAATATTGTAAGTATAAAAATATTCCTTTTAAAAGCATAGAAAAAGGAATTTCTTATACACATGTTTTTACTCATAAAAAATGGATGATGGATTCTTATATTATTGAAATTAAAGAAGAAAAGAATGATTTTTTAGGAGTATTTGTAACGGAGGAAGATTTTAAACAGAATTATTCTTTTCCTGGCGCTTTTCAGCCATTTAAAAATGATTGGATTCAAAGAAAAGGAGAGAAAGGATGAAACGAAGTGCAGGAGTTTTGATATATCGTATAAGAAAACAAGAAATAGAGGTTTTGCTTTGTCATATGGGTGGTCCTTATTGGAAAAATATTGAGAAAGGGGGATGGTCTCTTCCAAAAGGAGAGATAAAAAATGAGAAGGTAATTGATACTGCAATTAGGGAATTTAATGAGGAAACAGGTTTTCAATTAGAAAAGAAACAGTTAGATTTTTTAGGAAGTAAAAGGCAACCAAGTGGGAAATTTGTTGTTATGTTTATGGCATCGGGTGATTATGATGCTACAAAGGCATATAGTAATACATTTAAAAAGGAATGGCCAATAGGAAGTGGAAATATTTGTGAATTTCCTGAAATGGATCGAGCAGAATGGATGTCAATTGTAGAGGCTAGAAGAAAGATATTAAAGGGACAAGTTTACTTTCTTTCAAAGTTAGAAGAAAAATTAAAGATTCAAGGAAAAGTTTTATGAAAATTGTATCGTGGAATGTCGCAGGGTTTCGTGCATGTTTAAAAAAGGGATTCCCAGCTTTTTTTCAAGAAATAGATGCAGATATTTTTTGTCTTCAGGAAGTAAAAGCAACCTCTGATCAATATGATTTTCATCCGAAGGAATATTTTGAATATTTGTATCCTGCTGAGAGAAAGGGTTATTCTGGAACTCTTATTTTTAGTAAAGTAGAACCTATTACTACTACTTATGGGATTGGTTGTAAGAAGTTTGATTCAGAAGGAAGAAGTATTACCTTAGAGTTTCCAGCTTTTTATTTAGTAAATCTCTATGTTCCTAATGTAAAAAGGTCTTTAGAAAGAATGGATGAGAGAATGGAGTGGGAAGTAAAGGTTCAAAAATATTTAAAGAAGTTAGATAAGAAAAAGTCTGTTGTTGTTTGTGGGGATTTTAATGTAGCACATACTCCAATGGATATTAAAAATGCGAAACAAAATGTAGGAAATGCTGGATTTACAGAGGAAGAGAGAGAAAAATTTACAGAACTTTTGAATTGTGGTTTTATTGATGTCTATCGATATTATCATCCTGATATAAAGGATGCCTATACTTGGTGGAGTTATATGAAGGGTGTTAGAGAGAGGAATATCGGTTGGAGAATTGATTATTTTTTAGTATCAGTAAGATTTATCAATCATATTGTGGATTCTATAATTTATTCTGAGGTTTATGGAAGTGATCATTGTCCAGTTGGAATATTGATTCAAACAGAAAGGGAGAAAAAGTTATGAAATATCCAAGTTTTTTAAAAGAAAATGATGTCATTGGTGTAACAGCACCATCAGATGGGGTAATAGATCCTATAAAATTAAACCGTTTAGAGAATGCAGTTCTTAAGTTTTTTGAACAGGGCTATTCTATTTTAGAAACTGAAAATGTTCGTATGAGTGAAAAGGGAGTTAGTAGTGATTCCAAAACACGTGCGAGGCAGTTAGAATATTTATTTGTAGAACCTTTAGTACAAGCGATTATTTGTGTAGGAGGTGGGGATTTCTTACTGGAAATGTTATCTGAATTAGACCTTTCTATAATTTCAGAAAATCCAAAATGGATACAAGGATATTCCGATCCAACAGGAATTTTATATTTGATTACTACAAAATTAGATATCGCAACTATCTATGGAGAAAATTTTAAAACTTTTGGAATGGAAGAGTGGCATTCATCGTTAGAGAATAATTTTAAAATTCTAAATGGTCATCTAATTACGCAAACAAATTTCGATTTTTATGAAAAAGAAAGTATTTCTTATGTAAGTGGACTTGAGGGTTATAACCTAGATACCCCTGTTGTTTGGAAAAGTTTATCGAATAAAAAGAAAGTATCTATGAAAGGAAGATTAATTGGTGGTTGTCTTGATTTATTGATTTCTTTGGTTGGAACTAGATTTGATTATACAAAAGACTTTATTTCTAGATATCAAAAGGATGGTATTCTTTGGTATTTTGATAATTGTGAGTTAACTAGTGAAGGAGTAATTCGTGCTTTATGGCAACTTAAGGAAGCTGGTTGGTTTCATCACACGAAAGGAATTCTTTTTGGTCGTAGTATGACAAACTCTAGTTATTATGATATTTCGTTTGCAGAGGCCATTCGTCGTAGTCTTGGTGATTTAGATATCGAAGTGTTATGGGATTTAGATATTGGTCATGTAAAGCCAAGTGTTACCTTAATCAATGGAGCTATCACAACGATTAGTTATGAAAATGGAAAAGGAACCATTGATATTTCTTTAGAATAGAAAGTTTCTCTTATAAAAACATAAAATTTTTTAGGAGGCGTTTTATGAAAAAACCAGTGATTGGAATCGTTACTAGAACGTTTGAAGAAGGAAGAGATTATATTCTTGGAGTTTCAGAAGAGTACCGATTGGCAGTACTTCAAGCAGGTGGCATTCCAATTTTTATTTCCCCTACAAATCGAACTTGTTATCAAAGAGAATTAGAAGTAGAAACGAGTAAGTTTAAAGAATCAGAAATTCAGGATTTTTATCAAATTTTATCTTTATGTGATGGATTTTTATCACCAGGAGGAGAAACAATCTATGATTTTGACCGACTTGTGTGTCAATATGCGTATGAAAAGAATATTCCTTATCTTGGTATTTGTTTAGGAATGCAGATGCTTGGAGGGATGGATTATTTTTTAAAAGGTCAGGTAGTAGATCCTACTATTTTAAATGAAAGTACTATTCAACATTATGTACCAGATACATTATTCGTTCATAGAAATCGAATTTTTCCTAGTAAACTTCGTGATATTTTAGGAGTAGAGGAAATTTATGTAAATAGTAGGCATCATTCTCATATTGCAGAAAAAGATTTCTTTCATGTATCTAGTCGTTCTTCAGATGGACTGATTGAAGGAATTGAAATTCCTAGTAAAAAATTTATGCTTGATGTTCAGTGGCATCCAGAATCTATGATTCAAGAAGAACCCCGAATGATTCATTTGTTTCAAGCATTTGTTGAGGCCTGTCGGAAAAAGTAAAATATAAAATTTTATTTATTTTGTCAAGAAATTGTAAAATTTTCATTCCTTTCTTTTTTTCCTTATAGTAGAATGGTATACTTTAAGAGAGCCTAAGAAGTTCTCTTAGAGCTTTTTTTGTTTTTTAGGGAGGTGTATTTATGGCAAAGTTTGTTTTTGTAACGGGTGGTGTTTGTTCTGGACTTGGAAAAGGGATTACGGCATCTAGTATTGCTTTATTATTGAAGGGAAAAGGGTATAAAGTGTTTATGCAGAAATTTGACCCTTATATGAATGTAGATCCAGGAACGATGTCTCCAATTCAGCATGGAGAAGTATTTGTAACTGCAGATGGATGTGAAACGGATTTAGATCTTGGACATTATGAGAGATTTATTGATGAGGAATTAAATTATACTTCTAATATTACGAATGGAAAAATTTATTCTAGTGTGATTGAAAAGGAACGACGAGGTGATTTTTTAGGGGCAACGATTCAGATTGTTCCTCATATTTCAAATGAAATTAAAAATAAAATTTATGAGGCTGCTACAACTTCGAATGCAGATATTGTGATTACTGAAATTGGTGGTACAGTTGGGGATATCGAGTCTTCTGTTATGATGGAGGCATTAAGACAATTTCGTTTAGAACAGGGAAAAGAAAATACGTTATTTGTTCATACGACTTTGGTTCCTTATCTTTTTGGTTCTAATGAATTAAAAACGAAACCAACACAGAATAGTATTATTGAACTTCGTAGGCTTGGGATTCAGCCAGACATAGTAGTAACACGTGCACCTGTAGAGTTAGGAGATGCGGTAAAGAAGAAAATTGCATTATTTGGAAGTATTCCAGTAGAAAATATTATTGAGGCGAAGGATGTTAATAATATTTATGAAATTCCACTTAATTTTCATCGGCAGAATATTGAGGAAATTATTTTAAAACAATTTGAATTGAAGATTACTAAAAGTAATTTAAAAGACTGGGAAGAGTTAATTTATACAGTAGAAAATTTACAGGGAGAAGTAGAAATTGCTTTGGTTGGGAAGTATGTTGAGTTGGAGGATGCTTATTTATCTGTTAAGGAAGCTTTAAAAGCAGCAGGATATCGGTATCAGAAGAATGTAAAAATTCGTTGGATTGATAGTGAACTTTTGGAGAGGAAAGAGGCAAATATTAAGGAGATTTTTAAAGGAGTGAATGGTATTTTAGTTCCTGGAGGATTTGGGAGTCGTGGAATTGAAGGTAAAATTTTGGCTTGTCAATATGCAAGAGAACAAAAGGTACCTTATTTAGGAATTTGTCTTGGAATGCAGATTGCGGTGATTGAATTTGCTCGTCATGTTTGTGGAATTGAGGATGCTTCTTCTAGAGAATTTAATGAGGTTTGTAAAAATCCTGTGATTGATTTGATGGTTGATCAAAAATCGATTGTAAATAAAGGGGGAACTTTACGCCTTGGAAATTATGAATGTCTTCTTCAAAAGGGAACACTTGCCTATAAAAATTATAATCAAGAAATGATTTATGAGCGACATCGTCATCGTTATGAGTTTAATAATCAATATCGTGAACTTTTAGAACAACATGGAATGATTTTTTCAGGAATTCATCCAGCTCTTAATTTGGTAGAAATTATTGAGTTAGAAAACCATCCACATTTTATTGCTAGTCAATTTCATCCAGAGTTTAAGAGTAGACCAACGAAAGCTCATCCACTTTTTGATTCGTTTGTAAAATCAGCAATTGAGTATCAAAAATAGAGAATTGTCATACTTTGTCATAAAAAGTGTCAATATTTTCATATAAAAAGAAGAAAAGTAGGGAAGTTCTTTTCTTTTTTTCATGGCATGTTATAATTTAAGTATGAGATAATAGGAGGAAAATATGGGAATAAATAGAATGATTTTCAATGAAACATCTTATTTTGGACCAAATGCTAGAAGTGTTCTTGCTACAGAGTTTTTATCACGTCATTATAAGAAAGCGATGGTAGTTACTGATCAGAGTTTAATGAAAGCAGGGGTTACGAATCAGGTATTACAGATTTTAGATACGAATTCTATTCCTTATGAGGTGTTTTCTGATGTAAAACCTAATCCAACGGTTTCCTGTGTGAAGGCTGGAATTGAGCGATTTCAGAGTAGTAATGCAGATTGTTTAATTGCTGTTGGTGGCGGTAGTGTGATCGATACGGCAAAGGCAATTGGGATTGTTGTTAAAAATCCAGAGTTTTCAGATATTGTTTCTTTGGTTGGAGTTGCTGATACGAAGAATCGCTCTGTTCCAATTATTGCTCTTCCAACAACGGCAGGTACTGCAGCAGAGGTAACGATTAATTATGTAATTACCGATGAGGAAAATGTTAATAAATTGGTTTGTGTTGATCCTTTGGATATTCCAGTGTTGTCAATTGTTGATTCTGAATTAATGGCAGGAATGCCTGAAAATATTGCGGCTTGGACAGGACTTGATGCACTCACTCATGCGATTGAGGGATATATTACGAAGAATTCTTGGTCTATGTCGGATATGTTTCATTTGAAAGCGATACAATTGATTTTTGATTATTTAGTTCCTGCTGTCAAGGATAAGAATCCAGAGGCAATTAACCATATGGGAATTGCCCAATATATTGCGGGAATGGGATTTTCTAATGTCGGTCTTGGAATTGTTCATTCGATGGCACATCCTTTGGGTGCTGTTTATGATACTCCTCATGGGTTAGCGAATGCTTTATTGTTACCTTATGTTATGGAATGGAATGGAGTTGTTTGTATAGAGAAATTCAAGGAGATAGGAACGGCAATTGGACTTGACATGAGAAATTTAACCGATGATGAAGTTGTTCAAACATTGGTAGATAAAGTTAGAAAATTAGCTTCTTTATTAGGTGTAGCAGAACATCTTCAGGATATTGGCGTTAAAGAAGAGGATTTAGAAATGCTTGCAAAGAAGGCAGTAGTTGATCCATGTACAGGGGGAAACCCAAGAGATGTTACGGTAGATGATATATTAGAAATTTATAGAAAAGCTTTTTAAGAAAGGAAGTAGAAGAATATGAAAGCGAAAGTTGGCTATAGTGTAGCAGAGGAAGGATTTTTATCTGGTAGTGAAACTGCCAAAATGGCAGTAGAAGGAACAAAAGCAAAGGTTGGGTTGTTATTTACTTCATGTGTACTCGATCAAAAGAAAATTGTAGAAGGGATTCAGAGTGTAACCAAGATTCCGTTTATTGGATGTACTTCTAGTGCTGCGATTGTTGTTCCTGAGAAGGGATATATTGATCATGCGGGTGGATATTCTGGAATGTTATCTTTTGAGGGAGATGATTTAATCGTTGGTGTTGCTGGGTCTGTTCGGAATGAGGAACCAAGAGAAGTTGGAAAAAGAATTGCTAGAGAAGCGATTAAAAATGCTGGAGTATCTAAAATTCCATCTTATTTTTGTATGATTGCCTCTCCTAAAGAAGAAGAGGAATATTTAAAGGGGATTCAGGATGTAATTGGTCGTGTTCCTATGTTTGGTGGTTCTGCTGCTGATAATGAGGTTGCAGGAAAATGGTCAATTCTTTGTAATGATCAAGTATTCGATGATGGTTGTGCCGTTGCTTTCTTTTTCGCTAATAACGAAGTATGCAATGTTTATACAGGAGATTATGAAGAAACGACGAATGTTGGTGTGATTACTAAAGTTGATGGAAAGCGGAAATTGGTTGAAATTGATGGTGTTCCTGCACTTAAGAAATATGCAAAATGGACAGGAAAGACTTTGAAATCTTTAAAGGGAAGTAATTTGTTGGTTGAAACAATTACAGCCCCTCTTGGTGTAAAAGATGTTTTAGGAGATGTTACCGCTGTTAGGCACCCAATGAATGGAAATGATGATTTGTCTATGGATATTGGTGCGAATTTGGAAGTTGGAACTGCAGTGATTCAGTTGAAGGGTTCTGTTGACCAATTAATCTCATCTGCTAAAAGGGCAGTAGAAGAAGTAAATCGACGAATGAAAAAGGAACCTGTTGCTTATTATTTTATTTATTGTGGTGGTAGAAGATTAGGTTGTGCTTTGGAAAAACGAGAAAAGGAACTTTATGATGCAATTAAAGATGTAGTAGGAAATCGACCATTTTTGATGGGATTTACATTTGGTGAATATGGTTCTAATAATCATAGTGCCAATACAACTGGAGGATTGTCTATTTCCTTTACAGGATTTTCAAAATAGTAGGAAAGAGAAGAGGTAGTTATGAGAAATTTAATTGGAAATCAATGGATGGATTCTTCGGATGGAAAAACGATTGAAGTTACGAATCCAGCAAATAAAAAAGTAATTGATACTATCCCAAATTCTACTTTACAGGATGTCGATAGTGCTGTAAAAAAAGCTGTAGAGGGACAAAAGGAATGGGCCAAATATTCGATTGCAAAACGTGGGGAAATTCTTTTGAAATTTGCTGAACTTGTTCAAGATGATGATGAGAATTTGGCACAGATTTTAAGTCAGGAAACTGGAAAACCGATTAAGGAAGCAAGAGCAGAAATTGCCAATGTTCAAATTTCTGTTCCTGCTTTTGTAGAGCAGGCCAAGCATTTGTATGGAAATTTAATTCCTGCTGGTACAGAGAAGGGACAGGAAGGTACTGTTCAACTTACAGAAAGACAACCAATTGGGGTCATTGCAGCAATTATTCCTTTTAATTTTCCAGTAGATTTGTTTGGGCAAAAGGTTCCTCCTGCATTAATGATGGGAAATTCAATTATTGTAAAGCCATCTACTTCTAATCCACTTACTTTGACGAAGTTGGTTTATTTGTTAAGAAAAGCGGGAGTTCCAAGTGGTGCTGTTGGAGTCATTCATGGTACTGGAAAGGTTGTTGGTCAGGCATTGACGCAGCATCCTTTGGTTCACTTGGTTAGTTTAACAGGTTCTACAGAGGCAGGAATTCAAACAATGAAGGCTTGTAGTGAGAATTTAACGCATGTCATGTTAGAACTTGGTGGAAATGATGCTTTTCTTTTGTTAGAAGATGGAGATGTTGATTTAGCAGTCGAAGAAACGATTTGGGGAAGAATGTATAATACAGGACAGGTATGTTGTGCAAGTAAGAGATTTTTGATTCATAATCATGTAAAAGCAGAATATATTAAAAAATTGACTGCTCGTTTAAAACAGTTGAGGCAAGGAGATCCTCAAAAAGAAGATACCGATATTGGATGTTTAATCAATGAAAAGGCGGCAAAGGTGGTTGAAGAACAAGTAAATCAGACCATTGAAGCTGGAGCAAAATTGGTTTATGGCGGAGAGCGTAGTGGAGCTTTTTATACACCTACGATTCTTACCAATTGTACGAAGGATATGGATGTTATGAAGGATATGGAAATCTTTGGACCTGTCGTATCTATTCTTGGATTTGATAACTTAGAAGAAGCGATTACTATTGCTAATCAATCTTCTTTTGGACTTTGTGGAAATGTTTTTACGAAGGATATGAAGGTAGCTGCTAAAGTAGCACAGGAATTAGAATGTGGGGGAGTCGTTATTAATGGAGCTAGTTTCTATCGTTCTTTTGAAATGCCTTTTGGTGGATGGAAGCATTCTGGAATTGGAAATGAAGGCGTTATGACTACTTTAGAAGAGATGTCTAGATTAAAAACAATTGTTTTAAAGAATTTATTTTAAGATTTGATTTTTATGTTGATTTGAAAGAGAAGTTGTTAATTCTTCTCTTTTCTCTTTTCAAGAAAACGACAAATTTTATAAAAAGTAGAGAAAAATATTTTTAGTTGTGATAGAATAGAGATAAGGTGGAAAATAGGGATATGAGGTGAAAACAATGAATGGAGTTCTTTTACTAATTATTACTTTTATTATTCTTGCTGTTATCTTGATTACAGTTGTATTGGTAGTCATTCAAAAACATAAGATGGCAAAGATTCGAAATGAAATTAGTGAATTAGATCGAGAAAAAAATATGATTGCTTCTACCCCTGTTCTTTCTGAATTATCTAAGGTAGAACCGATTATTAAAAATGATAAGATGGGCGAAAAATATAAGGCATGGCAACGGCGATTTGAGGTAATTCGTGATGATAAAATTACACAAATTAATGATATGATTATTGAATTAGATATGGAAGTAAGTAATAAAAATTTAAAAGGATATCATCAGAAACTTGCGAAAGCAGAGATTGAGATTTATAAAGCTAGAGAGAGTGCGAATGAATTACTAGAAGAAATTAAGGAAATTACCTTGAGTGAAGAGAAGTATCGTAGTATTGTTATTAAATTAAAAACGAAATATCGTGAGTTATCTAATGAATTTAATGATCATAAATCTGATTATGAGGATGTTCAGGAAGTCATTGATTTACAATTTGAAAATATTGAAAAAAGATTTATGGATTTTGATGAAACTATGGATAAAAATGAATATGATGAAGTGGTTCACATCGTAAAAGCATTGGATACGATGATTGATCATATGTCCATCGTAGTTGCAGAAGTTCCTAATTTGGTGTTACTTGCTGAAAAATTGATTCCTAAAAGAATTGAAGAAATTGAAAATATTTCTAAGGATATGGAGGAAAAGGGGTATCCTCTAGGTTATTTAAAACTTTCTTATAATATGGAGGAGTCTAAAAAGAATGTAAAAAATATATTAGATCGAATTCGTGTTTTAAATTTAGAGGATTGTATGTTTGAATTAAAAACGATGCTTGATTATTTGGATTCGATTTTTAATGAGTTTGAGAGAGAACGAGTATCTAGGAAAGAATATGAGGAGGAAACATTATCTTTTAGTAGAAAATTTCGTAAGACAACTAAAATTATTAAAGATATTTATGCACAATTGGATGATATTAAAAGTATGTATGACTTAAAGGATGATGATATTGTCGTTTTGGATAATATTAGTCGAAGACTTCGTAAAATTAATGAGGAACAGAAGGAAATTAAATCAAAGTTGGAAAAGAAGGAAGAACCTTATTCTGTTTTAGTTGGTGAAATTTCTGTTCGGAATCAATTATTATCTACTTTAGCAGAAGATTTAGAGGTATCTCTAAAATCATTAGGTAGTATGTATGATGATGAGGTGCGAGCGAGGGAACAATTGGAAGAAATTCAGGAGTTGTTAAAGCAATGTAAAAGTAGAATTCGTAGTTATAAGTTGCCAATTATTATGAATAATTATTTTATTGAGTTATCAGAGGCAAATGAAGCAATTCAGGAGATTATTAAAGAGCTTGGTAAAAAGCCGATTGTGATTCGTACTTTAAATACTAGAGTAGATACTGCAAGGGATTTAATTTTAAAATTGTATAATACAACGAATGAAATGATTAAGACTGCTCAAATGGCAGAAATGGCAATCGTTTATGGAAATAAATTTCGAAGTAGTATGGTGGAAGTTCAATCTGGTTTAACGAATGCAGAAATGTTATTTCATAAAGGAAATTACAAAGAAGCATTAGAGGTATCTATTGATACGATACGTTTAATTGAACCTGATATTTATGAAAAATTGTTAAAATATTATAGTTAATTTATTTGATTGAAGAGAGTAAAAGGTTTAATTTTACTTTTTTTAATCTTTAATTATAAAAATAGTAATTATTATTAAAAATCCTTTATTTAAAGGTAAATATATATATTTATTAAGTTAATTTACTACTTTTGAAAGCAAAAATATAAAAAAAGATATGTGAATTTCTTCCAAAATAAAAATGTCGTAAACACCTGTAAATAAGGGTTATCATGACATTTAAAAACTTATGAAGGAATATTTAAAAATACAATATTTTTTTAAATTAAATTTTATTACTATAAGATACATTTTCTAAGTCTGCAAAATTTATAATTATGTATTTATGTTTATAATATGCAGTTATTATAGGGAGACTTTTTTGTTTTTTTGTAAGTTCTTTAAAAATATGCCCCTAGAATATTTCTAGGTTCTCTCATACTAGTAAAAGATAAACATTGATTACATTTCGTAATATTATAATAGATAATCTTATTATTCGATTTTTTCTTTCCACATTATTTCCCTTTTAAAAAGTTTTCTTATTGATAAATGGCCTCTTCCCATATTTCATCACTCTATTTAAATTTAAAAAAGAACACATATATTAAAGATTTTTCTTCATTGTGCTAATGATATAGTTATTTATAACTATTTCCTAATTAACTTTTTTTGTTTAGAATATGCAGTAAATAATAATGTTCTAAAACAAGTATAGATTTCTTATCTATTAATGATTAAACCATTTTGTAGAAGAAAGCTAATGTAATTATCAACTGTAAATTCATTATGGACATTATATTCAAATTTCTTATTATATCTAAAATCAATTTTTCTTTAAATGTCGATGGTGTTAAAAAATTTGGTGCATGAATAATTCCACCGTTTTTTTAATATCGTTTTGTATCTTTAATTATGCTAGTTGGATAAAGCTTTTGTAATAATAACTTTGTCAAAATTACTAGTAGAATTAAAAAATACCAATCTCATTGACTGGTATTAATCTATATTAAGTTCGAATAGTTCGAACAGATTTCCCAATGGTGGAGCATAGCGGGATCGAACCGCTGACCTCCACGGTGCAAACGTGGCGCTCTCCCAGCTGAGCTAATGCCCCATTGTACTAAACACAGTCATATAGGCACTCATAACTGTATCAGTGTTTTAATCTTACCATTAAGAGGTGAAAAAATCAATATAAAATTAAAAAAATTTAAAAATTTAGAAAATCTGACAAAAATAATTAGTATTTTTTATTAGGGAGTTGGAATTATTTAAAAATTATGATATACTGTTGATTATATTAAGAATGTAAGGAGGATTAAAATGAAAAAGATATTTTTTAAGAGAATTTTTTCTATATTGTTAGTTTTTATTATGTTTTTAACAATTACAGGTTGTCATCAAGAAAAGAGTCATCGATTGGAAGGTAGTTTAGAAGAGATTATGGAGAAGGTGTATGATGGATTTCAGGAGGATGACCTTCCTATGATGTTAGAGAACATCAAAATTACTGAAGAAAATGTAGAGGGATATTTAGGAACTTCAGATATTGATTATGAAGAAGCACTAGCAAGCGAATCTATGACTGGTTCGATTGCTCATTCAGTTGTGTTAGTTCGTATGAAAGATGAAGCGAGTGTAGAAAATGCAAAAGAGAAGTTAAAAAATTCTGTAGATCCTAGAAAGTGGATTTGTGTTGGAGTAGAAAATGTAGTAGTGGAAAGTAGAGGAGATTTGATTATTGTTATTTTGAATGATCATCTTGGAGATGAATTATTAAAAAATTTTCAAAATATCGAAAATTAAAATAGAAACCCTCATAAAACGAGGGTTTTTGGATGGAGGATTCTATGGTATTTTCTAGTATTTCCTTTTTGTATTATTTTTTGCCGGGGGTATTGCTTTTTTATTTTTTAGTATCTCATAAATATAGAAATATTATTTTATTCATTTCCAGTCTTTTCTTTTATTTTTATGGGGAACCAAGATTTATAATTGTATTGCTTTTTTCTTGTGGTTTCTCTTATATCTTTGGTAAGTGGATTTTTAGGTGTCAGGTTCCATGGAAAAGAAAAGTTTTTCTTCTTTTTTTCTTATTTGGTAATTTTGGAATTCTTTTTTATTTTAAATATTATAATTTTTTTGTTAGTAATTGGAATTCTTTATTTCCAAATATGTTTCCTTATCTTTCTATTACTATGCCGATTGGGATTAGTTTTTTTACTTTTCAATCCGCAAGTTATGTAATTGATGTTTATCGTGGAAAGGTAGACCCAGCTACCTCTGTTTTTACTTATTCTACTTATTTGTCTTTATTTCCTCAACTGATTGCAGGACCTATTGTTCGTTATCAAACAATTTCTCAAGAACTTAAAAAAAGAGAGAGTAAGATTACTGACATTTCTGATGGGATTCGACGATTTATTTTGGGTCTTTCTAAAAAAGTGATGATTGCTGATATGCTGGGAATTTTTTCAAAGGAATTAGCTAGCTTATCTACAAATACAGTTCTTGGATTTTGGCTTCGTGCTATTGCAGACAGTTTACAATTGTATTTTGATTTTTCTGGATACAGTGATATGGCAATCGGTTTGGGACTTATTTTTGGTTTTCATTTCTTAGAAAACTTTAATTATCCTTTCATTGCCAGTAGTATTACTGATTTTTGGAGAAGATGGCATATTTCTTTATCTTCTTGGTTTCGAGATTACATTTATATTCCATTAGGGGGAAACAGAGTTTCTAAGTATCGTCATTATCTAAATATTTTAATTGTATGGATGGCTACTGGATTATGGCATGGAGCCAGTTGGAATTTTATTCTTTGGGGTCTTTATTTTGCAGTATTATTAATAATTGAAAAAAATTTTCTTTTGAATTTTTTAAATAGACATCCAATATTTAGTCATGGATATACTATTTTTTTGGTTTTCATTAGTTTTGTAATTTTCAATCAGACAGATTTATCTTTATTGGTGCAATCTATCAAAGGGATGTTTGGATTTGGTGAGATTTCTTTCTGTAGTAAAGAAGTACTTTTCTATTTAAAGGATTCTATCCTTTTCCTTATCATTGCTTCTTTTTTATCGACACCAGTTTTAAAAAGTATCAGGAGTTGGATATTAAAGAAAAATGGTGGGAGTGTTCTTATTGATATATTAGAGGTGATATTACCATTACTATTATTTTTGCTTTCAACGGCTTTTTTAATCGATGGTTCATTTCAACCTTTTTTATATTTTCGTTTTTAGGAGGAGTTTTATATGAAGGATAAAATAATGATTGGTAGTTTTTGTTTCATTTTAGGTTTCTTCTTTCTTTTTAGTTTGCTAGATTCGGATGTTTTCGTTTCTAACTCAGAACGTCGTAAATTATCGCTATTTCCATCTTTTCAGATTTCTTCTATAAAAACAGGAGCTTATTTTGAAGAAATTAATCAGTATTTAACAGATCAATTTCCTTTTAGAGATCTTTTTCGACGTAGTAAATCTTTCTTTGTAAAGTGGTTCTATCAAAAGAATATCTCTCATGATGCTTATTTATTAGAAGGGGCAATTTACCAATTAGAACCTGAAATGAATGAAAAATCTATTACTTATTTTACAGATAAGTTAAACTGGGTAGTAAAAGAATATTTTCCTAATCAGAAGGTCTTCTATTCCATTATTCCTGATAAAAATTATTATATATCTTCTTCTTATTTTCCAAAAATGGATTATGATAGACTTTATCAATTAGTAAGTGAACGATTACTCCCTTCTTTTCAAGAAATTGATATAAGAGAAGCTCTTACACTTGATTCTTATTACCGAACAGATTTACATTGGCGTCAAGAAAAGCTAGAGGGAGTTCTTACTTTATTAGAATCTAAATTGCAATTAAAGAAAACAAAGTTTCCAGATCGGATACAGTCTTATTTTCCATTTTATGGAGCTTATTATAGTAGAAGTTCAGGAGCAGTAGATGCAGATACCATTCAATATTTACTTTCTAATGCGATAGAAAGTACAACGGTTTATAATTATGAAAAAGGAAAAATAGAATCTGTTTATCAGGAGGAAAATTTAAAAAATATCGATTCTTATGATATTTTTCTATCAGGAGCAACTCCAATTTTAATTCTAGAAAACCATTCGGTATCGAATGGAAGGGAACTCATTCTTTTTCGGGATTCTTTTGCGAGTAGTTTAGCACCTCTTTTACTAGAAAGCTATCAAAAGATTACAATGATTGATCTTAGATATATTAGTAGTAAGAGATTATTAGAAGTAGAAAAAATTGATTTTTCTAAAACGAATCAAGATATTCTATTTTTATATAGTATTCCAATTGTCAATCAAAGTTTTACTTTAAAATAAAAAAGTTTTATTCTATATCAAATGGAATTTTTCAATGATATAAATAATGTAATTATATAGTAAAAAAATTGCTTATATTTTATATTTGACATGTAGTAAAAATTATGGCAAAATATGAGCATGAAGGAAGGGATTGTATGAATTCAAAGACAAAAGTAGTAGTCGTTATAACAACAATAGCGGTTGTTGGAATTATGAGTGGAATTACTTATACATTCATGAATCACAATTCATTGGATACAAAAAATCAACCGCCATCTATCAAACAGAATCAAAAACCAACAATTGATAAAGAGGAAGATAAGGAAACAGATTCTAATATTAATACAGAAAAAACGATTGAGGAAGAGCAGAATTCTGAAAATATTATAGAGATTAAGACAGTTGTATCTTCAAAGACAGAAAAAAAGCCAACTCTAGGATCAAATATACAACAACCAATCGAGCCCGAAACTCCTGTAATATCAGAACCATCTACTGAGCCAGAGTATCCAAAAGAGCCAGATTCATTAGAAGACTTTGTAATTAGTAATGATATGATTGTAAATGGTACTTTTACAGTATCTAATCAAAAATATCATAGTATTACAGTTCTCTCTGATGTTTCAGAAAATACCAAAATTGTACTAGATGGAATAGAGGTAGAAGGGTTAATCTTAGAAAAACCAAAAAGTTATCAATTAAATATCGTAAATTCTAATTTATCATCTTTAGCTGTTACTGCACAAACAATGAATGCAGTCTCTTATTCTATGAAATCTAGAGCGTTGGTTGATATAAATAAGACATTAGAAGGTGCTACAGTAAACTTAGAAAGGAGTAAGGTACAATCAATTTTTATTGATAGTAATGTTGAAATCAATGGAACAACTTTTGTAGATACTATAGAAGTTAATAGAGGATTAGAGGTTGTTTTAAATCTTCCAAGTAACAATGTATCTTTAAATACGCAAGGGGTAGTAGCTATAAATAAAACTGTAGGTACTCTTACTAATTTAGCTAGTGATGCAACAATTGTTGTAAACGCACCTATTACAAATATGATAAATTATCAAAGTAGTACTATTTATTTAAATCATGGAAATATAATTACAAACTTTAGAAATCAAGGGGAAGATACAGTCGTTTCTGGAAATGGAACGATTACGAATCCTATGATTTCAGCAAATAATACAAGAATGTATACTAGTGTTTCGAATCCACCTGTGATTTCTGAGAATGTAGAAAATGTTTTAATTCGAAAAGAGATGAAAACGGAAATTATAAATGCTTATTCGAGTGCACAGGGAAGTGTTACTTTTACCTTAAGTACACCAGTAAATCTAACCATCAATGATATTTCAGTCATTTGTAATGCTGGACGAAGTATTTCTTTATTTAATCTTACGACTACAGATAATCAGACATATACACTATCAACTTCTTATTATAAAAATGATTCTTATGCACTGTACATTACTCTACCAAACGGAAATATTATTAGTAAAGATTTTGATACAGATTATGCCAATCCAACTGTAAATAAAGTTGTTATTGATAGAATTTCAGATACAGAAGCTACTTTAGAATTATATGGTGTCGATGAGGGTGGATATCTTTATTATATTCTGGAAGAAGGAACAACAAAGGAGGTATTCACTACATCTTCTATCAAAGAAAGAGGAATTTCTTCCGTTGTAAAAGTAGGGTATAATAAAGTTTCTATTCAGAATTTAGAACCAGGAAAAGTATATCATTTATATTATGTGATAGAGGGATACTTTGAGAATGTTTCCAAAGTAAAGGGACCATTTGAAATTTCAAATCAAGTGAAAGTACCTAATCCAAGTAATTATCAGATTACTTATGCAGAAGAAGAGTCTGCTAATCGTTTTGTTTTTACTTTAAATCAAGCTCCTGAAAAGGAATTAACATTAAATGATTTTGAAATTATTTGTCCTCAAGAAAAAAACTTAACTACAAGTGGTGCTACTTTTATTGTAAGTTTAGACCGTTTAACTTATATTTTAATTGTTCCTGATAATTATGGACACAGTGATAATAAATATACAGTTAAGATTCAGGTATCAGAAACTGAGAAAATTGAAGGAAGTTTTGTTTCTCATTTTGATCCTCCAGTAATTACAGGTGCAGTAGATAATGTAATTAGAACTAGTGAAAATACTGCAGAGTTTACTTTTAATTCAGATGAAGAGGGAACGGTATTCTATGGTATTTATGAGTGGAATGGTGCGATTTATAATTATAATTCAACAACTCCTTTTGCAAGTGATGTATTGATTGGGGATGTAGAGAGTTCTCAACAAGTATTAAATGCAGGATCTAACACAATTCATATTGATTTAACAGGTGTTTCAGTAACGAAAAATACAAGAGTTTGGGCGTTATTTGTTGACAAAGTTGGGAATTATCGTGTTGGATTTGTCGATCATTACAAACTTCCAGAGTATGTACCTCCAATTGATCCAGATGTACCAGATAGTACATTACAAATTACAAACTTTACAGTTTTCAATAATAAGAGTATGTCTATTGATTTCAATGAAACTATTGGTTGGGTTAGTTCAGATGATGTTATATTATCTGTAGTAGCTAATGGTTCTCTTCCAGCACAATTGTTATATTCAATTGATAATGATACACCAAAGCATTTAAGTATTGAAATTCTAAACAGTACTCTTTCAGTGGGGGTATATAAATTAACAATTCATACACAAGATAAGGATGGAAATTCGGTTGTATTAACCAAGGAATTTGAGATTAATTAGGGATAAATTATCATAAATTTGTTTTTAAAATCGTCGATATAATCGGCGTTTTTTATTTGAATTCATAAAAAGGAGTGGTTAAGAAGTGAATGATTTCATTTTATAACATTGTAATTTAGAATTTAGGTGGTTTGAGTCAAAAAAATTACTTTTTCCAAAGAATTTAACTGCTTTTCTTGAAAAAGTAACGGGGATATGATATCATTATCTTGTTATTGCCCCATAGCCAAGCGGTAAGGCTGCAGACTCTGAATCTGCCATGCGCTAGTTCGAATCTAGCTGGGGCAGCCAAAGAATAATTAAGCTTTAGAAATAAGGCTTTTTTTATTTTCTTGATTTTTTTGTATCTGATTTTGTATCAATTATTAGGATGACTCGTCGTTTATTTGATATTTTTAATCATGTTGTACTAAGAAAATAAAATTAATTGTTCTTTTAATTCCACTTAAAATTGGTTGATAAAGTAAATGATTTTTGCTATGATAAGGTTATATTTAAAAGGGTGTGATTTCAATGACAAATAAAGAATTAGCAGATTTAATCTTTCCAAATGTTACCAAAACGATTAAAGATTATGAGAAGATGTATCCAGAGAGAAATTTACCTAAAGGAGCCGTTGTTTCTCGTTTTGCTCCAAGTCCCACGGGATTTGTACACATGGGAAGTTTGAGGTCTGCTTTTATCGCAAGAAAAGTACCAAAGGATACGAATGGGGTTTTCTTTTTAAGAATTGAAGATACGGATGGAGCGAGAACTGTTGAGAATGGAATTCAAGGAATTATCGATGATTTAAAAAATTTTAATATTACCATCGATGAAGGTGTCGTATCAGAAACAGAACAAATTGGAGAATATGGTCCTTATATTCAAAGCGAAAGAAGAGAAATCTATCAAACGTTTGCGAAACATTTGATTGAACAAGGGATGGCTTATCCATGTTTTTGTACTCCAGAAGAAATTGAAGAAATCAGACAAATGCAGGAGTTAAATAAAGAAAGAATTGGGTATTATGGAAGTTATGCAGAGTGTCGTTTCTTAACCAACGAAGAACGTGCTGAAAGAATCAAGAAGAAAGAACCTTACATTATTCGTTTGAAATCTCCTGGAGATTTTAATAAAAAAATAGTTCTAAATGATTTAGTTCGTGGGAAGATTGAATTTCCAGAAAATGATTTAGATATTGTTTTAATTAAGAGTGATGGCTTACCACTTTATCATTTTGCTCATTTAGTAGATGATTATTTAATGAGAACGACACATATTATTCGTGGGGATGAGTGGATTTCTTCAACTCCAGTTCACTTACAGTTATTTCAAGTGTTTGGATTTGAACCTCCTAAATATGCCCATTTAGGAACAGTTATGAAAGTAGATGAAAATGGAACACGCCGTAAACTTTCTAAAAGGAAAGATCCAGAGGCTGCGGTTAGTTACTATCATCAGAAAGGAATTCCAGTAGAAGCGGTGAATCTATATCTTATGACCATTGCAAATACAAATTTTGAAGCATGGTGGGATCAAAATCAAACACTTGGAATCGATGATTTTAAGTTTGATTTTAAGAAGATGAGTGTTTCTGGTAGTTTATTTGATTTAGAAAAATTAATGAATATTTCAAAAAGCTATATTAGTCGTTTAAAAGCAAGTGAGGTTTATGATCGATTGTTAGTTTGGGCAAAAGAGTTTGATACAGAATTTGCTTCTATTTTAGAAAATCATAAAGACTATGCGATTTCTATTTTCAATATTGAAAGAGAACAAAAAAAGCCAAGAAAAGATTATGCTTCTTTTTCAACAATTAAAGATTGTGTATGGTACATGTTTGATGAATATTTTGTTGGAGATTTAGGATATCAATTTGGTAAAGTTCAGGAAAAAGAGGAAATTAGACGAATTTTAAAAACTTATATCGAAAAGTATTACGATGAATCCGATGATAAGGATACTTGGTTTCATAAAGTAAGAGAATTATCTAGTGAACTTGGTTATTGTGCTGATATGAAATTCTATAAGGAAAATCCTGATTCCTATAAAGGAAGTGTAGCAGATGTTTCTACAGTGATTCGTGTTGCTACGACTACGAGTTCTATGACACCAGATTTATATGAAATTTTAAGACTTCTAGGAAAAGATAGAATAAAAAAGAGATTTCAAGTTTTTGATATTTAATTATTGTAAATTACTATTGTTTGATTGGAAGTGTTAGATTTTTTTCTCATAGTAGTGATTGTTTTTGATTATAAAAAAAGAAATTTTAAATTTAGGGTTTGTTTTTTTTAAAAATCTGTTATACTTAATATAGATAGTAGGGAGAGTAGGTGCTAGAATGCAGAAGAAAAAGGTATTGATAGGGGTTTCATTAGGAATAGTTTTTGTTTTTTCAGTATTATTGATTTCGATGGCCTTTTTGTCAAAATCAACATATTCACTTTTGGATAATCATGTACGAGTGGCTGAAGATAGTGAACTTACTTATTATTTAGATGTTATTTATGATGGTAAGGATAGGAATTTAGTTATGTCTAGTGATGATGCGATTGCAGATGTTCGAAGTGATTATATTTACATTGAGGATAAGATTCCTAATGGCCTTACTTTTATTGGTTTTGTAAATAGTATAGATGGTAGTATTGGGGCTGTAAGAAGGAATGATAACACTACTAGTTGTGGTGGATATATCGTCGATGGAATTAATGGTTTATCTTATAATGAGGATACAAGAACAGTATCGTTTCGCATTAAAAATTTACAAGCTGGTTGTAAGTTGACTGTAGGGATTATTACAAGAACTCCTACTCTTGGAGATAAAAAGAGAATGGATTTTTATAATACTGCCTTTGGACGGGAAGATTCTTCTATAACGAATTCTAATACAGTTCATGTATATTTAGGAAGAGATAATATTGATTTATATACAGTAACTTATAGTTATACTGGAGAGGTTCCTACGGATGCACCAGGATTACCAGATGTAGAATCTTTTGCAGAAGGTGCTACTGTTGGTGTTATTAATGACATTTCTATTCCAGGATATACTTTTAGTGGATGGCAATCTAATGATGTTACAATACAATCTTCTTCGTTTACGATGCCAGCGTCTAATGTTGTGTTGACAGGATCATTTACTAAAAATCAAACATATTCAGTTACGTATTCTATTAGTGGGACGGATATGCCTCCTGGATATCGAGCACCAAAAGATAAACAATATAGTGCTGGAGAAGAAGTTAATGTGGACTCTTTAAAGCCAGGTGATGTGATTTCAGGATATAAATTTTTGGGATGGGAAACTTCGGATGTAGAAGTTGATAGTGATGGAGTCTTTTCAATGCCAACCAAACCCGTTACATTTGTTGGAAGGTTTGAGCGTGTTAAATATAAAGTAACTTATCAATTTACAGGAACGATACTTCCCCCAAATCCTGAAACATTGTTACCAACGGAGAAATCTTATACTCCAGGAACTACTGTTACCTTAGAAGCAGATCCTGTTTTCCCTGGATATCGGTTCTTAGGTTGGTATAAAGCAGATACTTTTGAGATGCCAGAAGAAGATGTTGTCATTTATGGAGAGTGGATGCAACAGACTGGAATTTTCTCTCCTGTGATTACTAAGACAATTGCAAATCCTAGTCCTACAGGATATTACCATTCTGGAGATAGAGTGATATTTAATATTGTCGTAACAAATCCAGAAAGTTTTGCAATCCATGATGTAATTCTTCAAGAACCAGAAAGTGATGTTAGCTTTATTTCTGGAACGGATTATACAGTTTTAAATAGTAGTCATGTAAGGATTGATTCTATTCCAGCAGGTGGTAGTATCATAGTGCAAGCAGAGTATACAGTAGGAGATCAACATTTGGCTGAGCTTACGAGAACAGTTTCCTTAATTGGTGCTTTGGCTGATAATAATTATGGATTGGATACCTCAAAAGAATATAAAGCTTCTGCTACATTTAAGATTGCTAATATTTCATTACAAATTATTAAGAAGGATCAAAATAATGTTGGTTTAGAAGGTGCTGAATTTACTTTATATCAAGATGAAAATTGTACTCAAATAATTAAGGCAGGTTTGTTATTTGATCGTTTGTTACCAAATCAAATTTACTATTTAAAAGAAACACAGGCACCAACTGGTTATGTTCGTTTGAATGGTACACTTTCTCTAACTGTAGATGCAACAGGAGTTGTTCATCTTCCAGGTTATACGGTAGATGGTACGAATGGAAAATACAGTGTAGTAATCTTTAACCAAAAAATTAATATTTTACCAGATACTGGTGGAATTGGGGTTGTACCATTTGTTATTGGTGGAGTTATTATTATGGTAGGTTCTGCAGTTGGTTGTGTTTACTTTGTAAATAAGAAAAATGGAGGTGCTAAGCGTGCTAAAAAAAATAAGAAATAGTTTCTTAATTGGATTCCTTGTATTTATTGGTTTTTCTTGTAATGTTTTCGCAGATAATGTAGATGTTACTAGAACAGGAAATATGGAGCTAAGTTATCAATATGATCAGAAGGTTCTTTCTGATCTTACCGTTTCTATATATAAAGTTGCTGATATTGATGCACAAGGAACTTATACTTATTCTGGTTCTTTTACAGGAAGGACAGAAAATATTAATGGATTGTCTGCTTCGGCAACGAGAAATTTAGCCAAGGTTTTAGCAAAGGCTGTTGAAGATGATAATATTCCATTTACTTATCAAGAAAAAACAGATTCTCTCGGTATTTTGCAATTAGATAATTTACCTGTTGGTGCATATTTAGTTTTGACTGAGGAATTAGTCGAAGATGATAATCGATATGTTATACTACCTTTTTTTGTATCGATTCCTCAGATTGATAGTAATGGCGTTTACATTTATGACTCTTTTGTTGATGTAAAGATTGAGTGGGAAGAGATTATCAAACCAACGCCTACTCCTACTCCTACTCCAACTCCGACACCAACGCCAAATCATACAATTATTCCGCCTAGTACTTATGATTCCATCATTGTGTATGTTAGTATTTTAGCTGTTTCAGTTATTGGAGTAGGAATTGTTGTTTATTATATATATCGAAAAAATAGAAAAAAGAAGGGAGCGAATCAAAGTGAAGAGTAATTTGAAAAAGATATTTTTAATGGTTATGATGACTCTGTTTGGGTTTACAATATCTGTTCATGCAGCTGAAACAATCACAGTGGATGAATCTAAACCTGGAACTCTGGATACTGATAGTCATTATGTTACTAATAAGGCAAGTTTAACAATTACAGATGTTCAACAAGGAGATAGTTTAAGTGCTTATAAAATTTTAGACACTTATTATAATGATACAACAAAGATTGTTAGTTATGAATTTACATCAGACTTTAAAGCATTTTTAGCTGATTCTGATACTTATTCTGATTTAACTATAGATGCCTATACCAAGTATACAGGTGGTTCTACTACTAGTGGTAGTAGTAATAATCAAAATGATTTAGATGCTTTGGCTAGTGCTTATGCAGCATATATTAAAACTCATTCTAGTGTTGTTTCTACTGCTTTAACTGTTACTGGTACAACTGCTGTTTTATCTAATGTAGATTCTGGATCTTATTTGGTTTTACCAACTGCTACTGCTAGAGTTTATGCTGTAATGGTAGGTAATTTGGGATTGACAGCAGAATCTGGAGAATGGGTTTCTAAAGATAGTACAATCGTTGCGAAAGTAAGTGATGCTAGTGTTTCTAAAACGGTAGGAGATTCTACTTCTACTGAGCAATCTTATGGTTTTGGTGAAGAATTCACATATTATATTTTAGGAACTGTTCCTAGATATCCAGCAAATGCTACTAATAAAAAATATACGATTACAGATACTCTGAGTACTGGTTTAACTTTTAAGGGAATCGATTCTATTACGATGAAGGATGGAGAAACTAATTTAACAGTTGCTTCTGATGGAAAGGTAACAGATGCTTCTGGAAATGAGGTTGCAGTTATTACTGTTACTGGACAAGCTATTGAATTTGACTTTAATGTTGATTATGTAAATAGTACCTCAGTTACGATTTCTTATAAAGCTACATTGAATGAAAATGCAACTTTAGGTCTTTCTGGAAATAAGAATAGTGTATCTTTAGTTTATTCTAATGATCCTTATGGAACTGGAACCAATGAAATGGAAAGTCCATCTGTAACGACTGTACGTACCTATGGAATTGAAATTTTAAAATATGAAACAGGAAAAGCAGATGTTGTTTTACGTGGTGCTAAATTTGAATTATATTCAGATAGAGATCTTACTAATCTTGTTGGAACACTTACTACTGATGCTTCAGGACTTGCAAATTACAAGGGTATTAAAGAGGGAACTTATTATTTGAAAGAAATCGAAGCTCCTGCTGGATATACTTTGAAAGATGATGCAATTGAGGTTGTTGTTAGTGCTGCTACAGATGATGGCGATACTGGTGTTGTTCATGTTAATGTTGAAAATTCAAAGGCTGGAACTTTACCAATCACTGGTGGAATTGGTACTATCATATTTACTGTTTCTGGTGCAATTCTTATGTTAGGTGCGATTTGGTTTATATTTGTATATCGAAAGAAAAATAATAAACAGGAAGCATAAAAAAATTATGAAAAAGAATATAAAGAAATATTTTCCACTTTTTCTATTTTTGATTATATTCGTTGCTGGACTTTTAGTGATGCTATATCCAGTAATTAGTAATGCGATTAGTGTGAATAATTATAATCATGTGATTAAGGATTATAAGAATGTCGTTGATAATGGTAATCGCACGAAGTATAAGAAAATGTTAGAGGAAGCATCTTTATATAATAGTAGTTTAACTTCCTCTAGTATTTTAGATGCTTTTTCTTATCAGGATGTTGAGAATTCTACTGATTATTTAAACATTTTGAATATTGATCAAAGTGGAATTATGGGATATATATCAATTCCAAAAATCGATGTAAAGGTTCCTATTTATCATGGTACAAATTCTAAAGTTCTTCAAAAAGGTGTTGGTCATTTAGAGGGAAGCTCTTTTCCTGTTGGAGGAAGTAGCACTCATGCAGTTCTTTCTGCGCATCGAGGTCTTCCTTCTTCTAAGCTTTTTACGGATTTAGATCAAATGGAAAAAGGCGATGTTTTTCATATTTATATTTTGAATGAAGTCTTTACTTATCAAGTAGATCAAATTTTGGTGATTGAGCCTTCTAGTACAGAGCCTTTGATGATTCAAGAAGGAAAAGACTATGTAACTTTAGTTACTTGTACTCCATATGCTGTAAATACTCATCGATTATTAGTTCGAGGTACTAGAGTTATGCCAGAAGAACAAACAGAGAAGATAGAAATTACGAAAAAAATGGATTCTTCTGATTTAATACTTTATGTTGGTTTAGGTATGGGTCTTATTATTTTGTCTATTACAATTTTCATTGTTCGACAAATAATAAAAAGAAGTATGCATTTGGAGAATAGGACTAATATTGAGAATATCGAAGAAGTGATTTAAGAATAGTCTTAAATCTTTTTCTTTTTATGAAGGAGTGTCTATGAAAAATAAAATACTTTTATTATTAGTTATTGTTTTTTTGATAGGTATTATTTATTCGACAATTCATATTTTAGAATGGGCGGAAGATAATCATAAGACAACACAACAAATTGAACAGATTCAAAATATTGTTGAAGTAGAGGAAATTGAAACAACTGTTGCTGATACAATCGTTGAGGATGCAGTCCATAAAGAGGAAAAATTAATTGGTGTTGATTTCATTCCCTTATTAGAAATGAATCCTGAAGTTGTTGGGTGGGTTCAAGTGAAAGGAACCAGTATTAATTATCCTTTCGTTCAACATACAGATAATAGTTATTACTTAAAAAAATCTTTTGATAAAAGCTATAATAGTGCTGGATGGGTTTTTTTAGATTATCGTAATTCTACTACCAATTTGGATCAGAATACAATTATTTATGCTCATGGTAGAGTAGATGGTACTATGTTTGGTACTTTAAAAAATACAATGAATCATGAGTGGCTTGATAATGAAGAGAACCATATTTTGAAGATTTCTACACCATCTTTTAATTATGTATTTGAGGTTTTTAGTATTTATCATATTAAAACTACAGATGATTATTTATTTACTAATTTTAATACCGATGAAGATTATTTAGATTTTATTCAATTAATTACGAATCGTAGTATTTATAAGTTTTCTACAATCGTGGGTGCTAAAGATAAGATTGTAACTTTATCTACATGTTATAACAGTGCAGAAAAGATGGTATTGCATGCAAAACTTATTATGGCAGAAAAGAGGTAGAAGCATTGAATTTTAATTTCAATGCTTTCTTTTTTTGGTATATTTATAAGTAGGGTGAAATTTGTTAGGGGGACTTTGTTTGAAATTACTTATCTTAAATCTAAAAATTTTATTTTGTTTGTTTTTATTATTCATTATTTTATTATTTTTGATTTCTTCTTCTAAAAGTATTGTAAGAGGTGTTTCCTTTTCTAAATATGATTTCTTTTTTGATGAGCAAAATTCTATTGATTATAAATTTGATGATTCTGAGAAATTTTATTTTCCTACTTCTGTTGCTACTCTTTCTTTTCAGAATTATAATCTTACGATTCCAATTGCACAATCTAATGATAATTCTTATTATTTGAATCATTCTTTAGATGGGAAAAAAAATGAGTTAGGAAATCCTTTTTTAGATTTTAGAAATCATTTGGAAGATCGAAAGATTTTGATTTATGGTCATAATTCAGAAACTGTTTCAACAGAGTTTCATTTTTTAGAGGAGTATCTTAATCCTATGTTTTTAAAGAATCATTCACTTATTTTTTTAGGTATTGGTGAAGAAGAGACTCGTTATCAGATTTTTTCTGTTATCATTGTAAAAGATGATTTTCAGCATATGAAACTGGATTTTAATGATGAGGATTATTATACTCATTTACAGTGGCTGAAAAGTAATTCTGTTTTTGATACTGGAGTTTTAATTAATGGTAGTGATGATATTTTAATTTTACAGACTTGTTATTATGATCCTAGAGATTCTTACTTGTTGGTTGTAGGAAAGAAAGTAACGTAAAGTAACTTTTTAATTGATTAGATTTTTTTGACTTTTTTGGATTAAAAAGGTAAAATTACTATAGGATGGTAGAAGGGATGATAGAATGAAAAAGGCAGTTTTGTTTTTAATTAATGGATTAGGAATTGAACATAAAGAATCTTGTGATATTTATAGTAAAGAAGTTATGCCTGTGATGGATCATTGTTCTATTTCTGAATTTTTTACTACAGTTGATTCAAAAGCATTTAATTATGCAACTGGATATCAGACTTTTAGTACAGGAAATACAGATGCTTTGGCGTTTCCTTTTGTTGATAAAGTTGTCGATGAGAATACATGGAATCAAAATTCAGTTTTTCAGTCTTTAACAACTATGCTAGGAAGTCCAGAAAGTGGTTCTCTTCACATTTTTTGTTTTTTGGATAGTCCAAGAATTAGTGATCATTTAAAATCTTTTGTTACTTCTTTAAATACCAATAAAACTGTTTTTGTTCATGCAATTATGACGCATCCTACGATGGATGGATATAAGGCAATTTCAAAACTTCTTTATAAGTTAAATTATGAAACGTTACCTAATATGAAACTTGGTATGGTTTTTGGAAAAAATTTATTAACAAATGAGGGTAGACTTAATGAGTTCAATGATTTGGGCAGAATGTTATTTCGTGGAAATGGAGAAAAGTGGACAGATACTGATCAGAAAGTGAATTCTCTTCGAACTTTTAAGATTCTTCCAAGTGATGCGAAAGCCTTTTGTGTAAATGATCAGTTTTCATTGAAGACCAATGATATTGTTTTATTCTATAATTATGAAGAGGTAGATTGTTCTAGATTTATTGAATTGATGAATCATCCACCCACTTTTTTTAATAGTCAAGTTGCACAAGGAACACTTCATTATTATTCTTTATTTCCTCTTCAAAATACAAGTATCGTTCAAAATATTTATGGAAATGTAACGTCTGAATATTCCTTATCTGTTGCTTTAAAAAATATAGGAGCCAAGGCTTTGATTTTGATTGATCAAGAAAATTTAAATATTGCTAATTATATGGTGAATGGACTTTCTCCTACGGGAGATGGTACTGTTGAATATGCGTTAACTGATTCTGGTATTTTGTTTCAGCAGGAGCAGATGAAGTCAATTTTAGAAAATGAGAAGTATCAGTTAATCATTATTAATCATCGGATTGATTCTTATCAAGATGAAGTTTCAATGAAACAGGCAATGACACAGATTGATCAAAATTTAGAATTTATTAAGAATTTGTGTAAGGACCGATATTCTTTGGTTATTTCTTCTTTATTTGGGATGAAAAAAGAGATATTATCTAAAAATCAGAAGGAGGTATTGGTAGATTTTTCAAATACAGTCCCAGTAGTTATTATAGATTCTAATTATGATAAAAGAAATTATGCAGTTGTTTATGGAAATTTGTATACTTTGTTAGGAACTGTTTTGAAGTTGATTTCTTCTGATGCAAAGGTAGATTCTCTTTTAAGGAAAAAAGGCTTTTTACATAAGATGTTATTTAAATAGTAATAATTGTACATGAATTTTTCTAATTTTGCCATTCTATGAATGGTGAATACTATGAATGTTTTAATTACAGGTGCTACGAGTGGCTTCGGTTTTGAACTTGGATGTTCTCTTTTATATCGAGGTCATTTTGTTTATTTTACATCTCATTTAGTACAACAAGTAGTTTTCCTTGAGAAGAGATTACAAAGAGAAGGATTTCTTGAAAATTACCAATGTTTTTGTTTAGATATTACAAATGCTAAAGATCGCAATCGAGTAAAAGAACTTTCTATTGATTGTTTGTTTTGTAATGGTGCAATGGGTTTGGGTGGAAGTTTGTTTGATTTGTCTATTCATCAAATCCAAGAAAACTTTGATGTTAATGTTTTTTCTAATTTGTTTCTTGTTAAAACTTATCTAGAGGATTGTTTTCAAAAAAAGAGGTTTGCGAAAGTTGTAATTACTACTTCTATGGCTGGATTGATGCCAGTTCCTTTTATGGATAGTTATTCAGCTACAAAGGCAGCTTTGATTTCTTTTGCGACAACTCTTTACTATGAACAAAAAATATTTTCTTTACCATATTCTATTAAAATTATAGAACCAGGAATTTATCAGACAGGTTTTAATGAATTTATGTTTTCGACAGCAGAGAATAATTCTTTTTTTTCAAGTGAATCTTTTCGCAATTTGGAGTTAAAATTGTTTCATTTCATTTCTAAGAAGAAATATAAGAGTATTGTTAGAAAAATGGTTCGTGCTGTTGAGTCTTCTTCTAGTAAATTTATTTATCGTGCCCCGTTTAGTCAGAAGTTGATTTTGAAATTTTATTTAATTTTTTTTAAGTAGAGATGGATTTCTTTGATTTATTTATAAATTCTGTAGAAAATTTGTGGAAGTCTTGAATTTTCTTTTTTCCTGTAGTACAATAGCACTAATTTTAGGGGGAAAGATTATGAATTTGTTCACAATATTTATATATCTATTTTTTGCATTTCTTTTATTTTTGATTTTAAATTACTTTGACCGTACTGAGAAAGAAAATAATTTGATTCATGCAGTGATTCCTATCGTTTATGAAATTTTATTAGCAGGTATTTTTGTAGGAGAGTATGCAGATAGGATTCATCAAAATCTTTATTTTATTGTTATCTTTGAACTTATCATTCGATTGTACTATGTAAAGGGGATTTTAAGAAGAGATGATTTAATGAATTCTTCTTTTTATTTTCAAATTTATAGTATTTCTATTATTGGATGTTATTTCGTAAATGAATATTTTATTTCGAAGGTTTCTTCTGTTTTTCCAACAGCAGAGGAAATGAGAGTAGGTATTTGGTTATTTATTATTTTGTTTCTTTATTTTATCTTAAAAAAACATATTCATATTCAATATCGGGAGCAAGAATCTACTTTTAAGGATCGGAAACAGGAGTATATTTTGGTTCAATATACAAGATTTAAGAATATTTATCAAAGAGAAATTAAAATGAAAGAGAAATCTCTTTATCCAATGCTTTATGCTATTATGGTTTATGAGAATTATAAAAGACCAAAGTTTTTTCGAAAATTAGATCGAATTCATTATCGTTTTACAGGAAAACAGAAGAAAATGGGAATTATGCAAATACTTTCTCCTATAGAGATTGATGATAAGACAAGTGTTAAGATGGCGGTTAAAAAAATAGAAAAAATAAATTCTGAGCTTTCTAAGAAAACAAAGAAGAATTATGCTGAGCAAATTTTTAATGGTTATTATATGGAGGAAGCCGAGGTCCATGAGGTACTAGAGATTTATCAAAGAATTGTTGAGTTTGATTCCTTATAGAATTTTTTTAAGATAAGATTCTTATTTTTTCGTTTTTCTTTTTCCTAAAATATGTTATACTGATTATAATAATATAGGAGGTGTTTGTTATGCATTTGAAAGAGCTTAAACAAAATTCAAAGTTAAATCAGTCTTTAAAGTTAAACATCCGATGTTTATTTGCTGGTCTTGTGATGATGGGAATTGCTGTTTTATTGTTTGCTTGGGCTTATTTTATTGCTGCGAAAGATTTGGGGAAAGCTCAAAATTTTACAGAGTTACTTGCTAGTTCAGAAATGAAGGAAGGGATTTATACCGAATTGGTGGTGACTGATGAACCCTTTGTTTTTGCTGAATATGATGATAGTTTAACGTCTGATAAGTTTTATTTTCTATGGAATGGAAATCTTACACATATTGGATATTTAGATTATTCTACTTATACTGATTTGAAAACAAAAACATCAGAGATGAGTTCTCCTACAGTTACAGGAGTTACAAAGAAAATTCCTGAAGATGTTTTAGAAATTGCTATTGACACTTATAATGAAATGCTAGGGGTTAATCTTTTAACGAAAGAAAATTATAAAGAATATTTAGGTGATTATTATATTGATGTAGTTTCTCCTGTTGAAGACTATAGTATTCAATTAGTTGCTGGTGTTATATTTGCTATGTTGGCATTTATCTTGTTAATTGTTTATTTCATTCGTTATAGGCAAACAAAAAAGGGAATTCGTTCTAGATCAGAAGCAGAGTGGAAAAAGATTTTTTCTGAATTAGATAGTGAAAATACAAAATTCTATAAGAAGTTAAATTTGTATTTAACAGAAAACTATATTGTTGATTTAAGTAATGGTCTACGGATTGTTGAATACAAAGATATTGTTTGGATGTATCAATTTCAAATGAGTAGATATGGAATCACAGTAAGTAAAAATATTGTTCTTGCAACTAAGAATAAGGAAAAAATATCAATTGCTAACATGGATAATTTTATGAAGCGTTCTAAGAAAGATTTTACAGAAATTATGAATTTTATTGCATTAAAAAATGAGTCTATTGTTCTTGGTTATACGAAAGAGAATAGAAGACAGATGAAAGATTTGTATGGGATAAAGTAAGAAGAAAAGGATATCGATTGATGTCCTTTTATTTGACTTTTTGGGCAGATTAAGATAAAATTTAGAATATGTAAGAATTACATTATGAAAGATTATGAAAGGGGAATATCAAATTATAGAGTAGCTTGATACTTTATAATTTCGATTTAATATTATGGCGAGTAGAAGGGAAATTACGAAGAAAAAAAAGGGAGAAGTAATTAAAGAGGCAAAAATATCTGCTTTAGAAGGGGAAAAGATGAATTCTAAAAAAAATGCTGGTATTGTTATTTTATTAATATCTATGATTTTATTAGTCTTAATTCTTGTTTTTTTATATTTTGATTGGATGTTAGATGATGATGGTACAAATCATTTGACAGCGGAGGACTTTAAGAGAGAATATGAAAAGTTTAATGGAAAAACAGATTCCAATGGAAATTTGTATATGAATCTTTCTATTCCTTCCAATCATGTTGTTCAATATGCTAGTTATCAGCGAATTTTTTCGTTATTAGAAAGAGGTACAGGAGTAATTTATTTTGGGACTCCTCAGAATTTTCAATGTAGAAATTTAGTACCAGTTTTATTAGAAGCTGCTCAGGAAACTGGACTTGATACAATTTATTATCTTGATATTAGTTCTACTCGTGATGAAAAAGAATTAGATTCTTCTTTTGAGATTGTCACTACGAAAGAAGGTTCTACTAATTATCAAAAATTATTAAAAGAATTGGATTCTGTTTTGGAAAGTTATGATGGATTAGAAGATGATTCTATTAAAAGAGTCTATTTTCCAACGGTTATTTTTGTAAAGGATGGAGAAATTGTTTCTAGTTTTATTGGAACAAAAAACGAGAATTCAAGCGATGAGTTAACAGAGCAGGAAGAAAATATTTTGAAAACAGATTTAATAAAAAAGATGAATCAAGTAATTACTTGTGATGATGCTTGTTAGAAACCGATTTCTTCTCCCAATGTTTCTTTATCGAAATATGAATTTTAGTAGGCAGGAGATTGTATGAAGTCTTTTTTAAAAAGTGATCAATTATTTGAAGCGACAAATTTATTTTTGGCATCTATTTCCTTGATTATTCTAGGAGTTTTGATGCTTGTTGGCAGGAATCAGTTGTATTTTAGTGTTATCGATATTTTTATATCAATGCTTTTGATTTTAGGTATTTTTCAATTTATTAGATATTTCTTTTTAAAATTAAAACCACAGGATAAAAAAGTTACTTTTACACGTAGTTTTACTTATTTGTTATTTTGTTTGATATTGTCTTCTATTCGTGAGATTCCTCAATCGATTCTGCCTTTGATTTTTGCTATTTATATGTTGTTGAATGGTGGGATTAAGCTCTTAACTTATTTTGTTCTTTTATTATCTAAGGCAAATGGTAGATTAATACAACTTTTTTTGGCATTTATTTATTTTATCATTGGATTTCCTTTACTTTTCTCTCCCATTAAAAAGGTAGATACGATGCTTATTTTTATTGGGAGTTATATGATTTTATTGGGTCTTACTTATTTTTTTGATTTTTTAGCAGGTATTCTTCCTAGAAGAGTGAAGTCAAGAATTCGTCGCAGATTTCGAATTACTCTTCCTGTTTTTTTAGAGGCAGTTTTGCCTTATCAAGTATTAAGAGAGATTAATTACTATTGGGATAAGGAAGCTTTTGATATTCCGTTGATTTGTGAAGAAAAAAAGAATGATGTTATTCCAGACTTGGAGGTTTTTGTTCATGTGGCACCAAGTAGTTATAATCGTTTTGGCCATGTAGATATTTGTATGGATAATGTTGTTATGTCTTATGGAGCTTATGATTTTACAACTTCTAAATTGTTCAACATGATTGGTGAGGGAATGATTTTTCAGGTGAATCGTGATAAATATATTAATTATTGTACGCATTATAGTAATAAAACTTTATTTTGTTTTGGGTTAAGGCTTACAGAAAAGCAAAAGTCAAATGTAGAAAAACAGATAGAATTTATTATGAATTCTGTAGTTCCCTATGAAACGATTTATGAGAAGGAAATTAGAGAAAAGGGACAAGTAAGTGAAAATTTTTATGATGATTATCCTAGCAAATTAGTTTCTTTGACAAATGCAAAATTCTATAAGGTTCAATCAGGCTCTTTTAAAACTTTTTTTGTTTTGGGTGTTAACTGTTGTAAGCTTGCAGATAATATTATAGGTAAGAGTGGTATTGATCTTTTGAAAATGACAGGAATTATCACACCTGGAACTTATTATGAATATTTGAATCATGAGTTTTATAAAAAGAATGGAATGGTGGTTTCAAAAATTATTTATAATAATGAAGTAATCAAGGAAAAGAAAAAATTTTTTTCTACGGGTTCTATTGCTAAGAAAGGGGAAAAATAGTTTACTTCTTTCTTTTTTTTTGATATAATTTTAATAGATTTGCCGATATAGTTTAGTGGTAAAACAGGTCCTTGGTAAGGATCAGCGGACAGTTCAATTCTGTCTTTCGGCACCATTGGGAAATCTGTTCTAACTTTTAGAACTTTTTATACAAAAAGTATCAATTTCAAAAGAAGTTGATATTTTTTTGTGATTTAAAGAAAGGACAGATAAAATGGTAAGTATAGTTAGTAAAGAATTACACTTTGATGAGGAACTAAGAAAGAAAATAGAGTTTATTTGTGATTTTTGTAATACAAAACCTACTATAATAAATGGTTGTATTAAGAATATTAAAAGAACCAATCTCTCCTACATAGAACCTCACAGAGTTATTATCAAAGGTATTACTTTTCTAGTATTTAATTATTCCAAAACTATCTATATTGGAAATTTAAGAAATAGTATTGAAATAAAAGATTTAGAAAGTTTTATTAAATCATTAGATTAAATATATTAAATTTAAATCAACTTCTCTTAAAATGACTTTAAATAGGTAAAAATTGGTAATTATGTCTTGACTTTACATTAAAAGAATCTATAATAGGAAAGCAATAAAGGAAGTTTTATGTTTTTGTGGGGTTAATATAAAACAAATTTAATAAGCAACATAATGGAATTTATAGAGGTGCAAGACATAAAACCTAATGTCTTTGTCGCCTCTTTTTTGATAAAGAATAAGAAAGGAATTAAATTTTATGAGTGAAGAAAAGAAAATTGCAGGAATTTATATTAGAGTAAGCACAGAAGATCAAGCCAGAGAGGGTTTTAGTTTACCAGAACAAGAGAAAAGACTTCGTGCTATGTGTGAATATAAAAATTATGAAGTATATAAGATTTATAAAGATGCAGGAATAAGTGCTAAAACTGGAAATCATAGACCAGCATTTGAAGAACTGCTTGAAGATATTAAAGCAAAAAAATGTAATACTATTGTTGTTTTAAAGTTAGATAGATTAACAAGAAGTGTTTATGATATGGAACATATTATGAAGTTTTTAGATGAAAATAATGCTTATCTTGATTGTGCGAATGATGATATAAACACTACTAATGCTAATGGTAAAATGGTTGCTAGACTACTTACAACAGTTTCACAAAACGAAATAGAAAGAACAAGTGAGAGAACTAAAATTGGCTTGGCTGGAGCAATCACTTCTGGTCACATCCCACACAAAAGTCCCTTAGGTTACAAAAGGCAAGATAAAATATTAGTCCCCGATTTATCTACAAAAGATATAATTGTTAGAATATTTAATTTATATTATGAAGGTAATTCTTATCAAACAATTGCTAATATCTTTAAAAAAGAAGAAGTATTAGGAAGAACAAATTGGTGTGATTCAACTATTCAAAAAATACTAGAAAATGAAATTTATAAGGGAGATTTTGTTCATGGCAAAAGAACTAAAAATCCCACTTATTATAAAGATGTTGTAGAACCACTTGTATCAAAAGAGTTATGGGAAGAATGCCAAGTACAAAAGAAGAAAAACTCTAGAAGTTATAAAAGAACACTAGAATATCTATTTTTACAAAAATTAAGATGTCCTAAATGTAATCGTATTTTAGGTGGTAAAGCCACTACTAAAAAGAATGGAAACTCTTACTATTATTACTATTGTAATGATTGTAAATTAACAATTAAAGAAACAGATATTGAAAGTGAAATAGAACATTTTATCAATGATATTTATGAGTATGATAGTGTTGTTAATCAAACACTACTTCCAATGATTAAAACTAAAATAGAAAATCCCAAAGAAGAAATCCAAAAAGAAATATCTAATCAAAATCAAAAATTAGATAGAATTAAAAAAGCATATGTTAATGGTATATTTAAGTTAGAAGAATATGATGAAGAAAGAAAAATAGTTGAAACAACAATTACTGAATTAGAAAATAGATTAAATGAATGTGAAGTATGTGAGGTTCTACAATTTACTCCAGAAGATATTTTAATTAAAAGAGATATTGATTATATAAATCAAATACTTTATCCAGAAGAATTTAAAGAAAGAAATTTTAGTTGGGAAGAATTAACAAGAGAAGAAAAAGCAAATTTAGTTATGAATTACATAGATGAAATCAAGTTATATGAAACAACAAATCATATATGCAAAGTAGATGAAATATTTTTTAGAGAAAGCATTGCTAAACCATGTAATGAATTATATGATGCAGGATATATTGATAAAAAAGATTATGCTTTAATGGGTAATGTAGTTACAAAATTAAGATTTAGTGAATACCTACCATTTGATAAAGTTAGTGAGCATATATTTAGATTAAGAGAATTTTATAATGTTGGATATTATGAAGCAACATATTATTACAATGATAAAGTGATGTTCTTTAATGGTTATGAAGAACGAAGAATAGTAAGAATATTCCCACTAGAAGATTATAGAAAAATGGATAAACTAGAACAATTAAAACTTGGTGTTATTTATGTTAAAGATGGAGATAAATCAATATTAGAAAATGAAGAGGAAGTATTTGAGTATATACCACCAGTAGTTAACTCTACTGAATATGAACTTGATGAAGAAACAAGAAAAAAGAGAGAAGAAATTGAAAAAGAATGGAATGATATTAAATCTAAAATAGATGATGAAAAATAAAATTATGAGAACCTTTATACTTATGAAGTTTGTAAAAGGTACGAATAATTTTCAAAAGATAAAATAATAAGCAGTGCTTACTATTTTATCAGTAGTCTTATGTAGTTTTACTCTATTACGAAGTTTTAGAGTATTACGAAATAAGACAAGGTGGATTCTAAGGTTGCCTAAACCTTAGCCCCCAGATTTTGATATGAACGAAGTAAAATGTCAAAATCTATAGGGGGTTAGAGATTTTGGCAAAGTCAAAATTACCCTACTATAAATAGTAGGACTCTAATATACAAAGGGGGAATAAAAAATATGGATGATAAGGAAGAATTATCTTATTCGCTACATTTAAGTAATGATAAAAATAAATCTAAAAAAGCAAGAAGAAGTGTAAAAAATACTGAAACTGGAACTACTTCTCTATCTAATAATGCAATACAAAACCATCAGCAATTATCAAAAGTTGATAAACATAATTTAAGAAAATATGATGAAGAACAAGAATTAATTTGTACGATTAAAGGAACATCATCTATTGTTGAAGATACTAAAAATTTGTATTTAGAATTATTTGAAGATGCAAGAATTAAGTATAATGAAAAGCAAACTAGAAATGACAGAAAAATAGAAAACTATTTTAATCATATTTCTAATGATAACAAAAGGGATCTTGCTTGTGGGATAATTATTGAACTTGGGGACATGGATTTTTGGACTGATAAAGATGATAAATTTAAGAAGAAAATGACAGAAGTTTTTAAAGAACAAATACTAGATTTAGAAGAAGTTGTACCTAACTTTAAAATTGCTAATGCCACCATTCACTATGATGAATCTAGTCCTCATTTACATATAGTTGGTGTGCCATTTAAAGATGGCATGAAAAATGGTATGGAAAAACAAGTTGGTAAATCTGATGTATTTACAAAAGTTAGTTTAAAAAATATTCAAGATAAAATGAGAATATATTGTATCAATTCGTTTAATAGAATTTATCATTTAAACTATACTCTTAAAGCAAAAGAAGATGGTAGAAATGTTGATATTAATGTTGCTAATATGAATGAATATAAAAAGTTTAAACGAGAACAGGAAAAGTATAAAAAACAACTGAAAGAATTAAATAATAAAACTGATGAATTACAAAATAAATCTAATGAAATTAATGATATTATTGATAACTTAAAACCTACAATTATGAATAAAAACAACTATTCTATTTCAAGCATTGAAATAGATAAAATTAAAAGTTATATAGAACAAACTAATGACACTACTTCTAATTTAAGAAACGCCAATGATATAAATGTAGTTTTACAAAAATATGAAGATGATTTAAGAGAACACTCTAACGAAGTTAGAAACTTAAAGAAGAAAATCAAAACTCGTGATGATAGAATTGAAGAATTAGAATACGATTTAGATAATGCTAATGATACTATTTATGAATTAGAAGATAAAGCATCAAAACTAGAAGAAACCTTAAATTACTTTAAAGAATTATGGAGCAAATTTATTAAATTCTTACAAGACAAATTCTTCTCATCAAATAAATATGATGACTTTATAAATGATTTATATAACGAAGAAATACTTGATGATGAAGAAATAGATATTATTCAAAATAACTCAAAAAGTAAAGATGATGATGAATTAAATTTATAAAAATTTTATAGATAATAAAATTAAGTAGATTCATTGATTTTTTTACAATAAAATATTATAATAATCTATCGAAAAGAGGCGATTTTATGTTAAAAGAACAAAATGTAATAAATTACTATGTTATATGTAATAGATTAAAAAATGTTATTAGAACAGGTTGGAAAAATTGGAATGTTCAACGAGAAAGGATTGAAAGTGTTGCTGAGCATATCTTTGGTGTTCAAATGCTTGCAATTGCTATGAAATCTGAATATCAATATGATGTTGATATTATGAAAGTTATATTTATGTTAGCAGTTCATGAACTTGGGGAAACTGTTGTTGGAGATTTAACTCAATTTCAAATTTCTAAAGAAGAAAAAGAAAAATTGGAACATGAAGCAGTAAATAGAATATTAGGCGATCTATTAGATGGTAGCCAAATTGAGCAATTATTCTTAGAATTTGATGCACACAATACAAAAGAATCAATATTTGCTTATCAATGTGATAAATTAGAATGTGATTTACAAAGTAAATTATATGATGAAGAAGGATGTGTTGATTTAGACAAACAAGATGGCAATGATACCTTAAAAAATACAAGAGTTCAGGAATTACTTAAAACAGGAGCTTCATGGTCAACTATGTGGCTTCAATTTGGACAGCAAACTTATCCCTATGATGATAATTTTAAAGCAGTTTCAAATTATGCTATTAATAATGAAATTGGCGAAAGAAGAGGTAGAAAAATATGAGAGTATTTGGAGAAGATAGAGATACATTAATTCAAAAAAGAGTTCATCTAGTACAAAGTGGTCATTTTAAAAGAAATATAAATTCTTTAGGTAAAAAAGAGATAAATGGCATTGATGATATTGTAGCGTTTGATTATATGGGGTCTGCTGAATTTGAATGGGGATCACTTCCAAAGTCCTTGAGAAGAATGACTATAAATAAAGAGTTTTATAAAGTGTTTGTTTTTAATCAGTATAAAGATGAACATGGAAATGCATTAAAGGTTTATGCACCACAAGTATTTTTTAAAAATGTACAAAAAATAGTTGATAGATTAGTAGTAAATGGATCTGGATTGCAAGAATATTGTTCTTTACACGAACATATTATAAAAGAAACTGAAAACAAGGAAGATTTATTTTTTAACTATAAAGATAATAGAAATTTCTGGTGGGATATAGAAAATGATTTCTTTATGTTTTTTGAACATACTGATAAATTATTGCAGGCAATGGATTCGTTAAGAAAAAGAAAATTTGGTTATGATAGAAATACTGCCAAAAGTGCTTTAAATAGATTGTATATGGAGTTGTTAACAAAACCAAACATATCTAGATATATGGATTGGAATACGTCTATAAAAGATTATCATTATGATAAACAAACAAAAACTCACTTTATTGAATTCCTTGAAAATGCAACATTAGAAAATATTTTTATGGAAGCAATGGTAATTGCAAAAGTTGATAAAGGTACAGTAATATTCAATATTAATGGAATACCATTTAGTATTGATGAAGATTCAATTTTGGATAATATAATGGTAGAAAATGGGATCACTTTGATTGATAGTTGCACTTATTCTGAAAAAATAAATGATTTAATTCTTCAATATAATCAGGAAATTGAAAAAAAAGAAAAACAAAAACAATTAGTTCATGTATTGCGATTAGTTAGAGATAAAAAAGTATCAGTTCAAGATAGTTAAATTAAACTTTATGAAATTAATAAAATCGTATTGCTACTTTCTTTGTTGTTTGTTAAAATATTTATAGAGATTGATACAAATTATGTGTTAATTCCTAATTTAGCGAAAAGTTGTAGATAACAACCCCTATCGCACCAGAGAAGAATTTGCTCGAACTTTTATAGTTTTGAGCTTAATGATAAATATCAATTCCATTTCTAGAATTGATATTTTTAATGTTCAAAGAAATTGAGGAAATAAGAGGAATATTGAAAAATAAAGTTATAATTATGTGGATTATTACTGTAGCTTGTTTAATTTTGACTATTGTTTTTTGGTTTTTGATGAATAAAGTGGAAGTGAATTATGAAGAGGTTACGGTAGTTGTTACAGATGCTTCTAGTAGAGATATTGTGAATAAGAATACAGGATCTAGAACTACTTTTTACGAAGTTAAAGTAGAGTATGGGGAAAAAGAATATGAGTTATGAAATGTTCATGGACTTGCGAGATATTACAAAGGAAAAAGTGTAAAAGCACTACTATCTAATGATAAATTATATGCAAACGTTGAGGGAATCAAATCCACTTCGCCAGTTGCTATTGTTTATTTTGTATTTTTATTTAGTACTTTTGGAATGTTAATTGCAGCATCTACATATATGTCTAAGATGAGGTCAAAGAAACAAGAAGAATAATACAGATTACAGATGCACTTTAAGATGTAAATAATTTATATCTATATCTTATTTTTTTGTCAAATTATTTACTAAATTTGGAGGAAAACTAGTAGAGAATGTATGGAATATAAAGGATAGTAGAATAATATATAAGATTAGTAGTTTGACAATCGTTTTTAAAAGCTTAAGAAATACTTAACAATTCTTAAAAAAAGAAGGAAATCACTATTTATAAGATAAAAATGTAGTATCTTTCATGTGAGGTGAGTTCTAGTGAGAAGGAATAGGAAAACAATGAAAAGGATACCATGGATATCTATTTTTATAATTTTTGTGTTTTTTTCTTTGATTATAGTTAATACGCCTTTTGATACTTATTTTCAAAGTCAAAGAAGAAAAAAAGAAATATCGGAAGTGATTTCTGGATTTGAAGAAGAAAAAAGAATACCAGTTATCAATGTATTAGTTTTAGTGAATCGTGAGCATCTGTTACCAGAGGGGTATTCTTCTTCCCTTGTTACTGTGGATGGACATTATGTTTCTAAAATTATAGAAAATGATCTTGTGCAAATGATGAAGGATGCAAAGGGGGATGGAGTCATTCTGAAAATCAATACTTCTTATCGATCGATTTCTGAACAACAAGAAATTTGGTCTAAAAGTATAGATAAATTTTTATCTCTTGGATATAGCCAAAAAGGAGCATTAGAGGAAACCAGAAAGACAGTTATGGAACCTGGATATTCAGAACATCACACAGGACTTGCTATCGATTTTTCTAATCCAGGTCAATCCTTGGAGAATGAGCGAATGTGGAATTGGTTAAGAGAAAATGCTCATCGATATGGTTTTATTTTGAGATATCCAAAGGAAAAAGAACAAATTACGAATATTACGTATGAACCTTGGCATTATCGCTATGTAGGAAAGGAAAATAGTGTTATAATAAAAGAAAAAAATATTTGTTTAGAGGAATATTTACCAGAAAGTGATTAGGTGAAGTTTTGGTATGAACATTATAATAGTTGACGATGAAAAAGAGATTGTAGATTTAATTGCATTATATTTAACAGCAGAAAATTATAATGTGCATAAATTTTATGATTCAAAGGGTGTTTTGCCTTTTTTAGAAACTCATATAGTTGATTTGGCAATTTTAGATATTATGATGCCAGGTATTGATGGAATTTCTTTGTGTCAGAAAATTCGTGAAAAATACCAATTTCCGATTTTGTTTGTAACTGCAAAGGTCGCTGATATCGATAAAATTTCTGGTTTTAATGTGGGGGCTGATGATTATATTACAAAACCTTTTACTCCTATTGAATTGGTTGCTAGAGTAAAAGCGCATTTAAGAAGATATAAAGAATATAATTCATCTTCCATTGAAGAAATTGATTTTCGAGAAATTGTAATCAATTATAAAAAACGTAAGGTCTTTTTTCAGGAGAAGGAGCTTTCTTTAACTCCAAAAGAATTTGATATTCTCTATGTTCTTTGTAAAAATAAAGGACAAGTAGTTCCTGTAGAAGAATTATATGAAGAAGTATGGAAGGAAAAGTATTTTCCATCGTCTAGTAATACCATCATGGTTCATATTCGTCATCTTAGGAAGAAAATGAAAGATTCTGTTACCAATCCGAAATATATAAAATCAGTTTGGGGAGTGGGATATGAAATCGAAGAGTAAAATCATAAAGTATTTGTTCATTTTGGTAGCTATTTTTCTTTTCTTTTTAATTATTAATTATTTTTTTGATACTTATTTTAATGGAAAATTCAAAGAGTTTATTTATCAAACAATTGGTCATTCTTATTATTCTAAGTTGACTGTTGATGATACGAATTATTTTGTGGTGAATTGGTTTACTTTAAAGCCTTTATTAAAATTTCTTTTTTTCTTCTTTTTAATAGGAATTTCTTTTTTAATCATTCTCATGAAAGGAATTGAAAAACAGAGATACCGTCGATTAATTTTAGAACTTTCTGAAAAGTTAGACTTAACATCTAATGAAACAATTACTCTTTCAGAAGAATACAAAGAATTGGAAAATAAAATTAATAATGGCAAATTGATTTTAGAAAAAAATAGACAATTGGCCAAGGAAATAGAAGATAGAAAGAATGACTTATTAGTTTATTTGGCACATGATTTAAAGACCCCATTAACTTCTATTATTGGATATCTTAGTTTTTTAGAGGAAATGAAGGAGTTGTCTGATAAACAAAGAAAAAAGTATATTAGAATAGTTCTAGATAAATCTTATCGATTGGAGGAATTGATTAATGAACTTTTTGATATTGCACGTTTTAATAGTGAGAGAATTCTATTGAATAAAAGAAAAATAAATTTATTATTTATGTTAGAACAGATTCGAGAAGATTTTTATCCGATTTTAAAAAAAGAGAAAAAGAAATTAGAAATTAATTCTAGAGAAGAAATCGAACTTTTTATTGATTGTGATAAAATGGCTCGTGTTTTTGGAAATATTATTAAAAATGCAATTTCCTATAGTTTTAAAGATTCTGTCATTCAAATTTCTCTTTGGAAAGAAGCTGAATTTGTTAGAGTTGTCTTCTTTAATTATGGAGAAAGGATTCCAGAAGATAAATTGCTTCATATATTTGAAAAGTTTTATCGAGTAGATGAGGCAAGATGTAGTCAAACAGGAAATGCTGGAGTCGGTTTAGCGATTGCAAAGGAAATTGTAGAGTTACATGGCGGATTGATTTGGGCAGAATCAGAAGAGGAGGGGACTTCTTTTCATATTCAATTGCCAATTCTGGAATCGAAAGATTCAAAAGATGAATTTTTTTAGTTTTTCTATTGAATTTCATCGTTTTAGTATTTGTTAATATTTTTACAAAATTATTACTCTGTTTTCCTATAAATCTTGTATAATAAATTTGGTGATAAAATGAAGGAGATTCTAATTATAGAAGACGATGAAGCTATTCGTATGGGATTAAATTATTATTTAAAGCAGGAGTCCTTTGGTGTTGTAGAGGCAAAAAGTGCACAGTTGGCAATTGAGAAATTAAAAACACATTCAGAAATTGTTCTTTGTTTGTTGGATGTTAATCTTCCTGATCAGAATGGTTTTTCTCTTTTTAGGCAAATTCGTACATTTTCGAAGGTGCCTATCATTTTTTTAACTGCTGATGATATTGAAACATCGATTGTTATGGGGCTAGATATGGGTGCAGATGATTATATTACAAAGCCTTTTAAGGCAAGAGAACTGATGTCAAGAATTCGAAATGTGTTAAGAAGATATGAAACAAGTGATAAAAATCCAGTGATTGAGTATCATGGAATTGTTTTAGATACTAGGCAAGCCAAAGTATTTAAGAATGGGAAAGATGTCATGTTAACTGCTTTAGAATATAAAATTATTTTAAATTTCTTTTTAAATCCTAATATTGTTTTTACAAGGGAGAAGGTTCTTGCAAATATTTGGGATGTTAATGAAGAATATGTAAATGATAATACATTGACAGTCTATATTAAAAGAATTCGTGAGAAGATTGAGGATGATCCAAGTAATCCTAAAATTATTCAAACAGTAAGGGGAATTGGATATCTATTAGGTGATAAAAATGATTAGAAGAAAAGAAATTAAAATTTCTATTTTTTTGCAACTAATTTTTTTAGGAGTTCTTTTAGGTCTTTTCTTTTTTGAAAAGATTTCAAAGGATACTTTTCTCTTTTCTTTTTTAATAGTTTTGGGAACGAATTTTTTATTTTTTTTTGTTTTATATCAGGAGAGTAAAAAAATCGAAAGATTATCGATTGATATGAACCGTATATTAAATGGGGATTATAGTATTGGAATTCAGGATTATGAGGAAGGAAATATTAGTAATTTAAAAAATGATATTTATAAGATGACAATTAAGTTAAGAGAACAGACAGAGCAAAGTAAAAAAGATAAAAGATATTTAGAAGAAATTTTATCTGATATCTCTCATCAGTTAAAAACACCATTAACCTCGATGTATGTAATTAATGATTTATTTTTAGAAGATAAAGAAATGAGTTCAGAGGTAAGACATGAATTTCTTATAAAAAATAAAAATCAGTTAGAGAGAATTGAGTGGCTTGTAACTTCTCTTTTAAAAATGTCTAGATTAGATAGCGGAACAGAAACGATGAAAAGAAGGAAAATTAAGGGAAGTGATTTAATTAGAAGTGTTATAGAACCTTTAAAAATTCCAATTGAATTAAAAGGTCAAACTTTAAATGTGGAGTATAAAAAAGATCCTATTTTATTTGTTGATCCTAATTGGACAAGGGAAGCACTTTTAAATATTTTAAAAAATGCTCATGAACATACTCCAGAAAATGGGATACTACAGATATCTCTTCAGGAAACTCCTATTTATTTTCAATTTGTTATTTCTGATACTGGTCATGGAATTTCTAAGGAAGATCTTCCTCATATTTTTGAACGATTCTATAAGGGAAATGGGAATCAAGAAAGTATTGGAATTGGGTTACATATGGCCAGGAAAATTGTGATGATGCAACAAGGGGATATTAAGGTTCTTTCTAGTCCTAAAGGAACAACTTTTCATATTAAATTTTATAAGAAAAATTATTAATATTACAAAATTGTAATGAAAAAAGTCACTATAAAGTCACTAAGGGTCAGTAGAATGGATATTGAAAGAGAGGATATTATGGAAATTTTAAAAGTAAAAGATTTATGTAAATCCTATGGAAAAGGGAATACTTTGGTAAAAGCCTTAGATCATGTTTCTTTTTCTGTAGAGCAAGGAGAATTTGTGGCAATTGTTGGTTCTTCTGGAAGTGGAAAGAGTACTCTTCTTCATTTACTTGGAGGGGTTGATCGTCCTACTAGTGGAGAGATTATTATTGATGGAGAGAATGTATATCAATTAGATGAGACGAATCTTGCTATCTTTCGAAGAAGGCAAGTAGGACTGATTTATCAATTTTATAATTTGATTCCTATTCTTAATGTAGAGGAGAATATTACACTTCCTATTTTATTAGATGGGAGAAAACCAGATGAAAAATATTTGAATGAGCTGATTGATATGCTTAATTTAAAGAAACGGGTTAGTCATTTACCAAATGAATTATCTGGTGGACAACAACAAAGAGTATCTATTGGAAGAGCACTCATGAATCGTCCAGCTTTACTTCTTGCTGATGAACCAACAGGAAACTTGGATTCTAAAGCAAGTAAGGATGTAGTAGAGTTGTTAAAGTTATCCAATGAGAAGTATAAGCAAACAATTATTATGATTACTCATGACTATAATCTAGCGTTGAATGCGGATCGGATTATTACGATTGATGATGGAAAAATAGTTTCAGATGAGAAGGTAGGGTAATTATGAATATTTTAAATAGACTTACGATTCGTCATTTGAAGTTAAATAAGAAAAGAACAATTGTATCGATTATTGGTATCATTTTATCGACATCTTTAATGGTAGGAATTGGACTTTTATTTTCTACATTGAGGGATAATGCTCTTCAAGAAACACTGATTAATCAAGGTAGTTATCATTCTATGATTAATGATGTCCATGGCAAGGATATCCAAAAGATTGCTGAAACACCTGAGATTCAAGATTATTTTTTAAATGAATTAATTAGTTATGGTAAAATGAGTGATTCTGATGATGAAGACTCTTATATACGAATTGAATCCGCTGATTTGAATTATATGAAAGAAGTTGAGTTGGTTCGAGGAAGACTTCCTCAAAATGAACATGAAATATTGGTTCCTACTGCTTTTGAAAATGATAGTTTTTTCAAAATGGGGAATAAGATTACATTATCTACTGGTGTTTTTTTGATCGATGGTGAAGAGTCCAAAACTAGATGTTGGGATTGCTTTGGATTAGAAGATGAATTCATTGAAAAGAAAAAGGAAACTTATACGATTGTTGGATTTTATGGAAATAATCCATATGTTTCTTGGAATGATCCTACTGCAATTACAATATTATCGGAAGTATCTTCGAGTGGAAGTTATAGTGTTTATTTCCATTTTAAACGAATGAAGGATACAGAGAGTGTTACAAATCAGCTGGATGATAAGTATGGGAATGGTGTTATAAAAGTTAATTCTTCTTTATTAGGATTATCAGGAATATCTAAATATGACAATATCATTCAAAGTTTAGCAGGAGTTATGATAATTCTTCTTTCCCTAGTTTCGATTGGTTGTATTATTGTTATTTATAATTCTTTTGCGATTAGTGTATTAGAACGGAAAAAACAATTTGGGTTATTTGCATCGATTGGTGCGACAAAGAAGCAAATTCGAAAAACTGTTTTATTTGAAGCGGTTGTAGTTGGAGTAATTGGAATTACGCTTGGAGTCTTTGGAGCTTTTTTAGGAATTGGTATTGTGTTAATGATCATTAACCACTTGATACCTAATATATTAGACGGTGGTTCGCTTCGATTATGCGTTTATCCATTATTTATTATTGTGCCTATTATATTTATGACAATTACTATTTTTGTTTCTGCGTTGGTTCCAGCAAGGCGTGCTAGTAAAATCAGTCCAATTGAAGCCATTCGATTGAATGATGATATTAAAATGCCTGCAAGAAAGCTAAAAACCCCAGCATTCATTCGAACTTTGTTTCATGAAGAGGGTGTTATTGCTTATAAAAATATGAAACGTAATAAGAAGAAATATCGTATTACAATTATTTCCTTATTTATTAGTATTGTTTTGTTTTTATCATTTAGTAGTTATATGCAATTGATGTTTAACGGTGTTACGAGTTTTATATCGAATCCAGGTTTTGATGCTACCCTTAATGTACGTGAAACTGATTTAACCGATAAGGATATTCTTAGTTTAAGAAATGAACAAGGAGTAAAGCAATCTTTTTATGGGACTGAATATAGCTTGATTGCTTCTGGGGATTTAATGCAAAACTTTACAGATTCCTATAAAGAAAGATATGCACCAGGAGAACGTCAATATAGTATGTCTTTATTAGAAGTTCCTCTTAAGGATTATGAGATTTACAAAATGGATGCAAAAATAGAGAAGGATATCCCGTTAATTTATAATAATTTTAATACAATTATTTATACAAAGAATAGTAGAAAGTCCTATACGATGAAGAGATTTGCTAGTGATGAAGTTGTCCCTTTTGATTTATGTGAAACTAAGTTTGTAGAAAAAGAAAATGATAAAACAGAAGTGGATTACTCTTGCGAGAAAAAGGTTTCAGAATATGCTTTTTTAGAACATGATTTCTTTGGGATTCAGGAATATAAAGAAAATGGAGCTCTTTTGATGATTGTTCCAGAGGGATATTTTGGTGATTTATCAGAATTTAATGATGGAATTCAAAAAATGGTTTATTTTGACTTGGATGATGGTAATGATTTTAATGATAAAATAGAGTCATTCATTGAACAAGGTAAGATCAGTGAGAGCGACTATTTTGATATTAGAGAAAGTGTAAGATATACTAGAAATATGATTTTTGTTATTAAGTTACTTGTTTATGGATTTATTAGTTTGGTTTCTTTAATTGGAATTACGAGTGTATTTAATACCCTTTATACGAGCATTCATTTAAGAAGAAAGGAATTTGCAGTGCTTAGAAGTATGGGATTAACAACGAGTGGGTTTAATCGAATGTTATTATTTGAATGTCTTTTCTTTGGAATGAAATCTCTTCTTTATTCTTTACCAGTAAGTGCCATATTAATTCTTCTTATTAATCGAGTGATGGAAAATGTAAGCTCTGCTGGAGAAATATTGTGGCCGATTGAAAGTATTATTGGAGTTATTTTTATTGTATTCTTTATCATTTTAATTACAACGATGTACGCAACTAGGAAAATTAAACGAGAAAATATTATGGAAGCCATTCGAGAAGAAAATATATAAGGTAAGAAAGCTTAAAAATCAGATATCTGATGAATAAGCTTTTTTCTTTTTCATAAGATGTAATGGTGAAGACTATGAAACAAGTTTTGAACAAACATCGTTTTATTCTTTTAGTATTTTTTCTTATTTTATTTAATATTGCTTTATCGATTCAATTGTATTTCTTGAAAGAAAAAGAGAAAGGTCAAGTTGTTCAAGTGGTCGGCTTTCAAGAGGTTAATTCAGAAAAGAAAATCGTTGAAGATGAACATCCTTATCAATTGCTGGTTTATTATCCAATTACGAGTTATCCGCTTTTAAATCAAGAAATTGATCGTAAGATTCAACGACATATTCGTGATTTTAAAAAAGAAATTGCGGATGTAGAGGTGCAATTTGATCAAACTTACAATCTTGATATTTTGTATCAATCTTATTCATATGAGTCTTATCTTTCTTATATATTTACGATTTTTAAGGATACTGGTGGTGCACATCCTTATTCTTTTTATGATAGTATTTCTTATGATACTGGGACAAATGAGATTGTTACGATTGATACTTTAATAGAAAAAAATCCAAATTTTTTAGAGATTGTATCTAAAAATATTCGAGAGAAACTTTCTAAAAATGAGAAAATTGTTAGTTATGATATGATGATTCAGGGAACGGTACCGAAAAAAGAAAATTTTTCTAATTTTGCGATCACTGATAAGGGATATTTATTCTTTTTTTCTCCTTATCAGGTAGCTCCTTACAGTTCTGGAAAATTTCAAGTATTGTTACCATATACTTTATTTAAGAATGAATAATTATAAAAGTTTGAAAATATGGATAAAGAAACAGGTGCTTTTTAAAATTGTACATAAGTTATAGTGGGTGAAGAAAAATGTCATTAAACTGGGATATGCTACAAGAATTATTGATTATTGCGATTTGCTGTAGTACCATTACTGTGGCATTCATTCAGAAAACAAAGAAATTTTGTAAAAATAGTAAGTGGGTAACGGGATATAGTTTTGTTGTAAATTTAGTTTTTGGATTTATTTTTTCAAAAACTTTTTCCAATTTAAGTACTATTCAAAGTTTATGGGTGGGATTATTTGGTTTTATTGGAGCGGATACGATTTATCGAAATTTAGAGGGAAAGCTAACGACTTATACAGATCTTAGGAATGGTAAATCAGAAAATACAGTGGATTCATCAGAAATTTCAAATGATAAAACGGAAGATACAGAGCGGAAAATAGAAGAAGATAGTGATATTTTAGGAGAGATTTCTCGTGATTAAGAATTATATGACATATCCTTTAAAACATATGAGAATTACGCAAAGCTATTATGGTGATACTTCCCATAGAAAACATTGGGATCATACGGATTATAAAGATTATCCAATTGATGATGCTGGAGAAAATCAAGGAATTGAAGCTGTTTATTGTCCTTGTGATGAGATGATTGTAACTGCTGTTAAGGGAGTTTCTAATAGTGCTACTAATACAGTATGGTTGGTATCTACTTCTAAAGTAGTAACACCAACATTTGAGGATATTGTATTTATGACTTTAACTCATTCTAATGACCAGGATTTGGTAGGTGTTACAGTTGGAAGAAAGTATCAACGTGGAGAAGTAATTTGTCATGAAGGAACAGATGGAGCAACTGCTAATCATATTCATATTACCTGTGGAAGAGGAAGTAGTAATAATTGGAGAAAAAATAGTAATGGAAGTTGGGTTATCGAAGGAGATACCAAAAAGCCAGAAGAGGTATTTTATATTGATCGGAGTTTTACAACAGAACTATGGGGTGGATATCTTCCGTGGCAAACGCTTCCAAGTGATCAAGTCGGAACGCCTGTAGAACGTGATTTAAAAAAAGATCAATTAGAAGTTTTGGTTGATAATTTAAACGCTAGGAAAATTCCATCCTTACAGGGGGAAAAGATTGGATATTTAAAACCAGGAATCTATGATTATCAAGAAAAAATAGAGGCAGATGGATATCAATGGTATCAGATTCAAGATTTCTATATTGCTTACCAAGAAGGTTGGGAAAATCTCTACCCAAAAGAACAATTTGATCAAGAAGAGGAAGAAGAAGTTTCGAGTCCAAAACTTATATTTCGTTGTCCAAAAAGTGGAAAATACATTATTTCTTTGAAAGAAGGAGAAGAACTATATTTGTTGTAGTTCTTTTCTATTTTTATAAAATATGATGACATTAATCAGATGGATAGTGTTGGATATACAACCGATGATGAAACTGACATCCCATTTACAAACCAAGTGACAGGGAAAGATTTTTCATTGATAGGTTCCATTGTAACTAGGAATAGTGAGAATGCAAAAATTGGAAGTCATGTGGGCTGTTTTAGCAATATACCGAATAAAAGAATTAATATTTATGATACAAAGTTAAATCTAGGGACTAGTGATTTTACGATTAGTTTTTGGTTAAATCCAGATAAAGAAACAGATAATATGGAGTATTCGTCTCCCTTTTCTACTGAAGATAATAGAAATGGTACTTTATGTTTTTTTATTAAGGATCGCTCGACCAAAACAATTGTATTCATATCAGGAGTTAATAAGATGCAGTATATAATAAGTACTGATTATGAATATATAGTGAATACTTGGACACATTATGTATTGGTTCGAAAAATTGGAATCTTTTATTTTTACGAAAATGGTATTAAAATTGCGGAGAATGCATCGCTTTCGAATTTTTTTATAGATTTATCCAATTTTTCAATTGGTGGAAATAATGCAGGAGAGCAAAATTTTTATCGAGTATATATGGATGATTTTGTGATTTATAATAAGACAATTTATGATGGAAACTTTACACCTCCTGATAATCCTGCTAACTAATTTTGCGAGTGTAATAAAAAAGTCTTTACAAGGGCTTTCTTTTAGGTATATAATCTACTAAAAAGGCGAAGAAATTGAGGAATAAAATTTCTTTTTTGATAGAGAGTCTATGGTTGGTGGAAATAGATAGAAATGGGTTTTATTTGTAGCGATGGAGCTGAATTTCTGAATTTAAAGTAGGAGATTTCCGGGAAAACTTGGTCCGTTAACCAAAACGAAGAGCATTCTTTTAAGGGAATGAATTAAGGTGGTACCGCGGGTAATCTCGTCCTTAACATTGTTAGGGAGGAGATTTTTTTATGGATTTTGAAAAGTGTAGAGAGGCCTTTGAGAAGTATGTGGATGCCTATGACAAAACAGATAAAGATATTTCTTTAAAATATTATCATAGTTATGCGGTTGCAGATTTGATGGCAGAACTTGGATTTCGTTTAGGATTAACAAAGAAAGAAATTATTTTAGGAAAGATTATTGGATTACTTCATGATCTTGGTCGATTTGAGCAATTAAAAAGTTTTGGTACTTATAGTGATCAAGCAATCGATCATGCAGAAGAGGGGTATCACTATTTATTTAAGGATGGTCATATTAGAGATTTTATGATAGATACTCAATATGATGATGTGATAGAAAGTGCCATTCGTTATCATAATAAATTAAAAATTCCACCATTAGAAGGAAAGAAAAAACTTTTTACAGAAATGATTCGTGATATGGATAAGGTGGATATTTATAAACAATGTGCGATTCACTATCCTATGGTATTTGATGTTTTAGAATTGAATCAAGAAATTTTAAAGGATTTTAAGGATGAAAAATTAATAAATCGTACAAATAGAGATAGTAAAAGTGAAACGTTATTAATAACTCTTTCTTTTATTTTTGATATTAATTTTGAAGAGAGTTTTGATATTTTGGTGGAAACTGATAATTTTGATTTGTATTTAAGTACAGTGGAAGTAAAAGCAAATAGTGAAAATATCTGGAAAAAGATAAAGGAAATTTGTTTTGATAAGATTAACCGAGGGGTTACTTTAAAGTAATTTATGGAAAAGAAAGAAGGAAAACCAATGTTAGAAAAAAAATATAATCATCAAAAAGTAGAAGAAAATAAATATGAGAAGTGGAAAGAAAAAGGGTATTTTGAAGCAGGAAAAGATCAGAAAAAAACTCCTTTTTGTATTGTTATCCCTCCTCCTAATGTTACAGGAAAACTTCATTTAGGACACGCTTGGGATACGACACTTCAAGATATTATGATTCGTTATAAGAGAATGGATGGATACGATGCTTTATGGCTTCCTGGAATGGATCATGCAGGTATCGCAACACAGGCAAAAGTAGATAAAAAGTTAAAGGAACAGGGGGTAAAACCTCGCGAGATGGACCGCGAAGAATGGCTAAAGTTAGCGTGGGATTGGAAAAAGGAATACTCAGAAAATATTCATAACCAGTGGGCAAAATTAGGATTATCTCTGGATTATACAAGAGAACGCTTTACTTTAGATGATGGACTATCGAAAGCTGTTCGAAAAGTATTTGTCGATTTATATAATGAAGGATTAATCTATCGTGGAGAGCGAATTATTCACTGGGATCCAGAAGCAATGACAGCTCTTTCTAATGAGGAAGTAATCTATAAAGAGGTAGAGGGAGCCTTTTATCACTTAAAATATTTTATCGAAGGAACCAATGACTATCTAGAAGTCGCAACGACTCGCCCAGAAACGCTATTTGGAGATACCGCAGTTGCCGTTAATCCGAAAGATGATAGATACAGCCACTTAATTGGTAAAAATGTAGTTTTACCAATCGTAAATAAATTAATTCCAATTGTCGGAGACGAACATGCCGATCCAGAGTTTGGAACGGGTGTTGTTAAAATTACGCCAGCCCATGATCCTAACGACTTTGAGGTAGGAAATCGTCATAATTTAGAAAGAGTCGTTGTCATGAATCCAGATGCAACGATGAATGAGAATGCTGGAATTTATCAAGGAATGACTCGTGAGGTATGTAGAGAAGCACTTCTAAAGGATTTAAAAGAACAAGATTTATTAATTAAAACAGAACTGATGACTCATAGTGTAGGACATAGTGAAAGAACAGATTGTTTGGTAGAACCTTATCTATCTAAACAATGGTTTGTGAAAATGAGACCTCTTGCAGATCGAGTACTTGAAAATCAAAAGGATAAAAATAAAAAGGTAAATTTTGTTCCTGAACGCTTTGAAAAGGTAATGAATCATTGGATGGAGATTACTTATGATTGGTGTATTTCTAGGCAACTTTGGTGGGGACATAGAATTCCTGCATGGTATAAAGGGGAAGAAGTATACGTTGGTTATGAAAAGCCAGAAGGAGAAGGATGGGTACAGGATAGTGATGTCCTTGATACTTGGTTTAGTTCTGCTTTATGGCCATTTAGTACCTTGGGTTGGCCAGAAAATACTTCTGATTTAAAAAGGTATTATTCAAATAATTGTTTAGTTACAGGATATGATATTATTCCTTTTTGGGTAAATCGAATGACTTTTCAAGGCCTTCATTTTACTGGGAAACGGCCATTTAAAGATTGTTTAATTCATGGATTGATTCGTGATAAACAAGGTAGGAAAATGTCGAAATCTTTAGGAAATGGAATTGATCCTATGGATGTGATTGAGGAATATGGTGCGGATACCCTTCGTTTTTTCTTAACTACCAATTCTGCTCCTGGTATGGATTTAAGATATGATGAAGAAAAAGTAAAATCTACTTGGAATTTTATTAATAAATTGTGGAATGCTTCTAGGTTTGTTCTTATGAATTTAGAAGATTTTAAGGAAAGTGATTATACACTAGAAAACTTGAAAATTCAGGATCAATGGATTTTAGAAAAGTTAAACGAAGTGATAAAAAATGTTAGAAAGCATATGGATAAATATGAATTTCATCATGTAGGAAATGAACTTTATGGTTTTGTCTGGGAAGATTATTGTGATTGGTATATCGAATTATCTAAATCAGAGATGAATCATACGACAAAGAGTGTATTATTGAAAGTATTAACTGATATTTTAAAGATGTTACATCCATTTATGCCATATGTTACAGAAGAAATTTATTGTATGCTTCCAATTCAGGATCAGGAATCAATTATGATTAGTAGTTATCCAGTGGTAAATTCAAGTATTCATTTTAAAGAGCAGAAAGATCTTGTTCAGAAATTGATTGAGGATATTGTGAGTATTCGAAATTTAAAGGTTATAAATCATATTACAAAAAATGCTTTTGTTGAAATTAGATATGTAGAAAATGATGAAATTTGTTCTATTTATAAATCTCAATTAAAAATAAGTGAGGAAAAGATTGTTTCTCATTCAGTAGATCATTGTATTCATAAGGATTATCAATCGAAAATGATTCATATTATATTTTATTATGAGGGACAGGAGGAAGATCCATCGAAGCAAAAGGAAGAAATAGAAAAGCTGACAGCATCCATTGAAAGAAGAGAAAAGTTGTTAGCCAATGAAAATTATGTGAATAAGGCTCCAGCTAGTATTGTAGAATTAGATCGAAAGAAATTACAGGAAGAAAAGGAAAAATTAGAGTTGTTATTGAAAAATAAATCTTAAATTCGATGCATAAGATATCATAAAAACGGAGGAAAATAATTATGGATGATTATGAGGAGTTACTTTTATTTTTTGATTATTTAGAAAATTCAGAACAGTGTTCCGATCCATATTTGGCTTGTTATCAAAAGATAATTCTAAAAAAGGATTGGAATCGATTACAATCAAAATTTATTGTTCCTTATGAGGAAATAACAATGAAGAGGGTAGAGGCTATAGAGCGGTTGATGGAGCGATTGCCATTAGTTTCTAGTATAGGTCAGTTAGAATCTTTGATTATTAGGGAACTTGAAGTGAAAGAAGATATGGTCGAGGTAAAAAAGCTCGAGGAAGAATTATCCATTATTAAAGAGTATCAAAGGGGAAGAGAAAGTAGGATTTTGAGTAGTACAAAAAGATAGTTTTGTAAAATATAAAGTAGGAGTGTTCATCTCCTTCTTTTTTATTCATAAAATTCAATTTAATAACAATAATAATAGAAGATTATTAGTTCGAAAATGTTTTCTTTTTTTGTCTTGTGTAAACTCTTGAAAAGTAATTTCTATTTTCTGGATATTTTATATGTTTCGTAGTAAAATTTATGGTGGATGGTGAAATAAATGAAATCATTAAAAAGTCATTTAAAAAAATTGATACAACATCATACTTTATGGGTGATTTTAATCTTTGGAATTAGTTTTTTGATGTTGTTACCATTCTTTATTCGACCTTATTATGCAGGACATGATACAAAATTTCATTTTGCCAACATTTTGTCCATAGAAAATCAAATTCTATCTGGAAATATTTCTACGGATTTAATATTAGATAAAATTAGTTATGGTTTAGGATATGGTACTCGATTATTTTATCCACCACTTTCACACACAGTAACTGCCTATGTTGGAGCATTTTTATCGTTTTTTCATTTCACAATCTTTGATACTTTAAAGTTGGTTCATTTTGTAGTGTTATTTTTATCTGGGGTTACTATGTATTTTCTCTCTTATCGTTTTTCTAAAAGTAAAATAATTGCCTTTTTTTCAGCAATTATTTATATGGGTTTTCCTTATCATATTTCAGATATTTATGTAAGAGATTCTCTAGCAGAGTGTTTTCTTTATCCATTTTTACCTATGATTTTATCAGGAGTTTATGAGTTATTACAGGGAAATCTTTTGAAGTTTTATCCACTTTTTATTATTGGTTATGTAGGAGGAATTTTATCCCATTTTACTTTAATGCTTTATTTTACTTTATTGTTAATGATTTTTCTTTTGGTTTCTAGAAAAAAGTTTTTTCAAAAAAAAGTTTTTGTTCCTTTTACTTTCGCTTGTATTAGTATTTTAGGAATTTCTTTGTCTTTTCTTTCAACAATATTGGAAAATCGTGTGTTTGCAGATTATGTTGTTTTTGAACCAGGAGAAATGACAAAAAGAATTTATAAAACAGCGCTTTATCCTTTTGAGTATTTGAATATTTTTCCTTTTCTTCAGTCCCATATAAAATTTTATTATCCAGTTGTTATTTTACTTTTTTTGATTATTGTATTTTTGAAAAGAAAAAAAATTAAATTTCCTAAGTATACAAAGAATTTTTTGGTTTTTGGAGCGGTTGCTTTTTTTCTTTCTACAAAGTTGTTTCCATGGAATGTTATTCCTAGTATTTTTCAAATGATTCAGTTTCCATGGAGATTTGAAATTTTTATTGCAATTGTGGTAAGTTTGATTGCCCCTTTATGGTTAAGTATTTATTCTAAGAAATCAATGTTAGTTGTTTTTGTAATTTTTCTTTTATTTTCTTCTTATCATGCAATTTCTATTCCAAGTGAAGAGATTATGAGTTTGGAGAATATTTGGTGGAATGGAGGGATGGGTTGGCAAAAGGAGTATTTGCCAATTTCAGCAAAAGAGAATATCGATTATTTAAAGAAAAAAAAGCAAACGATTGCGTTTGTTATGGGAGATGGGAAAACTCAAATTCTAGAAAATAATTTTCCAAATTTAACCTTCCAATTAAAAATAGAAGATTCTTCAATTATTGAACTTCCAAGAATTTATTATCCAGGATATCAATTGGTAACAGAGGATGGAAAAAGGCAACCCTTAGAAATGAGTAAATATGGATTGATTCAGGCAAAGGTTTCTAAAAGTACTCAGTATTTTTTAGAGTATACAGGTACTACTCTAGTAAGGGTTTCAAAAAAAATATCTATTTTTACACTCATTATTAGTATTTTTTCTTATCTTTATTATTATAGATATAGAAAAAGGAGTTCTTAAAGAAAAGTATCAATTGAGGTATATTTAATTGTGAGATATCGATGATCCCAAGGAATTTTTATTTGAAAATAATGATTGTCTTATGAATATATTTTAGAATAAAAGTATAAAAATAAATGAAAACCCTATCAGGAATTAATAGGGTTTTATAATTGTTATGGAATTTTATGATAGAATGTATTTTTATGGAGTTGGTTTATTAATTATTTCAGCTTTACATAGTGATACAAATGCAGGATTACTATTGTTATTTCCAACGACGACAATCATTCCATATTCACTTCTTAGGATCGTACCTTGCGCAACTGTTTGACCACCCGCATTAATGTCAACGGATGTAGTTCCAACTGGTAAGTAAGATCGAATTGCTGCCTCACAATTGGAATCACATCCAGTAGGAGTAGGAATTGGAGCAGGTAAATAGGTGATTGCGTTATTATATACACTACTAGTAATTGTGATAGAGGCTATTCGACATATGGATACTGCTTCTTCTGGAATCCCTTGATTATTGACTAATTGAAATAGTCCAGAATTTGGGTTATTATTAGGACCTGGTAGAAGAGATCCTGGTCTACCACTTGCATTATTTCCACTTTCCATTGCTACAATTAGGTTATCATTTGGATAGAGTGCAATAATTTGCTGAATAATATTTCTCATTTGATCAACACAAAAGCAAGTGGTAGAGTTTGCATTATTTCCTGCTGGTCCCGTAGGTCCTTGTGGTCCTGTGGGTCCTGGTGGTCCCGTAGGTCCTGTAGGCCCACCAGCTGGTCCCGTAGGTCCTTGTGGTCCCGTAGGCCCTGTGGGTCCTGTGATACTAAAAAAACTGATACAATTAGAATAACAGTTTTTATCGTCTTCTGATTTATATTTTTTAAATTGATGATTACAATCAAAATTCATATTAAATTCCTCCTTTCAAAGTATCATATGAAGCATTTTTTATTTTGTAGATTATAAATGTCAATGATAAAAAGATTGATGTAAATTTTAGTTATAGATTAAAACTATTTTCAGTTGTTTATGAAATAAATTTGAAAATTTTAATACTTTAAATTAGAAGAAACTATAATTATGTAGATGTTTCTTTTTTGAATTAAAATATTAAGATTTAAATTTAATGATTATGGAATTTATTACATGAATAAAGAATTTTATTAAATGGATAGAGTGATTGTTGGTAAAGTTTTTCCATGAATTGGAAATCAAGAGAATAGATTGTTGTTTTTATAAAATCAAATTCTTTTTATTTGAATATAGGTATGTTATAATATTGGCGGTGATACTGAATGAAAAAACTAATTTTTTTTCTATCTTTTGCAGTTTTTGTAATTGATCAGATTATCAAGTATTGGATTAGAATTGGATTTTCGCTTTCTGAAACTTTTTATTTCATTCCTAATTTTTTTTATCTTACCTATGTAAAAAATACAGGAGGAGCATGGAGTGTTTTTCAATCGATACCCAATTTTTTAATCTTTATTAATATTTTATTTTTAATAGGTATTATCCAGTATATATTTAGAAAAAAGTTTTTTTCTTTCATTGAAGTAATTTATCTTGGATTAATTATCGGAGGTCTTTTTGGAAATTTTATAGATCGTATTTTCGTAGGTGGAGTTATTGATTATATTGGACTTCAATTTGGCAATTATTATTATCCGATTTTTAATTTTGCAGATATTATGATTGTATTAGGAGTATTTTTAATTATAGTTGAAATAATAAGAGGTGAAATTGATGAATATAGAGGTAGAAACCAAGGGAATTAGAATTGATCAATACTTGAATGAAAAATTAAATATTAGTCGTAGTAAAATTCAAAAATTGATTAAGGATAGAAGAATTTTAGTAAATGGTAAAAAAGTAAGTGTTAGTTATTTGGTAAAAGAGTGTGATTTTATCGAAGTTCCTACAGATTTGTCTTTTGAAATTCATATTGAAGGAGAGAATATTCCTTTAGATATTCGATATGAAGATGATGATTTACTCGTTGTAAATAAGAAAAGTGGTATGGTCGTTCATCCAGCTCCTGGAAATTATTCTGGGACTTTAGTAAACGCTCTTCTTGGAAGAGGAAATATAGGGGGTGGAGAACAGTTTCGTCCTGGAATTGTTCATAGAATTGATAAAGATACCAGCGGAGTATTGGTAGTTGCTAAAAATGATGAGGTTCATGAAATTCTTAGTCAAATGATTAAAGAAAGACGAGTAAAGAGAGTTTATTATGCTTTGGTTGATGGATTAATTTTTCACGAGTCTGGAACAATCGATGCACCAATTGGAAGGGATCCAAAAAATCGTCAAAAAATGAAGGTAACAGATGAAAATAGTAAGCATGCGATTACTCATTTTCGAGTATTAAAAAGGTATCCAAGGGTTCATCAGACCCTTATTGAGTGTAGATTAGATACTGGAAGAACTCATCAAATTCGTGTTCATTTTCATTATATTGGTTACCCGATTTATAATGATCCTGTTTATGGAAAGAGAAAGCAAGTAACTGATTTTGGACAATTTCTTCATGCTAAAAAAATAGAATTTTTTCACCCAAAAACAGGAGAAGAAATTAAAGTTGAGGTGGAACTACCAAAAGAATTTAAGGAATATTTGGAAGATTTAGATAGACTAGAAGTAGAAAATAAGTTATAATTACTCTAGTATCAAGGAGGAATGAATGTGGAAGAATCTTTAAGTAGAAAAGATCGCGTGATAATGAAACTTCTTCATTATTTTATTACAGAAAGAGATTATAATCCTATTCTTTTACAAGGAGTGGATAATGAGATTTGGCTTGAGAATATGAATGATCAATATAAAATTATTCGGATTGTTTCTAATCATATTCACAATGATGAACAATTAGGATTCGATTCTTTTAAAACAACTAGGATTGTTCGAAAGATAAAAAAGAAAACATTTTCTTTTAAAATGAATGTTTTAACAATTTATATTGATTTAGGGGATAATGCACATTTAGAATCTATTAAGAATATGGATTGTGTTTATTTATATAATGAGGATGATTTAACTAATTATGGTTTTATTGATCAAGCATTTCCTGATATTAAAAATAAATTAAAGTTTAGTGAAAAAGGACTTCAATTATTTATTAAGATTACGAATGATATTAATTCAAAAAATAAGACTGAGGCTGAAAAGACAGAAGAGGTATTTCGAAAAAAGAAACCACTGATTACCACTGCTCTTATATTGCTGAATGTAATTATTTTTTTTGGTAGTATTATTTTTGGTGTTTATGATGATTTTATCCAGAAATTTGCAGTTTATGGTCCGTTTATTCGTAATGGACAGTATTATCGTTTATTAACTGGTGCATTTCTTCATGCAGATATTTTTCATCTTTTATTTAATTGTTATGCACTTTATATTATTGGGAGTCAGATGGAGAGTTTTTTGGGGAAAGGAAAGTATCTCATCGTCTATTTATTTTCAGCAGTTATTGGTAGTTTAGCATCCATTACCTTTAATCAAGGAGCAAGTGTTGGTGCGAGTGGTGCAATTTTTGGATTATTAGGGAGTATGCTTTATTTTGGTTATCATTATCGTGTTTATTTAGGAAATGTTTTAAAAAGTCAAATTATACCACTTATTATTTTAAATTTAATGATTGGTTTTGTAGGAAGTGGTATTGATAATTTTGCCCATATTGGTGGACTTATCAGTGGAGGTTTAATTACAGTCGCTTTAGGTGTGAAATATAAGAGTACTTCTTTTGAAAAGATTAATGGATGGATTGTAACTATTTTATTTACAGCATTTATGATTTATATGGGAGTTTTTATGCCAAGATAAGGTAAGAATTTATTCATAAGGGAAAAATGATTTTCTTTTATTGCGATTATTTGAAAAAAATGGTAAACTATCCATTAGATAATGGGGTGATAAAATGGATTCAAAAACAACTCATTTGTATGATTTAGGGGAATTAGATAGTGCGCTTACAGAAAGTATTTTAAAAGAAGTTGTAGATGCTTTGAAAGAAAAAGGGTATCATCCAATCAAGCAACTTACAGGATATTTAATGAGTGGTGATCCTGGATATATTTCTTCTTACAAGGATGCAAGAAAGAAGATTTCTAGTATTGATCGTAGTAAGATTATTGAATTTTTGTTGGAAAAAGGTTTAAAGTGATGCGTTATTTAGGACTTGATTTGGGAAGTAGAACACTTGGTCTTGCAATTTCTGATGAACTTGGGATGATTGCAACAAGTTATAAAATTTTACGTCATGATGAGAATTATGAAAGTTTGATTTCTCAATTAATAGAAGAAATCAAAGAAAAAAATATAAAAGAAATTGTTTTGGGTTTTCCGAAAAATATGAATAATTCTATTGGAGGACGTGGGGAAATTTGTTTAAAATTTCAAAAAATGTTAGAGGATTCTACTGGATTGGTAGTACATTTACAGGATGAGAGATTAACAACAAGACAAGCAGAGAATTTATTAATTTCAAATGATACAAGTAGAAAAAAGAGAAAGAAAGTAATTGATAGTTTGGCAGCAACGATTATTTTGCAAAGTTACTTAGATAGAAGGGAAAGATAGTATGAAAGAAAATACATTTAAAATGGTAACTGAGGATGGTAAGGAAATTATTTGTAATGTATTATTTACTTTTGATAGTGAAGAAACAGGAAAAAGTTATATTGCCTATACTGATAATACTTATGAAGAAGATGGAAGTATTAAAGCGTATGCCGCTATTTATCATCCAGATGATTTAAATTCTGGTTTTGAACCAATTGAGACAGAAAAAGAATGGAAAGTAGTTGAAACTATTTTGGAAGCAATTCAAGAAGAAGTTCGTGATAAATTGACAGGTTCTTCAGAAGGGAATGAGCAATAGTCTTGCTTTTTTATGGGTGAAGTATTATGAAAGTATTTAGAAATATTGCTTTGGGTGTCGTCGTTTTGATGACTGTGATTATTATTGGTTCTTGTGGATTTTATAAATATATGATTAGTCCAATTAGTAAGGATGAGAAAATCATAGAAGTAGAGATTCCAGCTAATTCTTCGAGAAGTACGATTGCCAAAATATTAAAGGAACAAAAGTTAATTCGTGATGAGAATTTTTTTCTTTTGTATGTTAAATTATTTAAAATTTCAGACATGAAGGCTGGTTATTATGATTTATCAAAAAGTATGAGTACAAAAGAGTTAGTAGATGTTTTAAGACAGGGAAGTACAAAAAATCCTTATGAATTAGATATTACATTTCAAGAAGGGATTAATATGAGAGAAATTGCTCAGATTATTAGTAGTAAAACAGAAAATTCGTATGATGCTGTGCTTGAAAAGGCAAATGATCCAGTTTATTTAAAAAAATTAATTGAAAAGTATTGGTTTATGAATGAATCTGTATTACAAGAAGGAATTTATTATGGCTTAGAAGGGTATTTATTTCCTGACACTTATCGTTTAACCAATAAGGAAGTCGATGTTGAATACATTTTTAATAAAATGTTGGATGCGATGGAAAAGGTATTAGAACCCTATAAGGAAGAGATTGAGAAATATTCTTATTCCATTCATGAAATTTTATCTTTGGCATCAATGATAGAAAAAGAAAGTGCAACAGTAGAAGATCGTAGTAGAGTAGCGAGTGTTTTTTATAATCGTCTTAAAGGAGGATGGTCTCTTGGAAGTGATGTAACTACGAGATATGCTTGTAAAATAGATGATAAAAGGCAAGCATTAACAACAGAACAATACAATATGCAGAGTCCTTATAATACAAGATTAACGAATGGATCTATGAATGGAAAGTTACCAATTGGACCTATTTGTACAGTTTCGAAGACTAGTATTGAAGCAGCAATACGCCCAGTAAATACAAATTATTTTTATTTTATCGCGAATATTAATACTTTAGAAACTTTCTTTTTTGAATCAGAAGCGCTTTTTGAAGCAAAGAAAAAGGAATTAAAAGAAGTAAATCAAGGATTCTAGGGGGAGTTATGAACGAAAATATATACAGTCAAATCAAAGAAATTAAAAAGTATGCGTTAGAGAATAAAATTCCAATTATGGTAGATCAATCTATTGATTTTTTAACAAAGTTTGTTGTTGATCATCAGGTGAAGAGTGTGTTAGAAATTGGAACAGCAATTGGTTATTCAGCAATTATGATGGCTCTTTCTAGTCCTGATATAAAGATTACAACAATTGAAAGAGATCAAGAACGTTATATGGAAGCAATTAAAAATGTAAAGAAAACAAATTTGGAAGATAGAATTACTTTAATTTTTAATGATGCTTTGGATGCTGAGGTTGATGATACTTTTGATTTAATTTTTTTAGATGCTGCGAAAGGGCAAAATATTCATTTTTTTGAAAAATTTGAAAAAAATTTAAAAGAAAATGGATTTATTATTACTGATAATATGAATTTTCATGGTCTTATTCATCAGGAAGAAGAAATGTTAAGTAAAAATCTTCGAGGATTGGTTCGTAAAATAAAAGCATATGAAGATTTTTTGAAGAATAATGATGATTATGAAGTGAAATTCATAGAAATTGGTGATGGAATTTCGGTCGCTTATAAGAAATAACTATCGTTTAATCATTAGAATTAAAAATATATTGAAAAAATTAAAAAAAAAGGTTATTATATTATTATAATAGGGGAAACGATAGGAGAATGATAATGAGGCGGAAAAAGTATGTAGGTTTAGAAATCATTGTTGCAATCACGTTGCCACTTACTATAGTTCTTTTGACTTTATCTACGTTTAAAACAACGATATCTTTGAAAGTAAAGGAAAATGGGAATGTGGATTATCAAATTTGTTTAAAAGAAAATGATTACTATCCAAATCAATGTTTAGATAAAGGAATGCAATATATTGCAAATCTAATTGATTATATTGATATAGATTTTAAATATGATTTAACTACCAATCATAAGATAGATTCTGAATATTCATATCGAGTAGAATCTGAAGTAAGAGTGTTTGCTAAAAATGATCCTACGAATATTATTTATACTGATACAGAAGAATTATTGAAAGAAAAAGTAGGAAGTACGAGTGATAAGAGTTTAATTCAAGTTCAAGAGAAATTTAAAATTGATTATGATGAATATAATGATTTAGTTAGAAAATTTAAAAGTGAGTACGGTGTGAATGCAGATAGTAGTATTCAAATTCGTCTTTATATAACACCTGTGTTAAAGTACAAGCTTTTTGATGCTGAAGTAAGGAAAGAGGAGAGTGTTTTAGAACTATCGATTCCCTTAACAGAAAGTCAAATTAATATTACTGCAAACTTGAAGAATGTAAATGAAAGTAATGATTTTAAGGATGAAGTGGTTACTGTTAGAAATTATGTATATTTAGGTTGTGCAATTGTTTCTGGTTTTATTGCACTATCATTATTAATTCAATTAATCTTAGTTTCTAGTAAAAGGAAAAGAAATAGAACTCCATATCAGAAGGCTGTCGATAAAATATTAAGAGAATATGATGATATTATTAGTGAATCAGATACGATTATTGATCCTTATGAAACAGAGTATCAATATATTGATTGTAAGGATTTTAAAGAGTTGAAAGATATGGCACTTAATACAGGAAGACAAATCATTTTTTCTGAATTGAAAGAATTAGGAAAACCTCATAGATCTTGGTTTTATATCATAGATGAGGCTAACAAAATGATTTATAGAACATCGATTCGATCAGATGATAAAAATCTTAAATCATAGTTTATTGAATTAGGACTTTAAAAGTCTTATGGAAAATTTTGAATTATCAATATTAAAAAAATGTTGATGATATATAGATAAGAATCCATAATAATAAATATAGAATGGGAGGAAATATTTTATGGAAAATAAAAACGGAAAATGGAAGGTAATGGCTCTATTAGCACTAATTTTAGGTGGAATTAGTTGTACAATGATTGTATATGCAGCATATACTCGTTCATTGGAGATTACAGGACAAGCTAAAGTAATGGGACCTGATTGGAATATTCATTTTCAAAATTTACAGGATGCTGTAGTAACAGAAAATGGAACCGCTGATGGAACCCCAACTTTAAAAGATGCTTCTATTACAAATGTAAAGGCAGTATTTGATGGAAAAGGAACTGTTTCTTATACATTTGATGTAAAAAATAGTGGTATTATTGATGCTCGTATTGGAACATTAACTAAATTAACAGCAACTTGTACAGGTAGTGGAGAAAATAAAACTGTTGATGAGGCTTTAGTATGTGATAATCTTACAACTACTTTGACTTATAGTGATGGTGTTGAGGTAAAAGAGGCGGATACTTTAACTGCTGGAGAAGTAAAAACAATGAAATTGACAATCAGTTATGATCCAGGAGAGGCTAGTGTTTTTCATGAAGTTAATGTAACTGGAATTGGTGTTACTATCATTTATAATGAAAACTAAGAGAGTTATTTAAACTAAAAATAGTTACTAGTTTGTTAGTAACTATTTTTTATATAGAAATTAGAAGTAGTTTCTTTCTTTCAGGTTTCATTGAAAGAAGAAAAAAAATATGATATAATAATCCCATTCGATAGGGGAGAAATTAGATGAAGTACCTTGTAATTCCAAGAGAAAATACTCAATTAGATGAATATCAAAAAAGAGGAGCAGACGCTTTTATTTTTGGAATTGAAAAATATTCTGTTAATTACCCAGAAGTTTCTTTAGAAAGTCTCAGGCAATTGTCTAAGAACTATTCAATTTGGGTAGCGCTTAATAAGAATATTCGAAACGAAGAGTTGAAGGATTTAGAAACTTTATTAAATCAATTGTCTTCTTTTGAAATCAAAGGGATTTTATTTTATGATTTGGCAATTCTTCATATGGTTCAAAGAAAAAAATTAAAGATTCCTCTTGTTTGGCATCAGACACATATGGTAACCAATTATCAAACTTGTAATTATTATTTTAATCAGGGTGTGTCTTATGGGATTGTATCAAATGAAATCACATTAGAGGAAATATTAGAAATAAAGAAAAATACCAAAATGGAAATGATGGTTCAAGTATTCGGGTATCCTGTCGTGTCTCATTCAAGAAGAAAGCTAATTACAAATTATTTTAAAGATATTCATCAAAAGAAAACTAAAGAAAACTATATTTTAACAGAGAAACAAAAAGAATCTTTTTTTATTAAAGAAACTCATGCAGGAACGACTATTTTATTTGGGAAGATAATCAATGGAGCAAATGTTTTATTTGATCTTTTGGAGAATGATTTTTCATATGCAATTTTAGATATGAGAGATTTAAAAGAAGAAGTGGGAATTCAAATATTAGAGCTTTATACAAAGATAAGAGAATCATTTTCTATTTTCTCTCAAGAGAAGAAGAAACAAATAATTGATCAAACGATTGAATTGGTGGGTGATTATACAAATTTTTTTTATAAAAAGACAATTTATAAGGTGAAGTAAGAGAATCATTAGAAAATTATCATTAAAAATTTAATACAATGGATGGAAAGTTTTGCCAATTTTTTATTGTGAAGTAGTTCTTTCAATAAAGAGTAGAAAGAAGGAAAAAATTAGATGAATCAAAAGGTTGAATTATTATCTCCAGCAGGAGATTTAGAACGTTTAAAAATTGCACTTCTTTATGGTGCAGATGCAGTTTATATTGGAGGAAAGGAATACAGTTTACGTGCCAATGCTACCAATTTTAGTTTTGATGAAATTAAAGAGGCTTGTCGTTTTGCACATAATTTAAATAAGAAAGTTTATATCACGATAAATATCGTATTTCATAATGAGGATTTAGAAGGAGTTTATGATTATTTAAAATCTGTATATGAAGCTGGAATTGATGCTTTTATTGTCAGTGATCCATTTATTATTCACTATATTAAAGATACTTTTTCGGATGTAGAAGTTCATGTGAGTACACAGGCCTCTACTACTAATTTAGAATCTGTGAAATATTGGAAAAAGGAAGGTGTTGATCGTGTTGTTTTAGCGAGGGAACTGTCTATTTCAGAGATTTCAGAAATTATTCAAGAAACGGGAATGGATACTGAAGTTTTTATTCATGGGGCGATGTGTACTTTTTATAGTGGAAGATGTACGTTATCTAATTATTTAACCAATCGAGATTCCAATCGTGGTGGATGTAGCCAAGTCTGTCGTTTTGCTTTTGATATTGACAGTGAAAATGATAAAAAATTTACAATGGCAACTAAAGATTTGAATATGGCTGATTATATTCCCAAATTGCTTGATATTGGAGTTCGAAGTTTAAAGATTGAGGGTAGAATGCGCTCACACTATTACTTAGCAACTGTGATTTCTTCTTATCATAAGATTATAGAGGCTTATTCTTCGAATACTTTAACAAAAGAACTTTTAGAAAAGCAAAAGCAAATTTTATCCCGTGTTGCGAATCGTGAAACAAGTACTCATTATTTTACCCATGAGGCGGATGAAAGCGATCAATATTATACGGGAAGACAAGAAATGTCAAATCAAGATTTTTTAGCGGTTGTTTTAGATTATGATAAGAATTCAAAAATTGTAACTATTTCTGAAAGAAACTATTTTGAACCAGGAACAGAGGTGGAAATTTTTACTCCAAGTGGAAAAACTGTTTCATTTACTGTTCAAAAAATTTACAATGAAGAGATGCAAGAAATAGAAAAAGCTTGTCATCCAGAGGAAATTTTGAAATTACGGTTGGATGAGGAAGTAGAAAGAGATTCTATGATGCGTTTAAAAATAAGGAAGGATTAATATGATTTATTTAAATAGTTTAATAGAAAAAAGCAGAAAAATATTTTAAACAATCATTCTAATTTGTGAACTATAAAAAAACTAAATATATTGTTGGACGTATTTGATTTAAAAGCTCAAATTCAAAATTGTAATAAAGGGCATCATCATGAATAATCAGGAAATGAAAAAAATAGATTAATATAGAAAATCAAGTAGATGAGGAAGTATCTACTTTTCTTGTTTTTATGATAAAATAAGTGTCATATATATAAAATGCAACCGAGAATATACAAAAAACAACCAAAAATTGGTAGAGGCGCAACCGGGTTTATTGTATGATGTTTGTCGAGGTGAAAAAAATGAAATTTAGTGAAAAACTACAAAGGCTTAGAAAAGAAAATAAAATGTCCCAAGAACAACTTGCGGATCAATTAGAAGTATCAAGACAGGCAGTTTCCAAATGGGAATCTGGACTATGACCTTACAAATGACACAAAATAAAAAAATACAAGATTTGCTTTATTTTAAAGGAAAAATTGAAGAAACGAACATAATCATAAAAAACGAAAAACAAGCAAAAATAGACTTTAATTTAAACATTATGGTATCAATAAACATATAGAATAAAAAATGTCCTCTAATTGATACAATGTTTATAAACTATAAATAAAGTGATTAAGTATTAAAAATCGGTTATGAAATTAGCAAAAGGTATGTGAAAAATCATATCTTTTTATTTTGTGTAAAGAAAGTGAGGTAAATATAATGAATTTAAACTATGGAATATTTAGAAGTCAACCAATAAATACAATAAATGATTTAGCACAAATCGGATCACATAACAAACGTGAGAAAAAAGCCTATAAAAGCAACCCTGATATTAAATTAGAATTAACAAAAAATAATATAGAATTAGTACCCTTAGCAGAGAAATATGTTAAGGGTTTTAAATTGCTTGTAAAAGATTATGAAAAAGAACACAACGAAAGAATGAAAACTGAACGAGATGATAGAAAAAGAACCTTTAATGAAATGTTAAATAAATCAAAAAGTGTTGTTGCAGATGAACTTATGTTTACAGCAACCCATAAGTTTTTTAATAATATGAGTAAAGAAGAAATAATGAGATGGGCAGATACTTGTATGGA
>CANOYR010000006.1 GCA_947571655.1 uncultured Caryophanales bacterium
TCATTAAGAAACAAGGCCAATAAATGGTATGAAAACGAATAATATCTTTTCCAATTAAATGAAGATCTGCTGGCCAATTTTTATTGAATTCTTCACTTGACCCATCAGGATCATATCCGATATTCGTAATATAATTGGTTAAAGCATCTAACCATACATAAACGACATGCTTTGAATCAAAATCAACAGGGATTCCCCAATCAAAAGAAGTTCTAGAAACACATAAATCCTGTAGTCCTGGTTTTAGGAAATTGTTAATCATCTCATTTTTTCTAGATTCTGGTTGAATAAATTCTGGATGATCTTCAATATGTTTTATCAACCTATCTTGATACTTAGAAAGTTTAAAAAAATAGGCTTCTTCACTTTTTGGTTGTACTTCCCTTCCACAGTCTGGACATTTCCCATCTACTAATTGACTTTCTGTAAAGAAAGATTCACAAGGAGTACAATAAAGTCCTTCGTATTTTCCTAAATAAATATCTCCCTGATCATACATTTTTTTGAAGATTTTCTGAACAATTTTTTCATGATTTTCATCTGTTGTGCGGACAAAACGATCATAACTCGTATTCATAACATCCCAAATTCTTCTGATTTCTCCTGCGACTTCATCTACAAATTGCTTTGGAGAAATACCCTCTTCGTTCGCTTTCATCTGAATCTTTTCTCCATGTTCATCCGTACCAGTTTGAAAATAGACATCAAAACCCTTTAATCTTTTATAGCGCGCAATTGCATCCGCTAAAACAATCTCATAAGTATTCCCAATATGTGGTTTTCCTGAAGTATAAGCAATTGCTGTTGTAATATAATATTTTTCCATTATTTTTCCTCTTTTCTATTTTTTAATGATTAGAATCAGTAGAGCCAATTCCACCCATTCTTTCATTTTGAATTTCCTCTTCGTCATCTACTGTTAAAAACTTAGTGAATATTGCCTGACAAATTTTATCTCCCGCATGCACTACATAATCTTTTTCCCCATGATTTTGAAGTCTAATCCAAGCATGTCCTTCATTGGTAGGATTATCACAGTAATCAGATTCAAACACACCAACTTGATTACACATTCGAACGTTATACTTAAAACCCTGACTACTTCGAACTAATAAAAACATGACATCTCCTGAATTCATATGAATTTTTACTCCCAAAGGAATCTTTTTAGTTTCTCCTGATTTTAAAGTAAAATCAAAGATTGCTTCAAAGTCATAGCCAGCAGATTCCTTGGTACTCCTTTTAGGAATAGAATATGCATTATATAAATTTTTATCATCACATACGTCTTTTTTAAATTGTTCAAAACTAATTTTTTCAAAATATCTTGCCATATATATTACCTTCCTATCATTTAAATTACTTTTTTTGATACTTTTTGCGCCCACCTTGTATAACTACAAAATCTTTTCTTTTCATAAATTTTTGAACTTTTTTAATGTAGTCTCCATTATAGTAAGTTAAAAATACATTTCTAAGTTGTTCCCTTGAATCAAGAAAAACCTGACTATTACCAAGAATCTTTAAATGAGTTTCAACTTCATAGACATGTTTTCCATCACTTGTTGCAAGAATATCTAATGGGATTCCAAGTTCCTGTACTACTCTCTTTTTATGTGAATAATTATCTTGCAATTATTCTTTCTGTCTTTTTGATAAACGTGGCATTATAATTTCCACTATACATAATAGAAATTCTTTCACTTTCCAACTGTGCTAATTTTGAATAATATTTTTTACATATTCACTAATTGGAATAAATTCTCAATTCCTGTTTGGAATCAATATCTTTGTCTCAATAATTGGAATTACATAATACTTTATCATCAAATTCACCATCCTAATAATAAAAAAGCGATCTTTCTTCCATAAGGACGAAAAATCGCGGTACCACCTTAATTGATAAATATATTATTTATCCACTTGAATTCCTTAACGCGGAAATTTCGTATAAACCTACTGTATCGATTTATCTGTTCTGGAACCATCTGTCATAGTCTTTCTATATCTCTTTCACCAAACGAGACTCTCTTTGATAGTAATCGTATAACTCTTTCCTTCAAAACATTTGCGAATTTATTATAACACAACGAATTTTAAATGTAAACGGATTAATTTTCTAGAACATATAAACAAGTTTGTGATAGAATACAAAACGAAAAAAGATGCCAAAAGGTGGAAATACTCACCCTGCTTAATCTTGTAGAAGGTTATCTCGACACATATTTAATTAAAAATATTATGAATAAAGAGAGTTTTTTAGAAATTTATCAGAATGCTCTTAGTCAAACATTGGAAGCAATCGATAAAGTAAATGGATGTTTATATAATGGGAAATCGATTTCCTCATTAGAAATGATATTTCCAAATATTTCTTATGATACTGGTTGCCCACTTTCTTTAGGATTAGATATGAAATATGTTAGAGAAATAAATAATAAAACAAAAGCTTACCAAAGAAAAAAGTAAGCTTTTTATTTATAAAATATAGTTATTTACTATTCCTCGACCGTTTTTACAAACAAAGAACTTAACATCTGTGCAATCATTAAGTTAGATTCATCAAGTGGCTCATTATCAAATAAAATTACAGCACCTAAAGCATCACTATCTACCAAAATTGGACTAATAACATAACTACAATCTTCCGATATTGAATCAATAAAAGAAATAGATTCTAAAGAAGATTGAAAACAATTTTTCCTACTTGTTATAAGCTTTATGCACTCAGAAGAAATAGAATGATTGAAATAATCTTCCTCTAAATTCTTACTACAAGCAAGAACATGGTCCAAATCAACAATAATGATATTTTTCTTCAAAGTACTAGAAACTACAGAAACTATCTTATTTGATGTAGATATAAGACTATTTAAATGTGAAAACTTTCTCAATATAATAGAACTCTTCTCTACATAAATTTCTAAAGTATCTCCTTCCCGAATTTTTAAGTTTTTTCGAATTTCTTTAGGAATGACAATTCTTCCTAATTCATCAATTCTTCTTACAATTCCTGTGGATTTCATTTTTTTCCCTCTTTCTACAATTAGTATCGTAAAAAGAAGTATTTTTATACAAAGAAAAAGAGAATTTCTCTCTTTTAATAATTTAAAAATATTAGATTTCAATTTTTTTCAGATTCTTCATAAAACTAAAACTAGAATATGAAAATTTTTAAATATCTAAAATGATTGAAAATCCCATAACAATGAACAAAATCAACCTAGACTTGTTCACGATCTTCTGTTTTTTCTACAATTTGTTGGTACCTAATATAACCTTCTCTTGCCTTATTTAATAAATTATTGTCTCTAAGCTCCAATTCCATATAAAGCTTACTTTCAAGTTTCCCATACAAACGAACTGTAAAATAATCACGAACCCTAGATAATACTAAATCCTGTTTAAGAGAATCAATGACACTTTCTATATGATTTTGAAAAGATTCAAGAGCACATTTTTGAACTTCTTCAATACAATACTTTTTTAAGGCTACTTTTAAATCATTCGTTGTTTCTGTAACCATATCATAATACTTTTGAAACTCCTCGTCCGTAAATTCCAAATGATTCAGTATCTCTTCCAAACGAATCTTCTTATCATTCAAAAGAGATTCAATTTCTTTATAGCTATCTAATTTCATTTGATTAATGGTATCTGTAATATATTTTTTTGAATCCATATTCTCACTATCTTCATAAATCGAAGTTACCTTTATAATTGCAGTATCAAATTCATTATTAAAAATATTGACCATAGTTTCTAAAACCGATGCTATATTTTTTTCAATATCATATTTAAGTGTTGTTAATAAAATTGATTTATTTTTTTCTTTAAACAAATTTGTGATATCTAATTCCATTTTTATCACCCTTTTTATTACTCTAATCATAACAGTTTATGACAAATTAGTCAAATTTTGGCAAAATAAAGACAATAATCAAGGATGATAAAAAAATGCTACTATGAATTTTAACAAGAAACTAAAAACAATTACTATAATTAAATAATTTTTCCAAATAACCATTTTCAATAAATTTTTATTCTATTTTAGAATCATTTTTTTCGCTATTTTTTTAATTTTTTTTGCTATATAAGTTGACATAATATTTTCCGAAATAAACTATAAAACAATAGGCTAATTATAAAATTCTATCTAAATCAATAATAACATCTTCCCCTTTTTTTAATACCTTTTACTATAACATACTCATTGTTTTATCAAGATTTCTTTTTTAAAACTTGCAATAAATCTATTAAATAATAAATATAATGCTTCTCTAACTGAATCAAGTCTAGAATAACAACTAATCTAGAAGAAGCCATTTTAAATCGAAACATAGGAGTAATTTTAAAGGCATCTAAAAATAATTGTTCTCCATCAATCTGCATTGATATTTCTGAACTGAAATAAATCTCTAAAGAAGTTTTAGTTTTTCGAATATTTTCAATCTGCCAATATTTAGCCATCTTCTCAAACCATTCCTCATACATATAAATAAGCATTTCTTCATTAACTTTCCCAAAACGATCCTCAATTTCTTCTTTAACTTCTTGTAGTTTTTCATAAGAATCAATTTCATTAATTTTACGATGAATTTCAATTTTTAAATTATCATCCTCTGTATAAATATCTGAAATATGTGTAGATACATCCAACAATGGTTTCTCGTTTTGAATTTCGTCCTCCTTAATTGAATTTCCCTTTAATTTTTCAACTTCATCATTTAACAATTTTAAATACAGGTCGATTCCAACAGTATCAATAAATCCCGCCTGTTCACTTCCTAAAATATCTCCTGCCCCCCGAATTGATAAATCTCTAGTTGCAATTGAAAAACCACTTCCAAGTTCAGTAAAATCTTTAATCGCACTCAACCTTTTTACAGCCGTTTCCGTTAACATCTTCTGAGGATTATACATTAAATAAGCATAAGCTATCTTATTACTTCGCCCTACACGACCTCGAATCTGATACAATTGACTAAGACCAAAACAATCCGCATTTAATACAATTAATGTATTTACGTTTGGAATATCAATTCCCGTTTCAATAATCGTTGTACATAAAAGAATATCATACTCATGATTGATAAAAGCACTCATCCGATCTTCCAATTCTTCCTTACTGAGTTGTCCATGTGCGCAAATTATCTTTGCTTCTGGAATCAATTGATGAATATCCATTGCCTTTTTTTCTATCGTTTCTACTCGATTATAAAGAAGGAACACCTGACCATTTCTAGAAAGTTCTTTATAAATCGCATCTTTTATAATTTGATTATTTTCTTCAATAACATATGTTTGAACAGGATATCGATCTACTGGTGGTGTTTCAATTAAAGATAAACTTCGAATTCCAACCATGGACATTTGAAGTGTTCTAGGAATTGGAGTTGCAGTTAAAGTTAATACATCAACATTACTCTTATATTCCTTGATTTTTTCTTTATGAGTTACTCCAAATCTTTGCTCTTCATCAATTACAAGTAATCCTAAATCTTTTGGCTTGATATCATTACTTAACAAGCGATGTGTTCCAATCACAACATCAATACTTCCATCTTTGAGACCTTCAATAATCCTCTTTTTTTCTTTAGGAGTCGTAAATCGATTCAATAATGCAATTCGAACTGGAAAACTAGAGAATCGTGTTAAAGCATTATGATAGTGCTGACTAGAAAGAATCGTTGTTGGACAAAGATAAAGAACTTGCTTAGAATCCATTACAGCTTTAAATATCGCACGAAATGCAACCTCTGTTTTCCCATACCCTACATCCCCACAAAGTAATCGGTCCATAGGAATAGATGATTCCATATCCTGTTTAATTTGATCAATCGCAAGTAATTGATCTTTTGTTTCCTCATACTCAAATACTTCTTCAAAAGATACTTGAAATTCTCCATCAGGACTAAATGCAAATCCCTGTTTCATTTCTCTCTCTGCATACAAACGAAGAAGTTTATCTGCAATATCATGAATTTTATTTTTCACTCTGGCTTTTACTTTATTCCAATCAGAACCACCTAGCTTATTTACTTTAGGAACAACTCCCTCATTTCCAGAAAATTTATTAATTAAATCAATTTTTTCAACAGGAATATAGAGCTTATCTTTCCCAGCATATAGAATTTCTAAATAATCTTTCGTTAATCCAAACTGTGTAATGGTATGAATTCCATTATAAACTCCAATTCCATGAACATTATGAACTACGTAATCCCCAACATTTAATTTGTTAATATCTTTAATTTTAGAAGCATATTTAAACTTTGTCTTATACTTTTTCTTTGGCATCACACTATGAAATAAATCTAAGTCTGATATTACCACATAGTTTCCAAAAAGAAAGCCTTTTCCAATATTTTTCTCTATAATGTTAACTTGACCCGAATAAAAATGATTTTCATCAGTTAAGACATAAGGTACCTGAAGTTCTTTGGTAAAGGTACGAATTTGATGTTTCTTTAAACAAATCAAAATTTTTTTATTTAAATATAATTGATCTTTAAAAAAACGGTTAATTAATTCAATATTCTCGTTAAATGGAAGAATCTCTTTACTATCATAATGGATTACTTCTATATTTTTATCAGATAAAAGATTATCGATTGTTAGATAATGAATTTGATTGGAAGGATTGATTTCGAAAAAATCAAACATATACTTCGATTTAAAGTTCTGATCTTTTTCTTGTTGATACTCAAAAACTTCTTTTACTAACAATTCATAATTCTTTTCAAGTTGAGGATAATCTTTATAGATAACAATTGCTGGATCTAAATATTGATAAATATTAGAAACAGAAGCAGAAAGTTCTAAAAGATATTTCTGCTTTGATTCATATTGTTCTGGATAGTTTTCTAATATAAATTCAGTATACGGATCTATACTCACCGATTTTAAAGATTCTAAAGATTTTTGTGTTTCCTCATCAAAAGAGCGAATAGATTCAATACAATCTCCAAAAAATTCAAAACGTACTGGATGATCAAATCCAAGAGGAAAAACATCAATGATAAAACCACGAACAGAAAATTCCCCTGTCTTTGTAACAATAGATTCTTTAGTATAACCAGTATGATATAACTTTTCTACCAGCTTTTGAGGTTGAATTTCATCACCTACAGAAAAATTAATATGACTCTTTTGATAAAGAATCCTAGGAGGAAGAAACCGAAGATACCCCATCAAATTAGTTACTACAATATGTTTTTTATTTTTTAAAATATAGTTTAGTGTTTCTAAGCGATTTACCATTAAATCAGGACTTACTGCAATAGCTTCACTCGTTAAAAAATCATCCATTGGAAATAAACAAACAGAAGAATCATAGTTAATTAAACTTTCATAAATCTGATTTGCTTCATATAAAGAAGGAGTTACAATTAAGATTGATTCTTCATATCGATTCGATAATTGATGAATATAAACAGAAAAAAGCTCGTTTGTTAAACCAGCAAGTGCGATATTATTAATTTTATCTATTTGAAAACAATTGTTAAGCATCGATCGTCCCCTTCTTTGTTTTTATATTATATCTATTCATTAAATTATCAAAATTCATATGAAAGTAATCTTCCAATACAAAAAGAATCTCTTCTTTAACTTGATTTAATAATTCTTTCTCAGTATTTGATATTTTTCCCAATACATAATCTTTGGTATCTATATTTTTATTATTGGAAATCCCAATCTTAATTCGACAATATTCCTGAGTACCTAAATGAAGTTCTATGTTTTTTAATCCATTATGACCCCCACTAGAACCCTTTTTCTTTAATTTAAAGGTTCCCACTTCTAAATCTAAATCATCATGAATAATTAAAAGATCATGAAGTGCAATCTTATAGAAATCCACAAATTTGTGAATAACCTCCCCACTTAAATTAATATAAGACTGAGGTTTCAACAGAATCACCTTTTCACCATGAATTAAAGTTTCCACATAAAAACCATTAAATTTTGATTTAGAAATAGTTATCCCCAATTTTTGTGCAAAAAGATCAATTGTTTGAAAACCAATATTATGTCTTGTATTTTCATATTCTTTTCCTGGATTTCCTAATCCAACAATTAATTTCATTTTATCACCTACTTAAAATTTTCACACTATTTATAATAATATCATTTTCTCTTCTACTATCATCACACTTTATAAAAATTATTTCCCGGGAAATAATTTTACTTTCTAAGATGATATTCTTTGTAGACAATCGACTTAGGAATCCCCCTTTCAACAGCTACTTTTTTGATTGCTTCCTTTTCAGTCATACCATCCTCTAGATATAACTGAATATGTTCCAAAATCGTCATACTTGAAAAATCTTCTTGAACTAAATTACCTTCTACCACAACTACCATTTCCCCTCTTAAAGAATCAGCAATCTGTAAAACCTCTTCTACTGTGCCGCGAATTACTTCTTCATATTTTTTACTAATTTCACGACATAAAGCAATATCTCGATTTCCAAATATTTTAAGTAAGGAGGTTAACATATCATGAATACGATGAGGTGCTTCGTAAAAGATAATTGTATAAGAAAGTTTTTTTAAAGATTCTAATTCTTTTTCGCGTTTTGATGTTTTACTATTCAAAAAGCCATAAAATAAAAAAGGCGATGGAAAAATTGCAGACATCGTAAGTGCAGGAACAAAAGCAGTAGGACCTGGAAGACTAATAACATTATAACCACTCTTACTAATATATTCGACAATACGGTAACCAGGATCACTAATAATTGGAGTACCTCGATCGGTTACTAATCCAACATTTAAACCATCATGAAGTTTACATAATATCATTTCTTTTAAGGAGTCTTCTGTATGATCATCTGAGTGAATTAACTTCTTTTTAATACCTAAATGATGAAGTAACTCAGAAGTAATTCTAGTATCTTCGCATAATAATAAGTCAACCATTTTAAGGGTATTAACTGCGCGTAATGTAATATCCTCCATATTACCAATTGGTGTTGGAATTAAATATAAACTTGGACTATTATCATAACTCTTTTGCCTCATTTGCGCTCACCTCCTTATCTCTTACAAAATACTACTATTTTTAAATTCATTAATATATTTTATTTTTTTACATATCAGATTAGCAAAACCCAATCCTATAGTATCAATTACAATAAAATAATTATCATGATGAACTATATCAAATTATAAAAATAAAACAATGTAATTCATCATAATACTCTTTTCAAATTAAAGAAAAATCATATTTTAAAAGAACTCTAAAGTAAAACATACTATTTTTCTCCTCTATTGAAACATTTCTAATACTTCTTCTGTATAATCTCCATTTTTCTCATGAACATAAAGAGGTGGCAATACTTTTAATCCTACTCCACCATTTTTCCTGGCTTCCACCAAAATCATATTAGATTCTGAGCCAATTTTTGGATAAATAAAACGAATTTTTTTTACTTCCAATCCATATTCTGAACATAGTCTCAGAATATCCAAAAAACGATCTGTTCGATGTACTAAGGCTAAAACTCCATTATTTTTTAACAAGTATCTAGAGATTTTCATCAAATCATCTAATTTTAAACTCACTTCATGACGCGCAATGACTTTATGACTATCTTCATTCAGATTACTTTGTTCATCAACTTTAAAATAAGGTGGATTACAAGTAATAACATCTACTGTATCTCCCACAAAGTGTTCTTTTAAATTCTTGATATCTAAATTATATAATTCTATTCTATCTTGAAGTGAATTATATTCTATTGTTTTTCTAGCAAGTTCACAGACATCTTTTTGAATCTCGATTCCTATAATTTTTGCATTTGTTTTTGTAGACAAGATTAATGGGATAGGTGCATTCCCTGTTCCCAAATCCATAATCATCTTTATATTTTTATTTAATGTAACAAAATTTGGCAATAAAACAGAATCTAGAGAAAACAAAAACCAATCTGTATTTTGATATATTTTTAAATCTTGATAATTCACTAAATCATTCAGTACTTCCATGATCTAAATCAACCTCTACTTGCATATGATTTTTTACTTCTACCATTGCTGTTTTCTTAAAGACATTTATAGAAACTATTTTACCTTCAATATCTTTATTTTTATAAATAGTCCCAAGCTTCGGCAAATCTTTTTTTAAGTGTTTATAGTCCTCATCCTCATATTTTAAACAACAGAGTAGTCTACCACACACCCCATTTATTTTTGATGGATTTAAAGCGAGCATTTGATTTTTTGCCATATTGATTGATACACTATTAAAATCTGTCAAAAAAGTACTGCAACATAAAAACCTACCACATGGTCCAATTCCACCAATTTCTTTTGCTTTATCTCTAACACCTATTTGACGAAGCTCTATTCTTGTATGATAAACTTGTGCTAATTTCTTTGCCAATTCTCGAAAATCAATTCTCTCATCAGCTAAAAAATTAAAAAGTAACTGTCCTCGATCAAAAGTAAAATTTGCATCGATAATTCTCATTTTTAATTGTAATTCTGCCACCATTTTTTTAGCTACTTCAATTGCTTTATTTGCATCTTTCAAATTTTTCTTATGATGCTTTCTATCTACCTCTGTAGCTATACGAAGAACATTTTTTAAAGGAATTCCAATATCCTCTTCTGAAATTTCTTTCATTCGAACAACTTCTCCATATTGCAATCCCTTTTCTGTTTCAACAATGACATCTTGTCCACTTTGTAATTTCAAATTGTTTACATTAAAAAAATAATTTTTCGTATTCTTCTTAAAATGAACAACAGCCATAACATCCACAATACCACCACCTAATCATCAATATCACAAAATTTAATAATAAAAGAATCTAACATTAAATTAACATTCAAATTATATTCCAAATTTTTCATTTGATTATGAATAATCTCCAATTTATGAAGTAAAGAATACTCTGTATTATTATCTAAAATAGTTTTCAATATAGACTCAATATTCTCTAAAAAAGAAACATTTTCTAATTTTCTAAGTGCTTGCTCATAAATATACTGCATTTCTATTAGTATTTCCATCCACTGATTTTTAGTATAATATTCATTATTTAGAATAATAGGCAAATAAGCAATTGCATTTACTTTTTTTTCTTCTAAACATTGAATAATCTTACATATACGTTCAAAATCAGAAATAGATATTTCCATATTTTTATTAATAAGAGAAAAGATTTGACACCTACTACGAATAGTATCAATTACTTTGTAACGATTATCAGTAACAAGAACTGCAATCACTTGATTTTCTGGTTCTTCTAAAAACTTAAGTAAAGCATTTGCAGCTTCCTTATTTAGCTTGTCCGCACTGTAAATAATATAAACACGATTAGAATCTTCAGTTAATGATTTCGTCATCATTTTTTCCTTAAGATCTAAAATTTGCTTCTTTTTTATTACTGACCCCTCTGGAAAAATTCGAAAAAAATCACCGTTTGCATCTTGATCTATGAGAGAACAAAGATTGCAGTTAACACAAAAATTTGAATTTGAAGAATGACTAGAACAATATAAATATTTTGCAAAAGATAATACCAAAGAATCAGCATTTTGATAATTACGAGTTTCTATTAAATATGCATGAGAAATTTTCTTATTATCTACCAATCTTTTTACCTTTTCGATAAAATAAGGTTGTTCTGTAATATAAGAATCTATCATTCAATCACTTCCTTTAACGAATTAAAACATAAAGTAAAACTAAAGAAAATAAAGCAGGAAAACCCAAAAAAGAGGTCAAACCAACAGTTATAACATTAATAGGAATTAAAATATTAAAATTCTCTGCAATCATATTAAATCCATAAAGAACAAAAAAACTTAAAATACAACGTTTTAAAAGCTGAATCACTTTCTTCAATTTAATCACCTATTAAAAGGTATGGAGATAAAACATAATTTATTCTACATTTTTTCGATCAAGTAATGCACGTTCTAGTGTCATTGCATCAATATACTCCATATCTGCGCCAATAGGAATTCCACTTGCGATTTTAGAAATTTTAATATTCAAATCACCAAGAATTCGCTTAATATAAAGAGAAGTCGTTTCTCCTTCAATACTAGGACGAAAAGCTAAAATTATCTCTTTAAAATTAGCGTTTTTAATTCTTTCAATGAGCTTTCCTAATTCGATATCTTCAGGCTGAATTCCCTCTTTCGGAGATATCAATCCCTTTACTACATGATATCTACCTTTAAACATACCAAGTTTTTCAAACAAAAAAACAGACTTAGGATCTTCTACCACACAAAGTAAAGAATCATCACGTACATCACTAGAACAAATATTACATTGTTCTTGATCAGTAAGTACATTACAAATAGGACATGAATGAATAAACGTTTTTGCTGACTTAATACTTTCTTGAAAATAATCTACCCTTTCATCAGACATCTCCAACACTGAAAAAGCAAGACGTTCAGCAGTCTTTTCTCCGATTCCTGGTAAATATTTAAAACACTCAATTAAATTTTCTAAACTTTCTGGATACATCTTAGAACATTCCTGGCATAGCGCTCGTAAATTTTCCTAATTTTTCTTCAGTGATTTTATCCACTTTTTTAAAAGCATCATTAATAGCAATCATAATCATATCCTGTAACACTTCTAAGTCATCAGCATCAAATTCCGAAGGACTAATTTCTATATTAATAACCTCTTTCGTACCTTTTACCTGCACTTTTACAAATCCGTTTTCTCCATCAAAAACAGTATTATCAATTTCATTTTTAGCCTTCATCATATCCTTTTGAATAGATTGTGCCTGTTTCATTAAAGCTTGTAAATTCATATATCATCTCTCCTTTTCTACTCATTTACACTTACAATATTTTCACCAAATAATTTAATTGCTTCATCAGCAATAGATTCAGAAGATGGAAAATCAGAATTCATAGTATGATTTCCTACAGAATCATCTTTTAAATCTAAAGATTGATAAACATAATGATTTCCACTATTCTTATTTTCAATATATCTATTTTTTTCTATATTCCACTGTTTCTCTGTTAAAAAGGAAACATAATAAGAATCACCTAATATTTTATATAATAATTCTTCTATTAAACCTGAAAGACGAAATCCTCTAGTAACAACAGATTCATAACTAAAAGTAATAATAATTTCATGATCACTCGCAGCACGTACAGTTGCATCAGATAAATAACAAGCAACAGCACCATATTTACTATCAAGAGCATAATCACTTAATTTACCCCAATATTCTCTAATAAAATTAAGGTTTTTCTTAGAAGCGTTACAAAAACAATTATTAACAATAATAGCATTTCTTCTATAAAATTCACTATCATCACTTTTATCCACAGAACTTTCTTCTCTCGAAATATCATTTTCAACAGAAGAAATAATAACATCTTGCTTTTCCACACTACTTCCGTTTTTAAACGAATTTTCCTGAGTGAATTGATTTTTTAAAGTTTTATTTCCAGATAAACCATTTTGATAAATAAAAGACAAGATTCTTGTTTCAAATAAAATTCTCATATTACTAGCTTCCTTTAAAGAAATAACCAATTCGTTGACTTTTTCCACAAAAGATAATAAAAACTCGATATCATAATTAGTATCTTCATAAGAATAATAATCAATAATCAAATCACGACAAAGAATCATAAGATCCTGAGAAAAAAGAATCAAATCCTTCCCATCATTATAAATATCATCAATAAATTGAATAACAGATTGAATATCCTTATTTTCAATAATTTTTAAAAATTGCCTTTTTTTATTTAATGAAACAACACCATTCAACTCTTCGAAATCAGACAATATAATTTTTCCATTAGTATAAGAAACTAGTTTATCAAGCATACCAATTGCATCACGAAATCCACCATCAGAAATATTTGCAATATTTCTTAAAATTTCAGGTTCAATATCTATATTTTCCAATTTCACAATATGAGAAAGACGATTCACCAGATCTTCCTCACAAACTCTATGAAAATCCAAACATTGACATCTTGAAATAATTGTAATTGGTACTTTATGAATATCTGTAGTAGCTAATATAAAAATCACATGTTCAGGTGGTTCTTCTAAAGTCTTTAATAAAGCATTAAAAGCACCAATTGATAGCATATGAACTTCATCAATTACATATACCTTATATTTTAATTCTGTTGGAACTAATGAAACCTTATTTTTGATTTCACGAATTTCATCAACACCATTATTAGAAGCAGCATCTAACTCGATAATATCAGGACAATTTCCATTTAAAATCGAAAGACAGTTTTTACATTTTCCACAAGCAATTCCATCCTCAAGATTTAAACAATTCACATTTTTTGCTAGAATTCTAGCCAAAGTAGTTTTTCCAGTACCTCTAGGACCATAAAACAAATAAGCATGACTAATTCTATTAAGTTTTAATGAATTTTTAATTATTTTTACAATTGCCTTTTGTCCAGAAATATCATCCAAGTCAGATGGTCTATATTTTCTATAAAAGGTTTGATAAGACATAATTCACCTCCAAACTATTTATATTATAACATATAGTAAGATTTTTTTTGAGAATCTCTATCTTTTTTTTAAAAAAAATTGTTTTAATAATTCAGCACATTGTTCCTCTAATACACCTGTCATAATTTCTACTGAATTTCCATAATTATTGTCATTTAGTATCTGATAAATTAATGAATAATTTGTATTATTTGGAATTGTTCCACAAACAACTTTTCGAATTCTTGATTGATTAATTGCACTTGCACACATCGGACATGGTAATAATGTAATATAAAGTGTGCAATCAATAAGACGCCAATCTCTCTTTTTTTTACTAATTTCTTTAAAAATATTAATTTCAGCATGCCCTAGTACACAACAATCTTGAATTCTAGTATTATGAGATCTGGCCACAATTTTTTCTTCAAAAACTAAAACCGCTCCAACTGGAATTTCTCCTTGATTAAAAGCTTTTTTTGCTTCTTTTAATGCTTCCATCATATATTTTTCATACATATCTATCACATCCATAAAAAAAGTGCACATAAATATAAAATGTTAAGGCTGCTACCTTCCAGTCCTGACCTGATTCCATTCATATTTATTGCACGTATATATTTTATTACAAAATCAGTAAAAAAAGCAAGAAAAAAAAGTTTTTTTTATGTTTCACGTGAAACATATAGACAATATAAAATAATTTATAAAAGATAAATAAAAATCATGTTTCACGTGAAACATGAAGAAATAAGTACTTTATTAAATTTTAGAATTAAGCATAATAAAATAATTAATATTTTTTCTGTGAATAATTATTTCCCGGGAAATAATTTGTTATTCTTTTTTTGTTTTCCATGTTCATAACTTTTTATATTTAAAAATATTGTGTTTTTTTAGTACCTTTTCATAAGTTCTTGAACATCTTTATAAGATTTATGATATTTTAGTTTTGAATAATATTTTCGTAAACTATTATAATTTATTATATTTTCGCATTCAAAATAGTAAATAAGTAGTAAAAATTGATTTAAATTTTATTATATATACTATAAATAAAATTTTTGTATAAAAACCAAAAATTTTTATACAAAAAATGTGGAAAATTATTTCCCGGGAAATAATTTGTTGAAAAAAAACAATATTTTTTTTAAATATTGTTTTTTTTCTTTATAATAATTAATCATTAACTAAATTATTTTCTTCCAAATTCTCATCATTTTCACTTATAATAGTTGCCACAGTTGCTACTCTTTGACTATCTTTTAATTTAATTAATCGAACACCTTGAGTTGCTCTACCTAAAGTAGAAATTTGATCCATCGACATTCTCATAATAATTCCACTATCAGTAATAATTACCAAATCTTCCTCACCAGTAACTGCCTTTAATGATACTAACATTCCATTTTTCTCAGTAACATTTAAAGCCTTTACACCTTTACTTCCACGGTGAGTTAATCGATAATGTTGAATTGGTGTCTTCTTGCCATAACCCTTTTCTGTAACAATTAATACTTGTTCATTATCACTAATAACTTCTCCACCAATAACTTCAGAACCATTTAATTCGATTCCCTTAACTCCAGAAGCAGTACGACCCATCACACGAATTTCATTTTCCACAAATCGTACCATACGACCATTAGAGGCACCGATAATGATTTCATTTTCACCAGTTGTTTTACGAACAGAAATTAATTCATCATCCTCTTTCAGCGTAATTGCTATCTTTCCACCACTTCGAATATTATCAAATTCACTTAAATTTGTACGCTTAACTATACCATTTTTCGTAATAAAAGTTAAATATTTATAATTTTCATCTTTATTCAAACAAACGATCGAATTAATGTTCTCATTTTTATCCACAGGTAATAAATTAATAATTGGCAATCCTTTACTCTGTCTACTATACTCTGGAACTTCATATCCCTTCATTCGATATACCTTACCCTTATTACTAAAAAATAAGATATAATCATGAGTTTGCATATTTAACATTTTTTCCACAAAATCTTCTTCGTTCGTAGCCATTCCTTTAATTCCTACGCCACCTCTATTTTGAGTACGGTAAGTATCAACTAACATTCTCTTAATATAACCTCTATTTGTAAGTGTTATTAAAATATTTTCAACAGGAATCAAAGATTCATCCTCAATATAATCAATTGCGGTCATATCAATCTTCGTACGACGATCATCACTATACTTTTTCTTAATTTCTAGCATTTCCTCTTTAATAATGTCTAATACTCGTTGTTCAGAAGCTAAAATCGCCCTATAATCAGCAATCTTAATAAGTAAATCATTTAATTCATTTTCAACCTTACCACGTTCTAAACCAGTCAAACGACGCAATCTCATCTCAAGAATACTATTCGCTTGAACTTCATCAAGCTCAAATCGAGACATTAAATTTGCTCTTGCCTCTTCATCACTATCAGCAGCACGAATAATACGTACCACTTCATCAATATTATCCAAAGCAATCCGTAAACCTTCTAAAATATGTACTCTTTCTTCAGCTTTCGTTAAATCATATCTTGTTCTACGAATAATTACTTCTTTTTGATGATCCACATATTTACTAATAATGTCCTTTAATCCTAAAGTACGAGGTGTTTGACCATCCAATACTAAGAAAATAATTCCATAATTTGTTTGAAAATTAGTATGTTTATATAAATTATTCAATACAACTTGAGCATTTGCATCCTTCTTTAAAGTAATGGTTATCTTCACACCATCTTTTAAATCTGTATGATAATCCGAAATTCCTTCGATTACTTTATTATGAACAAGTTCTGCAACCTTATTCTTAAGTTCCATCGTATTTACACCATAAGGAACTTCAGTAATTACAATATTACTATGATTTCCTACCTCTTCAATCACTGCTTTACTACGAATTGTAATACTTCCTCTACCAGTTTCAAAAGCTTTCTTAATTCCTGAATTTCCTAAAATAATACCTCCAGTAGGAAAATCTGGACCCTTAATATATTCCATCAATCCCATCGTATCAATATCTGGATTATCAATATATGCAATACAACCATCAATTACTTCTCCCAAATTATGAGGAGGAATATTCGTAGCCATACCAACTGCTATTCCCATAGATCCATTTACTAAAACATTAGGAAATCTAGATGGTAATACCTTTGGTTCCTTCATTGTAACATCAAAGTTATCATCCATATCAACGGTATTCTTATTAATATCTCTCAATAATTCCAAAGAAATCTTCGCAAGTCTAGATTCGGTATAACGCATTGCTGCAGCTCCATCACCTTCAATATTTCCGAAGTTTCCATGTCCGTCAACAAGCATATATCTTTGATTAAAATCTTGAGCTAAACGTACCATTGCCTCATAAATAGAAGAATCTCCATGTGGATGATAATGACCCATCACATATCCAACAGTTGTCGCACATTTTCTATGAGGTTTATCAGGAGTATATCCAGATTCAAACATAGACCATAAAATACGTCTATGAACTGGCTTTAAACCATCCCTTAAATCAGGTAATGCACGAGAAGCGATAACACTCATAGAATATTCCATAAACGAAGTTTTTACTTCATCTACAATATTATTATGATCTAATCGATCTCTTTCATGAAAATAACCACTAAAACCATTATTACTGCTTTCTAAATTCTTACTTGCTAGAGTAGTATTTCCACTATCTTCTGTTTCATCCGAATCATTGGGCACAAGATCTTCCATTTCTGCTCTATTTAATAATTCATCTAAATCATCTCTATTATTATCCATCAGTCATCACCACCCTAAATATCTAGATTTTCTACGTAACCAGCATTTTCTTCAATAAACTTCCTTCTAGGTTCTACTTCATCCCCCATCAATTTTTCAAAAATTGCATCTGCTGTTACACAATCCTCTACTGTTATCTTTCTTAAAACTCTTTTTTCAATATCCATCGTTGTTTCATTGAGCTCATCTGCATCCATCTCACCCAAACCTTTCATACGAGCAATTTCTGCTCTCACACGAACATTTTCTGGAAGAGTATTCAAATAAGACTCAAGCTCATCCTCATTTAAAACATATTTTCTAGTCTTTCCATGCATAATTCTAAATAATGGTGGTTGAGCAGCATAAACATGACCTGCCTCCACAATAGGTCTAAAAAAACGATAAAACAACGTTAATAGTAATACACGAATATGAGAACCATCGACATCAGCATCGGTCATGATAATAATCTTATCATATCTTAATTTTGATAAATCAAAATATTCACCAATACCTGTACCAAAAGCAGTAATAATCGTCTTAATTTCTTCATTTCCTAAAGCCTTATCAAGCCGTGCCTTTTCAACATTTAAAATTTTACCTCGAAGAGGAAGAATCGCTTGCGTCATAGAATCTCTACCCTTTTTAGCAGAACCACCTGCACTATCCCCTTCGACAATAAATATCTCAGAAATACTTGGATCCTTACTCTTACAATCTGATAATTTACCAAAAAAATTAGTAACTGCCAAATCACTTTTTCTAGTAGCTTCCCTTGCCTTTTTAGCAGCCATTCTTGCATTTCTAGCTAAAATTGCCTTGTTAATTACAATTCTAGCTTCTTCTGGATTCTCAAGTAAAAATCGCTCAAATCCCTCTGCAAAAATACTATCTGCTAAATTTTTAACCTCAGAATTTCCTAATCTTCCTTTCGTTTGACCTTCAAATTGTGGATTTGGATGCTTACAAGAAATAATCATTGTAAGTCCCTCTTTCACATCATCTTCTCTAAGATTCTCATCCTTATCCTTTAAAATATTATTTTTTCTAGCATAACTGTTAATAACTCTAGTTAAAGCACGCTTTACCCCATCCTCATGAGTACCTCCATCATGAGTGTTAATATTATTAACAAAAGAATAAATATTTGAATTATAAGAAGTATTATATTGCATAGCTACTTCAAAAAACACATTATCCTTTTCTCCATCTAAATGAATAATTGCATCGTGAATTGGTGTTTTTTCTTGATTAATAAATCTTACATACTCACTAATTCCGCCTTCATATAGAAAAGTTTCTCCAGTAGTATCTTCCATATCTCGATCATCTCTAATATTAATAGATAATCCACGATTTAAAAATGCAAGTTCTCGTACTCTAGTCTTCAAAGTCTCATAATCATAAATATCGGTATCAAAAATTTCTGAATCTGGTTTAAATGTAACAATCGTTCCTGTTCTATCCATAGAACAATCTCCAATTACATGAAGAGGTTCTACAGTATGTCCTCCATTTTCAAATCGAATATGATGAATTTTCCCATCTTTATAAACATTCACTTCAATCCATTTACTCAAAGCATTAACAACAGAAGCACCGACTCCATGAAGTCCACCAGATACCTTATATCCACCACCGCCAAACTTTCCACCAGCATGAAGTACTGTATACACAGTTTCCACTGTAGAAATTCCTGTCTTTGGATGAACATCTGTTGGAATTCCTCTACCATCATCTTTTACTGTAATTGAATTATCCTTATTAATCACCAATTCAATATTATGACAATAACCAGCCAAAGCCTCATCAATAGCATTATCAACAATTTCCCAAACTAAATGATGAAGTCCTTTCACATCTGTCGTACCAATATACATACCAGGTCTTTTTCTAACTGCCTCTAATCCTTCTAATACCTGAATATCCGAAGCATCATAATGTGTAGTATTTTCTTGATTAATCATATATTCATCACGCCTTTTCCTCTACATTTCCATTTTTTACAATCAATACTCTACCCTTTTCTACCAACTTCTTGTTAATATTTTTTAAATCAGTTGTTGTTACAATTACTTGAACATTGGTTGGTAAATACTGTACCAATTGATTTCTCTTTTTCACATCTAATTCACTAAAAATATCATCCAAAAGTAATATAGGCATCGTATGAAGAATTTTGTGAAACAATTCAATCTCAACAAGTTTAAAACAAATAATGGCCATTCTTTGTTGCCCTTGAGAAGCAAAAATCTTCATACTATTTTCTTCCAAAAAAAAGCAAAAATCATCTCGATGTGGTCCATATAAAGTAGTTCCCTGTAAAATTTCCTTTTTTTGATGATTCTTCAATTTATTAGAAAATTTACTTCTAATTTCCTCTTCTTCATAATTTATCAAATCTAAATTGTTTTCTAATTTAATATAAAGACCATCTTCCCCTACTATTTTTTGAAAAACAACCCCTATCTTGGAAGAAATAAAACGAAAATATTCATATCGATATTTATAAATAATCACTGCCCGATCAATTAATTTTTCATCAAGAATTTCTAAATATCTAGGATCCGTATATTGATTTAAATTCATAAATTTTAAATACTCATTCCTATTTTTTAAAATCTTATTATATTCATTTAAATAATGAACATATGGAGCATACAACTGACTAATTTGAATATTCATAAAATTTCTTCGATCCTGAGGAGAACCTTTAATTAAATCTAAGTCCTCTGGACCAAACATGATTACTTTCATATTAAAAATATAATCTGAGATTTTAGATATGTTTTTTCCATTCATAGAAACCTTTTTCCCAGTTTTAGATAAAGAAACTTTTAATTCATTCATTTTCTTAGAATCTTTTAAAACACCTGAGATAATTCCCTCTTCAAAACCATATCTAATCAATTGATTATTCGTTCCAAAACGTGGAGATTTGGTAAGAGCAAGTACATAAATACTTTCTAAAATATTAGTTTTTCCTTGAGCATTATCACCAATAAAAATATTAATACCTGAAGATAGACTTAATTTTAAATCTTTATAATTTCTAAAATTTTTAAGTTTTAATTTTGATAAATACATAAATGACCCCTTAAAAACACTTATTTTTTAATTTTTATAGAAATTAATACTCCCATACTTGCATATACATTATACCACAGAATAAGCTTTTTAAGGTACAAAAAAAGCAAAAAACCTTTATTTTTTTACTTTTTACGTTCAGATAGTAAATATTTTAATCTAGTAGCACGATAAAGTTGATTTTCAATCGAATCCTTAGACCGAGAAATTGATAATTTTCGACCATTTTTAAAGACAATATTACATTGCTTTTGATTTCCCTCTACAAAATCAATATTTTCCAAAGATATCCAAATACATCCAGAAATACTAGGAGAATGTGTAGGAAAAAAAATAATTTCTCTTGTTTCCTCCACAATAATAGGAAGCTTGTACTCACACTTTAAAATCTCTTTACTTCCTTTAGTTCTTCCAGAATAACTACTTCCATAATAACAACAACTATGATCCATTACTTCATATGCTGGAATATCTACAATCAAATCCTCTTCTGATTCCACAATTTTAGCCTTATTACGACCAATTCCAACAACAGCTAAGGTATTTACTCCTATTTCATACTTTTCCACAAAATATCCCCCTAAAATTAATTTTTTTAATCCAATCAAAGAATTAATACTCACTATAATAACTCCTACTGATGTCGAAAAATGAAAAAAAAAGAATCTTAAAAGAAGATTCTCTAAAAAAATATCATTAATAAATTAATAAGTACGGATTGGTAATACTAACTGAGTTAAATTTTCATCTTTTTCACTACTTAAAATAATAGGTTTTACTTCTCCAACAAACGAAATCTTTACAGTACTGTCCTCAAAAGATTTTAATGCCTCCATCATATATTTCGCAACAAATGAAATCTTTAAACTCTCATGACCATCATTTTCAATACTCATTTTCTCTTCTACCCTACCAATTTCTGCAGAACTACTACGAACATAAAGAGTATTTGTATTAATTTCAAAAGTAACAATATTCTTTTCTTTATCGCTCGTTAAAATACTAGCTCGATCAATTACATTATATAAATCTGCGATATTAGCCTTAATATTTAATATAAACTCATCTGGTAATAAGTTAGAAGTATTTGGGTAAGTTCCACTAATTAATCTAGATTGAAACAATAAATTGCAAAATTTAATTAAAATTTTATTATTAAAAACATGAAGTTCCAATTTTTCTGAAGAATCATTCATAATTTTAATAAATTCTAACAGATTCTTACTTGGAATTACAATATTATAATTATCTTCAACTGTTTGTTCTAATTGAATAATCTTTCTAGCCAAACGATAACTATCTGTAGAATTACATTCTAAAGTATTTCCTAATATCTTAAAATTAAGTCCTGTTAAAATAGGACGAGCTTCATCATTACTAGAAGCAAAAGAAGTTTGATTAATAATACTTCTAAAAATTCTAGAATCTACTAAAATTGGATTCTTACTACTTTCTAATGTAATATTAGGATATTCACTTTTACTAATTCCGTTCAAATTAAATTCACTATTTTCAGTATATATAATAATTTTTAAATCATCGACTACTTCAATATTTATAAATTCATCTGGTAATTTTCGAACAATATCTAATATATATTTTCCTTGAATGATAATACTTCCCACATGATCAATTATCATATCATTTCCATTTTTTTCTAAAAATACCTGAATTGTAATATCATTATCACTCGCTGTCAAAGTCAAACCATTTTCATCAAGTTCAAATTTTATCCCAGCTAATACTGGAACTAAATTCTTAGTAGAAATTGCTTTAGACACTTTAGTCAACCCATCTAACAATAAATCTTTTTTAATTTTTAATTTCATATATATTCCTTCTTTCTATTAAATTATTATTATTATTACAGTGGAAACTGTGGAAAAATGCGTAAAGATTTGAAAAGAATCAATAAAACGCTTTTTTTAGTTGTTTATAATTTGTGCATTAATTCCAAGTTATCAACATTATACAATTTCCTTCTTTAATTTTTCAATAATATTTTCTAGTTCTTGATTTACCATAATCTCTTTTTCAATTTTTTCTACAGAATGAATAACTGTAGAATGATCTTTGCCTCCAAATTCAATTCCTATTTTTGGAAAGGATTCATCTGTTAACTTTCTACAAAGATACATTGCCACTTGCCTAGGAAAAGCTAAATTAGCACTTCTCTTTTTACTTTTTAAATCATCAACAGTAACTTGAAAGTGTTCTGCGACAATTCTTTGGATTCGATTAATATTATTTTTCTCACTATACCCTTTATTTACATAATCTTTTAATACTTCAATTGCTAAATCAAGACTAATATCAGCCCCACCCATAATTGTTGAATATGCAAGTAATCTTGTGATAGAACCTTCTAAATGCCTGACATCACTACCGACATTAGATGCAATATACTCAATTACATCATCAGGAATATTTTTATCAATCGACTCCCCTATGATTTTCCGTTTTAATATTGCGACTCTAAGTTCAAAATCTGGAGGATAAATATCTGCTGTTAATCCCCAACAGAATCTCGTTCGTAATCGATCTTCTAATAGTTTTAAGTCATCTGGAGATCGGTCAGAAGAAATAATAATTTGCTTATTTTCATTATGTAAATTTGTAAAAGTATGAAAAAACTCATTCTGTGTTTGTGTAGCTCCCTGAAAAAATTGGATATCATCAATGATTAGGACATCAATGTTTCGATACTTATTTTTAAAATAATTCACATAATCAAAATTTTTTCCATGCTCATCCTTTTTATTAATTCCTAAAAAGTCATTAATAAACTGATCACTAGAAACATATAAGACGCGTTTTTCACTATGTTGTTCAATATAGTTTCCAATTGCATGCATCAAATGCGTCTTCCCTAGCCCACTATTTCCATAAATGAATAATGGATTGTAGATATTTCCAGGATTTTCAGCAACATCAAATGCTGCTGCTTGAGCGAATTTGTTACTATTTCCTACAATAAAGTTATCAAATGTATAATTAGGATTAAGATTAGACTGATGCTTAACCTTTAATCTCTCTTCTAAATTCTCTGGCTGATGATTGAATTCAGAAAAAGAATCAATTTTATTATCTTTCTTTTCTTCCTCTAATTCTTCCTTTAAAAAAAACTGAATATCAATATTATCGCCTATAATATCGCTTAATGTAGATACAATCAAATTATAGTAATGAGTAGTTAAATGCTTTTTTGATATCCCCATTGGTACAACAATTTTTGCTAACCCATTTTTTAATTCAAATAATTCTGTTTCTTTAAACCAAGTATCAAATGATAGAGGGGTAACTTCATTTTTGATGCTATTTAGAAAATTTGACCATATCATTTTTTCATTCATATACCGCGCCCCCTTGAAAACGTAAATTGCAAGATTTATTGTAACTTAAAACTGTGGAAAAAGAAAGCATAAAAATTTAAAAAAAAATTATACACAATCAATTCACAAGTTATAAACAATATTATCCACAATCTATATCTTTAATATATATATATATTAGGAATTTATCAACAATTTTAATAAAAATTTAATCCTCAAAGTGAAAAAAATTATAAACAAGTTGTGCAAACTGTGGAAAATAATGAAAAAAGAATGGAAATAAATTCAACTAAGTAAAAAATATAAAAAAGAAATTAACCAAAATCATTGACAAAATATGGTAGGTTTATTATAATAATGTAGATTTTATGTCTGGAGGTGGAGAAATATGAAAAGAACTTATCAACCAAATAATCGAAAAAAGAAAAAGAAACACGGTTTTTTTGCACGTATGAAATCAAAGGTTTTAAATAGACGTAGGGCAAAAGGTCGTAAAAGACTATCCAAATAATAGACCACTGTAAACAGTGGTTTTTAAATACAATAATAATAGAATAGGGTGTGTCTTATGAAGAAAATAAATATAGTAAAAGAAAATAAAGACTTTAATAGAATTATAAATGAAGGAAAAAGCTATAAAAATAAGTATTTTATATTAAATACTATGGATAATAACTTAGAACATTATCGATTTGGAATTTCCATGAGTAAAAAAACAGGGAATGCAGTAATACGCAATCTTTATAAGAGAAAATTAAGAAATATAATTGATACCAATAAAAAACTCTATTCAAAAAACAAAGATTATATTATAATAATAAGAAAGAACTGTTTAGATGTTGAATATAAGGAATTAGAAAAATCCTTCCTTTATTTAATAAAAAATAGTAATTTAACAGAGGAGAAATAAAATGAAACAAAGAAACAAAGGGAAGGTAATAGTATTACTATTATTCGTGCTATTATTAACTGGATGTACAACAACGTTAAAAACAGAAGATAAAAAAGTAGTAAAGAATCCAGAAACGGGACAGAGTCTAACTGCAAATATATTATGTAAACCTACTAATAAAAAAGTAATAGAATTATACGAAAAAAATGGAGTGGATTTAGCTGCGATTCCAAAATGTACAGAATTTAATGTAACGAGTGGGGGATATGAAGGAATTTGGACTGCTTTTTTCGTAAAACCATTAGCCTTTATCATTTTATTTATTAATAAATATATTGGGCAAGCAGGGTTATCACTAATTTTAACAAGTTTTGCTTTAAGACTCATATTATATCCAATTACCCTAAAAACAGCAATGCAATCAGAACTTATAAAAAAAGCCCAACCAGAATTAAATCGATTAGAAAAAAAATATAAAGATAAAAATGATCAAGAATCCATTATGAAAAAAAGTCAAGAAATGACAATGATCTATAAAAAATATAACATTAATCCTTTTTCTAGTTGTCTTTATTCAATTATTCAATTACCATTATTTATTGCTTTCTTAGAAGCTATTAATCGTGTTCCAGCACTATTTGAAGGAAAATTTTTAGGATTACAATTAGGAACAACTCCTTCTGTAGGATTATTCAATAATGGAGAAATTCTTTATATCATTTTAATTGCCCTAGTAGCTGTTACTACCTACTTATCATTTAATTTAAACAAAACCACTGCTCAAACAGAAAATGATCCAATGAAAAATATGACTACAATAATGACAGGAATGATCATCATCATGGGATTATTCATGTCGAGTGCACTAAATATATATTGGATTACAACAAACTTATTTACAATTGTTCAAAATTTAATTGTAAAAAGAAGTAAGGAGGTTCGTTAGAAATGAATAAAAGTAAGTACACAGGAAAAACAAGGGAAGATGCAATTCATCAGGCAACCATTGCTCTCCAGGAACTAGAAAAAGACCTTTATATAAAAGAGATAGAAACAAAATCTGGTTTATTTAGTAAAAAGGTAGAAATAGAAGTTGCAACCAAAGAGGATATCATTGAATTTATTAAAGAATATTTAAAAAATCTCATTAAAAATATGGGTTTAACAGCAAATATTGAAGTAAAGAAAAGAGAAGATTCTGTATCCTTTACGATTTATACTGATAATAATGCAATTTTAATAGGAAAAAATGGAAAAACCCTAGAGGCAATTACAACAATCATAAAACAAGTTGTACAAAAAGAAATAGGTACTTACTTTAATTTAAATATTGATATTGGAGAATATAAGATTCAACAGCAAAAAAGAATAGAATCTCTAGCCAAACGATTAGCAAGAGAAGTAGCAAAGACAAAAATTGCTGCAAAACTAGATGCAATGAACTCATATGAAAGAAGAATTATTCACACAACCCTTGCAGAAAACCCAAAAGTAATTACAGAGAGTGAAGGGGAAGAACCAAATCGCTATGTAATAATTAAACCAAAAGAAGAATAATAATCTTCTTTTCATTTTGTTTCAAAAATGTTATTCTATTAGGGAAATGCGGTGGTAAAATGGATACATTAAAGCTATTAAATAAAAAAATAGAACAAATAAAATCAGAAGAGTATATGATAGATCTAAGTTATATCATCGTTCATATCTCAAGGGCAGAAAAATATTTTGAATTAGGAAGAGAAAAAAAAGAACCAGAGTATTATAATGATGTAATTTATAGAACAAATCAAGCATATGAGGGTGGATTAAGATGTGCCTATAAAATTCTATTAGAAAAAGATCATGCCTTAAAATCTACTTATCAAATAGAAGAAGAATTAAATAAAGAAAATATATTAAACAAAAGAGTAAAAAATATGTTTTCAATTTATCGAAATGATTGGAGAAATCAATCAACTCACCATTATGACTTTGTATGTGATCAATCAGAAGCATTAATGGCAATTAATAATGTAGAATCATTTATTTACTTGTTACTAGATCAAATTAAAGAAAAAGATTCTTATCTTTACGCAAAATTAAAATCTAAAGATAGCAAAAAAATTTCTTTTAAAGATTTTGTTCTACAAAAATTAGTATTATTTCCTTCAATTTTCTATCAAAGTTTAAAAAATAAGAATGAAGAATCACTTACAGAAATAGAACTTATGAAAGGAATTGAAAACTATTTAAAAAAATTAGATAGTGAAATAGAAATATTTTCAGAATATCCATTAAAAACTAATTTACATATGAATCGTAGCAAAGTTGATTTCTATCTCAAAAAAGGTAAGGAAGAACAATATATAGAATTAAAGATATTAAAGAATTCAGTTGCAATTGAAACGATAATTCATCACAATAGAGAGCGATGTAAGATATTCAATATGAAAGATTTAGTTCTATTTATTTGGGATGGTAACGGAGAATATGAGATAAAAGAAAATATCCAAGAAGATATTACAATCAAAATTATAACAAAAGTAAAATAGGAGAGTGAAAAGAATGAATGATACAATCGCTGCTATTTCCACAACTCTTGGGGTTGGTGCAATCTCTATTATAAGAGTGAGTGGGAAGGAGGCTATCAAAATAGTAAATAAAATATTTAAAGGAAAAGATTTAACGAAAGTAGACTCTCATACGATTCATTATGGACATATTATAAATAAAACAGAAATTATTGATGAAGTACTAGTATCTGTCATGAAATCCCCAAAAACTTTTACAACAGAAGATATTGTAGAAATCAATTGTCATGGAGGAATTGCAACAACAAACAAAGTTTTAGAATTAGTGATTCATCATGGAGCTCGTCTTGCAGAAGCAGGAGAATTTACGAAAAGAGCTTTCTTAAATGGAAGAATCGATTTGATAGAGGCAGAATCAGTAATGAATTTAATTTCCTCAAAAAGTGAATCGAATCGTAAGGTTTCAATTCAGGGAATTCGTGGATATGTTAGTCAAATTATTAAAAATTTAAGACAAGAAGTTTTAGAACTTTTAGCAACAATTGAAGTAAATATTGATTATCCAGAGTATGAAGATATAGAAGTAATGACAAATAATAAAATAAAACCTAAAATTTTAAAAATTAAAGAAAAATTGAAAAAAATAATTCAAGAATCAGAAGATGGCAAAATTCTTTCAAATGGAATTAAAACAATTATTGTTGGACGTCCTAATGTAGGAAAAAGTAGTATATTAAATCGATTATTGGAAGAAGAACGGGCAATCGTTACAGATATTGAAGGAACAACAAGAGATACTGTTGAGGGACATATTACAGTTTATGGAGTTCCATTAAATATTATTGATACTGCAGGGATAAGGGAAGCAAAAGATTTAGTAGAAAAAATAGGCGTAGAGAAGAGTTTAAGTTTAATTGAAGAAGCTGATTTAATTATACTGGTATTAAATAATAATGAGAAATTAACGATAGATGACTATAAAATTTTAGAGATATGTAAAGATAAAAAAACAATCGTAGTCATTAATAAAAGTGATTTAGAAGAAAAAATAGAAATAGATAAAATATCTTATAAAAATATAATTTATACAAATACAATTGATTTAGATGGAATGAATCAATTGAAAGAAAAAATTATAGAACTATTTCATTTAAATCAATTAGAACAAAAAGATTATGCATGTCTTAATAACATAAGACAAATTTCTCTTGCCAAAATTGCCTATCAAATTTTAGAAGAAGTAGAAAAAGCAATTCAAGAAAACATCCCAATTGATATGGTTGAAATAGACATAAGACGTGCTTGGGAAACATTGGGAGAAATTATTGGAGAAACTTATACAGAAGAATTAATTGATCAATTATTCAGTCAATTTTGTTTAGGAAAATAACCAATTAAAAATGATGAATCGACTTAAAAAATAAATCCATTAAATTTTAAAAAATGTATTAAAACAACAAAATATAGAATTTAAGTATCAAAATTATTTCCCGGGAAATAATTTTTTTAATATTTTAAGAAAAAAATTTTCAAAGAATTAAAAATATTGTATAATAGTGCCAGTAAAAAAGAGGAGATGGATTCAAAATGAAGTACGATATTATTGTAGTAGGGGGAGGACATGCTGGATGTGAAGCATCTTTAGCTTCCGCTCGTCTAGGAAATCGAACATTATTAGTAACAGGAAATATAAAAAATATCGCAGACATGCCTTGTAATCCATCGATTGGTGGACCTGCAAAAGGAATTATCGTAAGAGAAATTGATGCCTTAGGTGGAGAAATGGCCAATAATATTGATCATAGTTGCCTGCAGGTAAAAATGTTAAATACAAAAAAAGGACCAGCAGTTCGAGCACTTCGTGCACAAGGAGATAAAATTACTTATCCACAAAAAATGTTGACAACAATAAAAAATCAAAAAAATTTAGAAATCAAAGAATCACTAGTAGAAGACTTGATAATAGAAAAGAATAAAATAAAAGGGATTATATTAGAAACAGGAGAAAAAATAAAATCAGAAGCAGTCATTTTAACAACAGGAACCTATTTAAAGGCAGTGATATTAAGAGGGGATAAAAAAACGAGTAGTGGTCCTCATGGAGAAAGGCCATCACAATTCTTAAGTGATAAACTAAAAGAGTATGGATTTACAATACAAAGATTAAAAACAGGGACCCCTCCGAGAATTGATAAAAAAAGTATTGATTATACCAAAACAAGTCTAGAATCAGGTGATGAAAATACCTACACCTTTTCCTTTAAAAATAAACCTCAATATCGAGCAGAAGACCAAATTCCATGTCATCTAATTTATACAACAGAAAAAACACACCAAACCATTATGGAAAATCTAGAAAAATCTAGTATGTATGGAGGATATGTTGAAGGAATTGGTCCAAGATATTGTCCATCTATTGAAGATAAAGTAGTAAGATTTAAAGAAAAAGAAAGACATCAATTGTTTTTAGAGCCAGAAAGCCGTTTTTATGATGATATTTATATTCAAGGATTCTCAACAAGTATGCCAGAAGATATTCAAGATCAGATGGTGCATTCTCTACCTGGCTTAGAACACGCTAAAATTTTAAAATATGCATATGCGATTGAGTATGATGCAATTGATCCATTACAACTAAAACAATCTCTAGAAACAAAAATAATAGAAAATTTATTTACTGCAGGACAAATTAATGGAACAAGTGGGTATGAAGAAGCTGCAGGTCAAGGATTAATCGCAGGAATGAATGCTTCTAGAAAAATTCACAATCAAGATCCCATTATTCTAAAAAGAAACGAGGCTTATATTGGGGTTTTAATTGATGACTTAGTAACCAAAGGTACAAAAGAACCATATCGTATGCTAACTTCTCGTGCAGAATATCGACTCCTCTTACGCCACGATAATGCCGATTTAAGGCTTAAAGAATATGGATATCAAGTGGGACTAATTCAAGAAAAAGATTATCGACAATTCCAAAAGAAAAAAGAAAACATTCAAGCATTGACAGAACAATTAAAGAAAACCAAAATTACTCCTACAAAACAAAATAATACATATCTAGAAAAAATAAATTCCACCAAACTTTTAGATGGAATTTCACTATATGATTTATTAAAAAGACCAGAAATTACAATAGAAACATTAAATCATTGGATAGAAATTAAATACTCAGAGGAAGTCAAAGAACAAGTAGAAATTCAAATAAAATACGAAGGATATATAAAAAAAGCCAATCGAGAAGCAGAAAAAATGTTAGATTTGGAGAAAATAAAAATTCCAGAAAAAATAGACTATAATAACATTCATAATATGGCAAGTGAAGCAAGACAAAAACTTTCAAGTATCAAACCTACTACCATTGCACAAGCTTCTCGCATCAGTGGAGTAAACCCAGCAGATATATCGATTCTCATGATATATTTAAAAAAGGAAAAGAAAATATGAACACAGAAAATTTTATAAACGAAACAAAGATGCTAGGAATCTCCTTAACAGAGAAGCAGAAAGAACAATTAGAAAAATTCTATCATCTTTTAATTCATTGGAATCAAAAAATAAATCTAACTAGAATTACACAAAAGCAAGAAGTTTATTTAAAACATTTTTATGATAGCCTTACTTTAGCAAAAGAAGTAGATTTAACAAAAGAACTAAATGTATGTGATGTAGGAAGTGGTGCAGGGTTTCCAGGAATTGTATTAAAAATAGTATATCCAAATTTAAAAATAACTTTATTAGATTCTCTTCAAAAAAGAGTGAACTACTTAAATGAAATAATAAAAGAATTAAATTTAAAGGAAATTCAAGCATTTCATATTCGAGCAGAAGAATATGCAAAAATTCATAGAGAAAGTTATGATATTGTAACAGCTCGGGCAGTTACAAATCTAAAAAAACTATCAGAATTATGCATTCCTATGGTAAAAGAGAATGGATATTTCATTTCAATGAAAGCAAATGCTAAAGAAGAAATCGAAGAAGCAAGAGATATGATTTCTTTACTTGGAGGAAAAATAAAACATGTGAATGAATTTTTACTACCAATAGAAAATAGTACACGAACACTAATTAAAATCGAAAAAATCAAACCGACAAATAAAAAATATCCAAGAAATAAAATAAAATAAGCAAAAATTTTATTCAATACAAACAAAAAAATGGTATCATATAAGTGAAAAATAAAATTTTTCAACTATCTTACTATCAAAAAAAGTCTAAAAATCACTAAAAAGAACGATAAAACTCAAATAATAGAGAAGAGTTCAATAAAAAAATTGGCTTTTTTCTTGTTTCATTAAAAAAATATGATATAATGAATATAATTAAAAGAATAAAAAAGAAAGAATGAAAAGAGGGTTACTATGGATAGAGAAGTAGTAGATTTATATTTAGATGACATTATCCCTAACCGTTTCCAACCACGTGAAGTGTTTAATGAGCAAGCCTTGAAAGAATTATCAGATTCCATTAAAGCACATGGAGTCATTCAACCAATCATTGTTCGTAAAATTGGAGATAAATATGAAATTATCGCAGGAGAAAGAAGATATAAAGCATCTGCAATGGCGGGATTAACTAAAATACCAGCAATTATTAGAAATTTAGATGACAAAGAAACTTCAAAAGTAGCACTTTTAGAAAATCTTCAAAGAAAAGATTTGACTCCAATAGAAGAAGCGAGAACTTATCAGAAAATTATTGAACTTGATGATATGACACAAGAGGAATTGGGAAAAACGATGGGAAAAAGTCAAGCCTCGATTGCAAATAAAATGCGTCTATTATCTTTACCAGATGAAGTTCAAGAGGCATTATTAGAAGATCGAATTTCAGAAAGACATGCAAGAAGTTTATTAAATTTAAAAAATCCTGAAGAACAAATTGCAATGTTACAAGAAATTATAGATAAGAGAATGACTGTTAGAGAATTAGATGCAAGAATTAAAGGAGAAAATCCACAAAAATATATTCCAGATCCATCCACCAATATTAATAATTCAATACCTATTGGGCCAAGTAATATAGGAATTGATGATAATTCCCCATTATCAGAGTCAATTCCAACCATCGATTTAACACCAAATCCAAGAATCGACTTTAACAATTTACCAGAAGATACTAATAGAACAAGACCAAATATTCCAATAGGAAACATGGTGAATGAGCTCGATCCTCAAAGTGTTATCGATTTAAGACCAAAATTACCAACAGAATCCAATCGAGGAGAAATCTTTCCAAAACGTCCAACGATTGAAGAATTATTGGGGGATGAAGAGTTATTCTCTTTAAGAGATGCTGTATCTTCCATTAGAAAAAGTGTAGAATCAGTACGTAATAAAGGATTTATAATTAAAGTAGAAGAAATGGATTTTGAAAAAACCTATCAAATTGTTGTAAAAATTGATAAAGATATCTAAAAGTAGAGCGCTCTACTTTTTTTTAACAAATTAGGAAAAAGCATTTCATAATTTCTCGATTTCTGTTAAAATAAAAAAGTATTAATTCAAAAAAGGTGGTAGCATGGGAAAGATAATTTCATTAGTAAATCAAAAAGGTGGAGTAGGAAAAACAACGACAAGTATTAATCTTTCTGCATCTTTAGCACATTTAGGAAAAAGAGTATTATTGATTGATTTAGATCCACAGGGAAATGCAACAACCGGAGTTGGAATCAATAAAGGAGATATTACAAAAAGTGTACATGATGTGATGACAGGAAAATGTACAGGGCAAGAAGCAATTATTCGCACAAAATTTAAAAATTTATATCTTCTTCCTGCAACAATTAATTTAGCAGGAGTAGATATTGAATTAATGGAAATGAGTAAAACAGATCATGAATTTTCTAAAAATACTCAATTAAAACAGGGATTAGATCCAATCAAAGATGTTTTTGATTTCATTATTATTGATTGCCCTCCATCACTAGGGTTAATAACAACCAATGCACTAACTGCATCAAATTCAGTAATTATTCCTGTACAATGCGAATTTTTCGCATTAGAGGGAATCACACAATTATTAAACACCATTATGCTGGCACAGAAAAACTTAAATCCAAATTTAGATATTGAAGGAGTCCTCTTAACAATGCTTGATTCAAGAGCAATTTTATGTTTAGAAGTAGTAGAAGACATTCGGCGTTTCTTTAAAGAAAGAGTATACAATACAATTATTCCAAGATTAGTCCGAATTGCTGAAGCACCATCTCATGGAACTCCAATTATAGAATATGATCCAAAGCATCGCGGAACAATAGCATATTTAAATTTAGCGAAGGAAGTGATTGAAAGAAATGGAAACACAAAGAGAGAACAATAGAAGAAAGGCACTTGGAAGAGGATTAGAAGAATTATTTAATAATGAACCAATTAGCTATGAAACTATCGAAGAAAGAATTATTGATACAACTCCAAGAGAAGAAATCAAAGAAATTCCAATTTCAGAGTTAAGAAGTAATCCATATCAACCTAGAAAAAACTTTGATGAACAAGCATTACAGGAATTAGCTAGCTCTATTAAAGAACATGGAGTATTTCAGCCAATTATTGCGAAAAAAAGCATTAAAGGATATGAAATTATCGCAGGAGAACGTCGTGTAAAGGCATCTGAACTTGCTGGAAAAAACACCGTTCCTGCCATTATTCGAGATTTTAGTGATTCAGAAATGATGGAAATTGCTCTTTTAGAAAATCTACAAAGAGAAGACCTAAATGCAGTAGAAGAGGCAATTGCCTATCGCAAACTAATCGAAGAGCTCTCAATCACTCAAGAAGAACTTGCCAAAAGGTTAGGAAAAAGTAGGAGTCATATCACCAATATGTTAGGAATATTAAGTCTACCAGAAGAAGTGAAAGATATGATTATGGACGAAAAAATTACAATGAGTCATGCGAGAGTTTTAAGTAAAATGAAAGATACAGATAAAATCAAAGAACTCGCACAAAGAATTGCTATGGAAAACTTAAGTGTAAGACAAGTTGAAAACATATCAATTGACAGTCTATACGAAAAAAAGAAAAAAATTAAGAGACGTGAAAATCCAGTAAACGAATATCAAATAATAGAAGAAGAATTAGCGGAAAAATTAGGAACAAAAGTAAAAATTAAAAATAATAAAGTAGAGATTTCATTTGTTAATAACAACGATTTAAATCGATTATTAGAAATGATTGGCTATAAAAATTAGAAAGGAGTTTTTCTTTCATGTTAGAAAAAATATTAATTCCTCAAATCTATTTGCCAATAATCTATGTTAGTGTTGCCATCATTGTAAATACACTATGTAAAAAGATAATTCGAACAATTATTAATGCCAAAGAAAGAAGCTTAGAAAAGGGAAGCTACAACTATAAAAAAACAGAAACACTAAAAGTACTATTGAATAACTTTATAAAATATATCATTGCTATTTTCACATTTCTTGCAATTTTAACAGTGTATGGAATCGATGTAAGCTCTGTACTTGCAGGTCTTGGAATTGCTGGAGTATTATTAGGATTAGCTCTTCAAGATTTTGCCAAAGATATTATTGCAGGAATTGGAATCGTATTAGAAAATCAATATGCAATTGGAGATGTTGTAACAATAGGAGAATTTACAGGAGAAGTAATTTTCTTAGGACTAAAAACAACAAGAATTAAAAGTTGGGATGGAAAAGTAAAGATTATTGCCAATCATAATATTGATGAAATCATTAACTATAATATGACCAATTCTGTGGCAATCGTAGATTTTGGTGTTTCTTATGAAAGTAACATTCAACGAGTAGAAAAAGTTTTAAAACAATTAGCCGAAGAACTGACCGAAAGCTTACCAGATTTAAAGGGGGAAGTTCAAGTACTGGGAATTGAAAAATTAGAAAATTCTGCCATAGTATATCGAATGATTGCACCTACCAAATCTCTTGCACACTACAATGTTCAAAGAATTATGAGAAAAGAAATTAAAGAATGTTTAGAAAAAGCGAAAATCAAAATTCCTTATCCACAAATTGAGGTACACCATGGCAACTAAAGAATATGGAATGAATAGTAGGGTAGTCATGAAAAAGGGTCATCCCTGTGGTGCAAACGAATGGGAAATTATAAGACTTGGAGCAGATATTAAAATACGTTGTGTAAATTGTAATCGAACAGTAATGCTTCCAAGAATTGAATTCAATAGGAAAATAAAAAAAGTAATCCATAGTGAGGAGCAGTAAAAATGAGAGAAAAAAAGAAATTAAAACTAAAAAAATTTCATCTGCATCCAGTTACTACTTTTATATTATTAACAGGAATCACCATGCTTTTAAGCTGGATTTTAAGTATATTTCAAGTACAAGCAACTTACAACCAATTAAATTTAACAACTTATGAATTAGAAAAAACACTAGTAGCCGTAGAAAATTTATTTAACTATAATGGGATTAAATCATTAATTAGCGAATCTGCCAAAAATTTTGTTAGTTTTACCACTTTAAGTACACTATTAATTGCTCTTATTGGATTAAGTGTCGCACAAACAACAGGATTTTTCGATGCTTTTATAAAACGAGTACTAGTAAAAATTAATAATCAAAAGATAACATGGATATTATTATTTTTAGCAACCATTTCAAGTTTGATTAACGAAATAGGGTATGTAATTCTAATTCCACTAGCAGCAATTATATTTAAAGAAAACAATCGAAATCCATTAGCGGGAATTATTACAGCCTTTACAGGAGTTGCCTTTGGATATGGAGTTACTTTGTTTGTAGGTTCTATGGAAGCAAATTTAGTTCCAATTACAGAAGCTTCTGCTCGTTTAATTGATAGCAATTATCATGTTCCATTAACATCAAACTTATTTATTATCATTGCAACAACGATTATTTTATCCATTGTTGGGACCTTTATTATCGAAAAATTTGTGGTTCCAAAACTAGGAAGATATAAAGATATAGAAAACAAAACAGAAGAAATAGAAGAAATTATCGATGAAGAAGAAATCGAACAAAGAAAATTAGAAGAAGATTACAGAGAAAAAAAAGGATTACGAAATGCTCTGATTGCAACAGTCTTTTTTATCGCCTTCTTTCTCTACGCACTACTTCCAAACTTACCATTTTCAGGAATGCTTCTGGATATGGAGGCAACAACTTATCTAAATCAGATATTTGGAGAAAATTCTTACTTTCAAGATGGTTTTACATTTTTAATGTCTCTATACTTTATCATTGTTGGAATTGCTTATGGAAAGGGTGCAAAAACGATAAGTAACGATAAAGAACTAATCCATGAAACTGGAAAAAAATTAGCAGAGATAGGAAGTTTAATTATTTTAATATTCTTTGCATCCCAATTTATCGCAGTATTTAGAAAAACGAATATTGCAACAGTTGTAACTGCATGGGGAGCAAATCTTATTTCAGGAGCAAATTTTAGTGGATTACCACTAGTACTTTTAGTATTAATTTTAATTGGTCTTATTAACCTAATTGCAGCAACACCCCTTGCCAAATGGACCATTTTAGCTCCAGCAGTTGTTCCTAAGCTAATGCAATCAAACATTTCTCCAGAATTTACACAATTCTTACTTCGCGCAGGAGATTCTATGACCAAAGGATTAACTCCTTTACTTGCCTATTTTGTAATTTTAATTGGATACCTAAATATGTATAATCCAAACAAGAAAAGACCAATTACTGTAGGACGTGCTCTTAAATTAATGTTACCATACTGTCTAATTATTAGCATTACTTGGATTGTGATTGCCGTTCTTTGGTATTTAACGGGTCTTCCATTAGGACCTAATCGTTTTCCAACTTTATAGACAACAATTGTTGTCTTTTTTTATAGAAATGAAAAGAAAAAAATAATACTGAAATCTAAAAAAAGCAAAATAGACGCTGATTCTGTACTTGCAGGACGATTAAAAAATTTGCAAACATGATTGAACAAAACGAAGAGAAAACTGTTTTTTAAGAATCAAAAAAAGAATAATACTTAAAAATATAAATTTATAAAAAAGAAAACAATATTTATGATATAATATGAAATAAGAAAAGAGGGATATTATGGGATTAACAGCAGGAATTGTAGGACTTCCCAACGTAGGAAAATCAACTTTATTTAACGCTATTACAAAAAAAGGGATTCTAGCGGCAAATTACCCTTTTGCCACTATCGATCCAAATGTGGGAATCGTAACCGTTCCAGATGAAAGACTAACCAAACTAAATGAAATGTATCAACCCCAAAGATTAATCCCAACTGCCTATGAATTTACAGATATTGCAGGATTAGTGAAAGGTGCTAGTAAAGGAGAAGGATTAGGAAACAAATTTCTTTCACATATTAGAGAAACAGATGCGATTGTTGAAGTTGTAAGATGCTTTCAAAATACAGATATCATTCATGTAGAAGGGGAAGTAGATCCGATTCGTGATATTGAAATTATTAACTTAGAATTGATTCTAGCGGATTTAGAAAGTATAGGTAACAGAATTGAAAAAATCTCTAAAAAATTAAGAGCGTCCAAAGACAAAGAAGAAGAAATTGAATTAGGAGCACTAGAAAAAGCAAAAGCCTCCCTAGAAAAAAATCAACCCCTTCGCTTGGTAGACTTCACAGAAGAAGAAAAGTTAGCAATTAAATCCTATAACTTCTTGACACTAAAACCAATGATTTATATGGCAAATATCAATGAAGAAGAAGTATCCAAAGAGGATAACCAGTATGTACAACAAGTAAAAGAATATGCAGCAAAAGAAGATTCTAAAGTAATTAAAGTATGTGCTAAAATAGAAGAAGAATTAAGTCAACTAGAGGATAATGATAAAAGGGAAATGTTAGAAGCATTGGGAATCAAGATGAGTGGACTCGATCAATTAATTCAGGCAACTTATGACCTTTTGGGACTTTCTACCTATTTTACCGTAGGAACTGATGAAGTAAGAGCTTGGACCTATCAAAAAGGAATGAATGCCAAACAATGTGCAGGAATCATTCATACAGACTTTGAAAAAGGTTTTATCAGAGCAGAAGTGATTTCTTATCAAGATTTAATAGATTGTGGAAGCGAACTGAAAGTAAAAGAAGCAGGAAAATTCAGACTAGAAGGAAAAGATTACTTGATGCAAGATGGAGACATTTGTCATTTTAGATTTAATGTATAGATAAAAACAGGAGAGCTGAATATTTATCAGCAAAAAGGATTATAATGAAGAAGGGTGATGCAATGAAAAATAAAATTTATCCAAAAGTATTTTTATGGCTATTTATAGGTATGCTAATTACATTTATAACAGGAATTTATACCAAAACAAATCAAAGTGCACTAGAATTTATCTTTCTAAATAATGGATATATATTTCTAATCATATTAGAACTGGCATGTGCTATTTTCTTAAGTGCAAGAATTCACAAAATGAATCCAATAACAGCAAAAACTTGTTACTTAATCTACTCATTTCTAAGTGGGTTAAGTTTCTCAGCAGTATTTATTGTTTATAAAGTAGAATCAATTCTTCTTGTCTTTTTAGTAGCATCAATTTTATTTCTATTATTTGCTCTAATTGGATACTTAACAAAATTAGACTTAACCAAAATTGGAAGTTTCTTACTTATGATGTTACTTGGTGTAGTTATTTGTTCCATTATAAATATCTTCGTGCACAATGAAACTTTTGATTTAGTAGTAACTTGTATCAGTATCTTAGTATTCCTAGGGTATATTGCATACGATATCCAAACCATAAAGAAATTAGAAGGTTCGATTGAAGAAGATAATCTAGCAATCTATGGTGCATTCCAATTATACTTAGACTTTATTAACATTATTTATGATTTACTAAGATTATTTGGTCAAAGTGATGATTAAGAACAAAAATAGCTCATTTTTGAACTATTTTTTAATTTACATAAAATAGAAAGTAACAAAAGCAATCACAGAAAAAAATGTATTAATAGTTTTCATTAAGAAAAGATTCTTGTATAAGTCATTTCTCCCAAGATAATTAAAATAGTTCTTAATTAAATTATTTATTAAATTTTTATATTTTTGTAGTATAATGCTATATGAAAAATATCCTTTATATGTATTTTTGACACTTACATTTTATCAAAGATTTCTTTTTTTTGTCTCCCATCAAATGATTTTACCCTATCGCTAGTATAAATTATTTGACAAATATTCCCAAAATGTGTTAAAATACAACGCAATACATTTTTGAAAAGGGGAGTATAGATATGATGAAAATTATATTAGATACAGATGGAACAACAACCAATTTTAATAAATTTATGCAAGAAGAGGCAATTCCATACTTTCAGAAAAAATATGGGATGGAAATAGTAAATCCTGAAGAATTAGAAGTAGAAGACATTTTAGACATGAAAAATTTCTTCCAAAAAAAATATTCAATTACTGAACAAGAAGCGGAAAAAATGGTAAAAAAAGCACTAGATTCTTTCTGGATTGGTTGGAATTTTGTAAAATTCTCTTTATTGAACCGTTTTCGACCAGGAGTAAAAGAATTTTTAAACAAAATGATAAAACTAGGTTATGACGTAGAAATTCATACTTCTAGAAGTAAAACATGTGATAAAACGATTATTGGAAAAGTAGCAAGGACTTTTACAATTTGGCAATATTGGTTAAATGGAGTAAAAATCAATAAAAAGGACGTTTTCTTTTATAAAAACGATGAAGACAAAATAAATGGGATTATAGATCAAAATCCAGATTTAGTATTTGACGATAAGCCAATAATTATAGATCAGCTATTAAATAAAAAAATTCCAACAATATGTGTGGAAGGAAATCATAATAAAGATCTAATAGAAAATAAGAATATGGCTAAAATTAATACTTTTAATCAACAAGAATTAGACCCAAAACTAGAGAAATTAATTCCTGAGCAAAAAAGAAAATATCATCAAAGAATTGTAGACTCTAATCGATACTTTAAAAACTTACAAATTTTTCGTCCAGCTATCCTGGGATATTTCAGACCATTAGTTTTACATAAAGAAAATATTATCGTTTCAAAAGAACCAAAAACTATTATAGCACCAAACCATAGAAATACTTTCGATCCATTAGTAATCACAGGATTTCTCAATATAAATGTTCATTGGGCAGCTTTGAGTAGATTTTTTGAAGCGAACGACAGTATTTTTAATAACAGTAAAAACATCCATTTATGTAAATTTACAGCCGATGCTTTCAAAAAATTAGAGTATTTTCCGATTGAAAGAAAGTGTGATAACCCAAATGCCAATAATTTCAATACTTTAAAAGATATGAATAACTTTTTAAAATATCATGAACCAATTGGTATCTTTGGTGAAGGGACTACCAAACATCCTGAGAATCAATATTTTGGGAACTTTGATGATAGTTTTCTAACATTAGCTAAGAAAAACAATGCATGGATTCAACCAGTTACTATTACCTGGGTCGATGACAACTTGATTGGAAATAAAGTAGTTATAAACTTTGGAAAAGCATTTAAAGTGAATGACCAATCAATAGAGAAAGCAATGGAAAAATATATGACGATACATTTTGAAAATTTAAAAGAAAATGAAGATATCATTGAAGGGAAAAAGAAAAATAAAAAGAAAAGATAAAATTTTATGAAAGACTTACCAAAGTCTTTTATTTTGTGTATAATGAGATTAAATAAACAATCTCATTTTTTGTTAGGAAGTGATTACATTGCATTTTAGTATACCACTATTAGTTCTCAATCTAATTTATCTAATTTTAATTAGTTTTTTATATCTATCAAAGGAAAAAATGAAAACATTAGAAAATACACTATATAGTACTTTACTTATTACTAGTATTATTGGAGTTATCTTAGATATAGCAGGAATTTATGCCCACCTAAACTTACCAGACACAAGTATAGTAAGATGGTTAATTGTTAAATTATATATGTTATATTTATTAACTTTTCTTTTTCTAATAACAGTGTATATTATATGCCTAGACAAAAAACTTGAACTTCAATTAAACAAACAAAAAGATATTTTCAAAATGACATCAATCAAAGCACTTCTTTTCGCCTATATTATCTCATTTATATTAAATATTATTCTCCCATTTTCGTATTATAGGAACGATAATTCTGTATACATTTATGGAGCCAATGCAATTTACTTATACGGAGTTGCAGCGGTTAATATTATTGGTTGGATTATTTATACTATAGTGAACCATAAAAGAATCAATAAAAAGAAAATTTTACCTATCATCAGTTTTTCACTTCTAAGTATTCCAGCAATTTTAATTCAATTAAATTATCCAGAAATGTTAATTGTTACCTCCTTGTCTTCTTTTGTTGTTTTATTCATGTATCATACAATAGAAAATCCAGATTTAAAAATGATTTCAGAATTAGAAATAGCAAAAGAGCAAGCAGAAAAAAATAATCATGCTAAATCTGACTTTCTTTCTAGTATGTCTCATGAAATTAGAACTCCATTAAATGCAATTGTTGGTCTTTCCGAAAATATTGCAAGTTATAAAAACCAGATGCCAAAAGAAGTCATAGAAGATACAGAAGACATTCAAAATGCGAGTCAAACTTTATTAGAAATTGTTGGAAATATTCTTGATATTAATAAAATTGAAAGTGAAAAAATGGAAATTATTGAAGCTTCATATAATTTTAAAGATGAGATTAGTAAATTAGTAAAAGTAACTAGTACAAGAATCGAGGAAAAACCAATTAATCTAAAATTCAATATAGAAGATTCCATCCCAGAACAACTAATAGGAGATAAAGTTCATATCAAACAAATTATAAACAATCTCCTATCTAATGCGATTAAGTATACAGAAGAGGGTCAAATAGACTTAAATATCGATTGTGTTAAACAAAAGGATATTTGCAAATTAAAAATAGTCATTCAAGATACAGGTAGAGGAATCAAAGAAGAAGACTTCAATCATCTTTTTAAAAAATTTGAAAGATTAAATGTTGAAAAAAATACAACAATTGAAGGTACAGGTTTAGGGCTAGTAATTACCAAATCATTAGTAGAAATGATGGGTGGATCCATTAATTTAAAAAGTCAATTCGGAAAAGGAACCACCTTTATCATAGAAATTCCACAAAAAATTAATCAAAATCAATCATCGCCATTAACTATTGAATCTAAGGAAGAAACATACCTAAATCAAACAGACTTCATAACAATAGACAAGAGAATTTTTCAAGGAAAAAAAATCTTAATCGTGGATGATAATAAATTAAACATCAAAGTTGCAAAAAAAGCTTTACAAGATTTTCAATTAGAAATAGATGAAGTAAGTGATGGGCAAAGTTGTTTAAATAAAATAGTTCATGGAGATGAGTATGATTTAATTTTGATGGATATTATGATGCCAAATATGAATGGAGAAACAACATTAAAAATTTTAAAACAGAATCCGAATTTTAGAATTCCAGTCATCGCTTTAACTGCAGATGCACTTGCTGGTGCGAAAGAAAAATACACAAAAGAAGGTTTCATTGACTATATTCCCAAGCCATTTAATAGAAAAGAAATTCAAGAAAAATTAGAATTTATTTTCAAAACGACCCAACATACAAACATATCGAATGAAAACAATCTAAGATAAAATCATCAACGAAAGGATTTCATCGCAAAAGATCTTATAAATTTAAAAAATCGGATAATATTAAAATTTAATACCCTTTTTCTATATTTTAGGGCAACTTCTATTATAAATATGAAAAAAGAATCAACAAAAAGCATTTACATTTCTTCCATTTTTTGTTATATTACTAACGAGTATTTAATACTCCTTGCCAAGCAATTGGCCACAAGTCCAAAAGGAGGTGCAAAGAATGAGAAAATATGAATTAATGTTTATTGTAAAGCCAGACTTAGAAGAAGCAGAAATCAAAAAAGTTGCTGACAACATGAAAAATGTAATTACTTCTAATGGTGGAAAAATTCTTGAAGCAAAAGAAATGGGACAAAAAGACCTAGCTTATGAAATTAAGAAATATAAAACTGGGTATTATTTCCTATTCTTAATTGAAACTGAGAATCTAGAAACAACCAAAGAATTCGAACGTATATCTCGAATCAATGAAAACATCATTCGTAATATCGTAATAAAAGTAGAAGATTAAGAGAGGAATAAAAATGAATAAAGTATTTTTAATCGGAAGATTAACGAGAGATCCAGAATTAAGATATACAAGTAGTAACATCGCTACTGCATCATTTAGTATTGCAGTTAACAGAAACTTCACGAATCAAAACGGAGAACGAGAAGCAGATTTTATTAACATTGTTGTTTGGAGAAAACAAGCAGAAAATGTAAAAAACTATTTAACAAAAGGAAGTCAAGTAGCAATCGATGGAAGAATTCAAACTAGAACCTACGATGCTCAAGACGGATCAAAAAGATATGTAACAGAAGTAATTGCAGATAATGTACAATTCTTAGATAGTAAGAATAGTAATACAATGAGTGGGGGATTCCCAGCGGACAATCCAAGTCCTTACGATTTTGAACAATCAAGGCCAGCTCCAACTCAAAATGTAACAGATGTATCTTCAGACCCTTTTGCTGATTTTGGTTCTTCTATTGAAATTAGTGATGATGAATTACCATTCTAAGGAAGGAGAAAAAGAAAATGGCAGAATTTTATAGAAAAAAGAAAAAAATATGCTATATGTGTACAGGAAAAGAAATCGACTATAAAGACGTAGAAACCTTAAAAAAATATATTAACGACAAAGGAAAGATTTTACCAAGAAGAATTACTGGTGCTTGTGCAAAACATCAAAGATATATCGCTCAACAAATCAAACGTGCCCGTATGATTGGATTAATTCCTTATACAAAATAGAAAGTGAGATGAACGATTAAAAAAGTTCATCTTTTTATTTCAAAAAAAAGAAATTCATAGTATAATAAACAGTCAATAGAAAAAGTATACAAACTGTCAAGAACTAAAACAATCAATCCTTACGTTACACCCAAACGGAAAGTGAATGTCTTCGAAGAAAGATGACAGAATTTAAAACCTGTAGTATAATAGATATACAGATTAGAAAGGAGTTTTATGAGAATTTTAGAAAAAGCCAAAGAACTAAGAAAAGCAATTAAAAATCACGAAATAGTGTTTATTGTTGGACATAAAGATCTAGATTTAGATGCCATTGGCAGTGCTTTAGGGATGGCCTATATTGTAGAACAATTTCATAAAGAAGCATATATCATTATCGACGATGAAACGTTTGAACCAGCAGTAGAGAAAATTATCCATCAAACACCTAAAAGTAAGTTAATCAAAAGTGAAAATCTTTCGAAAAAAATGAAAGATAAAAATTTATTAATTATAGTCGATACCAATAAGGAAAAACTCTTACAAAACAGAGATTTATTAAATATATTTGAAGACATTATCATAATTGACCATCACCAACCAAGTTCATCTAGTATAGAAAAAGGAATGATTTTAATTGATACAGAGTCATCAAGTGCTTGTGAATTAATTACCGAATTAATCTACTACTATGGAATCAAATTAGATTCAGAAATTGCTACTACAATTCTTGGTGGAATCGTTTTAGATACCAACAACTTTGTAGTGAAGACACAAGCAAAAACCTATTTTGCTGCTTATCATTTAACTTCTTTTGGTGCAGATCCAAGAAAAGTACAATACTACTTAAAACAAGATATCAAAGATTATATAATCAGACAAAAAGTAATTATTGATGTAGAGATTGTTGATGGAAGATTTGCAGTAACTACAGGAGATGAATCCATCAAATACAAAAGAGAAGAACTGGCAAAAGTTGCCGACACTCTACTTCAATTTCATGGAATTACTGCCTCTTTTGTAGTAGGAAAAGTTGGAGATGACACCATTGGAATCAGTGCAAGAAGTGAAGGAAAAATAGATGTTGGAAAGATTTTAGAACAACTAGGTGGTGGTGGTGGATCACAAGAAGCTGCTACTCAAATTCAAAATCAAAAAATAGAAGAGGTTAAAAGTCAATTATTAGAAATCTTAAAATAAGGGGGAAAAGATGAAAGTAATTTTTATTAAAGATTTAAAAAAGCAAGGAAAAAAAGGCGAAATTAAAGAAGTCAAAGATGGCTATGCAAAAAACTATTTAATTAAAAATGGATACGCAGTTCAAATGACAGAAAAGAGTTTAAATACTCTTGAAAAACAAAACAAAGAAGCCAAAGAAGAAGACACAAAATATCGTAAAGAAGCATCTCTCTTAAAAGAGCAACTAGAACATACTGACTTTAAATTTCAAGTAAGAACAGGAGAAGGGGATCGAGTATTTGGGAGTGTAAGCCCAAAACAAATCAAAGAAGAACTACAGAAAAAAGGTTTTAAAATAGAAAAAAGACAACTAGAAATGACAACAAGTCTAAGTAGTTTAGGGTATCACGATGTAACAATTTCTTTATATAAAGACATCAAAGCAATAATCAAGGTGCATCTAATAAAATAAAACACAAATAAAAAGCAATACCAGAAGGAGTGGATATCATGACACTAAAAACAATTCCCCATGATTTAATTGCAGAACAATCAGTATTAGGGGCAATGTTTCTATCAAAACTAGCAATTGAAAAAGCAACCGAAGTTTTAACAAAAAAAAGTTTTTATGATGAAAAAAATGGTATCATCTTTCAAACGATTGTTGACCTAAACGAAAAAAAAATTCCTATTGATTTAACTACTGTAACAGCAGAACTCAATCAAACAAAAAAATTAAATGAAATAGGAAATGTAGAATACTTAACTGAGGTTTTAAATACGGTTCCAACAGCAGCCAATGCAGAATACTATATCAAATCAGTTGAAGACAACTATCTATTAAGAAATGTCATTGATACCTCAACAGAAATTGCAACCTTGGCTTATGAAAATCAAGGAGAAGTTTCTGAAGTATTAGATCAAGTAGAACAAAAAATTGTAAAAATTATTAAAAATAGGCGTTCTGGAGAATTTCAATCGATACAAGATGTATTAGCCAATGTTCAAAAAAATCTTGAGAAACTATCAGAATCAAAAGGACAAGTAACAGGAATACCAACAGGATGGATAGAACTAGACAAATTAACCTCAGGACTACATGAAAACCAGTTAATCATTTTGGCAGCTCGTCCTGCGATGGGGAAAACAGCTTTTGCCTTAAATCTTGCAACCAACGTAGCGATTCATACTGACAAAACTGTAGCCATCTTCTCTCTAGAAATGGGAGCAGAACAACTTGCAAATCGTATCATCTCATCCCTTGGCCAAATTGAAGGAACAAAACTAACAAGTGGAAACTTATTAAACAACGATTGGAAGAGAATTACAGAAGCACGAAGTCAATTAAATAATGCCAAACTCTACATTTCTGACGATGCAGGAGTAACCGTAGGAGATATCAAATCCAAGTGTCGCAGACTTGCAACCAGTGAAGATGGATTAGATCTAGTCATCATTGATCACTTACAGTTATTAACAATGGGTGGAAACTATGGAAACAATCGACAAGCAGAAATCACAGATATTTCAAGAAGTTTAAAGAAAATGGCCATGGAATTAAACATTCCTGTCGTTGCCTTGGCACAGTTGTCCCGTGGAGTAGAAAGTAGAGAAGATAAGCGTCCAAAGATGAGCGATTTGAGGGAATCAGGGTCAATTGAACAAGATGCCGATATTGTCGCTTTATTATACCGCGATGATTACTATCAATCACCAAAAGATAATAATGGAGAAACCTCTGATCCAAGTCTTAGTGAATTAATTATTGGAAAACATAGAAACGGACCGACTGGAAAAATTGATTTACTATTTAGAAAAAACACCAGTTCATTTGTCAATTTTACAAAGAATAATGAAGGAGGAAATTATGGATAAAAAAACAATAATATTCTCAATGATAGCGGGAATCCTATCATTAGGAATTCTCTATGTTGGAATGAATCCTAGTACAACATTTGCAAAAACGTTAGGGATTCTTGGAAGAGAATCTCATCCAAAGCAACAATACCATGTCTATTTAGGGGGTAAATCATTAGGACTGATTGAATCCAAGGAAAAATTAGAAAACTATATTGACGAAAAGCAAGGTTCTATCAAAGAAAAATACAATGTAAGCAAAGTTTATATACCGAACGAATTAGACATTGTTCAAGAAATCACTTACAACGAAAGAATTTCCTCAATTGAAGATATTTACAAAAAAATTGAAGAATTAAAGGGAGAAGAGAGTTTTACCATTGATGGGTATCAAATTACAATCGCAGGGTATGAAAAATCAACCGAAGATGGGGGGACCGAAATTACACCAGATCGAATAATTTATGTACTTGATAAAAAGATATTCACAAATTCAGTGGAAAAAACTATCAAATCTTTTATTCCAGAGGAATCCTATGATAACTTTATCAATGAGACACAAGAAGTAATTGAAGAAACGGGAACATTAATTGAAGATTTATATATAAAAAATAACATTATTATCACAAAAACAAGGATTCCTGCAAATGCAGAAATTTTCCTATCCGAAGAAGAACTCTGTAAATATCTCCTATTTGGTACAACGGAAGAGCAAGCAACCTATGTTGTAAAAGATGGAGATACCATTACTGATATTGCATTCAACAATAAATTATCTCCAGATGAATTTTTAATTGCCAATACAACCTATAAAACTGCAGATGATCTTCTTTATCCAGGAGAAATAGTAACTCTAGGAATCATTCAGCCACAATTTGATACCGTAGAAGAAACACATGTTGTATCAAAAAAGAAAAAGGAAAGAGAAACGGTTTACCAAGATGACGATAGTCAATATGCAGGAGAAGAAAAAATTCTCCAAGAAGGATCCGATGGAGAAAGTTTAGTAACCGAAAAAATTCAGTTAATTAATGGAGAAATTACATCGACAGTCCCAGTTAATGAAGTAGTAACGATTTCACCAGTCAACAAGATTATCATGAGAGGAACAAAAAAGAGATTTGTTGGAGGAAGTATCTCTTCAGGAGTAGAAGTTCCAGTTGGAATTGGTAGTTGGGTATGGCCAACCAATGCCCCATATACTGTTACGAGTGAATTCTCTTATCGTTGGGGAAAGCTTCATAAAGCAATTGATATTACAAGTACTGGATATGGATCTCCAATTAAAGCAGCAAATAACGGAATTGTTGTAACCTCTGCGTACAATGGAACCAATGGAAATTATATAGTAATTAAACATGCCAACGGATACTTTACGGAATATGCTCACTTAGCAGAACGTTATGTAAAACAAGGGGATGTTGTTTATGCTAATGACCAGATTGGAACTATGGGAAGAACTGGTTTTGCACAAGGAGTACACCTACATTTTGGTTTATGGTCAGGAGCAGCATATACAGGAACACCACTAAATCCAAGGAGTTTATATCGATGAAAATTAAAGTATTAGCAAGTGGTTCCAAAGGAAATTCCACATACATCGAAACAGATCAAATAAAGTTACTGATTGATGTTGGAATCTCCTTTTCCTATTTATCACAGGAACTACAAAAAATATCCATAACTCCTGAACAGTTAGATGGGATTTTAGTTACGCATACTCATAGTGATCATATCAAAGGATTACAATCCTTAGTGAAGAGAACCAATCTTTCTGTTTATGTAACAGAAGGAATGAAACTAGAACTATCAGAAAAAATCCCAGATTCAAAATTACATACTCTAGCAAAAAAAAACATACTAGAAGACTTAGTAATAGAATGTTTGCCAACTTCTCATGATGTCGAATCCGTTGGATATCTAATCCAAAATCAAAAAAGTTCCTTAGTTTATATTACTGATACTGGATATATTAATCGAAAATATTTAAATCGCTTAGAAAATAAAAGTATCTATATCATAGAAAGTAATCATGATGAAAAAATGTTAATGGAAGGACCTTATCCATATATTCTAAAACAAAGAATTCTTAGTGATAAAGGACACTTATCCAATCATATGGTTGCTAGTTACTTAGTAAATCTTGTTGGAGAAAACACCAAATACATCATTCTAGCACATCTAAGTGAAAAAAATAATACAGAAGAGCTTGCTTACCAAACTACAAAAAAACACCTAGAAGAAAACAAAGTAGAGAAAAACATCCTAGTTGCAAAACCTTACGAATCTCTAGAAATGGTAGAGGTATAAAATGATTCGAATTTTATGTGTTGGAAAACTAAAAGAAAAATACTGGGTAGATGCCTGTTATGAATATATAAAAAGACTAAAAAAATATACACAAATAGAAATCATTGAAATTCAAGACGAAAAAATAGACGAGGAAAACATTGCCCTTCAAAAAGAAAAAGAAAGAATAGAAAAATATCTTCGAGAAAAAGATTATCTCATTACTTTAGAAATCGAAGGAGCCATTCCATCCTCTATTGAGTTTTCCAAGAAAATAGAAACTTTACGAATTCAAAATAAAAACATTACTTTTCTAATAGGTGGTTCTTATGGAATTCATTCTGAAATAAAGAAACAAGCAAACGAAAAAATTTCCTTTTCAAAGTTGACTTTTCCTCATCAATTATTTCGAATTCTTCTCTTAGAACAACTCTATCGAAGTTTTAAAATTCAAAATAACGAAAGATATCATAAATAGTGATATCTTTTTTTATAAAATATTAGAAATTGAGAGTGAGAAAAAAAGAAACAAATTGTAAACTTCAAAAATTAAAAGTTGACATGTAGTTAACAAACAAAATCTCTCTTTCATTTCCCCCTATAATAGTCGTAACAAAGAAAAAGGGGAAGTTATGGAAGTATTTAGAAAAAGATTAAAAGAAACAAGAGAAAATCGAGAAATTAGTCAAAAAGAAATTGGACAAGTAATTGGTACTTCAAGAAGTGCAGTATGTTATTATGAATCAGGAAGAAGTCTACCTGATATAGAGCAAATAGAAAAAATAGCAGAGTTTTTACAGGTAGATATTTTATGGTTACTAGGAAAAGAACACATTGGCTTGATTCATAGAGAAGGGAATCGTGTTATCAACTTATCGGAAGAGGATTGGAAAATCCTACGAGCAATTCATTCTAATCCAGATTTATTTAAATATCTATTAGACCATACAGAAGAAAGAATCGCCAAAATCGCAAGATTTGTTCGGAGACAAAATTAGACAAAAAATATAGAAAATAATCGCTATACTAAAAATGGGTGAGTTTATGCTTAAGATAATAACCAGTATTCTATGGAGTATAGCGATTGTTTTTTTATTAGGAGGAGGCATCTATTTTAGCATAAAATTAGGATTTCCTCAGTTCAAAATATCCTCTTTATTTAAAGGATTTAAAAAAGACAGTAAGAGTAGCGTCTCTCCATTTAAAAGTCTTACCATGTCCCTAGCTGCAAGAATTGGAGTAGGATCTCTAGCAGGAATTGCCTTAGCAATTTATACAGGAGGACCAGGTACAGTATTCTGGATTTGGATAGCAGGAATCATTACCTCTATTAACGCCTTTTGTGAAAGTTATATGGGGGCAAAATATCAAGAAAAGGATGGAGATGCTTATAAAGGAGGTCCTTCCTTTTATATTAAAAAAGGACTAAAAAGTGAAAAATTAGCAAGTATCTATGCCATTTTAATTATCATTTCTTATATCGTTGGTTTTATGACCATTCAAGCAAATACCATCACAACATCTCTTCATGAATACTATGGTTTTCCCACTCTTATGATTGGAATCATTCTAGCAATCATTTCTGGAATTTCTATTATGAGAGGTCTTAATGAAATTGTAGGTATTACGAGTAAGTTAGTACCAGTAATGGGGATTGGATATATTCTATTAAGTTTGAGTATTATTTTGACAAATTTAAACCAGATTCCTAGAGTTTTAATAGAGATTATAACAGATGCCTTCCATATATCGTCGATTCGTGGAGGTGTACTAGCAACCTTTATAATAGGAGTTCAAAGAGGCGTCTTCTCAACTGAGGCAGGACTGGGAACGGGTTCGATTGCTTCCTCTTGCTCTCATACAGAAAACAAAATAAACCTTGGACTTCTTCAAATTCTAGGAATTTACTTTGCAGTATTCATAGTATGCACTTCTACAGCACTTTTAATCTTAACATCAGACTATATAACGCTTCATTTTGAAAACATGAATGGAATTGAATTAACCCAATACGCCTTAAACTATCATTTAGGAAAATCAGGGATAATAGTATTACTTCTATCCGTAATATCTCTTGCTTACTCTACAATTGTCGCAGGATACTATTATGGGGAAAGTAATCTGAAATATCTTCTAAAAAATGTATCAAAAACACAATTAAATATTTTAAAAATAGTAACTGTAATTCTTTTAATTATAGGAAGCATTATGAATGCCACACTTCTATGGAACATTGTTGATACCCTAGTTGCCGTTTTAGCAATTATTAATATGTATACACTACTCCGTCTTAGAAAAGAAATAATCGTTGATTACAAAAAGAATAAGAAACAATCATAGATATTTTAACTATTTAATTATCGAAGAGAATGCAAAAAAATATGTACTTTCTTTAAAGAATGAAGTTTGGGAAAGCCTCCTAGGTAATTTAGAAAGAATGATAAAATATTTAAAACGAAAAGGACCTTTCATCTGCTAGTATTTCTGTCGATGATGATGTAAAATCTTCTATAAGATTTCGAAATGGAAAAGTTTATTCCTACGAAATCAAAGATTCTAATAAGACTATTAATACTAAAATTAAAAATACAATTACAAGAAAGTTAGAAAGAACGATTCAAGGTTCAGAAGAAAAAACAACAACATAAAAAACTATAAAAGATAATTATGAAAAAATAAAACCCAATCTAAAGAGATTGTGAAAACCACGATAAAATGTTACACTAGAAATAGTAGTAGAGGTGGAATATGATTGGAAATGATTGGGACAAAGTCCTAGAAGAAGAAATGAGCAAACAATACTTTAAAGACTTAATTAAATTGATTGAACAAGAATATCAAGAAAAAACAATTTATCCTAAAAAAACAGAAATATTTAAAGCATTTCGTAATACTTCGTATCAAGATACCAAAGTAGTAATTTTAGGTCAGGACCCATATCATGGAGAAAATCAAGCAGAGGGGCTTTCCTTTTCTGTAAAACAAGGGATTAACAAACCACCATCCCTACAGAATATATTCAAAGAACTAAACAGTGATTTAGGTTATCCAATTCCAAATACAGGAAGTCTCGTACCGTGGACTGAAGAAGGAGTTCTTTTATTAAACACCGTTTTAACAGTGGTTGCCAATCATCCTGCTTCTCATAAAGATTTAGGATGGGAATCATTTACTGACAAAGTCATTGAAAAACTAAACGAAAAAGAAACTCCCATCGTTTTCATACTATGGGGAAGTTTTGCAAGAAATAAAAAGAATTTAATTACAAATTCAATTCATTACATTATAGAATCTCCTCATCCATCTCCTTTTTCTGCTCATCATGGTTTCTTTGGAAGCAAACCATTCTCAAAAACCAATAATTTTTTAAAATCTAAAAATTTAAAACCCATTAATTGGGAAATCAAAAACCAAAATACACCTCTTTTCGATTCATCAAAAAAGTGATACAATGAATCATAAGGAGGGTTTATGGAAGAAAAGAGAATGTTAGGTGAAAAATCACAAAGATTATTACAATGTTATTGTATGTTTTATGGAGAAGTTCCAACTTATAAAACACAAGAAAAATATCGGGAGATTTATGAAGATATTCAATTAATGATGAATTTTTTAGATTCCTTTGGGTATAGTTTAATCTATACAAGTAAAGATCAACCACTAAAAAGATGGTATTGTCCAAATCGATATTTGAGTAAATACTTTACAGCACCAGAGTTAGATGCACCAATTTATATGTTAAATAGGGAATTAGAAGGAAAAACAAAAGAAGAAATCGAAGACTATTACCAAGAAAGTTTAAGAAGAAATCCCTTCTATGATGAAGAAATAACTTCTAGAATTGGTCTTCTAATAGAACACTATGCCAAAACAAATTCAGAATCAAAAAAGACAGTTCTTAGAGATTTGACGATACCACAAAACTTTAAAATAACACTTCAAAATGAAAAAGAAGAAAATCTAGAAGAAGTAATGAAATATGCCAAAACAATATTTTATCCAGTGGTTGATTTAACAAAAGAATATGCAATCAATGATCCTAGATATTTAGAATTTGTAAAAAAATACTTAAAAATTCCAGAAAAAGAAAAACAAAAAATATTGATAAAATAAAAAGCCAGTTAATTTGAATCTGGCTTTTTCTTCTTTAAAATTTCAAAAACTTCTTCCCGTTCCTCAGAATAAAACTCTTTTCTTCTATATCGAAAGAACGATCCTACAATATTGGATGGAAAACATTGAATTAATTTATTATAGGAAACAATCGTGTGATTATAAAACTTTTTCGCTGCAATTAAATCATTATCAACATTTGTAAGATCATAATTAATACTTGTAAGACTATCGATACTACCTAATTTACTATCTAAATCCATCAGCCCCTTATACTCAGCCAATGCTTTATCGAGTTCCTTATTTAATTCAAAATTATTTACTTTTTTATTCTTTAATTTAATGACATTAATTAAGATTTGATCTTCCTTATACTTTGGATTTGCTTCTTCAATCACTTTAATCACACGCTCTAATAAAACAAGTTTCTTTTGTAATAAGATATCAATATTATTCTCTGCTTCACTAATTCGAATTCTTGCGACTTGAAATTTATTATAAAAAGTAATCTCCAAGATTAAAAGAATAGAGATTACAACTATTATACCAACAATTATATAAATCATGAAATCACCTATCTATTCTAATCTCATTTTATCATGATTTATTAATTACGAAAAGAGTTTTAAAAGAAAAATTCCCTAAAAAGGGAATTTAATGTTACAAGTTTGGCTCTTCTTCAAAGATAGCATAGTTAATATAAACAAGCCAAAGTAAAATTACTCGATTCTGTTCATCTCTTAATAATAAATAATCTCTACCTTCTTCTAAAATAGTACCTGTAAAGATCTTATCTCTCCATTCTACAGAATCTGGGTAAGAAAAGTAAACACTCACTTTTTTACCAAGATTTCTTTTAAACACACCTTCTGCATATTCTGGATTTGTAACAGGATTTGAAGAGATGCCTTGATTGATAGGAGTAGTCTGTGTTGTAGTAAAATTTGTATAAGGGGGATATGTACTTTGACTTGGGATATAACTTGGAGACATTGTACTAAAACCTTGATTCATAAATTCACCTTCCTAATGAAATATATGAAACAGGAAAATACTCTATGATAATAAATTTTAATTTAATTCCAATAACTCATCAAAAACAGTATCTGTATTGGATGGTTCAGTCCCTTTGACATAATACATAATTTTCTTTTGAGTATCTGCTTCTGTTGCTGGCTTTCCAGTAATTGGATTTACTAAGACACCAACGACATTACTGGGTTGTTCATACCAATGATCTTCCATTCCTTCCAAATAATTCTCCATTGCCTCAACCCAAATATTTCTAGAATACTTATAATCACTCGTTGAAATCACTTGATTATCATCATAACCAATCCATACGGCTGTACAGATATCAGGATTATATCCAATCGACCAGTGATCAGTATCTGTAGTTCCACTCTTTAATGCTAGATGATGTTTGATTTTTGGAGCAATTCCAATTGCTGTTGGATAATTATAATCAATAAAAGAAGAATCATAAGTAGAGGTAAGTAAGTTATTGAGAATATAAGTAAGACTTTTATTTAGAATTGCCTCAGACTGATTCTTTCTCTCATATAAAACATTTCCCTTTAAATCCTCAACCTTAGAAATTAAATAACCTTCCACCTTATATCCTTCATTTGCAAATGCAGAATAAGCAGCAACCATTTCCTTCATACTAATTTCAGCGGTTCCAAGAGGAAGAGAAGGAATTTCTTCTAATTTAGTAGAAATCCCAAGCCGCTTTGAAATATTAACGAGGGAATCTTCTCCTAAAAACATATGAGTCTTAACCGCATAAATATTGTCAGAATAAGCAATTGCTGTTGCCAAAGAAATTGGTTTATTTCCATATTGATTTCCATAATTTTGAGGAGAATAATTTTGATTATTAGCAAAAGTAAAAGTAGTTTCTTCACTAGTAAACGTGGTACTAGAAGTAAAACCATTTTCTAAAGCTGCATAATATAAAAATGGTTTCATCGTAGAACCGACTTGTCTTATTGATTGAACAGCACGATTATATTGGCTCTTATTATAATCTCTTCCTCCAATTAAAGCGATAATTTTTCCCGTAGAAGGTTCCATCATCATCGAAGAAACCTGCAAATCCTTATCTGTATCCAAATTATTCTTAACACTATTTTCCAAAATTAATTGTGCTCTCATATCCAAATTCGTATAAATACGAATTCCCCCAGTTTCTAAATAAGAAGCAGGAATTTCTTTAATTTCTTTTAGTTCTCTCATCACTGCATCTTGGTAATACATGATATTAGCAACATCCATAGAATTTTTTTCTCCAACTAACATCAATTCCTCATTCTTTGCACTTTCAAATTCTTCCTTAGAAATTACTTTATTCTTAAGAAGTTGATTTAAAATATTAACTTGTCTTGATTTAGCAAGTTCAAAATTAACAAGAGGTGAATAATAAGATGGACTCTTTGGAATTCCAGCGAGCATGGCAGATTCTGCCAAATCCAAATCTTTAGCAGATTTATCAAAATAAAACTTCGCTGCATTTTCAATTCCATACATACCATGTCCATAATTAATCGTGTTTAAGTATCCCTCCAAAATCTCATCTTTACTATAATGAACTTCTAACTGCATCGTAAGCCACATTTCATTAATTTTTCTCTCCCAAGTCTTATCAAAATCTAAAAACAAATTTTTCGCATATTGTTGAGAAATCGTAGAGGCACCTTGACTTTTCGACCGTGAAGTAACATTTACATAAATTGCTTTCAAAATACGAAGAAAATCAAAACCATGATGACTATAAAAATGCTTATCTTCTGTATAAATGGTAGTTTTAATTAAAGAATCAGAAATATCCTCTAAATTAATCCATTCCTGACTTCCACTTCCTTGAAAAAACAACTCTTGATTAGAATCATACATTAAAAAAGCATTTGCACTTTTCAGCTCCAACTTCGGGGAAGATTTAATATAAAAATAAAGACCTAGAGTACCCAAAACAGCAAAAGCCATCAAAAAAACACATACTTTAAAGAATTTTTTTAATTTTTTCATATCAATTCTCCAATCTAATTTTAGTATGAAGAAATAAATACGAAATATGTATTCAAAAAGAGGAAAATATGATATGATACGAAAGCAAAGGAAGGATAGAATATGAAATTATCAAACGAAGAATTAACAGAAAAAAACTATTATATTGGAATGTTTAATCAACAAGAAAGTAAATTAAAGAAAACCGAATTAGTACTAAATCAACAAATTACAAATCCATTTTCTATGATTAAAAATAAAAATTTCGAAATGGAAAGTTTATTTTATAGTCATGAAAAAAGTTATTATACAAAAAGTCCATTAGGAAGAATCATCATAGATTACTTCATTTTATCTTTGGTAGACATACTAGAATTATTAGAAAAAATTGCAGTTTTCGAAGGAAATGTAACAATTCAAGGATTTCGTCTTCCGATAAAAAATCCTTACTTAAAGGAATATAATAGGACAATAGAACAATTAAAAAACTTTGAAATTGATGAATATCTTCCAGAACGAATAGGAAAAGTTCTAACCAAAGAAAGATATTTTAAAGAAATGCTGTTTGTCGAAAAAGAATTAAAAGAATTAGGATATAAAATCATAGCGCAAACGATTGCCTCAGATACCTTAGAAATTATCAATAACAAAAAAACAAGTCCAACTAAAAAATTAAAAATTCTAAAATAGTAGGAATATTCAAATAGTTGTGTTATAATTAGGCTTAGATTTCTGGAGGGAATGAAATCATGGAGAAAGTATCTACAACGCTTACGATAATTAATAATGGAAAAAAAGAGCAAATAAAACAAAAAGGACAATACGATGAGAAAGAAAAATGCTTAATTTTAGAAGATTCATTGGAAGAAACAGAAATGATAATTGACCTAAAAAATGGTCTTTTGAAAAGGGAAACCAAAGAATTCAATCTAACAATTCCATGGAAACTAAACCAAAAAACCAAAGCCAACATAAACCTCAAAGCATATGCTAAATCCATAGATTTAACAGTTCAAACAGAAAAATATGAGTATAGAAATCGAAATTTAAAAGTAAAATACAAAATAATAGAATCCAAAGAAAATATCGAATACGAAATCAATTTTTAGAGGTGATAAAATGAGTATTATCAAAGACGTAGAAAAAGAATTAACAACAATCATTCAAACATTGGGATACAAAATAGAAAAAGTAACCTTACAACCGAGTGGACGTCCAGATTTAGGAGAATTTCAAATCAATGATGCTTTCCCTTTAGCCAAAGAAAATCATTGTTCTCCAAGAGAAATCGCTGAAAAAATCACACAAGAATTAAAAAAAGAAAAGAAATTTAAAAATATCAATATTGCAGGAGCAGGGTTTATTAACTTGAGTTTTTCGGAAAAATTTTATCTGGATTCTCTAAAAAAATTATCAAAAGATATCCAAAGTAACATTGATAAGGAACCAAAGAAAAAAATCATCATAGATTATGGTGGAGCGAATGTTGCGAAAATACTTCATGTGGGACATTTAAGATCAGCAAATATTGGAGAGGCTTTAAAGAGATTAGCAAAACTACTTGGAGGAGAGGTAATAGGAGATGTTCATTTAGGAGATTCAGGATTACAAGCTGGAATGGTGATTTCTGAAATGAAAGAAAGATATCCAAATCTTCCTTGTTTTAAAGAAAATTATCAAAAAGAAGACTTTCATTTACCAATTACGAGTGAAGATTTATCCATTATATATCCAGAAGCAAGTAAAAAAGCCAAAGAAAATGAAGAAAAAATGGAAGAAGCGAGAAAAATTACTGCACTAATTCAAAAAAAACATTTAGGATATACTACACTTTGGAATAAAATTAAAGATTTATCCATCATAGAAATCAAAAAAATCTATGAAGATTTAAACACCTCATTTGATTTATGGGAAGGCGAACTTGATAGTTTTCAGTATATTCCAGAAATGTTAAACGATTTACGGGATAAAAATCTTTTACAACAAAGTGAGGGTGCAACCGTGATGGATATCAAAGAAGAAAGTGATAAAAAAGAAATGCCTCCTATTATCTTAATAAAAAGTAATGGAGCTTATATCTATGAAACAACAGATCTTGCAACCATCTATGGTAGAGTTAAAAGATTTTCCCCAGATGAAATCTGGTATGTAGTAGATAGCAGACAAGAACTTCACTTTGAACAAGTTTTTCGAGCTGCGAAAAAATCAGAAATCGTAAGTAAAAATACAAAACTAGAATTTATTGGTTTTGGAACTATGAATGGGCTCGATGGAAAACCATTCAAAACAAGAGATGGGGGAGTTATGTCCTTGAGTTTTTTAATTTCTTTAGTAAACAAAGAAACAAGAAAAAGACTAAACCCAATGATTACAGACAAAAAAGAGCAAGAAGAAATCTCTAAAATGATTGCAATATCAGCAGTCAAGTATGCAGATTTTCTTCCTTATCGTACAACAGATTACATCTTTGAACCCTCTAAATTTGCAGACTTAGAGGGAAAAACGGGACCTTATTTACTGTATTCAACCATTCGAATGAAATCCCTACTAAAAAAATCAGAAAAAATGGGATATCAATCCTATAAAATTAGCAAATTAAAAAATGAAACAGATAAAGAAATTATCCAAATCTTAATAACATTACCCAAAATACTAAAAAAATCATACGAATTTAAATCCTTAAATGATATTGCGGAGTTCTTATATAAATTAACAAATACTTATAATAAATTTTACTCTGAACATCATATATTAACATGTGAAGATGAAAATTTAAAAACAACATGGTTATCGCTTACAGAAGTGGTTTATCAAACCAATCTGTTACTATTAGATATTTTAGGAATTCGAGTTCCTGAAAAAATGTAGGAAAAGTAGTTGCGTTTTTCCTTAAATAATGATATAAGTTTAAATGTAATTTTGAAAGAAAATTATAAATAATTTATTTTGATCAATGAGGAGGATTATCAATGAGCCTTAAGAAGTTGAAAAAAGAAGACTTAGAATTGTTATCAAATAAAGATATTACAAATTTAATATTAGAAGAACAAGGACCCAAAAATACAGCAGATCTATTCAAAGAAATTATCAAATTGTTAGAATTACCAAGTTCTGTTTTCGATCAAAAGATAGGAGATTATTATACATTATTAACGACAGACAAAAGATTTATTCTGTTAGAAAACGGAATTTGGGATTTAAGAAGTAGACATACCTCTGATAAGCTGATAAAAATAGCGGAGGAAGAAGAGGAAGAAGAAATCGAAGAAACCAAAGAGGAAGAAGAAATTGAAGAAGTAAACAATTATGATTCTATCGATACAGATGACGACATTGATGATAGTAATGAAGACTTAAAGGATTTAGTTGTATTAGACGAGGATGAACTAGAATTAGAGCAGTAATTCTGGTTCTTTTTAAGGAAAGGAAATATAACATAAATGCATAATCAAATAGCACAAGAAAAATGTAACCACAGTTACATAATTGAACTAGGAGAAGATAAAATACATGGTATAAACTATGATTATTGTCTAAACTGTGGAAAAAGAATTGAACAAAATTTTTATCATTGTATCGTATTAAATGCTACCTACTACTTAGAAGAATTTCCCATTGATACAGAACAGAATCGAAAAATAAAAATGGCATTAATAAAAGAGCGATTTCAACAAATTATGCTAGAAACGGGAATCACAAAACCAGAATTCATAATTAGTGATTTCAAACTTGAAGTAGAAGAAAAAAGAAATCAAATGATAAAAATAGGAAAAAAAATGCTTCAAAAATCAATGAATCAATCAGTAAAAATAAATTTTTAAAGAAAAACATCTTTTATCTTTTTCTTTAGGAATATAGAAAGTATGATATAATAAAAACATCAAGAAAAAGAAAATAAAATCAAAAAAAGAACGAAAGTGGATTCAACAAGAGGAATCCCTGAAAAATTAAAATCTTCAAAAGGGGGAAAAGCCATGATAGAAAGATTAGATGCAATTAAGGATAAATACCATGAAATCGAAATAGAGCTTTCCAATCCAGAAGTTTATAGTAATATGAACAAAATGAAAACCTTATCGAAAGAAAAAGCAGATTTGGAAGAAACTGTTCTTTGCTATCAAGAATATCAAAAAGTATTAGAGAATATCAAAGATGATAAAGAATTAGTGAAAGATCCAGAGATGGCAGAAATCGCAAGGGAAGAGTTAGAAATACTAGAAACAAGAAAAATGGAACTTGAAAAACGATTAGAAGTATTACTAATTCCAAAAGATCCTAACGATGGAAAGAATGTAATTGTCGAAATTCGTGGTGCAGCAGGCGGAGATGAAGCAAACATTTTTGCGGGAGACTTATATCGTATGTATACGAGATACGCCGAAAAGAAAGGATTTAAAATTGAACTTTTAGATGCAGAAGAAGGAGAAGCTGGAGGTTTTTCTCAAATCGAATTCATGGTGAAAGGGGACAATGTCTATTCAAAACTAAAGTACGAAAGTGGTTCCCATAGAGTTCAACGAGTTCCAGAAACTGAATCTCAAGGAAGGATTCAAACATCCACTGCAACGGTACTAGTTATGCCAGAAGCAGAAGATGTAAATATTGAAATTAACCCAGCAGACTTAAGAATCGATATTTATAGGTCCAGCGGTTGTGGGGGACAAGGGGTGAATACAACAGATAGTGCAGTTCGAATCACTCATTTACCGACCAATACGGTCGTAACTTGCCAAAATGAACGAAGTCAAATTCAAAATAAAGAACAGGCAATGAAAGTACTACGTGCCCGTCTTTACGAACAAGAACTCAAGAAGCAAGAAGAAGCCTTAGGGAGTGAACGACGGACGAAAATTGGTACAGGGGATCGTGCAGAAAAGATTCGCACCTATAACTATCCACAAAATAGAGTAACGGATCATCGGATTAGTTATACAACCAATAATCTAGATAGAATTATGAATGGTGCAATCGATGAAGTGATCGAAGCGCTAATCACAGAAGATCAAAAAAGAAAATTAGCAGGAAACGAGGAAGAATAATTCTAGACGTTTCCTTTTATTAAAAAAGAGGGTATTATGAGAGTAGAAGATCTAATTGTATATGGAAAAAGTAAAATTCATTCAGATCATGCAAAAATGCTATTAGCAGCTCTTTTAAATGTCAATTCTTTAGAATTACTCAACTATTTGAATCAAGAAGTTAAAGAAGAAATAGAGATGGCTTTTAAAGAGAAAATCGACGAATTGGCAAAGAATCGACCAATTCAATATGTAATTGGGAATGTAAACTTTTATGGGGAAGAATTTATTGTAAATGAATCTACCTTAATACCAAGATTTGAAACAGAAGAACTTGTAGAAAATACCATGATTTACTTAGATGAATTCTTTGAAACCAAAAATTTAAGGGTAGTTGATTTAGGAACAGGAACTGGCTGTATTGGTTTAATTCTAAAAAAGCTAATTCCAAGTCTTGATATGACCCTAGTAGATATCAGTGAAGAGGCATTAAAAATTGCCAAAGAGAACCAAAAACAAAAGGGATTAGAAGTTACCATTTTAAAAAGTAACTTCTTAGAAAGTGTACCAGGTTCTTTTGATATTATTATCAGTAACCCTCCCTACATAAAGGAAAAAGAATCAATTGAAACCATTGTCAAAGAAAATGAACCATCCATTGCTCTTTATGCAGGAAAGGATGGGCTTGATTGTTATCGAACAATTCTTCATCAATGTAAAGACAAATTAAACAAAAAATTTATGATAGCTTTTGAAATTGGGTGCGATCAAAGACAAGCTGTAACTGAGCTTATTTATCAAGAACTAAAAAATGTACAAATCATTTGCAAAAAAGATTTAAGCGGAAGAAATCGTATGATTTTTATATTTTCAAAGTAAAAAAAATGTCAAAATATTTCTTATAAAAAATCAAAAAGAAATGAATAGAGTTAGACAATAAAATCCACTATGTAATAGAAAGGTGGATTTTCTTATGAAAAAAATAATACCCATTCTTAGTATTTTAATGTTACTTTCCTTTGGTGGATGGAAAAAAGAAAAAATTACCATTCCTAAAGATGCTATACGTTTTCGTGTAATTGCAAATAGTGATAGTGATTATGATCAACAAATAAAAATGACAGTAAAAAAGGGAATTCAGCAAGAATTATATGAATCAGTAAAAAATGCAACAACTATCGAAGAGGCAAGAAAAATCACCCAAGAAAAATTGGGTGATTACAAAAACCTAGTAAAAAAAATTTTATTAGAAGAAAAAGAGCAAAATACAGAAATAAAAGTAAATTATGGACAAAATTATTTTCCTGAAAAAGTATATCAAGGAGTCCATTATCCAGAAGGGTATTACGAATCACTAGTAATCACTTTAGGAAATGGACTTGGAAAAAATTGGTGGTGTGTGTTATTTCCTCCTCTTTGCTCACTAGAAGCAGAAAGTAAAGAACAAACATCAGAAGTAGAATATCAATTTTTTATCAAAGATATCATTAAAAAATATTTTAAATAAAAATAACTTCCTCTAGCATCATCAAAAAAAGAAGGCCAGATAATAAGAAGAAATAAAAATCGAATCTTCTATAACAAGAAAAGTAAGACATGATTTACTATTTAATACTAAAAAAATCAATCACTATAAATCAAATATAGGAGATTTCATAATTATTAGAAGGAACACTTATTAACTAGCAGAAGTTTTAAAAAAATGGAAGCAAGTTCGACTTTTATGATAAAATAACACCGATCCCAGAAATTGATCAAAAAAGAAAATTTGAAAGAATTCAATCCTCTTACATATTCTTAAGTAGGAGGCTTTTTTATGTCTTTAGGAATTCTATTTTTAATTGCAGTAGGTCTTAGTATGGATGCCTTTTCCTTGGCTTTAATCTATGGTACCTTAAATATGGAAAAAAAATACCATAATTTAATGAGTATCTTTGTTGGTATTTTTCATTTTTTTATGCCATTACTTGGGTACTTCGTTGGTAAAATCATCTTTTCATTTTTACCAATTTCACCTGAGATTGTCGCAGGAGTAATTTTTATTGTTTTGTCAATTGAAATGATTTTATCCTTAAGAAAAGAAGAACAACTAAAACTATTAGAAAATATATTTTCCATTTGTCTTTTTGCCTTCACAGTAAGTATCGATAGTTTTAGTATTGGAATCGGATTAGGAAATTTAACAGAAAATATGATTCTAGCGGCAGTTATCTTTTCTTTAACGAGTGCTACATTTACATATTGTGGTGTGAAACTTGGAGATATTCTAGTAAAAAAATTTGGTAATATCGCAACACTCATTGGAAGTATCATTTTACTATTTTTAGGAATTCACTACATTTTTTAAAATAAAATTTAAAATTTTACAAAAATAAGTAAAATTTATTGCGATTATAGACCCTTTTCTAAACAAATGTGGTATATTAAAATAGTATAATTAAAAGTCCAAAAAAGAAATGGACAAGTCCTAAGAAAGAGGGAGAAAATGTTAGTAAACAGTAAAGAAATGCTTTTAAAGGCAAAAGAAAATCATTATGCAATCCCACACTTTAATATTAATAACTTAGAGTGGACAAAATACATTTTAGAAGAAATGGAAATATTACAAAAACCAGTAATACTAGGAGTAAGCGAAAATGCCAATCAATATATGGGTGGTTTTCATGTTGTTAGTAACTTAGTAAAAAGTTTAATACAAGATTTAAAAATAACAATTCCTGTATGCTTACATTTAGATCATGGGACAAGTTTTGAGAGTTGTAAAAATGCCATTGATGCAGGATTCACTTCAGTGATGATGGATGCTTCAAAAATGCCACTGGAAGAAAATATAAAAATCACTAGACAGGTAGTAGAATATGCACATTCTAAGGGCATAACCGTAGAAGCAGAGATTGGACATATTGGTGGAAGTGAAGACAATATAATATCTTCTGGAATGAATGCACAGTTAGACGAGTGTATTCGGTTTGTGAAAGAAACAGGGTTAGATAGTTTAGCACCTGCACTTGGAAGTGTGCATGGATTATATCATGGAGAAGCGAACCTAGATTTTGAAACCATGAAAGAAATTTCTGAAAGTGTAGAGATTCCTCTTGTATTGCATGGAGGGACAGGCATTCCAGATGACAAGATTAAAAAAGCCATTTATTGTGGAATTAGTAAAATCAATATCAATACTGAATTACAAACTGCATGGTATCAATCAGTCAAAGATTTTATTGCTCATACGAATATCTATGATCCAAGAAAAATAATTGGTAGTGGAGAGCAATCCATTAAACAAAAGGTCAAAGAAAAAACAGTAATGTTTATGAACCGATAAAAAAATTAAAAATACAATATAATAGAAGAACATACTGGAGGTATTTATGAAAGTATTAGAAATAAACGGAGGAAAGACATTAGAAGGAACCATTCGTATTAGTGGATCAAAAAACTCATCTGTTGCATTAATTCCAGCTGCTATTCTTGCTAGTAGCGAAGTTACAATTTGCAATGTTCCAGAGATTACAGATACAGATGCACTTGCTGAGATTTTAGATTACTTAGGTGCAAAAGTAAAAAGGGCAAGTGAAAGTATCGTAATTAATCCAACAACAATTATTAATAAAGAAATTCCAGAGGAAATGTCCAATAAGCTTCGCGCATCTTATTATTTTATGGCAGTATTATTAGCCAAATTTAAACATGTGGAGATGTATTTTCCAGGAGGATGTTCAATTGGTGCAAGGCCTATTGATCAAACATTAAAGGGGTTTCAAGCACTGGGTGCAACCATTAAGGAAGTAGAAAATCGATATATTATTGATGCAAAGAAATTAACAGGAGCTCATGTATATTTAGATATGCCTAGTGTTGGAGCAACAATCAATACAATGTTAGTTGCTGTAAAAGCAAGTGGAGAAACAATAATAGAAAATGCAGCCAAAGAACCAGAGATTGTAAATGTAGCGACATTTTTAAATAATATGGGAGCAAAAATTACAGGTGCAGGAACAAGTGAAATTAAAATTATAGGGGTAGATCAATTAGAAGGTTGTTATACAGAAGTGATTCCAGATCGAATTGAAACAGGAACTTATCTTATCGCAGGAGCTCTTGCAGGAAAAAACTTAAAAATTGATAATATTATTCCAGAACACATTGAAATGTTAATCTTAAAGATGAAAGAAATGGAAGTACCAATTGAAGTAGGTTCAGATTATGTTATCATTTCAAAATCAGAAAAATTACATCCTGTAAAAATAAAAACTCAAGGATATCCTGGATTTGCAACCGATCTTCAACAACCAGTTACTGTATTACTTACACAATGTGAGGGAGAATCTCAATTAGAAGAAACCGTTTATGAAAATCGTTTTAAAAATGTACCTTATCTAAATGAAATGGGATCAGATATTAAAATCATAGGGAAAAAAATAAAAATCTATGGTCCAACAAAATTAGTAGGAAAAAGTGTTGAAGCTACTGATTTAAGAGGTGGAGCTTCTCTAATTCTTGCTGGTTTAATCGCTCAAGGAACAACCACGATTTCTAATATAGGACCAGTACTACGTGGATATGAACACATTGTAGAAAAACTAACAGATATTGGAGCTAACATAGAAATAAAAGAAGTCTAAAAGAAGAATAAACGAATAAACTAAGAATAGAGAAATCTATTCTTTTTTGGAGGTAGAAATGAAAAAGTATTATAAAATCATTTTTCTATTCATCGTTTTTCTCTTTGTTTTTAGTATCTATAAACTTTTCCCTAAACAGAAATTAAACTATATTGCTTTAGGAGACTCTGTTGCGGAGGGAAGAAATCCATATGGAGAAACTGGTTATGGATATGCAGACTACTTTTATCAGCAATTAAAAGAGAATGGAAAAATAAAAAATTATACAAAAAAATATAGTCATAGTGGATATACAACAACAGATGTAATCAATGATATCATTCGTGATGGAAACATCAAAAGGGATTTGAGGGAATCTGATTTAGTAACAATTTCAATTGGTGCAAATGACTTTTTACATTCTATTAATTTAAAAAATGTAGATATTGGAAATATTGCTTTATATAGAAAAAATATAGAATCAATTTTTCCAAGCATTGATGATTGTATTAAAGAAGTAAGAAAATATGCTCAAAATAAAATATATATTATCGGTTATTACAATCCTGTACCATTTCTTTTCAATATGGGTGAAGAACAAGTAGATAACCTATTTGACTATATAGATAAAGAATATCAAAAAATAGCAGACAAGTATAATTGTACATATATTTCTAATTATGAATTATTTAAAGAGCATCCCGAATATTTACCAAATCCGATGGATATTCATCCCAATTTAAAAGGATATGAAGCGATGGCTGAAAAGCTGTACGAAGAATATCAAAGGCAAACTTCTAAAAAGTATTGAAAAAATTTTAAAAGTTTGTTACAATAATTTCGCATTTAATTACTATGGCTCAAAGAAGTCATGGCGAAGAAAAGGCTCTATAATAAACCTAGGCAACTATCTAGGCGGAAAGGAGAATTTTATATGAAAAAAAATATTCATCCAGAAATGAAAGAAGCAACAATTACCTGTGCTTGTGGAGAAACCTTTAAAGCAATGTCAACGAAAGATGAAATCAGCGTTGAAGTTTGTTCTAAATGCCATCCATTTTATACAGGAAAGCAAACAAGAGCATCTAAGACTGGTAGAGTAGAAAGATTTAATCAAAAATTTGGATTGAACCAAGAAGATAAAGCTGCATAGGCTTTATTTTTTAATTTCATAATATATTAGAAATATGTTATACTAACTAAAGTAAAAGAGGTGGAAAAATGAAAATAGGAATTGCAAATGATCATGGTGGATTTAAGTTAAAAACAAAAATTGTGGATTACTTAAAAAAGAAAGGATATGAAGTTGAGGATTATGGAACTTTTTCCACAGAATCTGTGGATTATCCAGATTTCGCATTCCAGTTAGGAACAGAAGTAGTTGAAAAAAAGGTAGATTTCGGAATTGCTATTTGTCGAAGTGGAATTGGAATCTCAATTGCCTGTAATAAAGTAAAAGGAGTTCGATGTGCAAAAGTAGACAATGTACATGATGCTAAAATGTGTAGAATTGATAATGATGCAAATATAATTGCCATAAGTGGGGCAATGTGGACAGGGAAAGCTTTAGATATTCTCGATGCTTATTTAAAAACCCAGCATATAGAATCAGAAAGGCATGACAGACGTATTAAAAAAATTACAGACTATGAAGAGGAGCATTACAAATGAATGGAAAGTTCTTTTTATATATTCTAGTTGGTATTTTAGTAATTTGGTCATTAGACTGTATTGAAATTAATAAAATTTTTAAAAAAAATCGTGTTTTTCAGGCTAGAATATTTTATTTCTTATTAGCAGCAGCACTAACAGAATTAGTAACATCATTTTTTTATGAACTCTATATTGCAGCAAAATTTATTTAAAAAAATGTATAATATTCTTTTTCTCGTTCAAACTTTTAATGAGGTGAAAGAAAGTGAAAAAGAAATTATATTTAAAACCCTTTATCATACCAGTAGTTTATTCTATATTAGTTGTTGGATTAATAATTAGTATTTTTATTTCTGTTCAATCAAGCAAAGATAATGATAATAATACATATGTATCCAGTACAATACTAGATGAAAATATTCCCGTTATCAATACGACGAATCCAGAAACATTAGTAAGTAAGCCATACAATAACGAAGGAATCACAATTGGAAGAAATTACTATGATTATAAGGATACGGAGGAAGAACAGAAAAAATCGATTGTATATCATGAAGGAATTTATTTACAAAACACAGGAGTTGACTATGTTCTAAATGATATATTCGAAGTAATTAGTATCTTAGATGGAGAAGTTATGGAAGTAGAGGAAGAAGAACTTCTTGGAAAAAGTGTAACAATAAAGCACAATAACAATGTAATAAGTGTATATCAAAGTTTAAGTGAAATTACTGTTCAAAAGGGAGATAAAGTAACACAGGGACAAGTGATTGGGAAAAGTGGAACCTGTAACTTAGGATCTGACCTTGGAAATCATCTTCATTTTGAATTAACAATTGATGGACAGATTGTTGATCCAGAAAATTATTATGGAAAAAATGAAAAAGAATTAAAAACTGAAACAAATACAGAACAAAACATAGAACAAAATACAAATCAAAACTAGAACTATTCATAAACCAAACTAGTAAAAATATAATTTACTAGAAAGAAGGTTATGAATGAAAAAAGAAATCATAGAACGCGTAAATGCGTGCGCAGATTATATTATAGAAACTAAAAGGACGATTAGAGAAACCGCAAAAAAGTTTCAAGTAAGTAAAAGTACTGTTCATAAGGATCTTCAAAAGAGATTAATTGAAATTAACCCAATGAAATTTGAACAGGTAAATGAAATCTTTAAATCACACATTGAAGTTCGCCATATCCGTGGTGGACAATCTACCAAGAATAAATACCTATTAAGTAAACAAGAAACATAAAAAGAATGGAAGTGAAAATCTTGAGGGACATTGGAATTGATTTAGGAACAACCAATGTATTAATCTATGTAAAAGGAAAAGGTGTTGTTTTAAATGAACCTAGCGTCGTTAGCATAGATAGTAATACAAAAAAAGTTCTTGCTGTAGGAAAAGAAGCAAAGGAAATGTTAGGTAGGACCCCTGGAAAAGTAAAAGCAGTACGACCAATGAAGGATGGAGTAATTGCAGATTTTGAAATGACTGAAGAAATGCTAAATGCGTTTATAAAAAAGGCGATTGGTAAAAAGAGTTTTGCTCATCCAAGAATTTTAATCTGTTGTCCATCAAATATCACAGGTGTTGAAAAAAATGCAATTAGAGAGATTGCAGAAAGAACAGGGGCTAAAAAAGTAATTTTAGAGGAAGAACCAAAGGTTGCAGCAGTAGGTGCTGGAATAGATATTGCCAAGCCATCTGGAAGTATGGTAATAGATATTGGAGGAGGAACTACAGATATCGCAGTTTTATCCTTAGGAGGAATCGTAACAAGTGATTCTATTAAAATTGCTGGAAATGCTTTTGATGAGGATATCATCAATTTTATAAAAGAAAAATATAAAGTTGTTATTGGAGAGTCTACTGCAGAAGAGATAAAAAAAGCAATTGGTTCAGTAATGAAAGAAAAGAGTAAAAGAGAACTAGAAATTACAGGAAGAGGAGTTAGCTCAGGATTACCAGAAACAGTGATTGTAAGTTCTAATGATGTAGAAGAAGCTTTAAGAGAAGATGTGAAAAAAATTATTTTGGTGGCCAAATCAGTTCTTGAAAAAACACCACCAGAATTATCAGCTGATATCGCCGAAAAGGGAATTGTATTGACTGGTGGAGGAGCTCTAATTCAAGGGCTTATTAGTAAATTTAAAGAAGAACTAAAAGTTCCAGTCTTTATTTCAGATAGTCCACTAACCAATGTAGCAGAAGGAACAGGAATACTATTAGATCATCTTTACTTAATTGAAGATTAGAAAGGTAACACTAAGTTATCTTTTTTAAGTTCTAGAAAAAGTATGATATAATACGAAAGAAAATAAAAAGAATAGGGAGTAGGTAGTGGAAATGATATTGAAGTATATCGAAACTTTAATAGCTAGTACAGTTATGATGATAATATTTTGGATTTCATCTGATATATTATTTGAAGAAAAAAGTAGAAAAGACTATCTAGGAATAATGCTATTAATAATTGGCTCTATAATAACAGCAGTGTTAAATATGAGTAAAATGTCAGGAGAATTGGGATTTCTAAAAATTATAATAGTTTTTATAATGCTAACATTGTTTTATAAAAATAGATATAGAATAAAAATGGCCGTCTCAGTCATTGGGAGTGTAATCATATATGCGAATGTATTAGTTTCAGAATTAATAGTAGAGATAGTAATATCACTCATCCAAGAAATGATAGGAGTTAATATATTAACAATATCAGGATCTAAAATTATTGTTCCAACAATAATATCAATAAGTTCATTGATGATACTAAAAATATTAAAGACAAAGTATTTAGGACTTTATAGAAAAATACAAAACAATGATACAATAATGGCCATAGTAATACTTTCAGTTTTTATGATTTTTATAATACTCTCAGGAATTATTCCATTAAAGGAACTTGATTTTGGATTAGAAATGTTAATAGTAGCACTATTAATGATAGGATTCTTCATAATTGGACTATACATAGTGTACGAAAAAATAGAGAAACAAAAAGAATTCGAAAAGTATACACAATTATCAGAATACTCGAAAGTAAATGAAGGATTATTGGAAGCATATAGAGTAAGCTGTCATGAAAACAAAAATCATCTAATAATCATAGATAATATGGTTCCAAAAAGTAATAAAAAGGTTCATCAGTATATAAGTTCAATAATAAACAATGAACAGATGGACAAATACTACTTTATAAATGAGTTAAAGAATATTCCAATTACAGAGTTAAAAGGATTTATCAATTTTAAACTAATGAAAATGCTAGATGAGAAAATAAAACTACAAATCAATGTAAGCCCAGAGATAATGAAAAGTAAACTAAAAAGATTATCGTTAAGGGAGAAAGAAATTTTATATAACATAATAGGAGTATTAATTGATAATGCATATGAAGCATCAAGAGAAAGTAAAGAAAAAGAGGTGGTATTACAAATGTACAAAGAAGAAAGTACAGTAGTAATACTACTTGCGAATACATACAAAGGAAAAGTAGAAATTGAGAAGGTAGCAGAATATGGATATACTTCCAAGGGAAAAAATCATGGAACAGGATTATACATGGTAGAAAAACTAATTAAAGAGAATGAAAAAATGGAGATAGAAACTAGTCTATTAGATAATTACTTTATGCAAATTTTAAAGATAAAGTAGAGTGAAAAATAGAAAACAGAACAAAATATTAAAAAATATATGTTATAATAATACAAGATGAGGTGGTTGTATGTTTAGTACAGAAACAATTCAAGTAATAAAGATTGTTATAGTAACATTCTTATTTAGTGCAACCATCATGCCTTTAATGAAGAGTATGGCACATCATATAGGTGCGATAGATATTCCAAGAACAAGTGAGCAAAACCGGCATATTCACAAAAAACCAATTCCTAAACTAGGAGGGCTCGGAATCTTTCTTTCTTTTTTATTCGGGTATATGCTTTTCGGAGAACATAGTATTAAGATGAATGCGATATTAATTGGAAGTTTCATCATTGTGTTAACAGGAATTTTAGATGATGTAAATGATTTAAAGGCCTCTAGAAAACTAATAGGCCAGTTAGTAGCAGCCTGTATTATTGTATTTTATGGAGGAATTACATTAACAGAAATCTCAGCTTTTGGTATTTATATTAATTTAGGAATTTTTTCAAGTGTAACTACGCTTTTCTTTATTCTTGGCTGCATTAATATAATTAATCTTACAGATGGTCTTGATGGTTTGAGTAGTGGAGTAACTTCTATCTTTTACATTACTACGGCTATAATTTGTTATTATCAGGGACGACTAGGAAGTTTAGAAATGACCTTAACATTAATTATGCTGGGGTCAACCCTGGGATTTCTTTTACATAACTTCTATCCTGCTAAGATATTCGCTGGAGATTGTAGCCAATTTATGGGTTTTATTATTGCAGTTATTTCGTTATTAGGTTTTAAGGGAACCGCTTTAACTTCATTATTTGTACCAATCATGATTTTAGGTTTACCAATTTTAGATACTGTGTTTGCAATTATTAGAAGAACGCTCAAAGGACAGCCAATATTTAGTGCAGATAAACAGCACTTTCATCATCAATTATTAGGGATGAACTTTTCTCAACGTACTACAGTGTTAATTATTTATGGAATTAATATATTATTCGCTCTAACGTCCATTTTTTATGTTTTAAAAGATCCGAAAGCAGCAAAAATCATATATATTATTTTAATGATAATTTTCATATGGTTTGTTTGCTATACTAATATTATTACAGAAAAAAGACCACCACGTTTTATGGATATAACAAAAAAAATAAAAAAGGAGACTAAGAGGAAAAAGTAGTCTTCTTTTTTATTACTAATAGAAGGGTAGGGGTTATTTTGACTTATTTCATTATTTATGAAGATGAATTAGAAGCCAGAGATTTATATAAAAGTATCATATTAAGATTAGTGGGTGATAAAGATGAAAGCTATAAAATAATAGAAATAGAAAAATATGACAAAAGAACGATAAGGGATGTGCTTTTACTTGAGGGGAGAAAAATATTTATTTTAGATATTGAAGTGCCCGGTAAATCTGGATTGGATTTAGCTAGAGAAATTAGAAAACTGTATGAAGATTGGGAAAGTCAAATGATTATAGTTACCAATCATCAACAATTTGAATCTGCCAAATTTATGGGAAGATTATTAATGTTAGATTTTGTTTCAAAATATTACAACTGTAGGGAACATTTAAGAGAAGCACTAGTAGATGCAATTCATATCTTAGATAAGGGAAAATATTTTTCATTCACAGTAGATGGTGAACTATACAAATTCCCATATAGTTCTATATTGTATATTGAAAAGGACAAAGAAGATTTATCATCGCTATTATTTACCAAGAAAACAAAACATTCAATAAAGATGCCTATTAGTAAAATATGGAAACAATTAGAAAGCGATAACCGATTCTTCAAATCAACACGTAGTTGTATTATAAACATTTATAATATTAGTAAAGTGGATTTCAATAATAGAATTATAAAATTTGGAACAGTAGAAACAAATTCATTATCTAGAGATAGAAAAAAAGAATTGAGAGAAAGAATAGGGAGTAGGTAGTGGAAATGATATTGAAGTATATCGAAACTTTAATAGCTAGTACAGTTATGATGATAATATTTTGGATTTCATCTGATATATTATTTGAAGAAAAAAGTAGAAAAGACTATCTAGGAATAATGCTATTAATAATTGGCTCTATAATAACAGCAGTGTTAAATATGAGTAAAATGTCAGGAGAATTGGGATTTCTAAAAATTATAATAGTTTTTATAATGCTAACATTGTTTTATAAAAATAGATATAGAATAAAAATGGCCGTCTCAGTCATTGGGAGTGTAATCATATATGCGAATGTATTAGTTTCAGAATTAATAGTAGAGATAGTAATATCACTCATCCAAGAAATGATAGGAGTTAATATATTAACAATATCAGGATCTAAAATTATTGTTCCAACAATAATATCAATAAGTTCATTGATGATACTAAAAATATTAAAGACAAAGTATTTAGGACTTTATAGAAAAATACAAAACAATGATACAATAATGGCCATAGTAATACTTTCAGTTTTTATGATTTTTATAATACTCTCAGGAATTATTCCATTAAAGGAACTTGATTTTGGATTAGAAATGTTAATAGTAGCACTATTAATGATAGGATTCTTCATAATTGGACTATACATAGTGTACGAAAAAATAGAGAAACAAAAAGAATTCGAAAAGTATACACAATTATCAGAATACTCGAAAGTAAATGAAGGATTATTGGAAGCATATAGAGTAAGCTGTCATGAAAACAAAAATCATCTAATAATCATAGATAATATGGTTCCAAAAAGTAATAAAAAGGTTCATCAGTATATAAGTTCAATAATAAACAATGAACAGATGGACAAATACTACTTTATAAATGAGTTAAAGAATATTCCAATTACAGAGTTAAAAGGATTTATCAATTTTAAACTAATGAAAATGCTAGATGAGAAAATAAAACTACAAATCAATGTAAGCCCAGAGATAATGAAAAGTAAACTAAAAAGATTATCGTTAAGGGAGAAAGAAATTTTATATAACATAATAGGAGTATTAATTGATAATGCATATGAAGCATCAAGAGAAAGTAAAGAAAAAGAGGTGGTATTACAAATGTACAAAGAAGAAAGTACAGTAGTAATACTACTTGCGAATACATACAAAGGAAAAGTAGAAATTGAGAAGGTAGCAGAATATGGATATACTTCCAAGGGAAAAAATCATGGAACAGGATTATACATGGTAGAAAAACTAATTAAAGAGAATGAAAAAATGGAGATAGAAACTAGTCTATTAGATAATTACTTTATGCAAATTTTAAAGATAAAATAAAAAAAGCTCGCGAGGAGCTTTTTTATATACATAATTTTTATCTTTCAATCATATTTTTTGACATTTCTGGTTCATCAAACCATCCAGCAGCACAAGAACTTTCACTCAATGATGTCATAACAGCTCCAGTACCTCCTAAAATCATTGCTAATAGTTTTTTCATAATAAATCCTCCTATAATAAATAAAAAAGTTTTGTAGAAAATAATTGAAAAACTCCCTAAGGAAGGAGCTTTTTTAGATAAAGAAATCTTATCTTTCAATCATATTTTTTGACATTTCTGGTTCATCAATCCAACCAACTGGACACATACTATCACTAGCAGATGCAACAACAGCTCCAGTACCTCCTAAAATCATTGCTAATAGTTTTTTCATAATAAATCCTCCTATATTAATTTTGTTCAGTACGATAGACATACGTTTTGTAGTTGTTATAAGAAAGATGAAAAATCTTATACACAAACGGATTGACTAAAGCACCCTCGATTAGCATTGCGGATAGTAAAATATTCTGAACAAAAGTACTTTGTGTAGTAAGAATGAAACATGTAAAAATAATTCCTGTAAAACCGGTTATTATCTTCCATAAAACCCTTTTCTTTCGATGGATCAAAGGTCTTTTTTGTGTATCAGCAGGCGCAAACAATAATAAATTCACTTCACAAAACAGTGTAAGTATCATTAATAAAGTTGACGGAAGTGCAAGAATACGACAAAAGTATGGAATTACTAAAAAGACAATCGTAGAAGATACCCAACACATCCAACCTTTTGCAGCATGTAGTCCAAAACCAGAAAGACGCAAAACATTAAATGCAAGGAAAAGACAAGCAGTTTCTTTTAGGATCCCTAAAAGATAGGCTAAGAAGAAAATTGCTACCAATTTGGTAATTGATAAGTAAAAAGCCTCTAAACCATAACGAATCTCATCTAATTTATCTTCGTTATAATCTGGATAAGAATCTTTTACAATTTCCAAACATTTTTCTAACACAAGGCTCTTCATATATTCACCCCTTTACAATGCCAACGATATTGTAGCACTAAAAGGAAACAACTATAGTTTTTTAAAGAGATTGGGTAAAAAAATACTACTTTTTAGTAAAAAGCTAATTAAAAACTGAAAAAATGACGGAAAATCACCAAAAAATAACAATTCACCACCAAAAGACAAAACAACACATTAAAACATGATAAATTAAAATAGCGCGAAATTGTGATATCACTGTATAGATAGCAGTAAAGAATTAAAAGGAAGGTGAGGTGGCAGTGATGAAAGGAATCGTAAAATGGTTCAACAATGAAAAAGGATATGGATTTATCCAATATACGGATGAGGAAGATATCTTTGTACATTATTCAGCCATTAATCAGGATGGATATAAAACTCTAGCAGAGGGACAACTTGTAGAATTCCAATTAGTTGAAACCAGTAAAGGATTACAGGCGTTAAATGTAACAACTGTTAAAGAACTACAAACTACTAAATAGAAGATTATCAATCGATAATCTTTTTTTCATTTATAAAAAATTTCCTTTTTTTGCCTTTTGTAATGTGATATTATATATATAAGGAGGGATGATATATGAACATATCAATCAGAGGAAGTAAAATTGAAATTACTGCTGCGATGAAAGAATATGCGACAGAAAAATTGAAAAAATTAGAAAAATATGTCGAAAGTCCAAAGGACATTAATGCAACAGTAATGGTTAAAATTCCTAACCATCTACACAAAGTAGAAATTACAATTCCAATGAAGTCTGTAATTTTAAGAGCAGAAGAAGAACAAAGTGATTTTTATGCTGCTATTGATATTCTAATTGACAAATTAGAGCGTCAGATTAGAAAAAACAAAACAAGATTACAAACAAAAAAAATTAAAGAAGCCAAAGAATTTATCTTTGATTATATTGATCCTATTCCAGAAGATGAGGATAAAAAAATCCTAAAACGAAAAAAAGTAGAAGTAAAACCAATGAATGAAGAAGAGGCAATTCTTCAAATGGAACTTTTAGGGCATCAGTTTTACTTATATAAAGATGCAGAAACAAATCAAGCAACAGTTGTATATAAGAGAAAAGATGGAAACTATGGAATTATTGAAGCTGAATAAGCTTCTTTTTTTCTAAAAAAGAGAAAAAAAGGATTGACGTGGGGAAAAAGAGATGTTATATTAAATGGG
>CANOYR010000007.1 GCA_947571655.1 uncultured Caryophanales bacterium
ATTTCTTCCCGAGGAAAAAACATTATTTTAGTAGGGGGAACAGGTCTTTATATTCGTGCCTTATTATACAATTATCAATTCAAAGAAGAGGAGAATAAACAAGAATTGTTTGAACAATATAGTAATCAGGAATTAATTGCGGAATTAAAAAAATATACAAATTTAGAACTTCCACATGAGAATAATCGGAAACGCTTGATTAGGTTACTCAACCGCTATAAAAATGGAGAAACCATAATGCCACAAAGTAGTGAACCAATTTATGATTTCACCATGATTGGACTAACAACCGATCGAAAAATCTTATATGAAAAAATTAATCATCGAGTAGATCAGATGATGAAAGAAGGATTATTAGAAGAAGTAGAGTACTTTTATTCGCAAAACATTCGCAGTAAACCCATGACGACTGGAATTGGATATAAAGAGCTTTATGAATATTTGGATGGAAAATGTACAAAGAAAGAGGCAATTGAAAGAATAAAACAAAACTCAAGGCATTATGCAAAAAGACAATATACCTTTTTTAAACATCAATTTGATATTCGTTGGTACGAAATCAATCATCAAAATTTTGAAGAAACGATTGAGGAGGTTATGAAAAATCTTGCTTAATCAAATTTAATTTTAGGGGGAATTTCAATGGAAAAATATGAAGATAAAGAGATAGCTATTCAAAATATAACAAGGGAAATATTTAGAAACTACGTGCTTCTAGCAAAACTTGAAATTGAGAAAAAAACAAATACAGAAGAATACAAAAATATAAGAAAAGAGATAATTGATGATACTATTATCGAAAGTAAACTATATCACTCACTACTTACAAATCACAATTTCTTAAAAAGATATTATAATCAGAACTTCCAAATACCCGATGATTATGAAGATACATTAAACTATATATACACAGGAAATATTGACATTTGTTATCAAGATAGAATTGCAAGACAATTACAAAGAGTCATCCATTTTAGAAAAATTCGATCAAAACTTCCAAAATGGATTGAGATACAGAATGTTTCCTCCAAAGAACAAAAAGAACAATTTACTTATTGTATATTTTTTCTTTTAATGAGCTCAGACTATAATATGAATTATCAAAAATTATTAAATGTAGAAAACCGATTGCAAGGTAATTTAACTGAAAATCAAAAAAGCCATTTAATCTTTCTAAAATATTACTATATCTTTATAAATCCAAAAGCAGAACAAGCCTTTTTAAGTCCAACTTTTTTAAGGAAAAGAGCGTTTGATGAAAATACAGTATTCTTAGAAAAAGACTTTTTAGATCAGACCCTTAAACAGGGAGATTTATTTCACGAAATCTATTCTGATACTTATTATATAGAACTAATCGAACAGATAGAAAAAATCATAAATCGTTGGTGTCAGTATACAAAAGAGTCTTCTTTCATTGATTTTTTAGATGAATTCTTTAAAATAGAGATAGATTCTATTCTTATATTTCTAAATTCTGAACAACTGAATCACATAAAGAATATGGTGGAAGCAGGTAAGAATTTCATAGAAAGTGGGGAAGCACCTTTTGAAATTTCTCATGTTCTATCAAAGATAAAGGAAAGAGTTGAAAAAAGAACAAAGGAAATTGAGAAAGAATCCAACAATAAAACAATAAAAAAAGAATATAAGCATTAACCATTTAGGTTTTCTTCTATTCTTTTTTAATTTGCTTCTAAATATACAGCTTTATTAAAGACATGTTGATCCGCTTCTAACGATAGCAATTCTTCTGTTGTAATTAAAAAATAGCTATATTCCAAGACATCCTCACCAGTATCTGTGATAGGATCATCCCATGTTAAATCTAAATGCAACCATTGATTGTCAATTTTTACCAAATTCCAAATATGGTTTTCACTAGCGATTTTATAATTTTCAATTCCAAATCGATCTAAAAATAATTTCATTGCATCTGCATATCCTCCACAGATTGCCTGATGTTCTACTAAAGCACCATAGGCAGTATCAGAATGATATTGTTTTACTTTATTATCACTTCGAGCTTTATCATATTGAGTTGTATTAATAATATAATCGTGAATTGCCTTAATTTTTTCCTCTACTGTCATAGCTTCTTTGATATAAGTTCGTTCTACTGTTTCTAAAACTTTATTAATTTCTTCTTTTTGAGAATCTGTATAGACAGGATGAATGGTAATAGACACCTTTCCTAAAGTATCAAACTCCGTTTCAATATTCTTAAAACTATTATATACAGGAACATAATTATTAATTGTAGAAAGAAGCCCCTGATCATCTGATAAGTCATTGACATCAGAAATGCATTCTTCATATTCCTTTGGACAGAAAAATGTAAATTTCGTCATTCCAGAATTTAAAATTGTATAGTAGAGATTAATTAAATGCTTTTTGTCTTTTGGCATAAAATCATCAGTCAATTGGATATATTGATAATTTCTAGAAGATGCATATACATTATTCTCTAAAGTTGTTGTTGTTTCTGTTTTTTGAACATAGATATTGACAAAAAAGGCAACAATTTCTTCATTATAATAAAAAGAAATGAATAAAACTACAATTAAACTAAATAAAAAAAATATTTTCTTCATACAAACACTCCTATCATAATTATAGCAAACAAGGAAAAAAAAAAGAAGTAAAACTTACTCCATTTCATTTTTCTTTTTCATTAATTTTGACTTTTCTCTAGCAGCCTTATTTTTATGAATTAAACCACTAGACACTGCTTTGTCAATTCTTTTAATAGCTGTACTTAATGTAGTTTCTGTTGCTTCCTTATCATTTGCAGCGATTGCGATATTACATTTCTTGATTGCGGTTTTCATACTGGAAGTGCCAACAGTATTTCTTTCTGATTTCTTTTTACTTGTAATTACTCTCTTTTTTGCACTTTTAATATTTGGCATGATTTTCACCTCACTTTTTAATAACAGTTTAATTCTAACAAATTTTTCTATAAAATGCAAATAAAACTTCTATTTTTTGGGAAAATAATAATAGGTGAAAAGTATGAAACATGAAATTGACTTAAAAAAATATACCATTCGAACAGATTTGGTAGTAGATTTACTAGCATCAAAAGAACTAGATGGAATTACTGTCCGAGAAGAGGAAAAAGGACAAATCCATGTGACAGATGTTTTGGTAAAAGAAGAGAAAAATTCTCTTGAAAAAAAGAAGGGAAGATATGTAACCATCGATTTTAAAGATGTTACAGACAAAAAAAATGCAAAAGAGGTAGAAAGTGTTTTTGTAAAATATTTAAAAGATTTTTTAGAGGAGGAGAATCTTTCCTTCGATGCCAAAGTCTTGGTTGTTGGACTTGGAAATGATGATTCTACTCCAGATTCTTTAGGACCAAAAACAGTAAAGCAAGTATTAGTTACTAAATACTTATTTGACATGGAAGAGGTAAATCCATCAAAAGAATATCGGAATGTAGCATCCTTCATTCCCGGAGTCATGGCAACAACAGGGTATGAAAGCAGTGATATTATCCATAGCTTAATTACAACCAGCAAACCAGATTTTATTTTAGTAATTGATGCTTTGGCATCTAGTGCCATCTCCAGAGTTAATAAAACCATTCAAATTAGTAATACAGGTATTCTTCCTGGAAGTGGAATTGGAAATAAGAGAAAAGAAATCTCAAAAGAAACCTTGGGGATTCCTGTAATTTCGATTGGAGTTCCAACAGTAATTGATGCAATAGTTCTAGTAAGTGATACCATTCAATACTTACTTCGACATTTTAGTTATCATAAGAAATACTTCAATAAGAATAAACTAGCCCCCATTACTTCTATTGATCCTTCTAACTTTAATGAAAATCTTTCTTTAGAGGAAAAAGAAACCTTCCTTGGAGAAGTTGGACAATTATCTGAAGAAGAACTTCAAGAATTAATCTTTGAAGTATTAACTCCTATTGGGTATCATATGGTAGTAACACCGAAAGAAGTAGACTTTGTAGTTTCTAAACTAGCAACCATTCTTGCAAATGGAATAAATCGAACTCTCCACAAAAATTTCGACAATTGATGATAGGTGAACTTGCTATACTTTGAGTAAAGTAGGTGATACTGATGAAAAAGGTAGTGAAAACAAAATCAAAGAAAAAAAAGAAGCTAAAATATGGGGTTCTTCTTTTTCTATTTCTTGCATCTTTTTTCTATACTTGTATTACCCTCTCCTTAAAAATGTCAAATGAAGAATTTGTACGTTACTTATTTATGAAAGATGGAAATCAGACATTCCCCTTTTATTTTTCTAAATTTTATGATACCTTCATCAAAAAAGGCTTTTCTCTAAACTTCAAAAACCCATTCCAAATTTTTAAGGGAAATTACTCTTACCAAGATTATTCTGACAATGATAGTGATAATTCCACACAACCAGCAATTAGTACTTATGTACCAGATCCCTATCCAGAAAAAGAAATTGAAAAACCTAAAGTTTACTTATATAATACCCATCAACTAGAAGAATATTCTAGTAAAAATGTCGCCCAGTATAATGTTACTCCCAATGTAATGATGCTCAGCTATATTCTAAGGGAAAAATTAAATGATAGAGAAATTCCTACGATTGTGGAAGAAAATAATGTGTCAGAGTTTTTAAAAGCTAATAATTGGAATTATGCCTCCAGTTATAAAGTAACAAAATTATTATTAGAAGATGCAAAGACAAAAAATCCAACATTAGAATACTACATTGACCTTCATCGAGATTCTGTAAAGAAATCAATTTCGACAACTACGATTGGTGGCAAAAGCTACGCTAGAATTCTATTTATCGCTGGATTAGAACATGAAAACTATCAATCCAACTTAGCCTTTATAGAAAAATTAAATACTCTTTTTAATACCTACTATCCAGGATTAAGTAGAGGAATCTACAAAAAAGAGGGAACAGGTGTTAATGGAATTTATAATCAAGACTTTTCTCCACAAACCATTTTAATTGAAGTAGGGGGTGTCGATAATACGATAGATGAAGTTTTTTTAACAGCAGAAGCAATCGCCGATGTGTTAGAAAAATATATAAAGGAGGTCGTATCATGAAAAGGGATTGGGTTCGAATCATTGGAATGACATTACTTTTTCTATTCCTAGGACTTTACTTGGCATCAAGAAATGGATATATTGACTATCAAGCAAGAAATCAAATGATACTAACACAAGAACAAATTAAAAAATTTGAAGAAGATGTAAAAAATCAAAGACCAATCGATATTGACAATTATATTGTTCGAGAAGAAGACCTTTATGACAACCAGCTATCAAAAACTTCCTTAAAAATATCCAATACGATTGGTCGCACCATACAAAATATTTTAAATTTTATTTTTGGAAAATTAGAAGGATTGATGGAATCTTAATTCTCTTCTGTTTTCGTTTGAAAACGCCATCATCACTTTCTGAAAAATAAGTTTTTTCTAATTGTTTGAATTCTGAATACTCTTTATATTGAAATAAGAACTTATCAAAATCTAAAAAAGGATTGATAAAATAACAAACAAAGTAGTTCCTCCCTTTAAGAAAAAAGCTAATCTGCAAAATTAAATCTTTTTCATAAATAAATGATAAATTTAATAATTAACCAGTAGCAAGGACTATTAAATTCTATTTATTTTTGATATAATAAGCGCAGGTGATAGCAATGAAAAAGAAAAATATTCGTAATTTTTCAATTATAGCACACATTGATCATGGAAAAAGCACATTAGCAGATCGACTGTTAGAAGAAACAGGAGCACTTTCTAAACGAGAATTGAAAGAACAAATGTTAGATTCGATGGATATTGAAAGAGAACGCGGAATTACAATTAAATTAAACGCAGTAGAATTAAATTATCAATATCAGGAAGAAAACTATCTTCTTCATTTAATTGATACTCCAGGTCATGTTGATTTTTCTTACGAAGTAAGTCGGAGCCTAGCAGCTTGCGAAGGAGCTCTTTTAGTAGTAGATGCAGCTCAAGGAATTGAAGCCCAAACTTTAGCAAATCTATACTTGGCATTAGAACATGATTTAGTAATTATTCCAGTGATTAATAAAATTGATCTTCCCAATGCAAACCCTAAGAGAGTAGAAAAAGAATTGATGGATACTATAGGATTCTCTGAGGAAGAATTTATATTAACCAGTGCGAAAACAGGAGAGGGAATCAAAGAACTTTTGCAAGCAATTATTGAAAGAATCCCTCCTCCTAAAGGTTGTGAAAAAGATCCTCTACAAGCTCTAATTTTTGATAGCTTTTTTGAATCCTATCGTGGGGTTATTATATCGACACGAATCGTAAATGGTTCAGTTCATGTAGGAGATAAAATTCAAATGATGGAAACGAATGCTGTTTATGACGTAACAGAATTAGGAGTAACTACACCAAAAGAAGAGAAAAGAGAATGTCTAACAGCAGGAGATGTTGGCTATATTGCAGCCTCTATTAAAGATATTAGAGATGTCTCTGTTGGAGATACCATTACTCATTTTAAAAATCCCTGTAAAACACCATTACCTGGATATCAACCAATGAAATCTATGGTATTCTGTGGACTTTTCCCGATTGAATCTTCTAAATTTGAAGATTTACGGGAAGCCTTAGAAAAACTAAAATTAAATGATGCCTCTTTAGTATTTGAACCAGAAACATCAGAAGCCTTAGGGTTTGGTTTTCGTACTGGATTCTTAGGACTTCTCCATATGGAAATTATCGAAGAAAGAATTGAGCGAGAATTTGGAATAGAAATTATCGCAACCAGTCCCAGTGTCGTATATGAAATAGAATTAACTGACCATTCTGTCATTTTAGTTGATTCTCCTAGTAAACTTCCTGAAAAACAAAAAATTTATGAAATTAGAGAACCTTATATTAAAACCAGCATTTTTACTCCTAGTGAATACATTGGCCCAATTATGGAACTCTGTCAAAATAAAAGAGGAAGTTACATTGGAATGGAATATATCGATGAAAAAAGAGTCAATATTCATTATCAAATCCCACTTTCAGAAATTGTGTATGACTTTTTTGATAAACTAAAATCTTATACCAAAGGATATGCTTCCTTTGACTATGAAGTAATCGGGTATCAACCAAGTGAACTCGTTAAAATGGATATTCTACTCAATGGAGAAGTTGTCGATGCATTAAGTACAATTGTTCATAAAGACTTTGCTTATAACCGTGGAAAAGCAGTCGTCGAAAACCTAAAAAATTTAATTCCAAGACAAATGTTTGAAGTACCAATTCAAGCATCCATTGGTTCCAAAATCATTGCTCGTACAGATATTAAAGCATTACGAAAAAATGTATTAGCAAAATGCTATGGTGGAGATATTACAAGAAAACGAAAACTATTAGAAAAACAAAAAGAAGGAAAAAAACGAATGAAACAGATTGGAAGTGTGGAAGTTCCTCAAGAAGCATTCCTAGCCGTTTTAAAAATGGAGGAATAAGATGAAATTAGAACATATAGATTTTTATTTAATGGACTATGATACTTATCATCAAACCATTGGAAATTCTTATCAAGAATATTCCTCTTGGATTCAGCAAATAAATCTGAAAAGGCTTGAAGATTTTACTCTTCGAAAAAAAGAAAAAAATCAACATGAAAAATCAACAGAAAAAAAATCCTTAGAAAATACAAAAAAAGAAGATTCAAACTCATCTTTAGAAATTTTTCTCTTTTTATTAGAATTTTTAAGTAATCGATATGGCTCTTTTTGTCCTTCGCCTAATTTTAAAAATTTATCTACTCAAGAAAAAATATGGGAATTATTTTCTTTTTATGAATCCATTGGTCTTAGTAGGGAAAGTACCATTGATATGGTTTTTAGATACTATCATTATCCTAAAAAGATTCGAGTAAAAAAATATGGTTCGTAGTTGTTATATCCATATTCCCTTTTGTAGTCATATCTGTAGTTATTGCGATTTCTCTAAAATGTATTATCATCCTGATTGGTGCAATCGTTATTTAACAGCTCTTGAAAAAGAAATTGAACAAAATTATCAAAAAGAAGTTTTAGAAACAATTTATATTGGAGGAGGAACGCCTTCTTCTTTGTCAGTAGAGGAATTAAACCGTTTATTTCAAATTTTAGAAAAATTAAAGCGGAGTAGGAATTGTGAGTTTACAGTAGAATGTAATGTTGAAAATATCACAAAAGAAAAATTAGAACTGTTCTTAAAAAAGGGAGTGAACCGAATTAGTATTGGAGTTCAGTCTGCAAACCCTAAAATTCTAGATTTTTTAGAAAGACCATATCGAAAAGAAGAAATAAAAAGAATTATTTCATTAGTCAAAGAAGTTGGTTTTTCTAATATTAATGTTGACTTAATGTATGCGATTCCAGGACAAACTTTAAATGATTTAGAAAACGACCTAGATTTTTTTCTTAATTTAAATGTCCCTCATATTTCTACATATTCTTTAATGATTGAAAATCATACAAAACTAGGAAACCAGAAAGTAGAAGCCATCAAAGAGGAATTAGATTACGAAATGTATCAAAAAATCCATAAGAAATTAGAAGAATTTTCCTATGAACATTATGAGATTAGTAACTTTGGAAAGATAGGATATTTTTCCAAACATAATCTTACCTATTGGAAAAACTTAAAATATTATGGATTCGGACTTGGAGCCTCTGGATTTCTTTCCAATATTCGATATACTAATACCAAACAATTTCAAAATTATGAACAAGGAAACTTTCGAAATTTTGAGGAAAAAATATCAAAGAAAGTTGACATGGAAAATGAAATCATGTTAGGATTAAGGACGATGGAAGGTATTTCCAAAATAGAATTCATTCATAAATTTGGACAGAAGTTAGAAGATGTTTTTCCGATGATTCAAAAACTTGTGAAAGAGAAGAAACTATTAGAAACAAAAGAAAATTATCGAATTCCCTTTTCTTATTGGTATCTTTCCAACGAAATTATTATTTATTTTATAGGAGAAGTAGAGTAGTATGAATAAAATTCAATGTTTTGAAAAAGAAATTAGTTATATCAAAGAAAAAACTTACCAAGAAGAATTAAAAAAATTAATTGAAGGACTTCCAGATTACTTTTTTGAGATTGAAGCTTCTTCCACTGGAAAATATCATCCTAAATATACCTTAGGAACAGGAGGACTTCTCCGACATACTAAATCTGCAGTAAGAATTGCCTTAGAATTATTAAATGATCCAGCAATTGGAGATAAATATACATCTCGTGAAAAAGATTTAATGCTAATTGCTTTGATATTACATGATGGATTAAAATGTGGAGTACCAAAAGAACAATATACAAGGGCAGACCACCCATTACTTGCAGCAAACTATGTGAAAGAATGTAAGAATCTTAATCTATCAGAATCTGATATCAATTTTCTTTATGATGTAATTTCTTCTCATATGGGACCTTGGAATACCAACCCATATACCAAAGAGGAAATCTTACCAAAACCAAAAACACGTTATCAAAACTTTGTTCATATGTGTGATTACTTGGCAAGTAGAAAATTTCTACTAGTAGAATTTGATGAAAAAAATAATATTATTGATTAACCGTTTTATGAGGATAAAAAAAGTACATACAAATTGTACTTTTTTTATTATAAAATGAATGCATATTATGATTTTAAGACTTGTCAAAAAAGAGAATATAATAGATAAAGAATACATTTCAATTCTTATAAAAAAGTTTTATTTTAAAATAAGTACCAAAATAGTGTTCGTCTACAGGCTTAAAAAAGATGAAAAATCTCCAAAATATCTAAAAAAATAGATTTTAAATCATAAATTTGATATAATACAAGCACGGGGGAGGAGGAATTAAAAATTGAAAGAAGTGAATAGTAATACAAATGATATTGCCAAAGTACTAAAAAAAGTAAACATTACTGCAGAAATGGAAAAAAGAATTGCTTATGAAAAAATTGATTGTGAGAGAGAACTATGGATTGAAAAAGGGAAAGAATACATATATCCAGAAAAATATAATGAATGGGAAAATTTTATTAGGACTTTCACTGATAAATCAATCTGTACTCCGGAAACAATAGTTACTTTTGTTTCTGTAATTGATGTAACATTGAAAATAATAGAAGAATTGGAACATGAAACAGCATCTAATGTTTCTATTAGAGTAAATAATGCACTTTATCCAATTACAGTACTTGAATTTATTCGTAATATTGTATTACGTTTTGCAAACAATGGCCCTTCATTCTTTGAACTCACGGATTATAAAGGAATAACATTAGATGAAAGACAAGCTATTTTACGTCATAAAAATCGAAATGAAGAGTTAAAACGATTAAATTCATCTAGTTTATCAGGACACAAATCTATAATAAAAAAATGGAAGCATTAAAAAATTTTATAACCTAATATTAGTCGCAGAAATGCGATTTTTATTTGTTCTTTTTAAATCTACATAAGGATTTCTTACATACTGTAAATGATACCAAGAACTACAAAACACTATCTTTAAATATTATCATTGCAGTAGAATCTTCTTACTTCTCGAATAGATGTATGATAAAAAGTTGTAAAAAGAAAAGAGTTATAGTATAATGAGCTTATAAAGAGGGAGATAATATGAAAGGGAAATTAATCGCTATGGAAGGAACTGATTGTTCGGGAAAAGAAACACAAGCGAATTTACTAGTCAAAAAATTACAAGCAATGGGATTAAAAGCAATTCGAGTTGGATTTCCGATGTATGATACTCCAACTGGAAAAATTGTTGGTGGTCCATTTCAAGGCACCTTTAATATTTGTAAAAGTTGGTTTCCTGAAGGACCAACCAAAGTAGATCCCAAAATCTCATGTTTATTTTATGCAACAGATCGGAAATACAACTTTCCAAAAATCCAAAAATATCTAGAGGAGGGCTATTATGTAATTCTTGATCGTTATGTGAGTTCTAATATGGCACATCAAGGATCTAAAATTGAAGACAAAGAAGAAAGATTTTATTTCTATCGTTGGATTGATAAACTAGAATACTGGCTATTAGAACTTCCAAAGGCTGATTTTACTTTCTACTTACATATGCCATATCATTTTACGAAAGAACTTATGAAAAAAAGAATAGAAAGCGACGAATTAGAAAAAGATGATAACTATTTGATACGATCAGAAGAAACTTATATTGAATTATCAGAGCTTTATCATTGGAACACAATTCACTGTGTAGAAAACAACCAAATTCGCTCCATTGAAGAAATCAATACAGACATTTTAAAAATTATCATTCATTAATAAAACCTCACCTTTTAGTGTGAGGTTTATGGATACTAAAACCTATTCCTAGGAATAGGTTTTATTTTTATATGAGGGAAGAATCGGCTTCTTTTGTTTCATCAATAATAGAATGAAGATCTTTAAGCATTTCACTTGTATCTTTTAATGGTTGAGGTTGAACTTTAACAGTCATCTCCTGTGGAGGTGTACTTTGCAAAGGAACTGGATTAGTAGTTGTTTGTTCGATGATTGGATTTTGTCCATCTTTAATGATTGACTGCATATCCATTAGCATTTCACTGGTATTTTTTGGAGTGATAGTTGGCTGACTAGGAACAACTGGAGTTAATGTTTTTTCATTTTGTGGTTGAGAAGCACCTAAGGTTACTCCAGTTTTAAGATTTTGCATTTGAGGTTCTATATTTTTCTCTGATTCAATTAAACTTTGTTCTTGAGGATTCATAGTAGCAGGAAGAGTTAAATTAACACTCTGATTTTGCGTTGTAATTGGAGGTTGTCCATCAATGGCTACAGAAGGAGATGGAGCTATTTCATTAGGAGATGGTGTAGAATTTAAAGTTACAGTAGGGGGAGTAAATTGTATCTGAGGTGAAGATTCTTCTTTGATTTCCTGAGATGGTTGCTCCTGAGCAATTATAGTAGTTGGAGAAGATAAAGAATTCTCCTGATTTTGAACTACATTTGTCATAATCTTTGGTTGCTCTAAAGCAGATGATTGTTCATTTGGTATGAAAGTGGAAGGAGATAAAGAATCATTGTTAGAGGATAAAGAATTCGAAATCATAGTAGGGGCACTAAATTGTATCTGAGGGGAAGATTGTTCCTTTGCCTCCTGGACAGTTTGTTCCTGAGGATTGATAGTATTTAAAGATACTGTAGATTCTTGGCTTTCTAAATCATTATGATTTTTATCAGAATCTGTCTGTTCAAGATTCTTTTGTTTTTCTAATTCTTCTTGTTCTTCCTGAATTCGCCTTTTAGAAGAGACAATATCCTCAATCTCAATTAGTTTATAAATTTCTTCAAATGTAGTAAAACCTTTAATTACTTTATCTAGTCCATCTTCTAATAAAGTAATCGTATCATTTTTCTCATACACCATTCTTCGTAGTTCATCTTTATCTGCAGCTGACTTATTGATAATATCACGAATTCCATCATTGACACTTAACACCTCTTGAATTGCAATTCTTCCTAAAAACCCATTACTACAATACTCACACTTACCAGTTTCCCACATTTCAGTAATATTAATATCAAAAATATCCTTAAAAACTTTCTTTTCATAAGGAGTCGTAGGACGTAGTTTTTTACAATGTGGACAAAGTCTTCTTGCTAATTTTTGAGAAATAATTCCCTCCAAAGCAGTTGCTAATAAATATCGCTCTACATCCATATCTAAAAGTCGCTCAATGGTAGACAAAGAATCATTCGTATGAACCGTTGAAAAGACAATGTGTCCAGTAATCGATGCACGAACAGCAATACGAGCAGTTTCAGAATCACGAATTTCTCCAATTAATATTACATTAGGATCTTGACGTAAAATAGAACGAAGCGCAGCAGCAAAAGTCATCCCAATTTCACTATTTACTTGTACTTGATTAATTCCTTCGATATTCATTTCAATCGGATCTTCTACAGTGATAATATTGGTTTGTTCATTATTTAAAGTCTGTAACATCGCATAAGTAGTCGTCGATTTACCAGAACCTGTGGCACCAGTTACTAAGATAATACCATTAGGAATTTGTGTCATGCGCAGTACCTTTTGATAATTGATAGGAGAAAAGTCTAACTTGCTTAATCCTTCCAAACTCATACTATAATCTAAAATACGAATAACTACTTTTTCCCCTTCATTAGTAGGAAGTGCAGATACACGCATATCCAAATCTAAATTATCAATTCGTCCCTTAATCGCACCATCTTGAGGAAGTCGATTTTCTGTAATATTCATACCAGAAATTAGCTTAATTCTAGTAATAATATTTCTTTCACTCTCTTTAGGAAGAATTGTATGATCTTGCAAATTTCCATCAATACGCATTCTAATTTTTAAACCATCTTCTAAGGGATCAAAATGAATATCGGATGCACGCGATTTTACTGCGACTAAAATAATATTGTTGACCAAATCAACAATTGGTGTATTTTCTACATCATACTTTACCATTCTATCACCCTTATTATTCTTTTAAATTCCCTATAGTATTTTATACTATTTTATTATATAATACTTTTGGAAGATAATCAATAAAGGAAAGTGATTTTGTGAAAAGAGTTAAAAATCATGGGTTCATTTTAATAGAAACACTCGTTGTTGCCGTTTTCATCATGACCATCTTTATTTTTATTTACAGAAACTCAATTCCTATGATTGGAAAATATGAAGAATTGGCTAGATTTGATGATTTGGATAGTGTTTATGCTGCCAATATGATAAGAAAAATGGTAACGAATTATCTTTCCTTTGAGCAGATTGACAACCTACTTAGTAATGTTACCTATGTAGATATTTCAAATTGTAGTGATAATGAACTGTATACAGATGTCGCCTACTGTACAAAATTAAAAGCCAATTTACAAATTGAAGATGAAGATATAGTTTTCATCACTCGCTACAATATTTCAGAAATTGTCCCTTCATTAAATAAAAGTTTTCGAGATACCGTAAAAGAAGATGTGCGTTTTGATTCAGGGAATTTAAGTGATTTTAGAAGCTACTTAAAAACAGTTCCTGACAATGAGAGTTTTTATAATCCTGCTAATATTTCAAATAAAGCGATGGGAGTTTATCGTCTTTTTATTACAAGAAGTGTTCGTCTTGCTGATGGAACAATTGAGACAAAATACTCCAATATCGGAATTTATAAAACCACTTATGCAATTTCTAGTGTTGGTACCAGTGCATCCCTAAGAGCCAATGGCAATTCCTTAGTATTAGATGTTGGAGAAAATTATCCATTTACCTCCTTCTTAAAAATTCAATATTCTACCTCTGGAGGAAACACTGTATGTAATCCACCCAACAATGCAACTTTAGGAACAAAAGATCAAGTAATTACTTGTGTTTTAACCGAAAAAAACGGAAATCAATTATTTACCCATTTTACAGTAAAACATGGATATACTCCAGCAATGGAAGGATATGAGTATCAATGTGGTACAGAGGAATGTGGTTGTGTATCTAACCCAATGAATCCAACAGAATGTATTCCTAATCAATGTTCTTTAACCTGTAGTGGAATGATGCCTAACTGTTATAAAGGGGGAACCTATGACGAGGAATCCAACAAGTGTTTATACTAAAAAGGGAAAGGAGAAAGATGAATGAAAAGACTGAATAATCATGGAATTAGTCTTGTAGAAATTGTTGTTACCTTCGCAATTGTAATGGCAATTATTAGTGGATTATTAGCAATTATTATGAATTATCGATTACAAGCTCAAAATTCTTTCTCAAAACTAGAACTTCAAACTTATAAAAATAATCTAACAAAAACAATTCAAGATGATATTTTAAACTTTGGAATTGGAGAAATTAATACTGCTGGTGGATGTAACAGTGAAAGTAATAAAGAACGCTTTTCTGCTTGTGCAAATTTAATATTTAAAAATGGTTCAGAAAAAATTTTAGCCATTTCTAAAATAGAAAAAGACAATCGTGAATCTTTAGAAAACAAATATATCTATTACGACAACGAAAAATATCCTTTAAAAGACAATCTACCTAAAAATATTCCTACGGGAAGATCTGCCTATGATTTTCAAAGCATTTTTATCTCTTCTGACAATTTTTTATCTGTCGATAATGCTTTATTATCTGATGGAAAAGAAATTAAAATTTATGCAATTGATGTTTCAATTGAACATATCGAATATGAAGAAGATTTTGGTCTTCATATCGTAACTTCTGATGCAGATTTTTTAACAACCAATGCCTTAATTACTGAATTTTCTTACACAGGAGATGTTCAAGAATTCATTGCTTCTGCCGATGGAACTTATCGAATTGAATTGTGGGGTGCCTCTGGTGGAAACATAGATCCTTACATTGGAGGAAAGGGAGCTTATACTGGCGGATATATTACTTTAAAGAAAAATCAAGTACTCTACATCTATGTTGGTGGCGAAGGAAAAGCAGAATTGGAAGGTGGCTATAATGGGGGAAGTTCAATTTCTGAAACACAAACACTTTATGGAGCTCCTGGAGGAGGTGCGACTGATGTTAGATTGGTTGGAGGAAACTGGAACTCATTTGAAGGTCTTAAAAGTCGCATTATGGTTGCTGCTGGTGGCGGAGGTGCCAATTATCGAAATATAACTGCAGAAAAAGATAAGAAACTCTATGGCTCTGGAAATGGCGGATCTGGAGGAGGCTTATGGGGATATGATGGAATCAGTGAATTCTATACGACAACAGATATTGGATATACAAGTGCCGATTTTCATGCTATTGGTGGTGGTGCCACTCAAGTATTAGGCGGTACAAAAAAAGGATATGATAATGAGCAAGAGCTTATTTCTTCTGCCATTACAGGAGGCTTCGGACAAGCAAACGTTACTGAACAATCTGGTGGAGGAGGAGGATGGTACACAGGATCACAGGGAAGTAATGGTGGTGCTGGAGGAGGTTCTTCTTATATCTCTGGACACCTTGGATGCCAAGCCATAAATCCTAATTCTTCCATCAATAGTATTAATCATCGAGCAGATTCTGAATATCCCTCTTACGTTTTTACCAACACAACAATGATTGATGGAGAAGGATATCTTTGGAATTCTAATACACAACCAACAAAAAAACAAACAATGCCAAGTAACGGAGTTACTAAAATTGATGGTGGAAATATTGGGAATGGACATGCAAGAATTACCTATTTGGGTTTATAAAATTAAAAAACAAATATCGTTTAAATAATTTCGATTTAAATTTTTAGAATGAATAAAGTGATTAATCATAGGAACCTGTAAATAAAATAGTGTAAAATAAAAATCTTTCCATGATGAAATAAAAAAATGGAGAGATTTTTTAAATGGAAAAAAATACTAGATCATTCTAAATATTCAAGTGAATGAATCTTTTTATTTAGCGAGTACTTAAAAGATATTAATATCAAGTTTTGCTTTTTAATGAAATAGCAAAGGAAAGAATAAGAAATAAAGAATACTTGCCAAAATCACTTGAAGGATTCGACTCCAAAAATAAGGAAAGTATCTTAAATTTTGCTCAGATAAAAAAGACAGTACCTGCATATGAATACTAAATCCACCAAAAGAAAGAAATACTAAAATCAAAAGACCTTTAAAAAATAAAGAAAAAGAAGATGTCCCAACAAGCTTAATTCCCTGTGTCATTTCAAGTAGTCCAGATAAAAAGATTTTAACAAAATCTTCCATAGGAATCATACTTTGTAATATCGTAGTAAGTACCAAAAAACAAGTAACTACACCTAACAAAAGAAAGGTAGTATTTAAAGAATCTATGATGCTTTTTGTAAAAATTTTTCCAAAATTATACGATTTTTTTTCTTTAAAAAAATCTCTTTTTTCCTCTTTTTCAAAATCTTTCATCGATTCTTTTCTTTCTAAAATACCAAGAATAATATTACTAGAAATATGACAAAACAAAAGGAAGAGGGCAAGTGTTTGATTATGAAGCAGTGTTGTTCCAATAAATCCTAAAATAAATAAAGGATTTGCAAAATGAGTAAATGTTAATAATTGTTCTCCTTCTTCCTTGGTTAGAATCTTTTCCCCAACGAGTCTAGAAGTATATTTCGCACTACTCGGAAATCCTGAAATCATACTAATAAAAAGAATAAAACTAGATTCTTTAGGTAGACCAAAAAGTTGAGGCATCCATCTTCCAAAATATTTTCCTAGAAAATGAATAAAATCATATTCAATTAATAAATTGGATAATACAAAAAAAGGAAATAAAGAAGGAAATAAATTCTCTTTCCAAATAGAAATAGAAAAACCTACACTTTCAATCACCTCTTTAGAATAAGTAATTAAAAGAATTGTAAGAATCGCAAAAAAGGCGACAATGAATGAGGATGTATTTATTTTTTTCATAAAAAATCTCCATTTGTGTTATAATTTAGTAGAGGGAATGATTCGATGTTTAGTAAACTATATGAAAAAATAAAAAAAATTATTAAAGAACAGTATCTATTTTTTAGCTTTTGCCTCGTATCGCTAGTAGTTCTTGTATATCCACTTCCTTACTATATTTATAGTGGTGGGGGTTTAATTTCTGCTGATCAAAGAGTCGAAATTAAAGATGGATATCAGGCAGAAGGAAGCTTTCATTTCTGCTACGTGTCTGAACTAAAAGCAACACTGCCCACCTATCTTTTAGCTCATATTTTGCCAGATTGGGATCTCGTTAAAATTTCTGATATCGCACTTTCCAAAACAGAAACAGACGAAGATATCTTCCTAAGGGATCGTCTATTTTTAAATGCTGGAAATACCAATGCGGTTTCTTTAGCCTACCAAAAAGCAGGACAATCCTTTGAAATTAAAGACACACAAAACTATGTAATTTATATCGACCAACAAGCCAATACAACCCTAAAAATTGGAGATGATATCAGAAAAATAAACGGAAAAGAAGTAAAAAATTTAGAAGAAATTCGTTCGATAATTTCTTCGAGTTCTGATGGGGAAAAGATATCATTCTCAGTCATTCGAGAGAAAAAAGAAATTGAAGCAACAGCTATAATTTACAAAGAGCAAGAAGAGTCTCGAATTGGAGTAGTGATTCAACCTGATTTTCAATATGAAACAAATCCAGAAATCCTAATAAAATTTTCAAATAATGAAGCAGGTAGTTCAGGAGGTCTTCTTTTAACACTTTCCATTTACAATCAATTAGTACCAGAAGATATTACACATGGTCTAAAAATCGCAGGAACTGGCACCATCGAAAGTGATGGTACTGTTGGGGAAATTAGTGGAGTAAAGTATAAACTAAAAGGAGCAGTAAAAGAAAAGGCAGATCTTTTCTTAGTACCAAACGGAAAAAACTATGAAGAAGCTATAAAAGAGAAGAAAAAACATAAATATAAAATTGAAATAATTGGAATTTCTACTTTTGAGGAAGCTCTTAAGTATTTAGAATCCATCCACCAGGAAACAGAGAAAGGGAAATAGTAAGTTTGCAAATTACCTTTCTTTTTGTTATAATAAACTTGATTTGGAGGACTTAAAAATGAATCAAGTATTATTAAAAGAAAATCGAATGCTACTAGAACAATCAAAAATGACACCTCAAGGAAAAGGAATTCTTCCATTTAATTTTTATGATAAGAATTTAGGTCATTTAAATGCCTATGTGATTAGGTCCAATGAAGTAGCCCCAAATTTATTTGTTGTACTAGCAAAACCAGAAGCTGAGAATTTGAGTGATGAAAGAAACTATAACATGATAAAAATGTCATTTCCCTATCAGGCACTTATTACATTAGATGGAACCTTACTTTGTGATTTTAATGAAATGTGCTTAGAAGAATATTTTCATACAAAAGACAAAAAACAATACTGCTTTACCTTTAAAATGACAGATAGTAAAGATAAACAAAGCTATCTGATAAAAAATGAAGAAGGAGAATATTCTAGAATCATTCCTGCGCAAAATGAAGACCAAAATTACTGGTTTGAGCCATTAATGTTTTTAAAAGAAGACGAATACTGGATGTGTACCCATGTAAATTTCTTCGAAATGGAAGAATTTCAAGTGTATTCTCCACAAAAACAGCGATTCGTTTCCAATACATTTAATGAGATAAATTTTGATATGTCAGATACTCCCTATTTCGCACAATTTCACAAAATCATCTATGAAAAGGATCCTGACGATTCTAAGAATCTTATTACCTTTACGGATATTATAGGTTATCTAGATCGTAATTTCTTACCAGCTTCTCAAATTTATGATACGACATCAGAAGAATTTTACTCGACTGAATCATGGGAAACACTTTCTTGTTTCAATCAATTAATAGAACAATTAAAAGAAAAATACTATCTTCAATATCTCGATAAAACAATAAAAACGATGGATGCCTTATCTTACATGATGAATCATCCAAATCCAAACAAACGCAAAAAAACGACACTTAAAAAACAAAAAGCTAAAATCTTAAAATTTCCAACTTTAAAAGAAGAGGAATAATCAATGAAACGTAGTGAAATCAATATCGAAAAAATTTCTCCAATGATGAGGCAATATCTAGAAATTAAATCTCAATATGAAGATACCATTATATTCTTCCGTTTAGGAGATTTTTACGAAATGTTTTTTGAAGATGCTGTAACAGCAAGCCATGAGTTAGAACTAACGCTAACAGGGAAGAGTTGTGGTCTAGAAGAGCGTGTTCCAATGTGTGGAATTCCATATCATGCCTATAAAACATATCTAGATAAATTAATTGAACGTGGGTATAAGGTGGCAATTTGTGAACAAATAACAGATCCAAAATTAGCAAAGGGAATGGTCGAAAGAGAAGTAATTCAAGTCGTTACCAAAGGAACAAGGCTAGATGATGCTATGGATTCTAAAGACTTCAACTATATTGGAAGTATTTATGACTTTGAATACTGTTATGCTATTAGTTATATTGATATTTCTACAGGATATTCTTATGCTCTAGTAATGGAACATGAAAACGATCAATTGATAAAAGAAATTATCAATCGTAACTTAAAAGAAATGATTGTCAATGATAAAATTGATCGAAGTATTATCAATCAATTAAGAGAACAGCATCATATTCTAATTACCTTTAAAGAAAAGTTATATGAAGGAGAAAAATATCAATATATTTATCAAGAAGTCAAAGATATTCGAATAATAACGGCAGTAAAACTCTTACTAAAGTATTTATTAGATACCAAAAAAGGAGATTTATCACATCTTCAAAAATTAGAATTAATTGATGAACAGAAACATTTATTATTTGACATTCATACTAAAAAGAATTTAGAATTGATTGAAACCATAAGAAATCATGAACGACAATATTCTCTTCTATGGCTACTTGATAAAACAAAAACAGCAATGGGTAGCAGATATTTAAAATCAAATATTGAGAGCCCTCTTACAGAAAAAAAGGAAATTTTAAGACGATATGATATTATCGAAAAATTTTTGACAGAATTTATAAAAAAAGAAGAATTAAAAGAAGAACTTACAAAAGTTTATGATTTAGAGCGATTGTCTGGTCGTATTAGTTATGGAAATGTAAATGCAAGAGATTTACTACAACTAAAAAATTCTTTAAGTGCTCTTCCTAAAATCCATGAAATTCTAAAAGAAATTGGCTATGATAAAAATATTGAAGTATTAGATGAACTTTATCAATTATTGGAGCAAGCAATTTACGAAGAAGCTCCAATCACAGTGAAAGAAGGATCTTTAATTAAAGAAGGCTATCATCAAGAACTAGATGAATTAAAAAACATTCGAAAGAATAGTAAAGACTTTATTTTACAAATTGAAAATGATGAAAAAAAACGAACAGGAATCAAAAATCTAAAAGTTGGATTCAATAAAGTATTTGGCTATTATATTGAAGTTAGTAAAGGAAATATTCCACTCATTAAAGAAGAGTTTGGATATGATAGAAAACAGACCCTAGCAAATTGTGAAAGATTTATTACCCCATTATTAAAAGAAAAAGAGGAGATTATCCTAGGGGCAGAAGAAAAAATTATTCAATTAGAATATCAATTATTTATGCAAATCCGAGAAGTTTGTAAAAGATATATTGAAAAACTACAACAAATTTCTAAAGTATTGGCAGAAATAGATATGATGTTATCCCTTGCAATCGTTGCTGAAGAAAACAATTATGTACGTCCATCAATTACAGAAGAGAGAATAATAAATATCAAAGATGGTAGACATCCAGTCGTTGAAAAGGTAAGCAAAAAAGATTATGTTCCTAATGATATCTTCATGGGAAAGGATACTAATATTTTACTAATTACAGGACCTAATATGGCAGGAAAAAGTACTTATATGAGGCAACTTGCTATTATTGCAATTATGGCACAAATCGGATCATTTGTTCCGTGTAAAAGTTGTATAATTCCAATTTTTGACAAAATTTTTACAAGAATTGGAGCAAGTGATGACTTAGTGAGTGGAGAAAGTACATTTATGGTCGAGATGAAAGAAGCAAATATAGCAGTGAGTGAGGCAACAGAAAATAGCTTAATTTTATTTGATGAATTAGGAAGAGGAACGGCTACCTATGATGGAATGAGTTTGGCCCAAGCCATCTTAGAATATATTCATGATAAAATTAAAGCCAAAACACTATTTTCTACCCATTATCACGAATTAACTTCACTTGCTTCTGAACTAACCAATCTTAGAAATATTCATGTTAGTGCCATTGAAGAGAAGGGAAGTATTACCTTTTTACATAAAATTAAAAATGGCGCTGTAGACAAAAGTTATGGAATTCATGTTGCTTCTCTCGCACAATTACCACAAAGTTTAATCGAAAGAGCAAACGAAATTTTATCTCTTTATGAACACAAAGAAAAAAAACAACAAACATTTACTCAGACTAGTTTATTTTTAGATTTCAATCAAGTAGAACCTTCTACAGATTATGAAATTCTAAAAAAAATAGAAGAAATCAATCCATTAGAGATGACACCGATGGAAGCACTCAACTTCCTCTACAAGATTACAAAAGAAAAAAAAGAGAAAAAATAATACTTAAAAAATTTAATTCTACAAAAAAGTCGAAGGAAAATATATTTTCAGTGACTTTTTTTTTTAATTATGATAAACTAAAACTAGGTGAAGTGATATGAAAAGTCGTAGTGAATTGCGAGAAATCATGATGAAGGTTCTTTATCAAGTTTTTTTATTAGAAGAGTCAAAGATTGAGTTTAATTTAAATACTTTAATCAAAGAACAACTAGAAGTAGAAAATGAATTTGTCGATAGTATCGTTTATGGCGTAATAGAAAAAAAAGAAGAGCTCTTTGAAAAAGCAAATCGTTATTTATCAAGTTGGCCAATGAACCGTTTAAATAAAGTAGATCAGGCCATTATTTGTATTGGAATTTATGAACTTCAATACACTAAAACTCCAAGTGCTGTTGCAATTAATGAAGCAATTGAATTATCAAAAAAATATTCTGATGAGAAAGTAACAAAAATAATTAACGCTGTTTTAGACGAAATCTATCATGAGGAAGAAAAATAAAAGAGGTTCTGATGCAAGAAAAATATATTTGTGTTTCTCAGTTAACAAGATATATCAAGTTTAAAATTGATACAGATGAACATTTAAAACAAGTTTTTTTAAAGGGTGAAATTTCCAATTTTAAAGCACATACGAGGGGACATTATTACTTTACATTAAAAGATGAAACTTCTAGAATTAACGCTGTGATGTTTCAATCTTCTGTAACTAAGTTGAAATTTTTACCAGAAGATGGAATGAAAGTCTTAGTAACAGGAAGAATCAGCGTTTATGAAGCAACAGGAGGATATCAAATTTATGTCGATGAAATGATTGAGGATGGAATTGGAAATCTTTATATTCAATTTGAACAATTAAAAAAGAAATTAGAATTAGAAGGATTATTTGCCAAGGAACATAAGCGTCCTATTCCAAGAATTCCTTCTAAAATTGGAATCATAACAGCCTCTACTGGTGCAGCCATTCGTGATATTTTATCAACCATTCAAAGAAGATGGCCATTTACAGAAACAATCTTATTTCCAAGCTTAGTTCAAGGAGCTTCTGCTGCTCCTAATATCGTTCGTCAAATCGAAAACGCACAACAATATGATTTGGATGTCTTAATCGTTGGACGTGGAGGAGGAAGCATCGAGGATATGTGGTGTTTTAATGAAGAAATAGTAGCTCGTGCCATCTATCACTCCAAAATACCAATCATCTCTGCTGTAGGACACGAAATTGATTTTACCATTGCCGACTTTGTTGCCGATTTAAGAGCCCCAACACCAACTGGAGCAGCAGAAATGGCAGTTCCTAACAAAAAAGAAGTTTTAGAGTATTTTAGACAACTAAGTCTACGACTTCAAAAAGAAATGGAAAATAAAATCCTAAGTGGAAGAGAAAAATTAAAATCTTTAAAAAGTAGTTATGCACTAGAAAATCCAATATCTATTTATCAAATGAAAGAACAACAATTAGATACTATTCTTGAAAAAATACAATTAATAATGAAAGCAACTACCTATAATCAAAGAGTAAGATTTGATACTTTACTACAAACTGCCTTTTATGGTGTTCAAAATAACCAAAAAAATCAAAAACATCGCTTTGAAAAGATGCTCAATAAATTAGAAGTACTAAATCCAATTCTTACCATTGGAAGAGGTTATAGTATTACAAGAAAAGATTCAAAAGTTGTAGAAAGTATTTCCGATCTTAAAAAAGGAGATACCCTAGAAATAGAACTTAGAGATGGAAAAATAGATACTGAGATTACTAGTATTGAGAAGAGTAGGAGGAAAAAATAATGGCAAAAGAAAAAAGTTTTGAAGAAAATATTCAAGAATTAGAAGCAATCGTAAAAAAATTAGAAAGTGGAGAAGTTCCGTTAGATGAGGCGATTGAATCGTTTACGAACGCTATGAAACTTGCAAAAATCTGCGATGAACGTTTAAAAAGTGCAGAAGAACAAATCAATAAGATTTTATCAGAAGATGGAAAATTAAAAGATTTTACAGTAGATTTAGAAAATTAAAAAAATCTACTTCTTTTTTGTTTAAAACATTCGTAAACTAGAATCAGAAAGTTAGGAGTTATTGATATGGATAATCACATAATAGATCAAAAATGCCCAAGTTGTCGTGCACCATTAAAATATTCCCCAAAAACAAAAGGTTGGGATTGTGAATATTGTAATAGTCATTTTACATTGAAAGATTTGCAGAAAGTACGAGAAAAAAAGAAAAAGAAACAAAACCAATCTTTTTCCACTTCGGGATACACTTGTAAAAACTGTGGTGCTAATATTTTAGCAGAAGAAAATACCACTGCCACTACCTGTATTTATTGTCGCAGTACCGCAATTTTAGAAAATCGATTAGAAAATGAACTAACTCCTAATGCAATCATTCCCTTTGAAAAGACAAAAGAAGAGGCAATTGCTGCTTTTCAAAAAACAGGAATTCGTAAATGGTTTCTACCAAAAGAATTCACAGATAAGAAAAATATCAATGAAATTCAAGGAATTTATATTCCCTTTTGGTTATTTGATCTTTGTCTAAACGCAAAAATTTCAGGAAAAGGAATCCGTATTCATTCATTTATTTCTGGAGAATACCAATATACAAAAAAAGAAACCTATCATTTTGAAAGAGAAGGCATTTTTCCTTTTTATGATATTCCAGTCGATGGATCGAAACACTTCGATGATGCCTTAATGAATTCTATTGAACCCTTTGATTACAAAAATCTTGTAGCATTTGACTTTTCCTATCTATCTGGTTTTTTAGCGGAAAAATATGATTTAAAAAAAGAAGAAGTAAAAAAAATTGCCCTCAATCGCGCAGAGAATACAGCATCTTCTGAACTCGAAAAGAATCTATCCTATTCTTCAAAAACGATTGAAAATAAAACGATGATTCCAGAAAACTTAGAAGGAGAGTATGTATTACTACCAGTTTGGCTTTTAAATATCAAATACCAAGAAAAAATCTATCCTTTTGCGATGAATGGTCAAACAGGAAAAATGATTGGAAACTTTCCATTACAAAAGTCAAAAGTACTCCTGTTTTTTCTTCTAATTGGAATTCTTCTTTCGTTTCTAATCATTTTAATATTCCTTAGTACAGGAGGATACGTCCTATGAAAAAATTACTCTTTTTTTTATTAATATTTTGTATTTTTTCTACAGAAAATATTTATGCGAAAGAAATAGAAACCTTCGATAGAAGAGAAGAGAATCGTTATGGGATACCAGATCGATATGAGCTTACAGAAAATAGAATCAAAAGAGCATTGGATATTCCCTATATTAATTCCTCTTCAAAAGTTTATGACTTCTCTAAATTGTTAGAAGAGGAAGAAGAGGAACAATTAAAAAAATACGCTCAAAAGCTTTCTTCTTCCCAAAATAATAGTATCGTTGTTGTTACAATTTCTGATTTAAATTCCAACTCTCCTAGAGAATATGCTGATGATTTTTTTGACTATAATGAATTTGGAACTGATGGAATTATTCTCCTGATTTGTCTGAATTCCAGAGATGTATATATTTCCACTTCTGGATATGGTCAAATCATATTTGACGAAAAAAGAATCGATTCTATTCTCGAAAACATCACACCAAAACTATCCAATCAAAAATATTTTGAAGCGATAGAATACTTTCTTCAAGAAGTAGAAAACAATTTAAAACAAGGCCCTTCTCACTCTATGAAACACTGTAATATCATCAACGCCTATGGAGATTATCGTTGTAAAAAAGAAATTCCTTATCTATGGATTCTTCCAACCTGTTTTATAATCTCTCTTTTTATAACCTGGCTATGTACTCGAAAATATCAAAAAATTCGCCTTGCAACAGATGCCAAAATCTACTTAAAAAAAGAAGAAATAACACTTGGCAAAAAAATAGATAAATTTCTTCATACATCGACTTCTAGAATTCCTCTTCCTACGAATACTTCCTCTAATCATGGAAGTAAAACACATCATGGAAGTAGTGGTTCCTCACATGGTGGAAGTGGAAGAAAATTTTAAAAATGGCTTTTTTTGCCATTTTTTTAATTGGTATTTTTTTCTTGCTATAAAGATTTTGTTTTCGTCGATATTATTAATGTAGCGATTTTTTAAAAAAAGAAAGAGGTGATACTTTTGAATTTTAAAAAAAGACTACAACTCTATTCCCTCATTCTTCTAACTTTAGTTCCATCCTTAGTATTTGCATATTCTTCTTATGTTATACCTGGAGGAGAAAACGTTGGAATTCAATTAAATACTAAATATGTTAGTATTGTTGGATTCTATAAAGTAAATAATCGATACATTGGAGAAGAAAGTGGATTTAAAATTGGAGATGCCATTACAAAGATTAACGATGAAAACGTTACAAATATCGAGCAGATGATTTCCTTAATTGATCAAGTAAAAGACGAGAAAAATATTGAAGTTACGGTTCTTAGAAATGGAAAAAATGAAAAAATATCTTTAACTTTAGAAAAAGATAACTCTGGAGTATATAAAACCGGCCTTTATGTAAAGGATCAAATTAATGGAATCGGAACACTTTCTTATATCGATCCTAATACATCTATTTATGGAGCATTAGGACATGAAATTGCTGATAAAAACACTTTACAAATGGTAGAGTTAAAAGATGGAAAAATCTTTGAATCCAATGTAACCGAAGTAACTCCAAGTAAAGATGGAACCCCTGGAGAGAAACAAGCCAAATTAATTATGGATAATGTATACGGGGATATTCTAAAAAATAAAGAAAGTGGAATCTTTGGAACCTTTACTGGTGAGATTTCCGAAAAATACGCTATCGAAGTTGGCAAACCAGAAGATGTAAAAAAAGGAAAGGCCAGTATCCGAACTGTTATTAAGGATCATCAGGTAGAAGACTTTGAAATTGAAATTTTAGAAATTGATTTATCAAGTGATACTAAGAATATATTATTTCAGGTAACAGACCAACGATTGTTGGAACAGACGGGCGGTATTGTAGCAGGAATGAGCGGAAGCCCAATCATTCAGGATGGAAAACTTATTGGGGCGGTAACCCATGTAGTAGTAAATGATACCGATAAGGGATATGGAATTTTTATTACGACAATGTTAGAAGAAGGAGAAAAAAGAAGCGAATAATTGCTTCTTTTTCTATTAGCGTTGCTTTCAAAAAATTTTTATGTTATTTTATATTTAAAAATAAAGGAGGTAAAAGTATGATTCAAGAATTTAAAACTTTTATAAAGCGAGGAAACGTCCTAGACTTAGCAGTTGGTGTGATTATGGGAAGTGCTTTTGGAAAAATTGTTTCTTCTATGGTTGACGATATTTTAATGCCCATTATTGGAATGCTGATTGGAGGAATCGATTTTAAAAGTCTGAAGTTTAGTGTTGGAAATGCAACAATATCTTATGGAAACTTCCTACAAAATGGAATCGATTTTTTAATCGTTGCAGCTTGCATTTTTTTCATTATAAAAATCATAAACCGATTCTCTTCCATAAACAAAAAGAATGAGAAAATAGAAAGTAAAATACAGGAAACAAAGAAAGAAGAAATTTTACTATTAGAAGAAATTCGAGATCTTCTAAAAAAGGAAAGTTCAAAAGGTTTTAAAAAATAATATTTGAAATCCTATGAATATTAACAAAAGCCGATACCTAAATAAAGGGAAATTAAACTCCTTTTATTTTTTGATATTTTACTTAGAAACCTCATTGTTTTCTTGAAAATAAAAATGACAAATGATATACTAATTAATAGAATAGGGGATAAGGAACAATGAGAAATCAAAAAAATCATGGATTTACATTAATTGAAGTACTTGCAGTACTAGTACTTCTTTCCATCGTACTTGGAATTGGAATTCCTGCTTACTATAGTTATATCAGCAAAACAGAAAAAGAATCATATCAAACGGCAGAAAAAAGTATGATTGATTCAGCAATGACGGCAATGCTCGAATGTGTAAATGACCGAGAAAACAGCTTTTGTAAAAATAAGCATTTGCCAGAAAATGATTATGAATACACTAAAATCACATTAAAAGAATTAATCGAACAAGCTCATATGGGGCGTATTCATGATCCTAAAAAAAGAAACCGATATTGTGATGAAGAAAATTCCTATGCTTATATTTTAAAAAATCCAGAATCAGATGCAGGGGGATATGCCTATTTTGCTTGTTTAATTTGTGGAAACTATCATAGTACAGCTTGTGACAACGAAGCATTAAATCGTGCAAAAAGCAATCAAGACGATTAAAAATATTTCAAATGGAGGAAAAGTGTGAAAAATAAAAATGCCTTTACTTTGGTCGAATTATTAGCTACTTTAGTCATCTTAGGAGTCTTATTAGCAATCGCAGTTCCAACGGTTGGTAGGTATTTAAAACAAGGAAAAAACACCTATTATCACGGACTAGAAACTGACACACTTGCTGCAGGTAGAGATTATTTATTAGATTACAAAAGTTTACTTCCAAGAGAAATTGAAGGTGTCACTGTAGTAACCTTAAAAGAATTAATTGATAATCATTATATAGATCCACTAAAAGATGAAGATGGAAATGAATGTGATGGAGAAATTTCAGTTGTAAAAGTAGGAAAGAATGACTATGAATATCACGCATGTTTGTCCTGTGGAAAAAAATATCAATCAGATTCTAAAGAATGTGAAGTGAGCGGAAATAATAATACGGATAAAGACTATACAATCAATTTAAATGAAGAATTGGCAACAGTTGTCAAACAAGGAGATTTCCTTAGCCTACCAACTGCAACAGTAATAGAAAAAGTAGGGGGAGTAGAAACTATCGCAGATGCTTCCTTAGAACCAGTTCCCAGAATGATTGATACTAATGCCCTTGGAAATACAACAGTTACCTGGACTTATCGTTCTAAAAAAATTACCCGATCTGTTCAAGTAGTCGATTCTGTTGCACCAGTAATTGAATCTTTACGTCTATCTTATTCTAGTGCCTCAGATTACGATGGGTCGATTACTAATCGAGACTTAGTACTTAAAATTACAGCGAAAGATTATGCTTGTCCTTTAGGTAGTGACTGTAGAAAAAGATATCCAAACTTAGAGGGAAGTGGAATTTCAGGAATTTATTACAAACAAAAAAATGCTACAGAATGGAACGTTTATGCTACTCAAAAAAATCGTACGACAGTTCCTTTAAAGAATACACTATGGGGAGAAATTGAAGTCAAAGTGGTTGATATGAGTGGTAATTCAAGTGAAATTCAAATTCTTCAAATTCAAGTAGATAAATATGCTCCTTTAAAACCTGAAATCAAATATTTAAAAGGAGAAAATTCTAAGGAGTGGCAAAAAGAAATTCAAATTGAATTAAATGCTATTGATGATGTTGGAATTCGTTATTATGAGATTTACAAAGATGATATATTTTATGGAACAACGGGATCTATTTGGATACCACCAAACAATTTTAGTAGTGATAATATCACTTTTCGAGCAATTGATATTTCTGGAAACAAAGGATCATTTTCTGCTCCTCAAAAAATTCATGTAGATAACGAAGAGCCAAGTGTCCCATTTGTTAATTTAAATGGATATACCTCTGGAGTTTGGACAAGTCAGGATATTAAACTCAGTTTTAGTGCCAGAGATAATGGAAAAATTGATTACTATGAATATGCTGATTCTGATTATGCAACGACAGGGACTAAAATCAGCAATCCATGGATATTTACGGAAGATGGAATTTGGACAGTTTATATTCGTGCAATCGACACAGCAGGAAATATAGGTCCATGGTCAAACCAATACATCATCATACTCGACAAAAAAATCCCATCCATCCCAGAAGTTTCTTATTTAAGTGGAGAAAGTTCATCTGCTTGGCAAAATAATATTAGAATTAAACTAAGTGCTAATGACAATCGTGGAATTCGCTATTACGAAATCTATAAAGATGGCTTATATTATGGAACAACTGGAGAAGTATGGGTTCCACCTAACAACTTCAGTAGTGAAAATGTAACGTTTCGAGCAGTCGATATTGTAGGAAATAAAGGAGATTTTTCCGTTCCACAAAAAATTCATATGAATACAGAACAACCAACACTTTCTGAATCATACTGGGGAAGTGTAACAAATAAACTTGCTCCTTTGTATATTAAAGTTACAGATTGTCCATCTGGAATCAATCGAATTCAATGTCAAACCTCAACAAGTGATGGAGGATTCAATAACTGGGAATGGGTAAACGCCGTTTGGGATTCTAGTGAAAATGCATATCGATGTGATATTACTCCAGAAACCTTTGGGCACTATAATCAAACATATTTAACAAATATATATATATATGATAATATTGGCCATGGTGGCTACTATACACAACACAGTATAACAATTCCAGGGCTCACTTACAAATTATCACAAGCAGCCAAAACTGGAGATTATGTAATGTATAAGCCTCCTTCTACTAATTATCAAAGTCCAAAATCATTAAACGGTAATTCCAATCAAACCATCAATCCTAGCAATTATACTGGTCTTTGGCAAGTACTATATAACAATAGCAACTATGGATTACAAATTGTAAGCTCTGAAGTAACTGCACAATTATCCATTTATGGATATACAGGAATGAATAATATTTACAGTACTCTAAATAATGCCGCAAGTGCTTATATGGACGGAATCTATGCAATTTCTGCACGTCATATCGGAACCAATCCTTCCAACCCAAATGACCCATCTGATTGGTGTTACCTGGAAGGAGAACCCGTAAAATGCTCAGAGAAAACAGTATATCTTACCGATTTAAATGCACTGAAAAATGCAAGAAGTCAGAATGCAAATGGAATTGCAGCAACAAACAAAGATTATTTTTTAGTTAGTCGCCAGAATTTTACCTGTAATCCAACCACAGAAGAAGAAGATAAAACATCAACAACCAATTGCTATTGTATTACGGATTCAAGAACTCAAAATGGATTATTAAAAGCACAATGCCCTGTTACCTATCCAAATGAAAAAAGAATCACAAATGGAATCCGTCCTGTAATTACCTTAAGCAATGAAACATTGGTAATTGGAAACGGAACTTTCAGTAATCCTTATGTGATTCAATATTAAAGAGTTGTGATAAAAATCACGGCTTTTTTAATTCAAATAAGAAAAAAATAAAAACTTTCAAAAAATTAGCACTCATATATTGACAATTGCTAACCATAATAATATAATGATATTGGCACTTGAAAAAAGATAGTGCTAGGAGGTGTTTATGCTTACAGAAAGACAAAAAGAAATTCTAAAATTAATTGTACTAAATTATATTCAACTAGCAAAACCCGTAGGATCAAAACTACTATGTAAGCGTCTAAACTGTTCTAGTGCTACAGTTCGAAGTGAGATGGCAATATTAGAAGATTGGGAACTTTTAGAAAAAACACATACTTCATCTGGAAGAATTCCAAGTGAAAAAGGATACCGGTATTATGTTGATTATTTAATGAATCCCAAAGAAATCAATGGCGAAGATATGCTAAAGCTTCAGATTATTTTTAAAAATAACGAATTAGAGCTGAGTGATTGCTTAAATCAAAGTTTAAAATTAATTGCGGAAATGACTTCTTACACTTCCATTGTTTTGGGAAAAACAAGTCATGATAACCATTTAAAAGAAGTCAATGTCGTTCCTTTCAATGATTCCGATATGATAGCAATCGTCATTACAGATAAAGGCCATGTCGAACATAAAAAAATATCATTTAAAAATGTATCTTTAGAAGAAATAAAAAGGACAGTTACTTTAATTAACGATTTAATTGTAGGAACTCCCATTGATGAAGTTAGTAGTAAACTAGAATTTGAAATCAAACCAATCATTGGCCGTTATGTAAAGGAGCATGAATTAGTCTACAATACATTTTATCAAGTGTTTCAAGATTTTTCTAATAAAAATATCAATGTAGTAGGGAAAAATAATATTTTAAAACAACCTGAGTTTAATAGCATTGATAAAATTAAAAACATCTTTGGAAAACTAGAAGATACCAACCTATTAACAAATATTGAAACTGATAACAACGATATTAAAGTTTATATTGGAAAAGAAAACAAGTTAGATGAAGATGTTACCATCGTTCAGACAAAGTATCGTACCCCTTCTCAAGAAGGAACAATCGCTATTGTTGGTCCAAAAAGAATGGACTATGAACGAGTAGTATCACTTCTTGAATTCATCAAGAAGAATATAGAAGATAAGGAAGATGATTATGAATAACCAAACAGAAGAAAAAGAAATCGTACTAGAAGAAACCAAAGAGAATAATCAAGAAGAAAATCACTCATCCAAAGAAGAAAAACATCATTGTCATGAAAAAAATCATTCAGAATGTTGCCACAATAAAGAAAATGAGGAACTTACTTTAGCCAAGCAAACAATTCTTGAGTTACAAAACAAACTAATGTATACGCAAGCAGATGCAATTAATTATCGAAAAAGAAAAGATGAAGAGGTAGCCAATACCCTAAAATATGCTAATCAAGATTTAATTATGGATCTTTTAAATGTAATTGAAAATTTGGATCATGCTGCCTCTTTAATACCAGAAACAGAAAAAGAAAAAAAGATTCAAAACGGAATCAAAATGATTAATCAACAATTTCAAGATATCCTAAAAAAATATGGGGTTGTTGAAATTGAAGCTCTTGGATATCCTTTTGATGGAAACTACATGGAGGCAATGTTAGTCGAAAATGATTTAGAAAAACCCGATGATATGGTTCTAGAAGTATTAATAAAAGGATATAAATACAAAGAGAGAGTAATTAAACCAGCTGTTGTTAAAGTAAATAAAGTGGAAGTTCCACAAGAACAAGAAGATAAAAATAAAGAGAAAGGAAATGATAAATAATGAGTAAAATAATAGGAATCGACTTAGGAACAACAAATAGTTGTGTTGCTGTATTAGAAGGAGGTGCTGCAACTGTAATTCCAAACCCAGAAGGAGGAAGAACCACCCCTTCTGTTGTATCTGACAAAAAAGGAGAACGTATTATTGGAGATGCCGCAAAGCGTCAAGCATTAACAAACCCAAATACAATTTCTTCAATTAAGAGATTAATGGGTACTTCTAAAAAAGTAGAAATGGAAGGAAAAAAATATACGCCAGAAGAAGTATCTGCGATGATTCTATCTTATATGAAAGATTATGCTGAAAAGTACTTAGGAGAAAAAGTAACCAAAGCTGTAATTACTGTTCCTGCATACTTTAATGATGCACAACGTCAAGCAACAAAGAATGCTGGTAAAATTGCAGGGCTTGAAGTAGAAAGAATTATCAATGAACCAACAGCAGCAGCTCTTGCATTTGGACTTGACAAACAAGACAAAAATCAAACCATCTTAGTCTACGACTTAGGAGGAGGAACCTTCGATGTTTCTATTCTAGAACTTGGAGACGGTATTTTTGAAGTAAAATCTACAGCTGGAAACAATAAACTTGGTGGAGATGACTTCGATAACTGTTTAATGGACTACTTAGTAGCAGAATTTAAAAAGGAAAACAATATTGACTTATCGAAAGATAAACTTGCAATGCAACGTTTAAAAGAAATTGCAGAAAAGGCAAAGAAAGATCTAAGTGGAATGTCATCTACACAAGTATCTGCACCATTCATCGCTCAAGGAGAAGATGGACCACTTCATATCGATATGACAATTACTCGTGCGAAGTTTGAAGATTTAATTCGTGATTTAGTAGAATCTACATTAGATCCTGTAAAGAAAGCTTTAAAAGATGCTAAATTAAAAGCAAAAGATATCGACAAAGTAATCTTAGTTGGTGGATCTACTCGTATCCCTATGGTACAAGAATTAGTAGAAAAAGAATTAGGAAAAAAACCTTCTCATGAAGTAAATCCAGATGAAGCAGTTGCAATGGGTGCTGCTATACAAGGTGGAGTATTAACAGGAGAAGTAAATGATATCGTATTATTAGATGTAACTCCATTATCTTTAGGAATTGAAACATTAGGTGGAGTAATGACTGTATTAATTGATCGTAATACAACAATTCCAACCTCAAAAAGCCAAGTGTTTTCAACTGCAGCAGATAACCAACCAGCCGTAGATATTCATGTTCTTCAAGGAGAACGTAGTATGGCTAGTGATAACAAGACTTTAGGACATTTCCAATTAACAGGAATTCCTGCCGCACCTCGTGGTGTACCACAAATTGAAGTTAAATTCGACATTGATGCTAATGGTATTGTAAATGTAACCGCAAAAGACTTAGGAACAAATAAAGAACAATCAATTACAATTACCTCTAATACAAATCTAACAGATGAAGAAATTGAAAGAATGACAAAAGAAGCAGAAGCTCATAAAGAAGAAGACGCAAAAAGAAAAGAGGAAGCCGATACCAAAAACGAAGCAGAACAAATGATTTTCCAAACAGAAAAAGCCTTAAAAGATTTAGGAGATAAAGTAGAAAAAGAGGAAAAAGAAGAAGCTGAAGAATTAATAAAAGACTTAAAAGAAGCCTTAGAAAAAGAAGATATCGAAGATATCAAGAAGAAGAAAGAAGCTTTGACAGAAAAGGCAATGGCATTAGCCACAAAAGTATATCAGCAAGTGCAAAAAGATCAAGCAGAAAATAATTCAGATCATGATTCTTCTGATAATGACTCTGATATCAAAGAAGCAGATTACGAAGAAAAATAAAAGAGTAGTGAAGTAAACTAAGTTCTAGAATTCCTAGGACTTAGTTGTTTATTATAAGGAGAATACGATGAAAAAAGAAATATTGCGCAGTGAACAAAAAAAAGAAACTACCTGGGATCTTGAGAAAGTATACAAAAATACAAATGACTATGAGAAAGACTATGAAAGAGTAAAAATACTAATAGAAGAGTTATCATCCTATAAAGGACATTTACTAGACTGTGGGAAAAATCTATTAGATTTTCTTCAAAAAAGTGAAGAAGCAGAAAGATTAATTTGCAAACTAGGTACTTATGCACTTCGGAAATATGATGAAGATATTTCCAATATAGAGAGCCAAACACTAGCTGGGAAATTTGAACAATTAGAAGCTAATTATCAAGAAAACACTGCTTTTTTTACACCAGAACTTTTAAAAGAAGATTTTAGTGTGATTGAAAAAGAAATCAAAGAAGAACCTAAACTATTAGAACATAAACTATTATTAGAACGTATTTTTAGAAATAAACCTTATACACTATCAGAAAAAGAAGAAAAAATATTATCTTCTTTACAAGTAGCCCTTACTACTAATAAAAAAGTAGCTGGTATCATTCGAAATTCAGAATTACAATTTGGTACGATTTGTGATGAAGATGGAGAAGAAGTACATTTAAGTAATGAAAATTTCTTAATTTATAATAAAAGTCAAAATCGTAGAGTTCGAAAAGATGCCTTTATGACAATGTACAAATCCTATGAAAAATATAAAGAAACATTAACTGAAACCCTACAAGGATATGTAGCATCAGTATCTACAATTAATCGAATCCGAGGATTTCAGAATAGTAAAGAAGCAAGTCTTTTTTATAACCGAGTTTCTTCTAAAATTTATGATAATTTAATTAAAACAGTTCATAAGAAAATGGATGTCATGCATCATTATATTTCATTAAAGAAAAAAGTATTAGGATTTCAAGATTTTTCACTATATGATACATATGTAAACTTAGAACCACAGGCAAATAAAAAATATACATTTGAGGAAGCAAAAAAGATTGTATTAGACGTTGTAAGTGTCTTTGGAGAAGATTATACCTCTACCATTCAACGTGCTTTTTCTGAGCGCTGGATTGATGTTTATCCCAACAAGGGAAAACGAGGAGGTGCATATTCCGCAGGTAGTTACGATACTGTTCCCTATGTACTCTTAAATTTTCAGGGAGATTATCACGATGTATCTACTTTAGCGCATGAACTTGGACATTCTATGCATACCTATTATTCCACTCAAAATAATTTATACAATTATAGTAATTATAAAATATTTGTTGCCGAAGTTGCGTCAACAGTAAATGAGATGTTATTAAATTACTATATGTTAGATCATTTAGAAGATAAAGGTGAAAAAAGAGTCATTTTAAGTGAAATGATGGATTTATTTAAATCGACAATATATCGTCAAACGATGTTTAGTGAGTTTGAAGACTTTGTATTTACAACTTATGAAAAAACAGGGGTATTAACAAATCAAATTCTTTGTGATAAGTATTACGAACTAAATAAAGAATACTTTGGAAATCAAGTAGATGTGAGTGAAGAAATTCGTTATGAATGGGAAAGAGTCCCTCATTTCTATTATAATTTCTACGTATATCAATATGCAACAGGACTATCTGCTGCTTGTTACATCGTAAATCGAATTCGAAATAAAGAAAAAAATGCAGTCGAAGATTACCTAAAATTTTTAAGTACTGGAGACTCCTTAGATCCTGTAGAAGAACTAAAGGTTGCAGGAGTCGATATGGAAAGCAGTGAGGTAATTGAGCAAGCTTTAGATATGTTTGATGATCTCATTAAACAATATGAAAACTTATTATAATAGAGAAGGTGGTAAAATGGAAAAAAGAGATTATTATGAAGTGTTAGGAATCGAAAAATCAGCTTCTCAGGATGAAATAAAATCGGCATTTCGAAAACTTGCCAAAAAATATCATCCCGATGTAAATAAAGAAGCAGATGCAGAAGAAAAATTTAAAGAAATTCAAGAAGCCTATGCGATTCTGTCAGATGAAGAGAAAAGGAAACAATATGATCAATTTGGTCATGCTGCCTTCCAAGGAGGAGGAGGTGCTGGTGGCTTCGGAGGCTTTGATTTTTCTGGATTTGATTATGAAGATATTTTTGATAATATCTTCGGTGGTTTTGGAGACTTTGGAGGTCGCAGCAAAGGAAATCGAGCATCCAAAGGAAACGATTCTTTAATTCGGATGAAACTCTCCTTCGAAGAAGCTGTCTATGGTACTAAAAAAGACATTGAACTTGATATAATTGATCAATGCAACGAATGTAAAGGAAAAGGAGGATTTCAGGAAACAACTTGTGATAAATGCCATGGGAGTGGAACAATTACAAGTGAACAAAGAACCATTTTTGGAAGTTTTCTTTCCAAAACTACCTGTAATAATTGTGGTGGAACAGGAAAAACATATAAAAAGAAATGTACAAAATGTAATGGAAATGGTCGCATTAAAGTCAAAAAAACATTAGAGGTAAAAGTTCCTGCTGGTGTTGATAATGGAAATCGACTTCGTCTATCTGGAAAAGGTTCTGCAGGCACTAATGGAGGTCCTAATGGAGATTTGTATATCGAATTTAGTGTATCAGAACATAATTTCTATGTTCGAGATGGAGATGATATTTACTTAGAAACTCCAATTACAATTGTAGAAGCCATCCTAGGAACAAAAAAAGAAATTCCCACACTCTATGGAAATGTTGTTTTAACGATTCCAGAAGGAAGCGAATCAGGAGATAAACATCGAATTAAAGGAAAGGGAATTCATAATGACTCTTCTAGAAGAAAAGGAGATATGTACATTGTACTAAAGGTAGTTACACCAAAAAAACTAAGCAAAGAACAGAAAAAAATAATTGAACAACTTAAAACAACAGATTTAATAGATGGAGAAATAAAAAAATTCAATCAGTTTGTGAAAGCAAATGATTAAAAAAAAGAAAAGATTTTGTTGCATTACAAAAATCTTTTTTATTATCTCAAAAACAAAAAAATTTTCCTTGCTTTTATTAGTGTTTTGTAGTATAATAAGCCTTAATTTTTAAAGGGGGATTTTATATGAAACTTAAAAATTTTAAAAGTTCAACAGCTTTAATTGGACTCGCTTTGAGTTTAACACTAACTGGTTATAATACTGACAATCAAAATAATGAAACAAAAATATCAATAGAAACTGAAGATAATTTTAACGAAATTGAATTTTCTTCTGACTTAGAAGTAGAGAAAGAGAATCAAAAGTTATCGAAAAAAAACAGAAATATCAAATTAAAAAATTCAAATAACTCGAAGAAGGAAACTATCACTGCTGCTGATATCTTAGGAGATATGGTAAATATCAAAAAAGTAACAATTTCTAGGGAAAAAACAAATAATCGATATTATATAGAGTTTACCAGTGATAAAGATATTTATTATAGTGTATTAGAAAATGATATAGAAGCACTTAAAAACCTACTTTTTGTTTTACCATATACAAAATGTAAATCGTTAACATTACAAAGCTGTGATGATTTAGAGATTCTAAACAGTATTTCTAATAAAGAACAATTTACAACATTAACCATTATAGATTCTGATTCAAAAGAAATGAATGGGCTTGAATCCTTTTCTAATCTAGAAGAATTAAATGTTTTATTTTGTAGTAATCTTTCAGATATAAAAGCAATCGGTCAACTGGAAAAATTAAAAAAATTACAAATTAGGGGAACTCACATTTCAGATATTACAGCACTTTCTAATTTATCAAATTTAGAAAATGCAGACTTAATAAATAATGAAATTTCAGATATTACATCACTAAAAAAACTAGAATCTCTAAACTCTGTTTCTTTATTCTATAATAATTTTACGAATACTAATCAACTTCAATTTCTTGTTGAAAAAAAGATTATTACAGAAAATGAATTGAATAATATATTAAATGCATCTTTAAAAAGTGATAAAATGTTGGTATCAGAAAATGCAAAAGAAAATTCAAAAAACAAATGTTTAGCCATCTATGAATTAGATAAGAATCAATATTTTCTAGAAGTAACCTCAAATGATGGAGAAGTTCTTTCTTTCACACAAATAGAAAAAGAAAAATTAACAGAACCTCTAATCTTTTTCGAAGATACCTATCAAGAAATATCGTTATATTTTTGTAAAGACTCAAATATTTTAAATAGATTACTACATCCAGAAGAAATATCTGAACTTCACTGTCAGAATTGCGATTTTAATGAATTAAAAAATATGGATTACTTTTCTAATTTAAAAACTTTACGTATTAGTAATTGTGAAAATTTTTCTGATATTTCTTCTTTAGAATCTTTAAAAAACTTAGAATCTGTATCAATTTTTAACAGTCAAATTACAAACCTTGAATCACTTGCCAATTTACAAAAAATATCTAACTTAAGCTTAGTAGAAAATAAAATTAATGATATTAGTCCATTAATTGAATTACCGAATTTAAAATACTTAAATGTAGATTACAATTATATTTCTACAGATTCTTCTATTTTATCAGAATTCTTAGACAAGGGAATAGTAATTTGTATTAATCATCAAAAAGAAAAAGAAACTGTCAAACAATTATTACCAAATAACTAAGTACAACTTCCTAACTTGTAATTACAAATGATTATATTTGCATAATATAACATGACATTATCGTAAAATACTAATATTTATATAATTGCTTGCACATTTTCTAAAAATATGATATAATATGAACCGTTTAAAGAAAGAAGGGGGATTTTTAATGAAAATTAAAAATTTAAAAATTGTTGCAGCAACAGCAATTATTGGCAGTTGTGTACTAAGTACGAGACATGCACTAAATACTATTACAGAATTAAACCAAGAAATGATGACTATTTCAAAAGAAGTAGAACAGCTTTCAGAAAAAAATGCAATTATCGATCAAAAAATTGAAAAACTCGAAAAAGATTTTAAAGAGATTAAAAAAAGACAAGAAGAAAATATCAATCAGGCAAATATGTTACAGGAAAAAGGAGATCAACAAATGATATCAGTAAACTCAGAAAATAATAAAATTACAAGTATTGTTATTGCACAACAAGAAAATGAAGTTTATAAAATTCATTTTTATAAAGGAGGAAATAATCCTTCCCATGTAATTATTACAGAAAATCTTCCCATCACATTAACATCATTAAGTGAGGAAGAAAAAAATTATATAAACACTGTATTTGTTGACAGTTGTAATAATGCAAGTGTTTTAGAATATTTATCAGCTTTTGAAAACATACATCGTTTAAGTATTGAAAATTGTAGTTTTTCAAATACTGATGCAGTCGGTCAAATGAAAAATTTAGAATACTTAAGAATCGTAGATTGTGAAAATATTTCTGATATTAGTTCCTTTAAAAATTTAAACAATCTAAATGCACTTATTCTAAATAATACAACTGTAGATAATATTAATGTATTAGGAAGATTACAAAGTTTAGAAGAATTAGATTTAAGATCTAACCTTATTACCAATCCAAGTGTACTAGAAAAACTACCACATTTATACAGTCTATGTTTAGAAAATAATAACATTTCTAATCGTGAAAATTTAAAAGGATTACTAGAAAGAGGAATTATTAATCAAACAGACTTAGAGTACATTCTAAACACTTCAAAAATTTATCGTAAAGAAATGATTAATGTGTAAAAAGAGCTATGTAGCTCTTTTTTCTATTTCTTCCTTTTTCTTATCCAATTTTTCTTTAATTTGCTTTAATATCCTCTCATTAGGAGAAGTATCTTTTGGAATATAATAACTTCTATTTCTTAAATTATCAGGAAGATACTGTTGTACTACATAATTATTTGGGTAATCATGAGGATACTTGTAAATAGTAGAATGAATTTTAATCGTATCAGGAATATCATCACAACGTCCAGTTCGTACATCCTCTAAGGCCTTATCTAATGCAATATGTGCTGTATTAGATTTTGGAGATAAAGCCATTTCTACAACAATCTCTCCTAAAGGAATTCTAGCTTCTGGAAGACCTACCAATTCACTTGCTTGAATCGCAGCCATCACCCTTGGTCCAATATCAGGATTAGCAAGCCCAATATCTTCATAGGCAATTACACTCATACGCCGATAAATGCTATCCAAATCCTCAATTTCTATAAGCCTTGCAAGATAATGAAGAGAAGCATCTACATCACTTCCCCGAATGGATTTTTGGAAAGCACTTAACAAATCATAATGCCCAGATTCATCTTTATCAGAAATAATAACAGGTTTATTATTAATATTCTTTAATAACTCTAATGTTACCTTTTTATCACTGCTAGAATAAAATGCCATTTCTAACAAATTATATGCATATCGAAGATCACCACCAGCAAGAGTTGCAATATGTTGAATAGCATCCTCACTAATTTCTATCCCAACTAAATCCGGATGCTTAATCGCACGACTAAGTCCTTCCATAATATCTTCCTTATTCAAATCTTTTAATTCAAAAATTTGACATCTACTACGAATCGCAGGATTTATCTTATGATAAGGATTACTGGTCGTCATTCCAATTAAAGTAATCAAACCACTTTCTAACTGTGGCAGTAACAAATCCTGCTTATCTTTATTTAAACGATGAATTTCATCCATAATTAAAACAATACCATCATACAACTTCGCTTCTTCTACAACAGTATCAAAATCTTTCTTATTATTCATTGTTGCATTTAAAAACCGATATCTAACACCTAAATCCTTTACAATCGTAGTCGCAATTGTTGTTTTTCCAATTCCTGGCTTTCCATACAAAATCATAGAAAAAATTCGCTGATTGGTTATTAAGTTCCTCAAAATTTTATTGTTCCCAAGCAAATGTTTCTGCCCAATAACCTCATCTATAGTATTAGGGATTAATTTCAGCGCTAAGGGCTTATTCATAGTTATCACCAACTATATTTTATCAAAAATCGATACTTTTTAAAAGAAATATGCTATAATAAATAAGAATTGCAGGGAAGAAATATGAAATTAGGAAGACAAATTGAAGAATATTTAGATTATGTAATAATAGAACAAAATTTAACCATAAATACAAAAAATTCTTATCAAAATGAATTAACCAAATATATGGCTTTTTTAGTTCGAAGAGGTATATGGAATATTGAAGATATTCAATATGAGGATATTACTGAATATTTAAAAACATTAAGTAATGAAAATTTAAAACCACAGTCAATTGCACACTCAATAACAGTAATTCGTAATTTTCATAAATACTTTATTAAAACTGGAGACTTAAAACAAGATGTTTCAAAAAATATTGATCATCCTAAACTAAGGAAACATTTACCAACAGCACTCTCTCATCAAGAAGTAGATCAATTATTAGATATTAAAACAGAAAGCCCATTTGACTATCGTAATAAGGCTATGTTAGAATTATTATATGGTACTGGACTAAGAATTAGCGAACTACTTAGTTTAACACTTAATGATATTGATTTAATCAACTGTACTGTACGCTGTATGGGGAAGGGGAGAAAAGAAAGAATCATTCCCATTAATGATTTTATTATTGAATCCCTATCTAATTATTTAAAAATACGAAAAGAATTAGAAAAGAAAGAACATTACGATCAACTATTTTTAAATAACCATGGAAAGCCTATTACAAGACAAGGATTTTTTAAAATGCTTAAAAAACTTCTCTTAGAAAAGGGCCTAAATACAAATATTTCACCCCATACATTACGTCATAGTTTTGCAACCCATTTATTAGAAAATGGAGCAGATCTTAGAGTCATTCAAGAAATGCTAGGACATAGTGATATCGCAACCACACGAATTTATACACAAATTTCGAATCAACAAGTAAAAAAAGATTATGACGAGTTCCATCCAAGAAAGGACGAGGATTAAAATATGAAGTTTAAAAGAATATTTTTAATAGTTTTAGATTCTTTAGGAGTAGGGGAAGCGATAGATGCTTCTAATTATAATGATGTAGGTTCTAATACATTAGGACATATTAATCAGAATTATGAATTATTTATTCCAAATCTAAAAAAACTAGGTTTTTTAGATACCCTAACTATGGCTGATAATGAGGATGTAGAAGCCTATTATACCATCGCAAGACCAACCAATCCTGGAAAAGATACTTTAACAGGACATTATGAATTATTAGGAGTTAAAAATCTAGTACCATTTAAATCGTTTATTGAAAATGGTTTTCCCAGAGAGTTGTTAGATCAAATTGAACAATTAACAAAACGTCGTGTCATTGGAAATAAAAATGTACAAGGAATCGACATCATTAACGAACTCGGAGAAAGACATATGCAATATGGATTTTTAATTCTTTATACTTCAAATGGTTCCAATTTATATATCGCAGCTCACGAAGATATTATTCCAACTGCTAAACTTTATGAATATGCTGAAAAAATTAGAAAAATAACAACAACAGAAGAATTAAAAATTGGTCGTATTATCGCTCGAGTATTTACAGGAAAACCTGGAAACTTTAAATTTACGAATGATCGATACGATTTAGCAGTAAAACCTCCGACCAAAAGTGTTTTTAATCTACTACAAGAAAATAATTATGCTACAATTTCTATCGGAAAAATTGCTGACATTTTCGATGAAGACGGAATATCTAAGAAAATGAAAGCCAAAAATAACACAGAAGCATTAAATAAATTAAGCGACACAATGGATAAGAATTTTACAGGACTATGTGTTTGTAATTTAAATGACTTTGATCAAGAATATGGACATAAACGGGATTTAGAAGGTTATGCAAAAGCAATCGAAGAATTTGATGTTCAAATCCCAATGATTATTAATAAATTAGATACTGAAGACTTATTAATACTAACTGCAGATCATGGATGTGATCCTACTTTTGCAGGTAATGGACATACTAGAGAAAATGTACCCGTTATTATTTTTGGAAGAAATCTAAGAGAACCAAAACGTTTAGAAATTCTAGAATCTATGGGTGATATTGGAGCAACGATTGCAGAAAATTTTGGAGCTACACAACTACTAATCGGAAAAAGTTTCTTAGAAAAATTAAAATAAATGAAAAAAATTGTTTTCGTTTGTTTAGGTAATATCTGTCGTAGTCCAATGGCAGAAGCAATTATGAATCAATTACTTGAAGAATCTGGATTAAAATCAAAATTTATAATAGAATCTAGGGCAACAAGTAAAGAAGAAGAGGGAAATCCCATTTATCCTCTTGCAAAAGAAAAATTAATAGAGAAGGGGATTTCTAATTTTTCTCATTATTCCCAAGTCTTTACAAAAGAGAAATATGAATATTATGATTATATTATAGGTATGGATGATAAAAATATTCATAGCTTACTGCAAATCGTTGAAAATGATTGGAACAAAAAAATTAAGAAACTTCATCCAAATCACAATATTCTAGACCCATGGTATACCAGAGATTTTGAAACAACTTACCAGGAAATTGAAAAGGGATGTAGATTACTCTTAGAAGATTTAATTAAAAGAGAAGGGGAGTAGTTATTCTGCTCCCCTTTTTTTATTTATCACACTTAAAATTTTTGCATATAGTTTCTTTTTTATCTACAGCCTCATCACAACCGCAAGTACAACCAACTTCAATCTCATTTAATGTACAACAATGACTTCCACAATCTTGATATTCACAAGATTCTACATTACATTTAATATTTTGATTATTTTCTTTACTTGATTGTTTTTTACTCATAATTATATCCCTCCCATTATAGTATTCTCCCCTATACTATTCATTTTTATACTATAAAAATTTTAACAATAAAATGTTCTAATTGGAATCGAGAAACAATTTAAATAGACAATTATCTATCCAAGGAAAATATTGTAGAAATAAAACAGAAAGATTATTAATTAAAAATAATTATCAAAATTGATATAAAAAATCAATAATTAAATAATTGTATAATTACTAATTAAAATCATTCTTATTACTTATATAAATATTTCCCAGGTAATAAATCCATATAAAAATAGATTTTTCTGAGATATTCTGTTATAATTAGTTTAAGAAAGTAGAGAATTAATATTCAAAGAAATATAATTAATTCAATCTATAAGTTAACATAATATCAATTATACGAAATAAGAAAAATTAAGAATGCTGGAATTGTGCTACTTCCACAATACAACTAGACTTCTCAATTTTATTATAATAACTAATATCTACAATCTATAATTGATTATTACTATTTCTTAAATAAGAGTATTTTAATCTAGTTTTTTCTAAATTTCTAGATACTAATGAGTAATCAATTCCTTGTGGCATACTCTTATTAATATAATTATATACTTTCTCCTGAGATAGTTGTAAAACCTAACTTATAATTATCTAAATTATAAATATGAACTCCATAAGAAACTTCAAGATTCACTAAACTTTCACTTTAATACGTTTGCAATTAAATCATGAAAATGGAATCCTCCGTTCTTTTGAAATACAAAATTAATAAATACATTATACTCTTATTTTGGTATTTTTAATTATTGATCCATTTTTTTTATTTTTTAATTGCTTTCCCACATGCATAACTCCCCTTCTCTTCTAAAATCAAAGATTAAAATTATAAAATATTCCCATTTATCAAAGATGAGTTTAAAACAAATGAAATAGAAAGGAAAATAAGAAATGATTAAAATAATAATAGAATTTATTAAAAAAATATTAGGAATAAAAGGAATAACCGAAGAAAGCAAGGAAGAGATAAAAATATATGAAAAGAAAGAATTTATGACACAATACGAACTAGAATTCTACAATAAAATAAAAGAACTAGAATCAAAATATAAAATAGTTCCACAAATAAATTTAGCAACAATAATTAAAAAAGCAAATAAAGGATATATTAATGAATTATTCAAAAATATTGACTTTGCAATATTTAGCAATGATTATAAAAAAATACTATTATTAATAGAAGTAAATGATAATACACATAATCAAAATAAAAGAAAAGATAGAGATTTAAAAGTTAAAAAAATTTGTGGTGATGCAAAAATAAAATTAATAACATTCTATACAAAATATCCAAATGAAAAAAACTATGTAATTAAAAGAATCGAAGAAGAAATAGAAAAAACGTCATTTTAAGACGTTTTTAAATTTATAATAGGAAATTATTATCAATCCATAAAACAAGCAAAAAAGGGGTTATTATTAGTTATCAGATTATCAATTATACAAAATAGAAATTACATTAATTAAAAAGAATATGTAATGTCCATAAAAAAAACATAATAGTAGCAAAGGATATAAAATAAACTACTACACTCACCTTTTTAATTTCGATTTAATTGATAAATTCTAGTTGATTATAAAAATAGAGAAAATTAAAAAATTTTTATTATATTTTCCAATTAAATAAGGGAGATTATTTTTTAATACCATTCAAGATGACATAGATCTAAAACCTGCTTACTTGCTAAGTATAATTGATATATGTTTTAATACCATTCAAGATGACATAGATCTAAAACTATCACGAAGCGTAGCTGTTGCACTAAATGGTTTTAATACCATTCAAGATGACATAGATCTAAAACCTGCTTACTTGCTAAGTATAATTGATATATGTTTTAATACCATTCAAGATGACATAGATCTAAAACTATCACGAAGCGTAGCTGTTGCACTAAATGGTTTTAATACCATTCAAGATGACATAGATCTAAAACCTGTGATTTCTATAAAAATAATCACTACAAGTTTTAATACCATTCAAGATGACATAGATCTAAAACGTGTTATCATAATAACTATTCTTTTCTTTTGTTTTAATACCATTCAAGATGACATAGATCTAAAACCATTTGTCATTTCTAGCGCAACACAAATTTGTTTTAATACCATTCAAGATGACATAGATCTAAAACAAAATGAAATAGATAATGCAAACAAAAACCGTTTTAATACCATTCAAGATGACATAGATCTAAAACCTCAAATGGAATCAATCTATTATCGTTCATAGAGTAAACTTATCATCTTAAATGATAGAATCATTGTCATCATATCTATTTTAACATAAATTCATCTAAATTATTATCGATAATTAATTTTTTTTCATATTCATTAGTAACACCATAACACTGCGAATCAATTAAGACTATTTTTACTTGGCTATATAATGAGTACTTATATAACTCCTTTAACTCTTCTTCTAATAAGTATTGCTTTAAATTAACAAAGAATAAAATCTTATTAATTTTTAGTTCTCTTTCCAAATCAATTATCAATAAAAGGTTCTCTAACAAACTTTCCCTACTAGAAATCCCTATCTTCATTATTTTATTAATAGAATCAATATTACTATCTACATTTAGTACCACTGGAATATCAATACCATTCAATATCTTCTTATATACCTGCTTCAACTTATTAAAATTCTTAACTATATTTTCCCTATCTGCATCTGTTAATTCATTTACAATATATTGTAATAATCCATTAATATATTTTTTTGAATCAAATTCAAAATCAAAAAAATTCAAAAACACTTGGATTTTTCCACCATATAGAATTTCTTTAGATGATTCATCAAAAAACTTAATACTACTAATTCTCTCATTATTCATTAATGAATATAAATCATTTACTATTCTATAAAAATAAGCCTTATTTTCTATCTCTATAATAGGAATAATCTCATCATCTAATAGAATAGCATTATCCAAAAACTCTATATCCATTTTCATAAAACCACTAACCTATCTTCACTATTTATAATTTTACTATCATGATGACCAATGATATATTCAATTTGTGAATATTGTTTTTCTGTAATTGTCAAGACTTGTATCAATCCTTTTTTTGGAGATTTTTTTCTAAGTCTATCAATTAACAAACTTGCTTGCTGAGAATTGAGCACAATTTTAGAATATACTGACTCCTGCATCATAATAAATCCCTCATTTAAAAGAAATCTTCTGAATAATACATAGTTTCTTTTATCTACTGCATAAATATTTGGTAAATCAAAAAATACAATTGTTCTCATAACTCTATCCCTCATAATAAAAGAACCCCTTATAGTTTTCAATATCATTCATAGATTCTAAAGTATTTTTAACATACAACTTTATAATATCCTTTAAAGTATACTTCTTATTTTGATACTTAAATGTATTATTAAAAATATTTATCAAATCCAATTTATACTCTGTATTTAATTCTCTTTTTTGATTATAATAAACAAAATTATCTATGATTACTCGAAATGGTTCCATTAAATCACAAGTTAGATTAAATTGATTAAATTCATTCTTATGATGAATTCCAAGTTGTGTTAAAAAACCACTAGCGATTACTTCCTTATTAAAAGTAGATAATAATATTGCATAACCATAATTAAGAGCTGAATTAATAGAATCACCACAATTTCTAACAAAATTCTTACCAAACAATGCTTTAAAGTAGACTTTAGCTGCATGCCCTTCCCTATTAGTCTGATCACCAATAGTTACATCATCTACATAACTAAGAAGTAAATCATATTGTTTCGAAGAAATTTTATTTAATAAAATAGTTTGATTCATAATTTTATTTTTCACTATCTTAGTCCATAACTCATCCTTTTTCTCTTGTTCCCACGCTATTTGAATGTTAATTTTCTTGGTTGTATTATGCCTTGAATAATAAGAGGACAATTCACCAAACGGATGATGCTTTTCATCACAAAAAATAATATTTATTTTATAATTAGATAATTCCTTTAATAAATAGGAAGAAATAGATACCGAAATAGAATCTACTATAACAGTATCTATTTCCGACAAATGAATATATTTCTCCCCATTTTCTTGTTTAACTACTAAAAATCTATTTTTATAACTTATTTTTGACTGTTTTGTAATTACAACGGTTCTAAAACTCATATACACTTTCCCTAATTCCTGTGATTGATTTATTAAAAACTTTAGCATGATTAATCACTCTTTGATTTTTTCTTCCGAAAGCAGTAGAATATTTACTATTTAAGAATTTAAAATTTGCTGTAGTACTTCTACAATTTAATAACTTAAAGAGCTCTTTTATAGACTGTTCTTTTTCTTCTATCGATAACATTTCTGGATAATCATAGCAAACTATATTCTTCAAATTTAGGATTAGATTTTGATATAACGAATACTCCTTTTCCATCTTATCTACTATATATCTAATCAGTTCTCCAAGATTTTTTTCATATTCCTCTTCATTTAGAGTGTCCATTCTATTTTTTACATTAAATACTTGATTTAATGTATATTTGAATCTTTTCATACTATTTTTATCAAATTTAAATTGTTTAGCATTACATACCTCAATAGTATCTGCTGCACCTACCAAATAACAAATTTGACCATCCCAATCTATCAAACTTAAGAAAGGAATTTTTCTATCATCGAACTCTAAAACATCATTTTCATTCAGTTTCAATAAATCACGTATATAATTCGATTGAATAGATAAATCACTCTTTGAACTTTCTATAATATAAATTGGCATTCCAATGAAACGTTGTTCTTTCTTTCCCCTTTTAGTATATTTCACAAATACCGCATATGCTGGATTCAGACTTGTATAAGAACCATATAATTTTGTTGGTAAGTTTTTCTTTAAGCAAACTCCTGGTAAATTCTTTTTATTCTTCGTTTGATTATAAAATTCTCCTGTTCTAATCTCTGTTTTTCTACTAATTAAAATATCATTTCTATATAAAGTATCTTCTACTCGCTTATTAAAACCCTCTGCGTCAAATGATAATTCCCCTACTTCCTTATTAGATTCACTTAAAATCATAGATTTTAAAACCTTATTCATAGAATAATCCAAACTATTAATTACATATCCATATTTTAATTTATTATAATCCTTTTGCTCAAGTAATTTTTTATTTAATTCCTTTAGCATTTCAAAATTTACTTTTTTTCTTAAATATTTTTCTTTATATTCACCTAAAACCGCAGCTAAATAAGCATCATGTGCATGATGATAATCGTTAATCTCTCTAAATTTAAATAAATCAAATCGTTTACGATAATTATGAGATAAATTAACAGGCAAATATAAAATCTTTGACTTATTATAATAATTGCCTAAAATACTAGCAACATGCTTCGTAATTTGCCTAGTTTCTACTAATTGTCGATTAATAAAACCATCAATATCTTCTGTCTTATATTGCTTCCGTATTAAATTATAATATTTTTTTTGCGACATCAAATTAATACTTTTTAAATGCTGCCACCATTTAATATTTATTTCTGTTCGATACTTACTAGGAAGAATGTAACTTGCAGCTTTGATTTGATTTTCCTCACGGTAAACCAAAGCTTTATTATCTATAGAGTCATCTTTAATTAAAGTTCTTGGAATAATATGATCAATCTCATAAGAATCTAAATCTTCAATATTCAATGGTCTTCCAGAATACAAACTTTTTCCTTCTTGAATAAAATATAAAAACAACTTTTGACTATCAATTTTTTCGAATTCACCTAATTCTTTCATCAACTGATAATAATCATGAATACTATCTTTTTCCTTTTCATATAACTTAGTTAAATACTTCTTTTTATCATCTCTTCTTTCCTTTTTGGCACCCCCTCTTGCCATCTCTATCATGATTGCCTGTGGTTGCATTCCCATAAATTTTACAATCTCTTCAACTACTTTTAAAGCCTGATAAATTCCCCTTTTTATAGAAGGTGATGTTACTAAATTTTCAACAAAACTATAATCAATTTTCTTTGTAGTGTCCACTTTATTATAATCACTAATCATTTTTTGAAAATGATAATCTTCATTGTTTATAATTTGCATGAAATTATCCTTCGTTTCTGTCATTAAGTCCATAATTGATTTAGGAATCCCACTTTCCTTCTCCACATAATACTTTGTCATCAATAACCTTTTAGATAAATTTCCCCAACCATGATACTTCTTAGCAATAATCTTTTTTATTTGTATTTCATTTAATTTTGAATATTTCTTTCTAATTTTAGTTTCTAAAATATCTTTATCCTCAAATATTGTTATCCATTCAATAATTTCTTCTGCATTTTCTTCATTGTAAATTGTACCATCAAAAATTCCATTTTCTCCAAAGAAGTCTACATAAGATTGCATCGTATTCGCAAACTTTCCATCTGCAGAATATCCAGTAACACTAATATCTCCCTGATACATCGTTACTTCTTTTGAAGCATACAGATATTCTTTAAATTTTTTATCAGTAATACCTCCACTGACTTTCATAAACAATTCTTTTAAAATTTTCTGCTGAAAATTATTAGTTAATCTCTCACCATTCACTTTAATCTGCTTTAATTCATTCATAACTTTATATTTTGAATATAAAATAGAATGGTTAGGCATTGCAGATTCCTCCAATAAATAGGTACAATGAGAAATCATTCTTTTAATGAATTTTTCTGCAGTTGCTTCTTTATCTACAATTTTATCAAAGTTATATGGAGTAATTCTTTCTATATTATTTTTTCTTATCATCCAAGCAAAATTACTATGAGTTTCATCAGTAAGTGGTCCAACATAATAGGGAACCTTAAACTCCAATAACTTCACAAGTTTATAAGTTCCATCCTCCAATTTATCTAATAGAAATGGATAATACTTACCTTGATTCTCAATAATTTTAATTAATTCATCTTTATTCAATTGGTAAGGATACTTTCCATTTTCTGTATCAGTAATTCTTGGAAGAAATTCTCCATTTTCCATACGATTCTTTACTTCTAATTCATAAGTATCTAAGAGTTCTCTATCTCCACTCTTATCAAAAATTTCAGGTAAGTACTTTTGAATTTCTTTGATAAATTCATCATTACTAATCTTATTTTTGATATATTTTTCATAAATGCAAGAGTCTTTTTTACTTCTGAAAATCTTATTATAAATTTTTCGATTAATCTGAAATAAATCTTTTAAGAACCTTAAATCTTGTTCATGAGTAACATACTTTTCTACCATCAATGAAGAAAGGCTTATACTTTTGCTCCCATGAAAGAGTTTTTTTAAAAAAATCATATCATAAAGCTGTTTCATTGCAGTAAGAATTTCCATATGCTCCCCCAAAATAGATTCAAAAACCACATATTTTTCTTCATAGTCTGTCCCATCAAAGCTTAGTTCAATTTTGCTCTCTTCCACTTCTAAATTTAACATCTTTATGAAATTAAATTTATTTCCATTCACTAATTTTATAAATTCATTGATAAAACTTTTTGGAAATAAATTCTTAAGAATCTTTTGGAGTTCTTCTTTTCTCTTAGCTTTAGAAGATTCTAGCAATAGTTCTGTAAATTTCTTAATATCCAAATAATTATCATAATCTTCTGAACATCCTAAAAAAGAACAAAGATTAGTAATTGAATTCAAAACGATTTTGACCTGCTCATTTAAATCTAAGTTTTCAATATTAAATCCATCAACATGATAAAGAAAATTACCACGATATTTAATCATATGATGAAGTGCTAAATATACAAGTCTAATATCTTGCTTATTAGAACTCGTTATTAATTCTTTTCTAAGATGATAAATTGTCTTATACCTTTTATGATACGCTTTTATTTCCTCTTTTTCCCTTTTTGTTAATAAAACAGTTTTATTATTTTTATCACTTTCGTGATAAAAAGATTCTTTCAATTTAATAAAAAAAGTAGAGTCAGTCTTATCAATTTCTGTCATAAATTCTTCTTGTAATAGTCTAATTCGTCCTCTTCTTCTATCATAGCGTCTTCGTATACTTCTAAAAGCTCTTCTTTCTTCTGCAGTATTTGCTTCCTCAAACAGACGAACACCCCATAATGCTTGATTTCCTTTTCTAAAAATCTTTTGACTCTCACTCTCTACCACCGCCCAACCGACAGAGGTAGTTCCTATATCAAGACCAATATTATATTTTTTATTATTTTTCATTGACACACCTCCTACTACTATGTTACTATGAAATTGTCTTAATACCATTTAAGATGACATAGAGAGTTAAAATAAAGGTTTTACCCTAAATACTCTTCTGAGTTGCTGCTTAGGCAGCTTTTTTTATGCCAACCATGGAACTTATAAGGTGAGTGTACCATAATTGTTAAATAATAGGCAACAAAATATTGGAAAATTTTGGTAATATTTAAAAAAGAAAAAGGACTTCATATAATCCTGAAGTCCTTTTTCTATACCTTTCTAGATTGAATTTCTGCAATTTTATCCAATACTTCTTTTGCATTCTCATTATTGATTTCAGTATATCCTAATTCTTTCAACGCCTGTACCTTAGCAGTATTTAATTCTTGAGTACGAGATAATCTTTCTTCTTTTTTATGTTCAATTTCCTGAACAAAACGCTTATGCGTATCTGCAATTTTTGATCGAGAAGCTCCCCCATTCGTATATAAAGTCATTGCCGAAAATAAAATGCTTTCAAATATAAATTGTTGATTTTCATTAAACACATACTCTGTATGATCAATAAATCCCATAGATTTTGACATATAACCTAAGATATATTTCAATTCTTTATTTGTTTCCATTGACTGAAGAAAATGATAAAGATAACGGTAACTATGATAGGTATCCTTTGTTTTATCATCTGCAAGCTTTTCTTTTAACAAATTAATAATATCTGTTAATAATTCTTGTTCTTTTTTATTAAATCCTTTTAAATCAGCAAGAATTTCCTTTCCTGAAGATTCTTTAACCCCATCATTCAAACGATTTTCTACCTGAATAATATATTCTCCATCTACCTTAATTGCTGAAATATCCTCTACCTGCTGAACCCCAAGAAGACATAATATTTTCATTGCCTTTTCTTTTGGCCACTCTTTTAAATTCTCCTGTGCTAAATAATTATATAGCATCTGCCTTGAAACGCCAAGATATTTTGCCAATCTTACTTTAGAGATTCCTAACTCCCCTAACAAGTCATTCAAATTCTTCATATTGTCAAACCTCCTAATTTAATTTTATCACGTTTGTATAAAAAATCAAGTAGTAAAGTTTACAAATTATTTACAATATATACCAAATTTTCTTTGCATCTTTACATACTGTTTTAATAATTCCTCCTCCGATACATTTTTCTCCATCATAAAAAACACAAGCTTGTCCAGGTGTTACAGATTTAACATTATGATACCTTACCTCCATCTCACCATTTTCTAAATACTTTAATTCTACTGGATAATCTTCTGCTCGATATCTAAACTTTGCTGTACAATGAATTGGACGATAATCAGTATTAAAATTGACAGTATCTAAAACACAACTATCTGACAATAAATATTCTGTTTTATTTCCAACAGCAATATAAAGAATATTCTTTTCCATATTCTTTCCAACAACAAACATTCTTTCTTTGGTACCACCAATCTCTAAACCTCTTCTCTGACCAATCGTATAATACATTAATCCAATATGTTTTCCAACAATCTCATTCGTTTCAATATTAACAATATCACCTGGCAGATTGGGAAGATAATTCTTTAAAAATTTTCGAAAATTTCTCTCTCCAATAAAGCAAATCCCTGTTGAATCCTTCTTTTCTGCAGTAATCAAATCATATTTTAAGGCAATTTCTCTCACCTCTTGTTTTGTTAAATCACCAATTGGAAATAAAACATTGTTTAATTGTTCCTTCGAAAGTTGAGATAAAAAATATGTTTGATCTTTATTTTGATCAACTGCTCTTAACAATTGCCCATCTTTGATTCTTGCATAATGTCCTGTTGCAATAAAATCTGCCCCCAGTCGTTCAGCTTCTCTAATAAAATAATCAAATTTAATATATTTATTACACATAATATCAGGATTGGGTGTCCTTCCCTTTTTTAATTCGTCTAAAAAATATTCAAAGACATAATCCCAATATTCTTTTACAAAATCAATTCGATGAAGAGGAATTCCTATTCTATTACAAACTTCTAAAGCATCATTATAATCTTGTTCTTGAGGACAAATTTCATTCTCTAAATTAGGATTTCCCAAAATATCTCCATTAACAGAAGTATCCCAATTTCTCATAAAAAGACCAATCACTTCATACCCTTGCTCTTTTAGTAAAATCGCGGCAACACTACTATCGACTCCACCACTCATCCCGATTACAACCTTCTTCATCTAAATCACCGCTCTTATTATAGCACAAATCTAAAAATCTAGAAAGTAGAGATTCTTGATTATTCTTATATCAAGAAAAATTTTAATAACCAAGGACAAAGATAAGTTTCAAACAAGGAAGAAAGAATCAACCCAATCGTACAAATAAATAAAACTTTCGTATACTTTTTAAAATGTTCTTTTAAATTCAGATTCTTTTTAAAGAAAAGAACTTTAATTAATTTAATAGAAAAACCGATTGCATAAAAACTCATCAAAAGCCATACAATCAGATTTAAAACTTGATGTGGAAAAATATAAGTAATTGCTAAAAAAATTCCCTTTAAATGATAATTAGCAATAATAGATATAAAAGAGAAACTAAAAACAAACGCTTTAAAAAATAAATGAATCAAGATAAATGGAATTCCAATAATAGAAATCCCCAATATCCAAACCATAAATAAAGAAAGCCCGTTCGAAGAAATACTATTAGTAAGGGTAGTTTCAAAATTTAAAGTTTGATCTTTAATCGATGTAAAAAAATGATTCATTTGATCAGTGATTTCTGCTTTTAATCCTTTTTCTATAAATAATTGATAGAAAAGCCCTGTCCCTATTCCTAGAAGAATTACAAGTCCCAAGATTCCATAAAGTATTTTTTGGTTTAACAGCTTGTCTTTTTTTAATTTCAACATATTCTATCACCTATCCTACTCTATGATTTGATCTTCAATTTTATGAAAGATTTTACTTTTTTTCGATTTTCTATTATAATAGTTGTTGAGGTGGACACAATGAATAAAAAAATGATTAAATTTTTTGCGATTCTTTTTTGTTTAATTATGATTGGTTCTTTTATTGCTAGTATTGTAATATATTTAGTGTAAAAGACTAAAAAGGAGAACTATTGTTCTCCTTTTTATTTCACTTCATACTCTTTAAAAAACATATTATCAATGGTTAATGCTGTTAAATTCTTCGCTTTTTTTAAATCTGTACCTTTTAATAAATGATCTAAAACACGAATAATCGTAGCATGAGAAACAATTAAAACATTTTTTTCTGGATATCTTTTTTTTAAATCTTCTAGAAAATCTGTATTTCTAGATATCACATCTTGGATTCTTTCCACATTTCCCTCACTACTATTTTTTTGGTAATCCCAATATTTCTTTATATCATATTCTCTTCGATTTTTCCCTTCAAAGTTCCCTAAATCTCGCTCTATTAATCTAGCATCTTCTTCAATATAGACACGATCTCCTACTAGAATCATAGCTGTTTCCCAAGTCCTTTTCATAGGAGAGGTAATACAGATATCGATTGATTTATCTTTTAATTGTTCCCTTAACCTTTTTGCTTGTCTAATTCCATTTTCATTTAATGAGGTATTGATTCTTCCTTGTAATTTTCCCTTATCATTTTCATCTGTTTGTCCATGGCGAACTAGATATATTTTCATTTCATCACCCCTTTATATCGATATAAGGATATATTTTTGTTACCATAATTTCTTGACTTCACTCTTTCAAAAGCAGGATATTCTTCCTTTAAATTTTCCTCCTCATATTCACATATAACAAGTCCACCAATATTTACTAAGTTTTTCCTTTTTAATTCTTCTAGTATTTCTTCGATATTATGATATTTATATGGAGGATCGAGAAAAATTAAATCAAATTTTCTTTTTTCTTTCGCAAAAAGTGTTAGCGCCTTCTGATAATCCATTGTATAAATTTCTGCATTCGTAACTCCAAAAGAATCAACTGTCTTCTTGATATTTTCTGTACATTTTGGATTAGAATCTACAAAGATACATGCCATACTCCCATTACTCAAGGCTTCCAAACCTAAACTACCTGTTCCTGCAAAAAGATCTAAAACAATTTGATTTCTTAGTTCTGTTTGAATCATTCCAAAAAGACTTTCCTTTACCCGATCCTGTGTAGGTCTAGTTCCTTCAATTTGATACCCAGAAATTTTTCTACCTTTATATAATCCACTGATAACTTTCATTTTTGACAATCCTTCTTTCCTATCAATTGATCCAAAATTCGACTAATTTCTAAAGTCATAAAATAAAGTTCATTTTCTAATTCTTGATATCTCTTATAATCCTGATTTTGATAAAGTTTTTCCTTATTTTCAAGATAAGAAGAAGAATATCTATCTTCTTCTTGCAACTGTTTAATCTGCTTTAAAGTTACTTCATCTTTTAATAATCTCTCACGGATTTCTGCTGCCTCTTGATAAATTTCATTTTTTCGAATCAATTCCTTCATTTCATCAATCTTCTTTTTCAAATCGTCTTTCATACTTTTCCCTCATATTTATTTTACTATAATTTTTTATATTTTGGCTTACAAAAGCAGTAAAATTTATCTAAATTTTTATAAATTTACTGATAAATAAAGTTTTTTTGATAAAAACATAGTTTTGTCAAAAAAAAAAAGAGAATCACTCTTTTAATTTAACATATCCATAAATGTACGAACCATTTCAACTTTTTTACTAATTGCATCAATTTTATCACTTGGATTTAGATGATAATAATCTTTTACTTCTTGTTCTAAATTTCGAATTGCCTCTGGATAACGATTCAAAATCTTATACCAAGAAGTATTTTCTCTCAAATAGTAATAAAGATACGGATTCTTTCTAATTTGAATTTGCGTTTCAATATTCATTAATCTTCTAGATGCTTATAAAGTGGTCGTGCTTGATACTGATCTTGTTTTTTTGATGTTGTAAAATCCTGTAGTAGCAAGACTGCTTTTTGTAAGCCATCTACTCCTTTTTTTACAGTATCTAAATCCATCGATTTAATCATATTAAAGATTTCCTTTAAGGAAGTATCTCCAATCGTCGTTTGCCCCACTCTTGAACTAGAAGAACTGATTCTCTCTTCTACTAAAGTATTTTCTCTTTGAAAATAAGGATTCCAAATCGAATTATTTTCTCCGTATAGATCATACATTTCATATAATTTCTGCCAGTTAGTCTCTCCAGAATTTACGTGTGCTACTAAACTTGGATGACTTCTAACAAAGCGTTTAAAAGTTTCCTTCGACATAAAATCACCTATTTTATCTTATGAGTAAAACTGATAAAAAATCTCTTTTTTTCTGATGTTTTCTTAATTTTCTATTACTTTAAAACTTATTTCTAAAAAAAAGAAGGATTTCCCTCTAATCCTTTAAAAAATCATCAATAGTTAATAATCGATCATCAATCTCTTTTAAAGAAATCCTTTTCTTTTCTATTTCCATTTCTTTTACTTCCTCCTTCTTTTCCATTGAAGTATCTACCTCATTCTTTTGAAGTTCTTCTTTTTTTATTAAATTAACTACAACAAAGCAATCAAAAATATCTTCTTTTGAAATGTTAGAGCCAGTAGAATAACGATCCATAATTGGAAACTCTGTATTTTTTAATAAATGAATTTGAGAAGACTTGAGTCCAATATAATCTTTAGCTGTTACTGGATATGTTTTAATAATTTGATATGGATTACTCTTTACTTCTCTTAGTAGTAATAATCCTCGACGTGCACGATTACTTCGTTCAAACTCTGTAATTTTAATTCTTTTTCCAGTTCCCTTATCAGTAATGACTAACAAATACTCATGAATACTAGCGTCAAAATTAGAACCACTGATTACTGTATCTCCCTTTAAACTAATTGCCTTCACACCACTTGCCTTTAGCCCTACAATAGGAACATCATTTTTAGAAAACCACAGTCCATAACTATCTGTAGTAGACAAGAAAATATCCTCATATAAAGTTTCAAATACACTAATTACTTGGTCCCCTTCCTTTAATTTCATACAAGAAATTGGTTTTGAATATCGAGATACTTGAAATTCCTTTAATAATGTTCTCTTTATCATTCCTTTTTTAGTAATCATTGTAATATCTATCTTTTTATTGAAATCTATAACTGGAATCACCGAAATAATTTCTTCTTTTTCCTCTAATTTAATTAAATTACTGATATGTTTCCCTAAATCTTTCCATTTCATATCTGGAACTGTATGAACTGGAACATAAAGATAATTTCCTAAAGAAGTAAACAAAAGAATCGTATCTAATGTATTCAATTCATAAAGACCAATAATATAATCTGTTTCCTTTAAAGTAATATCATCATTATTAGAAGCTTGATAACTACGAAAACTTGTTCTCTTAACATAACCATCCTTCGTAACTGAAACAATTACATCTTCTTTTGGAATCATTACTGTAGAATCAATCTTAATCTCTGTGATTTCATCCTTAATTTCTGTTTTTCTTGGCACTGCATATTCATTTCTTACCTTGCGAAGTTCCTCTTTCATTACACTTTTCAATTTTTCTTCATCTGCTAAAATCGCTTCTAATCCTTTTACAATCGTATTTAAATTTCTAAGTTCCCCTTCTAATTGAACCACATCAGTATTAGTTAAGCGATAAAGTTGTAAGGTTATAATCGCTTCTGCCTGTTCGAAAGTAAAATCAAACTCATGAATTAAATTTTCTCTTGCATCACTCTTATTTTTACTAGAACGAATCACTCGAATTACTTCATCTAAAATAGATAAACATTTAATTAATCCTTCAACAATATGAAGTCGTGCCTTGGCATGAGCCAAATCAAAATTTGTTCTTTTTAAAATAACCTCACGTTGGTGTTTAATATATGAATCTAAGACATCTAATATCCCAAGTAACTTCGGTCTTCTATGATCGATTGCAATCATATTAAAGCTGTAACTTACTTGTAAATCTGTATTTTTTAATAAATAATTTAAAACAAGTTCACGATTGACATCTTTTTTTAAATCAATAGCAATTCTAAGCCCCTCTCGATCAGATTCATCTCGAACTTCTAAAATTCCTTCAATCTTTTTATCAATTCGAATTTCATCAATTTTACGAACCAGCATCGCTTTATTTACTTCAAACGGAATCTCTGTAACAATTAAAGAAAGTCTCCCTTTTTCTTCCTCAAATTCTGTTTTTGACTTAATTACAATTTTTCCTTTTCCTGTTTCATAAGCTTTCTCAATTTCTTTAATTCCTTCAACAATTCCACCAGTTGGAAAATCTGGACCCTTAACAATTGCCATAATCGTTTCCAATCGACAATTTGGACTATCAATTCGCCGAATGGTAGCATCAATAATTTCTCCCAAATTATGTGGTGGAATATTGGTTGCATATCCTGCTGAAATTCCAGAAGTACCATTGACTAAAAGATTAGGAAATCTAGCAGGAAGAACTGTTGGTTCTAATTCTGTATCATCAAAATTAGGAGCCCAGGTTACAGTATCCTTATCTAAATCACGAAGAAGTTCATTACTAATCTTAGAAAGGCGTGCTTCTGTATAACGCATCGCTGCAGGACTATCACCATCCATACTTCCATTATTTCCATGCATATCAATATATGGTGTATTCTGTTTCCACCATTGACTCATACGAATCATTGCATCATAAATAGAAGAATCACCATGAGGATGATAATTTCCCATAACATTTCCAACCGTTTTTGCACTCTTTCGGTATGGTTTATCATAAGTATTTTTATCCCGATACATTCCATATAAAATTCTTCGTTGCACTGGCTTTAATCCATCCCGAACATCAGGAATCGCACGATCTTGAATGATATATTTCGAATACCTTCCAAATCTTTGCCCCATAATTTCTTCTAATGTATAATCAAAAATTTTTTCTACGATTTCTGGCGTCTTTTCCCTTTTCATGCCTTCACTTCCTAACTCGTAATTTTTTTAATGTAATAATCATCAATTTGATGGATGATTTTTTGATAATTCTTTTCTTTTTGACTCATCAAATATTCAAAACATTTGTCTTTAGAATCAAATTCTAACAATAATAGCAATTTTTCAAAATAATATAGTTCCATTGCTCGATTGTATTCTCTATTTTCAATAATTTCATTTGCCATCGTTTCAAAATGAACAACATTTCTAATTTCTCGCAAGTGTTGATATTTATCAATCGTATAATCTAAAATAGCATCCACACAATCAATCTTTTGAAATCTTGGTGGAACTTGATACTTTTCTGGTGCCTTGTTCACATAATTTTCTAAAATATCGAGGCGTTCTTGTTGAATGGCTAATTTTATATTTTTCCTAGAAGTACTCCTACTAAGAGCAATATGATATAGTAAAAGACTATTTTTGCGAACAAATTTAACTACAATATTCTTCTTGGCCATACTTTGCCTTCTTTCTATTTTATAATTGTGTAATCATCCTCTAAAGAAAATTCCACATTTTCTTCAATCCATGCTTTTCGTGGCTCTACACTATCTCCCATTAAAACACTAACTCTTTTTTCTGCAAGAAGAGCATCTTCAATAGTTACACGAATTAAACTCCGTGTTCCTGGATTCATCGTAGTTTCTGCTAATTGATCTGCATTCATTTCTCCAAGTCCCTTGTAACGTTGTACATCATATTTTTTCCCTGCTGTAATTTGTTTCATTTCTTCTACTGTATAAGCATAAATTTGTTCTTTTCCATTTTTAATTAAAAATAGTGGTGGGAGTGCAATATAAAGTCTTCCATCTTCAATTAAAGGACGCATATAGCGATAAAAAAAGGTAAGAAGTAAGCATTGAATATGTGCACCATCATCATCAGCGTCAGTCATGATAATTACCTTAGCATATTCAGCCTCTTCAATTGCAAAATTAGGTCCTACTCCCGCTCCAATTGTATAAATCATTGTATTAATTTCTTCATTTTTTAAAATATCTTCCATCCGCGCTTTTTCTGTATTAATAACTTTTCCACGAAGAGGTAAAATTGCCTGAAATTTACGATCTCTTCCCTGTTTTGCAGATCCACCTGCAGAATCTCCTTCTACTAAAAATAATTCATTTCGATCTTTATTTTTTGATTGAGCAGGAGTTAATTTTCCAGAAAGTGCTCTCTCTTTTGGATTTTTTGTCTTTCCTTTTCGCGCCTCTTCTCTTGCCTTTCTTGCAGCCTCTCGAGCAATTTTACTTTTTAAAGATTTTTCAATAATCTCTGTCGCAATCTTTTTATTTTCCTCTAAATAAAATTGTAATTTTTCAAAAACTAAAGTTTCTACAGCTGTCCTTGCTTGAGGAGTTCCAAGTTTTCCTTTAGTTTGCCCCTCAAATTGTAAAAGTGCTTCTGGAATCTTTAAACTAATAATCGCTGTTAATCCTTCCCGAACGTCGCTTCCCTCAAAAGCCTTTTCCTTTCCTTTAATATAGCCATTATTTTTTGCATAATCATTAAAAGCCCTTGTAAGCGCTGTTTTAAATCCAACCTCATGACTTCCCCCATCAACCGTTTTTACATTATTGACAAATGATACAATATTTTCATTATAAGTATCCGTATATTGCATTGCAATTTCAATTTCAATCTTATCTTTAGTTCCTTCAAAGGAAATTCCATCATGAAGTTTTGATTTTCCTTCATTTAAATATTTTACAAACTCGATAATTCCATTTTGATAACAGTATTTTTCACATCTACCATCACTTTCATTTTCTATCTCTATGGTAAGACCCTTTATTAAAAAAGCAGATTCCTGCATTCGCTCACAAATGGTTGTATAAGAAAAATTTGTAGTAGAAAAAATTTCTTCATCTGGTAAAAAACGAACTGTAGTTCCAGTCTTTCCACTAGTCCCAATTTCTTTTAATGGAATTGCAACTTTACCACCATTTTCAAAACGAATATAATACTCTTTTTTATTTTGACGAATGGTAACTTCCATCCATTTAGAAAGTGCATTTACAACACTTCCTCCAACTCCATGAAGACCACCAGAAACCTTATATCCAGCATTTTCAAATTTTCCACCAGCATGCAAAACAGTATAAATCACTTCTGGTGCAGGTCTCCCAGAGGCATGCATTCCCGTAGGAACACCTCTACCACGATCCTCAATACTAATACTTCCATCTGAATGTAGTATAACTTTAATCAAATCCCCATAACCGTTGATTGCCTCATCAATCGCATTATCGACAATTTCCCATACTAAGTGGTGAAGTCCTCGTTTGTCAGTGGATCCAATATACATTCCAGGACGTTTACGTACGGCCTCTAGACCCTCTAATATCTTAATTGAACTCGCATCATATTTTGCTGACATAACCTTCACTCTCCATTTATAATTATACCAAAGATAAAAGACAAAAAAAAGAAAGACGACGTTTTTTGACACATCAGTTTACTTATATTTTTACATAAACTCATCAACTTACAAATATCACATATCTAATAAAAAAAACTAGTTATCTATTTCTTATTTAGACGAACTAGTTAAATATTTATACATTAAAATTATCAATGAGTGTTAAGAAAAATTCTTTCAAATGATCCCTCACTTCTTCCGTCATTCCTTCAAACCGAGCAGTGATATGAGGACCTGTATTGCTACAACGAATCAAAGCCCATCCATCTTCCAAATCAATTCGAATTCCATCGATAGTAACCATCGGATAACCAGCATCTTGACAATACTGTTTAATCTCTCCAACAACTTTTTCTTTTTTATGATCTGGACAAGGGATTTTTATTTCTTCTGTCGAATAATACTTAGGAATCCCATCTAATAATTCACTCAATTTTTTATCGGTTTTACTAAGAATTTCAATCATTCTAAGCCCTACATACATCCCAGAATCAAATCCTAAAAATTTATCACGTAGAAAAATATGTCCTGAATATTCTCCTCCTAAAATACAATCATGATCCCTAGTAGCCGCTTTCGTATAAGAATTTCCCGTACGACTAATAATCGCTTCTCCCCCTAATCTTTCAATCTCTTCTGGAAGAGCCTTCGTACACTTCACATCATACAATACTCGTTTATTGGAAGAGGTTGGAAGAATATCACGTGCTAACAAAATCATCACCTGATCTGCTGGAATATGCTCTCCTTTTTCATTAATAATTCCAACACGATCCCCATCTCCATCAAAAGCAATTCCAATATCCGCATGTAACTCTACTACTGCATCCTTTAAAACCTTTAAATTCTTTTCAACACAAGGATCTGGATGATGATTAGGAAAACTAGGATCACTTTTTCCATAAAGTACAATCAACTTTTCCCTTGTCGCATTATAGATTGTTGGTGCAAAAAAAGTAGTAGTTCCATTCCCACAATCGATAATAACTTTCAGTTTCTTATCTTCGTTTAAATGAATTGAGGAAAGCAAATAACGACAATACTCTTCTTTCACATCATAAAAACCAATCATTCCTTCTCCGTCAACAAAATCTCCATCCATAATAAATTGGTAAAAATCTTCAATCTCCTGACCCTTGGCATTCCCACCTTCATCAAAAGAAAACTTAAACCCATTATCATCTTTTGGGTTATGACTAGCAGTTACCATAATCCCAGCAGGAACTTTTGTTTCAATACAAGCATAATAGTACATAGGTGTTGTAACAAGACCCAAATCTAAAACATTAACCCCCGTTGATATAATTCCTTGAATTAAAGCATTTTCAAGTTCTTTCGATGAATATCGATTATCATGCCCTACAATACATTTTTTTTGATTTCTCTTAATGATATAAGATCCATAAGCTTTTCCTATGGTATAACTTACATTCTCATTAATCTCTCTTGGATAAACCCCTCGAATATCATACTGCCGAAAAATTTCCTTTTTAATCTCTTTTGTCAGATTCATAAGAACACCTCTTTATTCTAATATCATTATATCAAAAAAAAAGGAAAGAAAAAAGAAATTTTTAATTTTTTCCTATATTCCTTTCCTTATTTCACTTCTTTTAATATTACATATACTTTTGCATCGATTTCATCATTTGATTAATCTGCTTTTGATTTGGTTTTCTTCCCATTTGCATCATGAGTGCTTTAATCATCTCTTCGTTAATTGGTGGATTTTTCTTTAAGTATTTCATCATAAACTTTCTAGCAAGCAAAAAGCCCACAACCAATCCAATAATAAGCCCACCGAGCACTTGAACGATATCTAATAACATCTTATCATCTCCTGTTCAATAGTTTACTAGAAAAAAAACTTTTATACAAGTGTTTTTACTTCAGATAACCAAAAATAATCTTGATTTTCAAAATCACAAATAAAAAAAGCATCCGATTCTTTTAAAAGAATATAAAAAAAGGAAGAAGTATTATATTTAGATTCTAATAATATATAACTACTTTTTATCTTTAAGGTACTAATCTCATCACTATATAAATCATTGATAATATGTAATTCTCTCACTTTTGAATACACTTTTTTATTATGATATTTTATAAATATTTTTCTATTTAATTCATTTTTATCTATCATTTGAATGAGCTGAAAAAACAACTCAATCCCACAATTACTTTCCCCTGGCTTTAAATAATAAAGATATTTTAAAATATAATAAAGATTCGCTGGTTTCTTTTGATACAAATTTTGATATTCTTTTTTGACTTTAAAGATATAAAATTTTCTCATAAACATCACCTATTTGAGTATAAAAAAAATAACAAAAAAACAATGTCGTTTTTTGCTATTTTAATAAATCTTCTATCTGTTTTACTACGGATTCAATATCAAAAGAAAACTCTCTTTCCAACTCATCACGTTTTCCACTTTTTCCAAATTGATCAATCGTAATTAAATACTTTCGATTATAAACAAATTCATACCATGAGTAAGAGGAAGAAGCTTCAATTACAAAGGTTTTCACCCCAAGTGGCAATAAAGACTCTTTATATTTCATAGGTTGTTTTTGATAAAGTTCAATCGATGGCATACTAATTACTCGAATATCATATCCCTTCCCTTCCAATTTTTTTGCAGCTTCAATCGCAATTTGAAGTTCCTCTCCTGAAGATATAAGGACAGCACCTAAATTTTTTCTTTCTTTTTTTACGATATAAGCACCCTTTTGGACATCCTTAATACTTGTCGTTTCTTGAATTTGTGATTGATTTTTTCCTAATATAACGGCAGAAGGACCTTCTCGCTTGGCCATTACATACTTATATGTTCCAATGACCTCATTTGCATCTGCTGGACGAATAACTTCAAGATTTGGAATCGCTCTTAAAGAAATTAATTGCTCAATAGGCTGATGAGTCGGACCGTCTTCTCCCAATTTAAACGTATCATGCGTAAAAATATAAGTTACTGGTAAATTCTGAAGGGCCGCCATTCGAATAGCAGGTTTTAAATAATCAGAAAAGGCCAAAAAAGTAGAACCAAACGGTCTTAATCCAGATAAAGAAAGACCATTTAAGATTGCACCCATTGCATGCTCACGAACCCCAAATCGAATATTTCTTCCAAGACGATTTTGAAAAGAAAAATCCTTTAAATCTTCCAAATAAGTTTTTGTCGAAGAAGCAACATCTGCACTCCCCCCAATTAAAAATGGATTTCTTTTTGCTAAAAAATTTAAAATTTTCTCTCCTGTAATGCGAATTTCTTCACTACCAGTATCTGGTTTTTCATAACTAACTTTTAAATCCTCTAATACCGTGTTTTTCTCTTCTAATCTCTCCAACTTCTGTTTCAAAGAATCATTGAATGTTTCCTTGATTTTTTGATATTCTTCATAAATAGGATTCACTCTTTGAGAAATCATCTCTTGAAAAGATTGTGCAGCATCTCCAGATACAACAAATGGAATTCCTCGCACTCCCATTTTTTCTTTGATTGTATAAATATCATCATCACTTAACGGTTTTCCATGAACCTTATTAGTTCCTTGCAATTTTGAATACTTCCCAATGACTGTATTCACAATAATCAAATTTGGTTTATCAATAGAAAGTTTTGCCTTTTCAATTGCCATATCAAAAGCATTCAAATCCTCACCATCTTCGACAATGAGAACATTCCAGTTCATCGCATGAAACCGACCAGGAATGTTTTCTGTCATCGTCTGATCAACTTCTCCATCCAAACAAATTTGATTAGAATCATAAATCATAATTAGTTTATTAAGTTTTAAAGTTCCTGCCAATGAGATTGCTTCATAGGAAATTCCCTCCATTAAATCTCCATCTCCACAAAAAACGTAAGTATAATGATTCAAAATCGGTTTTCCTTCTTTTATAAAATAATTCCGTAAGTATTCTTCTCCAATCGCCATTCCAACAGAAGCCGCAATTCCCTGTCCTAAAGGACCTGTTGAAAGATCAACACCAGGAGTAACCCCATATTCTGGATGTCCAGGAGTTTTAGAATTTAGTTGTCGGAAAGCTTTTAAATCCCCTAGTTTTATATTATAACCAGCTAGAAACAATGTAGCATAAAGAAGAGCAGAACCATGACCTGCAGAAAGAACAAAACGATCCCTATCCAACCAATTAGGGTCTTTAGGATTTACTTTTAAATGCTTAGCATATAATCGATAAAGAATAGGTGCAGCACCCAAAACAATTCCAGGATGTCCACTTTCTGCTTCATGAATCATATCAATTCCAAGACTACGAATAGAACTAATTATTTTTTCATCAATGGATATTTCTTTACCTTTAAATAACATAAAGTCACCTCTTTTTTAATACTATTATACCTATTTTTCACCTTCTTTTCAAGTATCGAGAAAAAGGAAGTGCTGAATAATAAATAAACTAAAAATCTAGAAACCCAATTTTTAAATACTTTTCCCTTTCTTTCTGAATATTTTAACGAACTATTAAAGAAAAAAGATTTATTCATCTTCGAATAAATCTTCAACTTCTCCTAATGCAGTGGATGGATTCTCCACAGCATTTTGTATAACCTCAGCCTCTTTAAAATCACTAATTTGTTCTTTAAACTCAATTGTTTTTAATAATTCTTCTTCGTTAGAAACAACTTCAATCATAGGATTTTCTTTTTCTTTTTCTTTCTCTACATCACCTTTCACAAGGGGTTTCTTTTCTGCTTTTTTCTTCTTTGGTTTCTTTTCTTTCGTAGATGTCTTTATATAAAAATAAATTCCTAAACCACCAATCGCAAATAAAATAAGACAACCAATAGTTACTAAAACATACTCTAATGTATGATTTTTTCTTGTACTTTGTGGCTTCTCCATAGCTTTGGAAGTATTATGACTAGAAATATTTTCATCATCATCATCTTTATTTTTCTTTGACTCTTCTTTAGATTCTCTTGTTACTATAATTTTATAGACTTTACTGTTTCCCTGATTATCTTTTACAGTAATTGTTACCTCATTTTTTCCTACTTTAAGACCTGTCGCTCCTTGAATCTCTACTTTGACATCATTAGAAGCTTTTTCGACTTCTACAGTGATATCTTCAGCATCATATGGAATATCAACAGTATATTCAGTTCTACTGTTCGAAAAAGGTTCATTTAATGGATAACCTTTTACTTTTAATGACTTCAAATTAAGATTTGTTGTTTCTTTCTCTGAAGATGTTGTAGGGTCTTCTTTAGTTACAACCACAACTTTACACTTTGCAGTAATACTTTTATCATATTCCAAAGTAGCGGTAATAATAGCCTCTCCTGGCGTTTTTGCATATACCTCACCAGTAGAAGCATTAACAATAGCAACAGCCGAATTAGAAGATGACCAACTCACTTGTGATTTACTTTGATCAATTCCAGAAACTATAGCTTTAATAGTAATCCTTGCATTTGGAAGTGCTTCTACATCTGTTTTATTCAATTGTAATGTAGGTTTCTCTGAAACAACTGGCGGTTCTTTGGTTGGTTCAGGTGTAGGCTCTGGTGTTGGAGTTGGCGTTGGAACCTCGGTTGGCGTTGGTGTTGGTACTGGTGTTGAAGATACTGTAGGAGATGGTGATGGTGATTCCGTTGGTTCTTCTTCCGCAAAAACAATTCTTGGAATCCCAACAAATGATATAACCAATAAACCAATCAATAATTTCCCCATTCTATCCTTGATTTTTTTCATTTTGTACTTCCCTTCTATTATTATATCAATTATTCCAATTATATCACAAAAAAATTAACTTGAGAAGTCCTTAGTTCAGTTTCCTAACATAATCACTTTAAAAGTAGAACTATCATAACATCAAAAAATTAGATATAAAATAAAAAAATATTATGATATAACAACTGATAAACTATATGTACCATAAAATAAATGAAGAAGAAAAATCCTAATTATGTTTTTTTAAAATCCCATCTTCATTTAATATATACAATTCATGAATAACTTCATCTATATATTTACGATCATGAGAAATACTAATAATAGTTCCTTTAAAATTCTTTAAAACACTCCTTATAACAGGCTGTGTCAAAGGACTTACATTCCTCGTTGGCTCATCTAGTATTAAAACATTACATTGATCAAATACAAACTTTATTAAAAGTAATTTTGCCTTTGTCCCATTACTTAAATTACAAATCTTTCCTAACATTTCCTCATTTGTAAAATTCATATTTGCTAAATACATTCTTGCTTTTGTAATATTTTTTTTACTCTTGGAAACTAAAAAATCTAAAACACTCTCATAGTGTGAAAAGACATCCTCATAAAACTGAGGCATATAACCAACCCGAATATCCTGTCTTATTCTTAATTCTTCATAAATTTGTTTTATTAAAGTGGTTTTTCCCACACCATTTTTACTGGTAATACATAAATGAGTATTTCCAATAACCTCTAGTCGAATATTTTTAGATAATGTCTTCTCACCAACTTTTAACTCTGGAATATCTAATTTTAAAATAATTTTATTTTTTGGAACCATAACATCTTCAAAAAAGAAAAGAGTTTTCTCTTCGATATCAGGAATCTCTACTAATTGAGCATGATTCAACTTCTTCTCCTGTGATTTTAAAGAGTGCATTTTCTTTTTTAAAACTTGAGCCTGATGAGGGTCTTTTCTTGAAACTGTATTTTGTTGATATTCAACTTTTTACATAACTTTTCTCAATTTCTCGTATCTACTTATCAAATTCTCTTTTTTCTGATTTTGCCATCTGGATTTGCTGATTGATGGCGGCAATCCGCCAATTGACATAGGTATCATAGTCGATTTTTGATAAAGTATATTTACAATCTGTTTTTTTCTTATCTTCTCTAAATGTAATATCACATTCGCTGTATTCAACAATAAGGCTTCATCATGTGAAACATACATGATGGGTTTCTCAGTATTTTTAATAAAATCTTCTAACCAAATCAAAATTTGAACATCTAAATTATTTGTAGGTTCATCTAAGAATAAAATATCATATTCATTTAATAATAATCTTAATATGCCAATTTTAACTTTTTCACCACCAGATAAAGTATTTATAACTCTCTTTAGTATTGAATCATCCAACTTCAAAATGTCTAATTGTTTATATAATTTATGTACTTTGTCATAATAATCAAAATCATCAATAAATAAAAAATCAAAAACTTTTTTATTTAAATTTTCCTCACTGACAGATTGTTCTAAATATCCAACTGTATTATAATTAAAATTAATAATCCCTGTCATTTTAGAATAATCACATGTCTTTATTAAAGATTTTAACAAGGTTGATTTTCCATTGCCTTCCTCTCCAATAACCACTAATTTATCACTTTTTCTTAAAACAAAAGATAATGATTTAACTAAATATCTACCTCTTTCACTTCAAACATATTATGCCTTCTTATCTTTTGGCATAATCAAAGTTTATGCCAAACTTATTTTATTAAATTACTCATTTTTTCACCTCTAAGATTAGCATTATTCAATATTTTATCTTATTATACCGCCCATTATAACCAATTGAAATCTTCTTCAATTTTACCTTATTTCATGTTTTTTAAAATTTTATTATGTAAACTTTATTGTGAATTTTTGTGATGAATATTTCTTTTGTTGTTTGTACTAATATCTTAGTATATTCTTACATTCTAAATTCATTATCTATAGATAAGCTTCTTTATTTATTATTTTTAGCAATAAAATCACTCTCTTTTACTTTTCCTAGACTTAAATTTTCTATCTATAAAATTCCACTTTAATTTCATTATAAATGGCTTATCATGTTTAAATAAATTCTTAAAATTTCAAATTAATTTCATAGCAATTATCACTTTCATAAAATGATACTATATTTTTTAATTATTCTCAAATACTAGTCTAATATCTAATGATTATATCAACATTTTAAGTATATGAAAACTCAAACCTTTATAAAGCTAAAAGTTTGAGTAACAATCAACCTATGCGCTTACAGAATCTACTTTAAACATTTATACAAAGGTAGTTTAATAAATGCCAAACTATTAATGCTTTCACAAACGATGATGAAATTTACAAATATTACTGCAAATTAAATTTGTTAAAAATCTATTACTAAATATTATCTACGATTATCAAAAGAATTTATTGTTTCTGTTATATTAAAAGTTATCTTGTTATTCATTATATTCATAATAAAGTCACCTACATTATTTACTAAAAGTCAAACAATATTTGTTATTTCCAACAAGAGTTCAATGATTTACACTATTTAAAATAGCTTCATATATTGACATAAAAATTAGTCTTATAACATTAAAAACCGAACACTGAGATTCAGATGGAATCTACATGGTGTGTTTACTGGATGGGCTTTTGCATTTACCACTAAAAAAAGTTTATTGATATTTGTAAATATAACTATTTTAGTAATGCATAATAATTAAAATCATCACTTGAAATTGTTATATTTTTTTCAAACACTTCCTTTTTATTTCTAATTCCAATTATTCTTATATTTGTATTTATATTTACATTAAAATATAAAGTATCATTATTAGATAATTTGTATGTGTTACCTAAACTATCTACTTTACCAGTATTGCTATCCCAATTTAAAATAGTTCCATTCGTAACATCAATATTTAGATAATCAACATTATCTAGTTCAAATATAATTGGATAGCCTGGTACACTTGACATTGTTAAATTATAATTTGCAATCCCTAATTTAATGTTATCTTTTAATTCTGTTTTTTCTATTTTTTTATCTTCTGATATAGTATAGGCATATACTTTCATAGCACCTATAATGTTATTTTCCAAAATATCTGTTCCCTTACTTAATGAAATTCCTATAAAAGCGACAAGTAGAAGACATACTGAAGCAATAGAGTATTTTATTATTTTACTCATTTGATACCTTTCTTTCCTTTCATATTTTAAAAGTATTTGTTGTTTCATTTTTTTACTATCAAGTTCTTCATCAAATACTTTTTTTATTATTTTTTTGTTAGACATTTTCATCCTCTCCATTCTTCATAATAGAATTAAGCTCTTTTAATGTTCGATACAAATAGTGTTTTACATTTGACTCACTCATATTTAATTCTAATCCAATATTCTTAATATTCATATCTGTATAATAATAAAGATAAAATACTTTAAAAATAATAATCTTCTTCTTTTTTAGAAAATTCCATACAAATTTCAAATCCTCCTTTTTGATAAGTTCTTCTTGTAAATTAACATCATCAGGAATAGAATCTAATAAAATGAAATCACCCTTTTTAGAAAATAAAGATACTATTTTGGCCTTATAGTTAAATCGATAATATTCATTAACTTTATTTTTAGTAATTCCTAGAATATAAGTATTACCTTTATTAAAAGATTTATCTTTTTGTAAAATCTTTAATAGTTCTAAATAGACATTTTGAACAATATCTTTAATATCTTCTACATTAGAGCAATTACAAATGACATATTTTAAGACATTTGGATAGGATTCATTGTATAATTTATCAAACGTGTCTAAGGTTTCTTGATTGATCATTTTGTTCACCTCACTATAATAGTTGGATTTTTTTAAGAAAAGTTCCAAAAAATTAAAAAAAGTAAATTATTTTTCATAATCTACTTTACAAATTATAATTTCTTATTTATTGTACTCTTTATAATTTTTAGTCAAAATTATCTCTCCCACCAAGTCTAATATCATTCCAATAAATGCAGTTATTCCACCGATTACCAATCCAACAATTTGTGGCAAAAATCCTTTAGTAGTTAAAAATGATAATATAACAATTATTAAACCTATTGTAGATACTATTCCTCCTGACAACATTAATTTATAACTTGTAGTTTTTCCTTGTTTGCATTTTTTCTTAAATTCCTTTTTATTCATATTTTTATATTTCCTTCTATACCTATAATTTGTAAATTCAATACTTTTTTATTAGTTTAGAAATGAATACTTTACAAGTATTCATTTAAATATAGGGATAAAAGTTTTATTCATATATAAATTCCTCTTCTATAAATTACCATTTGTATATAACTTTGATAATCTAATTATACACCTTTTTAAAGGTTTTTAACACTATAAAAAAATAAATTATAGAAAACAAAATTTTCTATAGCCTATAATATTCCTTTTATAATTTTAAATCATCACTATTCTTTTCATTTGAGTAATAGTTATTTTGTATTTCATCAACATCTTCTTTATTTAATATATTTCTATTAATCATCTTTGTCTTTAAACATACTTGACTATCTAAGTTTTGTCAATACTAAATTTATATAAATATTATACCACGACTAAAATCACGAAAATAGGCATTTTTTTAAAATTTTCGT